>JAWLGU010000069.1:5033-25663 GCA_041690675.1 Pseudomonadales bacterium | reverse complement strand
CCTCCGGCGGCGCGGCGCGATCCTCCTGGTGGTCCCGCAGCACCTCCAGGAAGGCGACCCCGTAGCGCTCCAGCTTGGCCGCCCCCACCCCGGAAACCGCCATGAGTTCCGCCGCCGACTGCGGACGCAGCCGCACCATGTCCTTGAGCGTCGCGTCGTGGAAGATCACGAAGGGCGGAACGCCCTGTTCCTCCGCCAGGGCCTTGCGCCGCGCACGCAGCGCCTCCCACAGCGCTGCGTCGCCGGCGGAGGCCCCCACGTCCGTGGTGGCATCGGCCGCCCCGGCGGCGGCGCGGCGGCGTTGCCGCTTCGCTTCTTCCCGCAGCCGCAGGGTCACCTCGCCGCGCAGCAGGGCACGGCTCTCGCCGGTCAACCTCAACGCCCCGTAGCGTTCCGGGTCCGCCACCAGATAACCCTGCACCACGAGCTGGCGGGCCACGGATCGCCACTGGGCGACACTCAGCTCGGCGCCAACGCCGAAGGTGCTCACCCCCTGGTGGCGCCACTGCCGCACCTTTTCCGACTCGGCGCCGCGCAGCACGTCGATGACGTGGCCGACGCCGAATCGCTGCCCCGTGCGGTAGACGCAGGAGAGGAGCTTGCGGGCCGCTTCCGTGCCGTCCCAGGTGTGCGGCGGGTTCAGACACACATCGCAGTTGCCGCACTCACCGGCGTGGCGCTCGCCGAAGTAACCGAGGAGCGCCGCACGCCGGCAGCGGGTCACCTCGCACCAGGCGAGCAGCGCCTGCAGCTTTTCCCGCTCCACCCGCTTGTGGCGCTCGTCCGCCTGAGACTGGTCCACCATTTGCGAGAGCCGCACAACGTCCTGCAGACCGTACACCATCCACGCCTCGGCGGGATCACCGTCCCGGCCTGCCCGGCCGGTCTCCTGGTAGTAGGCCTCCATGCTCTTCGGCAGGTCCATGTGGGCCACGAAGCGCACGTCGGGCTTGTCGATCCCCATGCCGAAGGCGATGGTGGCCACCATCACCACCGCCTCCTCCCGCAGAAAGCGCCCCTGATGATCGACCCGCACCTCCGCCGGCAGTCCCGCGTGGTACGGCAGCGCGGTGAAGCCGCGCTGGACGAGCCAACCGGCCAGCTCGTCCACGCTGCGGCGGGACAGGCAGTAGACGATGCCGGAACGGCCACGCTGCCCCTGGAGAAACTCCAGTAGCTGGGCCTTCGCATCCCGCTTGACCTCCACCCGGTAGCGGATGTTGGGCCGATCGAAGCTCTCCACGAATCGCTGCGGATCATCGAGCGCCAGCCGCGCGACGATGTCGTCCCGGGTCCGGGCATCCGCGGTTGCGGTGAGCGCCATCCGCGGAACTCCGGGAAACGCCTCCCGCAGCCGGTGCAGCGCCAGGTAGTCCTGCCGGAAGTCGTGCCCCCAGGCGGAGACGCAGTGGGCCTCGTCGATGGCGATTACGGAGACCGGCCGCCCCGCCAGGAAGGCCAGCATCTCCTCCTGGAGAATGCGCTCCGGCGCCACGTAGAGCAGCTGCAGTACGCCGGCATCGATCTGCGCGCGCACCTCGGCCCGCTCGGCTGGCGTCTGGCTGGAGTTGAGAAAGGCAGCCGCCACGCCGAGCTGACGCAGGGCGTCCACCTGATCCTGCATCAGCGCGATGAGCGGCGACACCACGATGCCTAGGCCCTCGCGCAGCAGCGCCGGGATCTGGTAGCACAACGACTTGCCGCCGCCGGTGGGCATGAGCACCAGGCAGTCCCGGCCCTCGCACACGGCGTCGATCACCGCGGACTGGGCACCGCGGAAGCCCTCGTAGCCGTAGACCTCCCGCAGCAGCTTCTCCGCCGACTCCGGCACCCGTCAGCCCCCGACCTGGAGTCCCAGGCGCAGATAGACGAAACGACCGTTGAAGCCGAACGGCGCGTAATTCGAGTACGGCAGGAAGCGGTTCTCCAGCGGATCCTCTGCTCCCCGCGGCCGGCCCGGCGAGTAGGCGTCCAGCATGTTGTGCACGCCGATGCCCAGGAACGTCTGCGGGGTGAGACGGTAGCGGGAATCCACGTTCAGCACCCATCGCGGGTCCAACTTCAGATCCTCCGCCGCCGTGTCGCCGAAATCCGTCACCTCACCGTACCGCACCAGCCGCGCCTGCAGGCCCAGCCGCTGCCCCTGCCAGGCGGCGGAGAGGTGCAGCTTGCTGTCGGGGGTCCAGGCCTCGAGCTGGGCCTGCTGCCGCGGCGCCAGCCGTTGCAGGGACGGAGCGCCGGCCAGGGGTGCCGGCAAACCGGCGCTGCCGGTCACCTGCGTGTCGCTCACGTTCAGGCCGGTTGCGAAGGTCACGGCGCCCCAGCGGCTGTCCCAGCGATAGCTGGCGCCGGCGTCGACTCCCCGGGTGCGGGTGTCGAGACCGTTGAAGAAGTACCGGGCCTCCGCCACGTCGGCCAAGCCGCCGCCGGCCTGCAGCGCCGCTTCCACGGCAGCGCCGGACAGGTAGTCGGAGAGCACGATACGGTCGTCGATGTCGATACGATACGCCCCGAGCTCCAGGGCCAGGGCATCCGACACCTGGTAGCTCAGCCCCGCGGCCAGGCTCACGGTGGTCTCGCTGTCGAGCTGCGTGGCTCCCAGGGCCTGGGCCACGGGGTGATAGCCGGGGTAGGTGCCGCGAACCCGATACTCGTCGCCGGCAGCCTGAAGCTCGGTGCGCAGGAAGTGGGTCTGCGCAGCGGAGGGCGAGCGGAAATCCCGGGAGAGAGTGCCGTGGACGCTCAATCGATCGTTCACCCGCCAGCGCAGTCCGGATTTGGCGGCCACATCGGTGCCCCGGTCCTGGTGCTCCACCCGCACCGCGATCAGGGTGGAGACCGCCGTGCTCATGACCGCCTCCACCTGAGCGTAGGCGGCGAGGGTCGCCACGTTGTCGTCGAAGTCATCCACGGTCCGAACCCCGTAGAGCCCCTGGGATCCGGGCGGGCGGAGCTGGCCGCTTTCGTCCCGCGCGCCTCCGGCGAGGTACGACGCGCGATCGCCGAACTCGTTCTCGTACTCCTCGTCACGCGCTTCAAGTCCCCAGGAAACGCCCACCGGCCCAGCCAGGCCCAGGTCGAAGCTGCGGGTCAGGTCCAGCGCGAGGATCACTTGACGGCCCTCGTAGTTGCCCACCTCGAACGTGGTGGGACTGATGGCGCCCAGCGACGCGTTCAGGCTGTCCGCCACCTCCCAGTCCGTCTCGTTCTCGCCCTGGGTATAACCCAGATCCCAGCTCCAGCCCCAGCGGACGCCGCGGAAGCCGAAGGTGAAGTAGCGGTCTTCGGCGTCGGATCGCAGGAGCGGCAGATAGCCGTCGGGATGAACGGCTTCCAGGTTGTCGGCGTCCCGGGCCCGGTGAAATTCCCCCGCGCTCTCGGCGTTGCGCGCCGAGTAGCCGATGAAGCCGTAGAAATCGGTGGAACGGGTTACCGGCATGCCGAAGTTGGCGAGAAGGTTCAGATCCTCCTGCTCCGGATTGCCGAAGCGGTGGGTGCGCCGGTCGACGAACTGCTCCCGGGGATCCCATGCTCCCCCCGCCAGGTCGGGATAGATGCGCCGGGGGTCGAAACCGGAGCGATCCGTGGGCTCCTGGTCACGATAGGTGAAGCCGAGGTCGAGGTAACCGGCGTCGAACAGGGTGAAGCCGCCGTGCCCCGACAGGGTCAGTGTATCGCCGTCGCCATCGTCGGTGTTCACGTCACCGCGCTCGAACAGGTAGAAATCCGTCGGGGACACGGGCGCGAACTCCGAAAGGTCCGGTACCCCGTCAAAGTGGCTGCGGTACTGACCGAAGGTGGCGGACAAGGAGCCGCCCTCGGTCTGGTCCTTCAACACCACGTTGACGACGCCGGCAATGGCGCCGGAGCCGTAACGGGCCGTGGCTCCGTCCCGCATGATCTCGACGCGCTTCACCGAGTCGAGAGGAATGACGCTGAGGTCCACGCTCGCCGACCCGCGGCCGAAGGTGTCGCCGCGGTGAAGCCAGGCGCCGGAGTGACGGCGCTTGCCATTCAGCAGCACGAGCATCTGGTCCGGCGCCAGTCCGCGAAACGAGGCGGGCCGCGCGTGGTCTGTGCCCCCCGCCAGCGCCGGCCTGGGAAACACGAAACCCGGCACCAGCTCGGCGAGAATCTCGGGCAGCGTGGTGTAACCCACCGCCATGAGGTCTTCGGGATGGAGCACGTCCACCGGGGAGACGCCCGCGGCCGCCGGTACGAGCGATACCCAATCCTCCGCCGAGGCGTCCGACCCCGTGCCCTGCCCCGCGTGAGCCTGCGCAGCGCACGCCGCCGCCACCAGCCATGCCGCCCAGCGCTTGTTCATACCCCCTTTTCCCCCGGTTTGCTACGACGCCGGTAAAGGCCGGCAAAGCCGCGCATTATGCCCGTAACGCGCCGCAGCTTCATGGCGCGGAAGCCGGCGGCTTGGCTAAACTGCCGCCCCAGCCACAGGAGCACCCATGAACGAACCAGGCACCCCACCGCCCCTCCACGGCATCAAGGTTCTGGAGCTCGCGAGCATCCTCGCTGGCCCCATCACCGCTCAGTTTCTCGCGGAGCTCGGCGCCGAGGTGGTGAAAGTGGAGAACCCCGTCACCGCCGGCGATCCCACTCGAAGCTGGCGGATCGCGGGCGAGGACGCCGGCACCTCCGTGTCCGCCTACTTTTCCTGCGCCAACTGGGGGAAGCAGTCCATCGCCCTGGACGTCAGCCGGCCTGCGGGATGCCAGGTGGTCCGCGACCTGGCGCGACAGAGCGACATCGTCATCGCGAGCTACAAGCCCGGGGACGATGCCAAGCTGGGCCTCGACCCGGACACGCTGCAGGCCCTGAATCCCGCGCTCATCCACGCGCAGATCTCCGCATACGGCCGGGACGATCCCCGCCCGGGGTTCGATGCCATCATCCAGGCCGAGAGCGGATTCACCTATCTGAACGGCGAGGCCGACGGCGCCCCCCTGAAGATGCCCGTGGCGCTGGTGGATCTGCTGGCTGCCCACCAGCTCAAGGAGGCCATCCTGCTGGCCTTGCTGGAGCGAGGCCGGGACGGCCGGGGGCGGCGACTGCACGTCTCCCTGCTGGAGGCGGCCCTCGCCTCTCTGGCCAACCAGGCAAGCAACTTCCTTGTGGCGGGGGTGGTCCCACAGCGTATGGGCTCCGAGCACCCCAACATCGTGCCCTATGGGGCCGTCTACACCCTGCGCGATGATCGGGAGCTGGTGCTCGCGGTGGGCACGGAGCGCCAGTGGCGGCGGCTCGCGGAAGCCCTGGGACTGCCCGAGCTCTGCGACGACTCCCGGTTCGTCGACAATGCCGCGCGGGTCGGTCACCGCGCGGCCCTGCACCGGGTGCTGGGCGAGCGATTCCGTCACCTCGACAGCGGCGAAGCCGCCGGCCGCCTGGGCGTCGCCGGCGTGCCCTTCGGCTTCGTCAACGACATGCGACAGGTGTTCGAGCAATCCGAGGCACAGCGGGTGCTCATGCAGGCGGACGGCCTGCGAGGGGTTCGCACCTTCGTGGCCCAGGGTATCGCCGAGCCGCCTCCGCTGACCCCGCCGCCGGCGTACAACGCCCATGGGCGCGACGTTCTGGAAGGGCGGCTCGGCTACGGCATCGAGCGACTGCAGGAACTGGTGGCCGAGGGAGCCTGGCCCGGGGAAGCCGGCTGATCACCACAGCAACAGCAGCCAGAAGGTCACGATCACACCCAGCAGCAGGGTGGACGCCACCGGCCAGTCACCGAGCCAGTTCTCCGCAGCAGCCGCAGCGCGAGACCAGGGCGGACGCAGCAGCAACCGCAGCCCCCGCCGGGCGCCCCGCCCCGCCGCCGGCAACCCACGGCGAGTGACGGCCAGCCACCCCCGCACCAGCGCCGTGGCTGCCGCCGTCATCACCACCAGCACGTCCCCTGGCGGGACGGCTCGCCACGCGGTGATTTCCCCGCCCCGCCACGACCGCGCAGCCACGACGGCGGCGGCCGAGACCACGACGCCGAGTAGCACCGGCCAGCTCGTTTCCCACACCACGGCGGCGCGCCAGAGCTCCGGGGCGGCGTCCATGGGCCAGAGCCAGGCCCCGGTCACCGTCAGCACCAGCAAGCCCGCCCAGGCCACCACGGCGCCGGCGCCCAGCCGGCCGCCGCCAGCAGTGCGCGGCCATGCCACCCACAGAAAGCGCGCCAGCACCAGGGTGGTGGCGAAGGACATCCACGGCAATGCGAGCTTCAGCGCCGGGCTCCACGGAAGAGGCGCCGCCACGAGCGCCTCTTTCAGGGTCTCCTTGGCGAGCATCCCGGTGGTCAGGGGGGCGCCGGTGAGCGCCAGCGCCGCCACCACCAGCCCCACACCCACGAGCGACCGATGGCGCCGCGAGACACGTTCGGCCACGCCGGCGCCGAGGAACAGCGCCGCCTTGGCGAAACCGTGATGCAGCGCGTACAGCGAGACGGCGGACAGCAGAGCTCCGCCGGCACCCGGCGCGCCGACGGCGCCGCCGACCCCTACGGTCATGATGCCCATCTGGCTGATGCTGGAGTAGGCGAGCACCACTCGCGGCTCGCGCTGGGTGAGCCCCACCAAGGCGCCGTAGAACGCGGCACCTGCGCCGGCCGCCATCAGCAGCCGTCCCCAACCCGGCATGACGTCGGCTTCCAGTGGCAGCAAGCGCAGCCATCCGAGCAGACCGGCACCGGTGAGCACGCCCGCCAGCACCACGCCCGCAGGTGTCGGGGCCGCGCCGTAGATCAGCGGCAGGGTCACGTGGATGCCGAGCAGCCCGACCTTGACGCCGAATCCCACCACCAGCAGCGTCAGGGCCACGTCCCGGTCCGGCGCGCTCGGCAGCATGCCCCTTGCCGTCTCGAACAGCAGCTCTCCACCGGTCTCCCGGGCGATCAGCACCAGGGCCGCGAAGATCATCATGTCCGCGGCCAGCACGAAGGTCATGTAGACGCGCCCGGCGTAGCGCGCCCGCTGGTTGCGGTGGTGCACCACCAGCCCGTACGAGGCGAAGCTCATGACGGTGAAGAATAGGTAGAAGCCGAGCATGTCCCGGGCGATGATCAGCCCGAGACTGCCACTCATCACCAACAGGAAGTAGCTCGAGAAGCGTCCGGGACGCTCCACGATCCAACTGCGCGCGGCTATTCCGGCCGCCAGCCAGATGGCCGCGCTGAACACCAGAAAGGTGCGCCCGATATGATCCAGCCCGAACTCGCTACCCTGCAGAACCCACGGCACGGTGGCCGCGATGCCCGGCGACATGAGCAGTCCTGTAGCGAGGCCCGGCAGGGCGGCCCAGGGCGCTGCCCGCTGCAAGGCCGGCGCCGCGGGGCGGATCATCAGCGCCATCGCCAGCAGCAGTGGCACCGCCGGGCTGACGAGCAGTACCAGCAATTCCGCCAGCGGAGTCACGGCTCGTACACCAGGCCGCCCACGAACTGAACCCAGCGCAGCGGGCTGAACGGGGCCGACGCCAGCAGGCCCAGGAACAGGGTCAGAAAGGCGGTGGTCAGCGGCGGCGCGAGAAGCCACAAGGAGGTTTCCAGACGCCCCGGACTTCCCAGGTCATGGGGCCAGCGCGACGGCGGCTCGCGGAACCAGGCGGCGTAGAGGATGGGCAGGAAGTACGCGCCGTTCAGCAACCCGCTGACCACCAGCACGGCCAGCACCCAGTTTTCGCCGGCCTCCACGGCGCCCAGGCCGAGATACCACTTGCTGATGAACCCCACCAGGGGTGGCAGGCCGATCATGCCCAGGGCCGCCACCGCGAAGGCTGCCATGGTCCAAGGCATTCGCCGGGCGACGCCGTTCATCTCGCTGATCCTGTGGATGCCGAGCGTTTCGGCCAGATTACCGGCGCATAGAAACAGGGTGATCTTCATGAGACCCTGGTGGACAAGGTGCACCAGCCCCCCCACCGTGGCCAGCGGACCCACCACCGCCGTGCCCAGGGCGATGTACGAGACCTGGCTCACCGTGGAGAAGGCCAGCCGCCGCTTCAGGTCGTCCTGATGCAGCGCCCGCAGGGAGCCGTAAATGATGGTGACCGCGGCGACGACTGCCAGCGGCGGGCTCAGTCCCAGGGCCAGGCTGAACTCCACCCCGTACACGTTCTGGACGATTCTGACGATGCCGAACACCCCCGCCTTCACCACGGCCACCGCGTGCAGCAGCGCGCTCACCGGTGCCGGCGCCACCATGGCCTGAGGCAACCAGCCATGCAGCGGCACCAGAGCCGCCTTGACGCCAACGCCGGCCACCAGAATCAGGAAGATCAGCGCCAGGCTGCCGTGCTCGCTCGCCGGCAACGCGGAGACAAACCCCCGGGGCGCGAACTCCACCGTGCCCGCCAGAACGTAGAGCCAGACGATACCGCCGAACAGCACGGTCCCACCCGTCAACGTGTAGATCAGGTACACGCGGCCGGCGCGACGCGCCACCTCCGTACCCCGATGCACCACCAGCGGATAGGTGCTGAGGGTGAGCAACTCGTAGAACAGCAGGAAGGTCAACAAGTTGCCCGCCATGGCCACGCCCACCGTCGCGGTGACGCAGATGCTGAAGAAACCGAAGAAGCGCCGCCGGTGCGGTGAACGCTCCAGATAGCCGACCGCGTACACGGTGGTGACCAGCCAGAGCACGGAGGAGAGCACCACGAGCAGCATCGCCAGGGGATCCGCCACCAGCGCCAGATCGAGCCCCGGCAGCAAAGGGAACCGCAGCTCGAACGCCTGCCCCCCAGCGACCCCCAGCGCCATCACCCCCACCAGTACAACCTTGAGCACGGCACCCGCCAGGTTCAGCAACGTGCGCCAGCGGCGAAAGCTATCGGGAATCGCGAAGATGAACACGCCGGGCGCCAGCGAGCTCAACAGCACCAGCAGCGGCAGCGCCGCGTTCCAGCTCACGGCGCTCCTCCCGGCTCCGACAGCGGCTCGCCGGAAGGCTGGCCGAATGGTTCGCCGACGTCGAGCACTCCCAGCATGAGGGGCGCCGTGAAGCCGAGCACCACGGTGGCGAGCGCCACCGCCAGGGTGATCCATTCGGCTGCAGACGTCCGCCCCTTGGGGGCCACGTCGCCGCGCGCGCGCGTCCCTTCCTCGACGAACGCGAGGCCCACCACGCGGAACACGTAGGCCGCCGACAGCAGCCCGCCCGCCAGAACCACTACCGCGAACCACCACTGGCCGGCGCCGAAGCTCGCCTGCAGCAGCAGCCACTTGGCCAGGAAGCCCCCGCTGGGCGGGAGTCCGATGATGGTGACCCCGGCGATGCCGAACGCCGCCAGGCTCACGGGAAACTGCCGTGCGACATGCTGAAGCTCGCCCAGATGCGCGCCCGCGCCCAGCTTCTGGAGATTCCCCACGGTCATGAACATGGCCGTCTTCGCCAGCGCGTGGCAAAGCACGAAGTAGGCCGCGCCCCGCCACGCCACGCCGGCGTGGGCGGGATCGATGGCGAACGGCAGGAACAGGTATCCCAACTGAGCCACGGTGGAGTACGCCACCAACAGCTTGAGCTCGGACTGGCGAAGCGCCTGCACCGAGCCCCAGACGATGGCCGCGGCGCCCAGCCCCCCCAAGGCCGCCCCCAGCCCCGCCTTGCCCGGTGGCATCACGTCCAGCCACAGGCGCAGGAGCAGATAGATGGTGGCTTTGACCACGAGCCCGGAAAGCACGGCGCTGACCGGAGCCGGTGCGCTGCTGTGGGCCGGGGGCAGCCAGAAGTGCAGCGGAAACAGGGCACTCTTAACGAGCAGTGCCGCCGACATCAGCCCGAGCGCCACCCAGGTGGTGGCGCCGCCTTCCAGGGAGGTACCCAGCAGGGCCAGATCCAGAGTGCCGCTCCGATGGTAGAGGAGTCCCACCCCGAGCAGGTAGATCAGGGATGCCGTCAGGGTCATGAGCAGGTAGCGCATGGCGCCGCCCAGGGCATCGGAGCTGCCGGCCAGCGCCACCAGCCCCACGGCAGACAACCCCATCAACTCCAGAGTGACGTACAGGTTGAACGCGTCGCCCGCCACGAACAACGCATTGAGCGCTCCCCACAGCAGCATCCACAGGGGCCAGAATCCGCCGGCGGCTCCGCTGGCGGGGAAGTAGGAGAGCCCGTAGACGGTGACGGGCAGGCCAGTCAGCGCCGCCGCCAGGAGCATGAAGACCGTCAGCCCGTCGGCGCGCAGGTCGATACCCAGCGGCGCGCCCCACCCGCCGACGCGGTATTCCAGGGGCCCATGGGTCACCAGCTGCACGGCCAGAAGCACCACCGTCAACGCCAGCACCAGGGCCACCACCACCGCGATGGCGCGCGCCAGGCGCGGAGCCAGGAAACAGAGGGCCGACGCGGACACGGGCAGCAGCACGGCGACCACCAGCAGCGCCGCCCCCGGCTGCGGCACGGTTAATTCCGGTCCGCGGGGGGCAGCTCCGGCCGGCCGGTGGCCGCCTGCACGCGCAGCATGATCACGATGCCGAGCGCAGTGGCCGCCACCGCCACGACGATGCCTGTGATCACCAGTGCCAGAGGAACCGGATCCGGATCTGCGGTGGGCGTGCGCCGCGCCAGCGCGCCGATGATGAGGAACACCCCGCTGCCCATGACGTTCACGGACATGATCTTGTGCAGCAGATGCCGACGAGACACCAGCGCGTGAAATGCGAGCACGAACAGGGCCACCCCCGACAGCGCGTAGAGGAACGCCACGGTCACGAGCCTGCCCTCGCGTTCCGTGGCCTCCCCCCGCGAAACGCCAATGCCAGGCTGGCGCCGATCGAAATGGCAGCCGCGGCTTCGATCATCAGGATCAGCCCGCCGGCCCAGGCCGGCGGGAGCTCGAGAAAGTTCCGCCCGGTAGTCGTCACCAGCACCCCCACCCCCAGGAACACCAGCAGACCCAGCATCAGACCGACACGCAGCGGCCAGCCGCCGGCGCCCGCCGGCAGGGGCGCCCCAGCCAGAATCACGAGCAACGCGGCCGCAGCCAGCACCACGCCTGCCTGGAACGCCCCGCCTTCGGCGTGTGATCCCGACCACAGGAGGTAACCGGCGAGCAGCACCATGAAGGGAACCAGCACCTGGACGAAGAACACGAGCACGGGCCCGGCCAACCCGCGGCGCCGCCGTGGCATGGTCGCCACCGACCAGATCGCAACGGTGGCCAGCGCCAGCACGGCGATCTCCAGCAGGGTGTCGTAGCCGCGGAAGTTCAGCAGCACGGCGGTCACCGGACTCTCCACGCCGCTGACCTGCAGATGCTGGCGCACCTGCTCCCCGAGCCCCTGCGCCACCGGCGGCAGGGACAGCACGGCCCAGCCCAGTCCACCGCCGAGGGTCAGCAGCAGGAGCCAGAGTACGGCCCTGGACGGCGCGCGGCTCATCGATGCACCTCCCGGCCCGGACGCCGCACCCGCGCCTGGCGCTGCAGACGCGCCACCCCGGCGAGGAACAAGGCGCCCGTGAACCCCGCGCCGATACCCGCCTCCGCCAGGGCCACGTCCACGGCATCGAGCCGCACCCAGGCGAGGGTCATGAGCAGACCAAAGGCCACGAACAGAGCCACCGCTTCGAAGAGATCGTCGGCGGCCAGCGCTCGCGAGGCGATCAACACCAGGCTGACCGCGAGGGTGCCGTCCAGCATCCACATCAGCGCGCTCACCGGGCTCTCCACGGAATCATGCCGCGGCGCAGGGCGCCGCTGGCCAGCAGGTGCGCGCTGGTGGCGCTCGACAGCAGCACCAGGAACCACACCACCAGGAGCTGGCCCACGGTTGCCAGAGCGTCGGCCTGCAAGCCGAGTCCCAGCACCACCAGTCCCAGACCTACGTTGTCCGCCTTGGTCATGGCGTGGATGCGGGTGAAGAAATCGGGGAAGCGGATCAGGCCCACGGTGCCGGCGAGGAAGAATCCGGCGCCCGCAGTGACGAGCAGCACAGTGATCACGTCACGCACCACCGTCATCGTCCTCCGCCGGCTCGTCGGTCCATGCCAGGCGAACGAACGCTACCACCGAGACCACGGCCAGAGAGGCGAACACCAGCGCCACGCTGCGCAATGCCGGATTGCCCTCCGCCTCCGCCAGCAATAACATGATCGCCGACGCCGTGCTGCCGAACAGTTGCGCGGCCATCAGCCTGTCTCCCGGGTCCGGACCGCGCAGCACCCGCCAGAATCCGGCCACCATGGTGAGGAAGAGAAAGCCGGCAGCGCCGATGTAGAAGCTGACCACGACGACTCAACCCGGCTCCGGCGACTCGAAGACACCCTGCTCCAGAGCGAACAGCGCCGCTATGCGACCCTCCGAAATCGCGACGTTCTGCCGAACCGGCCCGCGGGAATCCAGCGCGTGAATACTGATGTAGCCGTCCTCGAGATCGGCTGCCAGGGTACCGGGAACCAGGCTCATGAGATTCACCATCGACACCTGGGCTAACGGCTTTGCCAGGCGCGTACGATGCTCCACCACGCCCGGATTCAGTGGCAGCCGGCGGTGCATCGCCCGCGCCGCCACGTCGACCCCCCCTTTGAGGGATGCCCAGAGGAAGAAGGGCCAGAACCTGATCGCGCCGCGCAGCGACCAGCGGAACGGCGGCAGCATGATGCTGCTGAGCACGGCGGCGATCACCGCGACGGGTGCCCCCACGGCCCAGGAGCCTGCGGCACCACCCGAGAGCACCCACCACACCAGCGCGCACAGCAGCAGTCGATTGAGGAACAGGACGGGCGTGGGCGGCTCCTGCCAGAATCCGTGGCTGCCGGGCGACACGCTCACCTCCCGATCGCGGTAGCGGAACCCGCATCGATGCAAGCGCCGTACCAGGGCTAGGACGAATGGGGCGGCGCGTCGAAGGGCTTGCGGCCGCGCCGACGCCGCAGCCAGTTGAGCGCCCGCAAGACGCCGGGGCGCATGACCAGCCAGCGCTCGAGCTGGTACTTGCCGGGAAAGTTCATCAGCAGCAGACCCACCAGCAGGGTCATCAGCCCCTGTCCCGGTGTCACCAGCATGACCACCCCCAGGCAGACCAGCACCGCTCCCAGCGCGTTCTTCGCCGCGCCCAGCACCAGCGCCAGCAGGGGCTCGTCGGCCAACGCACGCCATACGTATCGGCGGGGCCTGCTGAAGTAGTCGTGCGGCAGCCGGGCCACCACCCAGGGCACACCGATGACGGTGGCGATCAGGGCCATCAGCGAGACGCCGGTGGCCAGCCACAGCAACGTCTCCCAGGTCTCGCTCAGTTCCATGACGTCATGTTAGGGCGCCGGAGGCATCGTTGCCTTCGGCGGGCGCAACCGGGACAATTCACCGTCATGACCCATGCCGGCCGCGCACGCCGGAAAGTCGCGCCATGAGCAACCGTACCGCCCTGGACCGCTTCGGATTCGGCGCCGCCGTGGGGCGCTTCGTCTGGAACGACGACCCCCCTTCCCGCTGGCACGCCGCTCTGCTCGGGGTGCTGCAGCTCGTCTGGGCCGTGGGAAGGGATCTGGCGGCGGGTCAGATCACGCTGCGCGCCATGAGTCTGGTATACACCACCCTGCTGTCGCTGGTGCCACTGCTCGCCATCAGCTTCTCCATCCTCAAGGGCTTCGGCGTCCACAATCAGATCGAGCCGTTTCTCCACAACGCGCTGGAACCGCTGGGGGAGCGCCGCGACGAGATCGTCACCAGCATCGTCTCCTTCGTCGACAACGTCCAGGTGGGCGTCCTGGGATTCCTCGGCTTCCTGCTGCTGTTCTACACGGTCATCTCGCTGATTCAGAAGATCGAGCATGCGTTCAACGACGTATGGCAGGTCAGCGCCACCCGAACTTTCGCAGAGCGCTTCAAGGACTATCTCAGTGTCATCATCGTGGGACCGGTGCTCATCTTCACGGCGCTGGGCATCATGGCAACGGTCATGTCCGATCCGCTGATGGAGCGCATAATCAGCATCCGTCCCGTGGGATGGCTGGTGGAGCTCGCCGGACGCCTGGTGCCCGTAGCGATGGTGGTGCTGGCCTTCACCTTCGTCTACATATTCGTTCCTCACACCCGGGTACGCCTGGGACCTGCGTTCGCGGGAGGCCTGGTGGCGGGAATCCTCTGGAACGCGGTGGGCTGGTTGTTCGCGGGGTTCGTCTCCCGGGCGAATCAGTACACGGCCATCTATTCGGGTTTCGCCACGCCCATCCTGTTCATGATCTGGCTGTACGTGAGCTGGCTCATCCTTCTGGTGGGCGCATGCATCGCCTTCTACCGCCAGCATCCCGAGTACCTGCCCGGACGGCAGCTCACCGGCCGCATCAGCACGACCGATCGCGAGCGCCTGGCTTTGGCCGCCATCTGCCTGATCGGCCAGCGGTTCTACGCCGGCAACCCGCCGGAAACCTTGGACGATCTGGCGCAAAGGCTTGCCGTGCCCTCCAGCGCGCTCGAGCAGGTCATGGAGGTCCTGGAAGCCCGCGGGCTGATCGTCCGCACCGAGTCCGCCTCGCCGTCCGCCACCGCCTACCTTCCGGGTTGCCCCTGGGAGAACGCTTCGGTGCACGACCTGCTCGAAGCCATGCGAGACGCGGGACACGACGACCGGTTGAAGCGTTTCCCGCTGGCGGACCATCCGGGAGTCGCCGCGGTGCTGCGCGAGCGCAGGAGTATCTCCGAGCAGACGTTCGGGTCCTGGTCGCTGAAGCGGCTGGCCACGGAGCACGGGGAGAGCGCCCCGGCCACACCCCAGAAGGCCCGGACCGCCGTGGCCGGAGGCTCCTGAGCGGTCGGCACGCCGCCGGCTCAGCCGAGGAACATCCGCTCGAGACCTTTCTTCACCAGCAGATTGCCGGCGGTGAAGGCATCGATGTGGGCGAGATCGTAGGGCTCCCCGGAGATGATGGCGCGCGCTGCGGAGAGGCCGCTACGCACCGCCGGACCGATCCCTTCGCACATGTCCCGGGTGGCGAGACCCGCGGCATCGCCCACCACGAACGCGTTGCCGAGCCGCCCCGGATCGTTGCGGTCGCGCAGGAAGTAGCTGTAACCACCGGGGTCGTCCGGCGGCTCCGCCACCAGACCCTGCCGAGCCAGGCGCTCGCGCAGCCGTTGCCAGTGGCGGCGAATGTCGTCCCCGCGCCGCTTGAGCTTCTCCGCCATGCCGCCGACCCCCACGTTGAGGTAGCCGTCGGCCTTGGGCACGTACCAGGCGTAGCCGGGGAGCCCATCGTCGAGAAACCACAGGTGGCAGCGGTCGTCTTGCCACTGATGAGGAAACTCCTGCTCCAGGGTCACCGCCTGCAGGCCCTTGCCTCGCGGCTTGCTGTTGCGGAACAGCTCCCGATAGACCGGGCAGCGGGTGCCCCCTGCGCCGACCAGGTAGCGGCACCAGTAGGCGTCGTCGATGCGGTAGCCGCCCTCCTCCTCGACGATCCGCCGCACGTTGTGCTGCGCCACGTCCGCACCGGAGCGCTGCAGCAGCCAGGCGTCGAACTCGTAGCGGCGGATGGAATGCTGCGGCGAGCGCAACGGCACCCGCAGGCCCTTGAAGGACACGTTCAGCACCTCGAAGGTCAGGAAACGGTGGGGGTACTCCCCCGGCGTCATCTCCAGATCGCGGACCACCTCCGGGGTGATCCAGCCGGCGCAGAGCTTCTCCCGGGGAAAGGTCTCCCGGTCCAGCACCAGGGGGTTCCAGCCGCGGCGCTGGAGCTCCCAGGCGGCGGAGGCGCCAGCGGGCCCGCCACCCACCACGATGACCTCCCGGCGTTCCATCTAGACGTCCTGCAGGCCGACGCGCATGTGGTCCCGGGTCATGGGCAGAACCCGGCAATCCGGCCTGCGGAACAACACCTGGAACAGCTGGAGCTGGCCTTCGGTGAACGCCGCCACGGATCCGGACAGATACAGGCGCCAGGCACGCACGAAGTCTTCGTCGAACATCTCCGCCACCCGCGAGGCATTCTCCTCGAACCGCTCCAGCCAGTGCCGCAGAGTCTGGGCATAGTGGGGGCGGAGGTTCTCCACATCCGCCACGGAGAACCCGAAGGGCTCGAAGATCTCCAGCATCTCCCGCAGGGTCGGCGGATACGCACCCGGAAAGATGTACGCCTCGATCCACTCGCTGAGCGGCCTCGGCACGTCCTGGCCGATGGAATGAATCAGGCCGCGCCCGTCGTCCTTCAAGCACCGGTCTATGGTGCGCCCCAGCACACGGTAATTCTCCACGCCCACGTGCTCGAGCATGCCGACGGAGACGAACACGTCGTAGTGGCCGGTGGCGTTCCGGTAGTCGTCCTCGACGTATTCCACCGCATCGGCGAGACCTTCGTGGCGGGCCCGCTCCCGGGCGTACGCCACCTGCTCGGTGGAGATGTTGTAGGAGCGCACCTTCACGCCGTAGTGACGCACCAGGTAGCGGCCCAGGCCGCCCCAGCCGCTGCCCGCCTCCACCACCGTCTCGCCCGGCTGCAGGCACAGCTTGCGGCACACCAGCTCGAGCTTCGCCGCCTGCGCCTGCTCCAGGCTCGCCTGGATATTCGGGTAGTAGGCGCACGTGTACTGGGTGTAGTCCCGGTCGAGCCAGAGCTCGTAGAACTGGTTGCCCAGGTCATAGTGGGAGTGGATGTTGTTGCGGCTGCCTTCCAGCGTGTTGCGGCGGGCGCGCTTCGTCACCAGGCGCCGCGCCAGCCGCTGGGCGGCGCCCGAGCGCATGTCGACCACCGCCAGCGCGCGGTAGAGGCTCTCCAGCGTGACCACCAGGTCGCCGTCGACGCTCAGACGCCCGGCGGCGTACAGCTCGCCGAAGGTACGGGTGGGCTTGTAGAGCAGCCGGTACAGGGCGCCACGGTCGTGCAGACGTACCGTCGCGCGGGACTCTCCGGCAGGCTCCAGCCGCTGGCCGTCCCACAGCTCCACGGCCATGGCCGGCTGCCCGACGGCCTCCAGCAGCTTCCCCAGCAGCCGCCGCTCGAGCTCCGTCGCCGCTCCGGAGCGGGCCGCCGATGCCGCGATGTCCAGGGCCTCGCTCTTCCCCAGCTCGTCCTGCGACTTCCCGTTCACCGGTGCGTCCTCCTCGCGTCGCGCGATAGACAACAATGATACCCACCGAAGCGGTTGGGACTCAAAGGCGACGTTCGCGTTTCGCTTCCCGCCCGTCCGCCTCCGGCGACGCGCCGCTCGGGGACGGCGGAAACCGGACGACGGACGGCGGATGCAAACTCCGTGCGCTCTCCTGCGCCTCTCGACTCGGACGCTCCTCCTGGTCTCCCGGCGGCCGCCAGGTGGTGGCCGTCAGGTGGCCTTCCAGGTAGCGCATGGCCTCGAGGGTATCCATCGCCCACCGCCGCCCGCGCAGCGCGCTGCGTACCAGAAAGATGGGATAGGCGACCATCGTCACCGCCACCACGACCAGCCACAAAGTCTCCATGGCGCTCTCCTGCGCGGGCGTGAACGAAGTTCGCGCCGAATCGGATCGGTGCCGCCGGAGAAGGATGAAAGGACTCTGATACTGCTCGAGAGAAAAGTCGCTGTGCATCTCACCGGCGTTGCACCGGTGAGTGAAGCCGTGCAACGCGTCAGCTACCCACGAACGAGCCGTGGGTCGGCATACGGGTAGACATGTAGTTGCAGGGTTTCATGACGTAGGACCATACGCTCTTCATCGAGGATGTCAAGAACGCCCACGGGGTGACAAGCCGCCTCAGGCGCCCTATCCCCAATCAGGCGCCCTACCCCCAATGCAGCGACAGATGACCTCGCTGCTCCGAAACCCGCACGCCGAAACGCTCGCCCTGCTCGTCGAGGCGCGCGGCGAGCCAGTGAATCTCCGGCTCACTGCAGCGATTCAACCGCAGGCGGCGAATCCGCAACGGCACGAGCTGAAACGACGTCAACGCACCGCTGAGGGAATCGAGCACCGGGAAATACATGAAGGTGAGATCGCTGCGGAACGCTTCGTAGCCGCGAATCCCTTCGTAGTCGTTGAGCAGATCGCCGCACCCGTACAGCACGGGAGCCCCCCTGTACACCTCCACGGCCAGCGGATGATGGGACGAGTGGCCGTGCACCACGTGAACGCCCGCGTGGTCCACGAGCCCATGGGCCAGAGTCACGTGGTGCTCGGGGATCTCGTATCCCCAGTTCCCGCCCCAGTGGATCGAAACCAGAACGCGATCACCGGGCCGGCGATGGCCGTCCACGGCCGCCGTGATCCGCTCGAGGCGCCGTTCCGCGGCGTCCGGCAGGTAGTTGACGCCGGGACGTTCCGTCGTGGCAGCCCAACTCGCCGGAACGCCGCTGGAGCCGAGAGCGAAGGCGAACACCAGCAACCGCCCGCCCCCCGGCAGCGGCAGCGCCGCGGGACGGGCCGCCTCGGCCTGGTCGAGGCCGGCCCCGGCCCTGCTGATCGACGCCGCGTCGAGGGACGCGAGCGTCTCCAGCAGCCCCTCCACGCCCCAGTCCAGCACGTGATTGTTCGCGAGCACGCAACAGTCGATGCCCGCGGCGCCGATGCACGGCAGGTTGCGCGGATTCATCCGGTAGTGAATGCCCTTGGCGGCCTCGTAGCTGGAGCTGGTGGTGACGCTGGTTTCCAGGTTGATGATCCGTGCGTCCGGCCGGCGGGCCGCCAGCTCGTCCAGGGCATCGCCCCAGACGTAGGAGAACGGTACGGGACGCGAAATGGGCCCGCTGCGGCGTTCTGCCAAGGCCACATAGTCGTCGGCGTGCTGCACCCACCGCTCGTACAGGTCCGGCGCGCAGGGATGCGGGAGAATCTGGTCGATGCCCCGCCCGGTCATGACGTCACCGCCGAGAAACAGAGTGACCCGGCCGGAACGGGGCTCAGTCATTGGCGCCTCATCGATCGCGGCCCGTCAACTGCTGGTAGCGCCGCAAGTGGCGCAGCGCCGCCAGGCGGTCGCCCCGCAGCTCGAAGATGCGGCAAAGGTTGTAGTGGGCGTCCGCGACGCCGTCCGCCCGGGAATAGCACTCCACGGCAGCCTCGAGCTCGTCGTGCTCGTCGAACACGGTGCCCAGGTTGTACAGCGCCACCTGATGATCCGGCTGGCGATCCAGCGCCCGCTGGTAGTGAGCTCTGGCCTCGTCCAGCCGTCCGAGGCACTGCAGCAGCCGGCCGAGATTGACGTGGGCGTCCACGTTGTCCGCGTCCAGCTCCACGGCGACCTCGTACGCCGCCTGGGCCCGCTCCGGATCCAGCTCTTCCAGGTCCACCCCCAGGTTGTACCAGTCGTCGCTGCCGAGGTCCGCCGCACCGGCGTCGCCGACATCCGTGCCGGTGACTTCCCGGATGCGCAGCGCCGCCACCTCCCCCGCCAACGTCTCGACGGAGAAATCCAACTGACCCTGTCCGCTCTCCGGACTCCACAGGCCGTCGGTCTCGCGCACCATGACCGTGCCGCCCACGGCGACGATCCTGAGCGAGGTGAGGGAGCGCGCCTCCCCCAGCATCTGCCGCAACCGAACGAGGGCGGCGAAGGCCCGCCGCGGCGACACCCGGGCGTCCCGCAGGCCCTTGGCCGTCCGCAGCAGCACCAGGTCCTGAAAGCCGAACCGGTACTCGCCGGCGGCACCCCGACCCGGGGTGATCAATCCGCGGCGGATGTAGTGGCGCACCTGATCCGAGGTGAGCCCCATGAGCTCCGCCACGTGTCGGGTGGTGTAACGGGTCATCCGCTGTTCCGCTTGGACCGTTTCGCCGGCTTGGCCGCCGCGCGCTTGCGCGTAGCGCGCCTGGCGGGCCGGCGCTCCGGCCGGCCGTCCGTCGGCCGCGCCGCTTCACGCGCTCTCGCTTCTTCTGCCACAGAAGCCTTCAGCGCCTCCATCAGGTCGATGATCTTGGCTTCCGGCTCGGACTCCCGTGGCATGGCCACTTGCTTGCCCTCCACCTTCTGCTCGATGGCCGCCTCGAAACGTTTGCGAACCTCGTCTTCGTACTTCTCCGGCTCGAAGCTGTCGCTCATCCGCTGCTCGATGATGCGAATGGCCAGATCGAGCTCGGGCTCCGCAACTTCGGTGACCTCCAGGGGCACGTCGATGAACGACCGCAGCTCGTCGGCGTGCTTGAGCTGCTCCAGCACCAGACCGTCCTGCATGGGCCGCAGCAGCACCAGATAGCTCTTGCCCCGGGTCGCGTACTTGGCCAGCGCCGCGCGCCCCGTCTGCTGCAACGCTGCCTTCAACAGGTGGTAGGGACGGGCCGCCCCCTTGTCGGGCCCCAGGTAATAGACTCGGTCTATATAGAGCCGGTCGACCTGATCCAGAGGCACGAACTCCTGAATGTCGATCTCGTTGGTCGCGGTGGCCTGAAGCGCCTTCAGCTCGTCCTTGTCGAACATGACGAACTGGCCCTTCGCGAATTCGTAGCCCTGTACCAGCTCCTCGCGGTCCACGGGCTCGCCGTCACCCGCCCGCACGTACTGCTGCTTGACACGCCCGCCGTCGGCAGTGAGGTAGTTGAACCGGATGGAACGGGTGGTGTCGACGGTGGAATAGAGCTTGACGGGGATGGACACCAGCCCGAAGGAGATGGTGCCGGAAGCCATTGCGCGGGCCGCCATCGTTTGCTTCCCCTGTGTGCGCTTTCGGAGACTATAGCCGTGGCACCCCTGCGCCCGCAATGCGGCGGTCGGGGCTCGCCGGGGGCT
>JAWLGU010000069.1:0-4933 GCA_041690675.1 Pseudomonadales bacterium | reverse complement strand
GGGGCTTGCTAAGTCGAGGCCACGGCGCCCTGTCGTCCCCGGCCGTCCCGCGCCGCCGAGCGGGGCAGATGGAGATGGAAGGTCGTGCCCCGCCCGGGTTCGCTGTCGATCTCGATGAAGCCCCCGGACTGGGTGACGAACCCGTAGGCGGTGCTCAGGCCGAGGCCCGTGCCGCGTCCCTGCGCCTTGGTGGTGAAGAAAGGCTCGAACACCCGTTCCTGCACACTGGACGTCATGCCTTCACCCGTGTCGGCGATGCTAAGCCTCAGGTAGTCGCCCGGAGAGGCGTTGAGCTTCTCCCGCGCATCGCTGACACTCAAGGTGACGTTGTCGATCCGCAGGGTCAGCGTGCCTCCATCGGGCATGGCGTCCCGGGCGTTGATCACCATGTTCAGGATCACCGTCTTCAACTGGTTGGGATCGGCCACGCAGCTCCACAGACGCTCGTCGCTCTGCAGCTCGAGGCGCACGTCGTCACCGGCAGTGCGTTGCAGCATGGGACGGATGCTCTCCAGCATCTTGTCGAGCTGCACCCTTTCCGGCCGCAGGTTCTGGCGCCGCGAGAACACCAGGAGACGCTCGGTGAGGGAGGAAGCCAGCTCCACGGCGCGCAGGGCCTCGTCGATGTATTCGGTCACCACATGCCCCTCACCCAGCTCACTCTGGGCGATTTCCAGGTTGCCCATCACCACGGTCAGCAGGTTGTTGAAATCGTGAGCGATTCCACCCGTCAGGCGACCCAGGGTCTCGAGCTTCTGCGCCTGTCGCAGCCGCGCCTCCATCAGGATGCGATCGGTGATGTCGTGGACGAGGCCGGTCATGCGCACCGCGCGGCCGCCTTCGAACACCACCTCCCCGTGCTCCCGCACCGTGCGCACGCTGCCGTCCGGGCGCACGATGCGGTGCTCCAGGTCGTACTCCGCGCCGCCGTAGAGCGCCTCGTCCACGGCCCGCTGCAGCAGATCCCGGTCGTCCGGATGCACAGTCTGCAGGAAGGCCTCGTAGGTCCCGCCGGTGCTCCGCGGGGTCTGGCCGAAGATCCGGTAGATCTCCTCCGACCACCACAGCTCGCCGGTCTCGATGTTCCATTCCCAGTTTCCGAGGCTCGCCATGCGCTGCGCATTGGTGAGCGAGCGCTCGATCTCCCGCAGGCGCCTCAGCGCGGAGAGATCCTGCACCACGGCGACCAGGAAGGTCTCGCCGTCGTGGGAAAACCGGCTGATGGACGCCTCCGCGTCGAACGTGGTGCCATCGCGCCGCAAGCCCTTGATGTCGGGCCTGCCCGTCATGAAACGCCGCGGCTCCCTCTCCCGGGCGAAGACCGCCACGTACTGCTCGTGGGCTGCCCGGCTCGCTGGCGGGATCAGCATCTCCAGGGGCTTACCGAGGACGTCGGCCTTGCGGTAGCCGAACATGCGCTCCGCGCCCTCGTTGAACACCGCGATGCGGCCGTCGGCCCGCGCCACCACCAGCGCCTCGTTCATGCTGTGCAGGACTTCCGCCAACAGCCGATCCGCCTGCATCACCCTTCCCTCGCCTCCATCAGCTCGCCGACCATCCGCTCGAGCTCCTTGAACCTGAAGGGCTTCGCAAGCAGGGGCCATGAGCGGGCGCGCTCGGAGAGACGGTCGGCGATCACCCCCACGTAGCCGGAGGTGAGCAGCACCCGTACCTCCGGGTCGTCCCGCAGCAGGGTTTCCGCCAGCTCGTAGCCGTTGCCGTCCGGCAGGATCACGTCGCTGAACAGCAGATCGTAGCGGCCCGGCTCGAACCGCTCCCTGGCGGACCGGGAGTCCGCAGCCTGGGCGACCCGGAACCCCAGGCGCGACAGAAATGTCACCGTCAGGCGCCTCACCTGCTCATCGTCCTCGATGACGAATGCGCGACGTTCGCCACCAGTCCGCGGGGCGTTGCTCATGTACTTCCTTGTCTCGAACGCCCGCGGCGGCGTCTTCGCCGTCAGGACGAGGACGCGTTCGCGAGGCAAAGGTCGATGACACGCAGCAACTCTTCGCCCTTGAAGGGCTTGCGCAGCAGCCGCACGTCCACATCCTCGTCTTCCACGCCGGCAATGGCCTCGCCCGCGTGCCCACTGATGTACGCGTACTGGATGGCGGGATACAGCTCCCGGGCCCGGCGTACGATGGCCTCGCCGCTCTCACCGCCGGCCAGCACCAGATCCACCAGCAGCACCTGAACGTCCGACCGCCGTTCCAGGACTGCCAGGGCCCCGTCTACGTCCCCCGCCGCCAGCACCTCCATCTGCTGGCGGCGCAACAGGCGCTCGATGACGCTGCGGATGGCCGCATCGTCATCCACCACCAGCACCGTGCTGCCCGCGCGCCGATCGGGGGCCGACTGCATCAGCATTCACCGTCCATGACGTTCAGGTACGGCGCCAGGCGCATCAGGTCCTGCTCGATGGAGCGGGCGATGTCGGCGATGCTGACGATGGTGTCGCGCACGTCGGCGAAGCTAACGTCGTCACCGCTGAGCGCCTGGTCGGCGATCTCGGCGTTGAGCCGCATGGCGGCGACGCGGTTGGAAAGGCGGTGAATGGACCGCACCCCCGACAGCAGCTCGGACCCCACCGACTCCGGGCTCTGGGCTCGGCCGCGCCAGTTGATCAGCATGCAGAACACCTTGCCGCTTTCCTCGCCGTCCGCCAGCGGCCCCAGCAGCAAGGTCAGCGGCGTATCATTGAACGAGTCCAGGGAGCCGCGAAACAGCAGGGACACCTCCTGCTGACCTCGAGCCTTGCGCAGCAGCCGCTGCGCCTTCACCCGCTCGCCGCGAGGAAACAGCGCCGTGAAGGACTGCCCTTCCATCGCCGCGAAATCGGCGCCGGCGTGCACGATGGTGTCGTCGGCGTCCACCACCAGGACCACCACGTTGGACTGCTCCAACGAATTCACGAACTGCTCGGGATTCAACATGCTCGCCCCACTGACCCTCAAGTATAGTCGGTCAGTGAATGACGAATGGCGTAGCTGACCAGCTCCGAATTCGTGGTGATGCCGAGCTTCTCCAGCACCCGCTTGCGGTAGGTGCTGATGGTCTTGACGCTGAGATTCATCTCCTCCGCGATGGCGGAAAGCCGCGCTCCGCCGACCAGCCGTGACATCACCTGAAACTCCCGGCTGGAGAGCTGCTCGTGGGGGCACCGCTCGGCGCTCGGCCCCGACTGCCGGGCGATGATCTCCGCCAGATCCTCGTCGATGACCAGGCGACCGCCGTTGACCCGATCGATGGCGCTCACCACCCGCTGCAGTGAGCAGCTCTTGTGCAGGTATCCGGAAGCTCCCTGGCGAATCAATCTGGCCACGAACTGATCGGGCGGATGCGAGGTGAGAATCAGCACGGCCACCCCTGGGCAGCGCTTGAGCACCTGATCCAGCACTTCCGCACCGCCTCGTCCGGGCAGCGCAAGATCGAGCACCAGCACATCGGGCCGGCAATCCGCGAGCACGCCGAGGCACTCGGCCGACGTGCCCGCCTGCCCCACCACGTCCACGAGCCCGGTGAGCTCCAGCCCCTTGGCGAGGGCCTCACGAAACACCACGTGATCGTCGACCAGCACCGCCCGGCACTTTCCCACGTTGACGCTCCCCCTTGACGATCTCGCTGCGAAGGTTAGTCGCAGCCAGGCAGATTGACCAAAATGCGCCCACACCGGTCGCATTCCGACCCTCGGCCGTGATCCCTTTCACGCTGCTGCGCTCTCGCGGCGGCACCGGCGCGTCGATCGACTATGGTCATGAGATGGAGCAGGAGGCGAAATCGGACGTCGCCACCGATGTGGCGGCCGCTCAGCGACTGAGGATCAGGCGCATCCTGGGCGGCTGCGCTTCCTACGCCTGCACCGCCCTGGTCGTGGTCTCCGCCTGGCTGCTGGGCTTTCTGGACGGCCAGCGGGTGATTCACTACGTGGTGGCCGTCACGGCGGTGAACGTGCTGGCCATCGTGCTGGTGCTCGGCAACGTCAACCTCCGGTTCCGGGATCCGAGCCTCACGGGCCCGCTGGTGGTGAGCTCGCTGTGGCCGGCGGCTTACACCATGTACCACGTCACGGACCCCAGCGTACGGGTGGCGTTTCTGTTGCTCGCCACGGTGGCCATGCTGTACGGGTTGCTGGTCTTCGAGTTCCGCCAGATGCTGACCCTGGGCGCCACGGTTCTGCTGAGCTACCTGCTTACTCTGCTGGCCCTCACCTACGCCGCTCCCGGGCGGGTGGATCTGCGCGCCGAGGTGCTGGTGGTGATCTGCTACGCGCTGGTGCTGGCGCAGACCGCGCTGCTCGGCAGCTTCGTCGCCGGGCTGAAGCGCATGCTGCGGGAGAAGAATGCCTCACTGATCGCCACCCTGCGCGAGCTCGAGGAGCTGGCGAGCCGGGACCCCCTCACCCGGCTGCCGAACCGCCACACTGCCATGCTGCAGCTCCAACAGGAGCTCGGCCGGAGCGAGCGTCGCCGGGTAGATGGGGACGGCTTGTGCGTGGCCCTGCTCGACGTGGATCACTTCAAGCAGGTGAACGACCGCCACGGTCACCAGGCGGGCGACGAGGTGCTCAAGCTGCTCGGCGAGACCATGAAGCGGGAGATGCGCGAAGGCGACTTCATCGCCCGTTTCGGCGGCGAAGAGTTCCTCGTCATCCTGCCGGAGACCTCCCTCGGCGGCGGCGAGGCGGTACTGGAACGCCTGCGGCAGGCGGTGGCGAACCTCCCGCCGTCGCAGCTACCTGCCGCTCACCCCGTCACCGTGTCCATAGGCCTGGCGGAGCACCAGCCGGGGGAGCGGATCGAGAGTACCCTGGGCCGTGCCGACGCGGCGCTCTACGCGGCGAAGCGCGGCGGGCGCAATCGGGTGGAGGTATGGCGAGAGGGTTCGATGGTGGGCGCGGCTGGATTCGAACCAGCGACCTCTGCCGTGTGAA
>JAWLGU010000068.1:14044-26113 GCA_041690675.1 Pseudomonadales bacterium | reverse complement strand
CTCGTAGATGGCGATGGCCATGCGGGCATACTCCTCCGGCCGGCCCATGCGCTTGGGAAACGCCGCGTCCTTGGTGAGCTGGGTGGAGTACTCGTCGGGAATGCCTTTGGTCAGCCCGGTGGAGAAGAGGCTCGGCGCGATGGTCATGACCCGGATGCCGAAGCTGCCGAGATCCCGGGCCATGGTGAGGGTCATGGCGGCAATGCCGCCCTTGGCCGCGGAATACGCCACCTGCCCGATCTGACCTTCGAAGGCGGCGATGGAGGCGGTGTTGACGATCACGCCCCGCTCGCCGTCGGCGTTGGGCTCGTTCTTCGACATGTGGTCCGCCACCAGCCGGGCGATGTTGAACGACGAGATGAGGTTGAGATCCACCACCCGCTGGAACTCCTCGAGGGGGTGCGGGCCTTCTTTGGTGAGGGTACGCTTGGCGATGCCGCCGCCGGCGGTGTTGCAGAGGAAATGCACGGCGCCGAGGGCCTTCACCGCCTCGGCGATGGCGGTTTCAGTGCCGGCGAAGTCGGTGACGTTGCACGGGTGGAAGGAACCGCCGAGACTCTCGGCGGCGGCCGCCCCGTCGGAGCTGGGCAGGTCCAGAATGGCGACGGATCCGCCTCCCTTGACGAAGGCTTCCGCGGTGGCACGCGCCATGCCCGAGGCGCCGCCGACGATGATGGCTTTGTGACCTTTGATGTCCATGACTGCATTCCCCTGTGTTGGTTTCCGACCCCGGGTGTGGGTCGCCTGGCATTGTGACGTAGCGAAGAATTATATATAGGATTCTCCGTGGCGGCGATCGCCGGCACGAGGACCATGCAGGAATTGACGACCATGACCGATCACCACGACCCCCGGGAACCATGAGCCGGGCGCGGCTTCCTTCCCTTCTGACCCCCGCGGAGCTCATGGCCCTGGTGGTCGAGCCGAGCTGGGCGGACGAAGATCCCGGCGAGCGCCGCATGCTGGTGGTCGACCTGGACGCGCAGAGCGGGCTGACGGCGACAGATCTGGACACGCTCCGGGCATGGCTCGGCCGGCAGCCCGTACCGGTGATCGGCGTGCAGACCGCCCGAGCCAACGAGCTCGACGACGTGGCGGACCTGGTGGTGAGCAGCGAGGCGGAGCTCGAGCGGGCACTGGCGAACGTGCGGCGCAATCCGCTGGCGGCGGCGGTGCTGGTGCAGGTGCTGCGCAGCACCTGCGCCATGAGCGCGCAGGAGGCGCTCACGTTCGAGTCCCTGGCGTACGCGACCCTGCAGAGCGGCCGGGAGTTCAGGAACTGGCTGGCGGCCTTTCGCGCGTGGCATTCGGGCCGTGCCGGGCCGGCGCCCGAAAACGTGGTGCTGCTGAACCGGGACGGCGATCGGCTGGAGATCGTGCTGAACGACCCGGAGAGCCGCAACGCTCTGTCGGTGGCCATGCGCGATGCGCTCACCGAGGCGTTCAAGCTGGTGGCCCTGGACACCAGCATCGCCCAGGTCACCGTTTCCGCCAACGGGCCCTGCTTCAGCTCCGGCGGCGAGCTCGGCGAGTTCGGCACCCTCACCGACCCGGCCCAGGCGCACATGATCCGCATGCTGCGCATGCCGGCCCGATACCTGATCGATCACGCAGATCGTTACACCTTCCACGTGCACCGGGCCTGCATCGGCGCGGGCATCGAGCTGCCGGCGTTCGCGCACCGCCTCACCGCCACCGCCAACACCTTCTTCCAGCTCCCGGAGCTCGGCATGGGCCTTATCCCGGGGGCGGGGGGCTGCGTCAGCATTCCGCGTCGCATCGGCCGGCAGCGCACCGCCTACATGGCCTTGCTCGGCAAGAAGATTCCGGCTCAACGGGCCCTAGACTGGGGCCTCATCGACGCCATCGTAGATTAGCGACCCGTTGCACAGGGTCGCCCGCACCGCGTCGCTGGAAAGATCTTTTCGGGCGCGGGCCCAGGGCCGGTCCAGCAGGCAGAGGTCGGCGGCGGCACTCACCTCGATCCGCCGGGGCTCGGCGGGCGACTCAAGCGGCCCGAGGAACAGGGCCAGGGCCTGCTCCGGCGAGAGGGATTCCTGGGGGCCCAGTACCCGCCCGGAGGCCGTGGTGCGCTGGACCGCCGCGTGCATGGCCCGCCAGGGATCGGCATGGCCGAAGGGGGCGTCGGTGCCGCCGGCGAGGGGAATGCGCGCGGCCAGGAAGCTGCGGCAACGGTACAGCCAGGCGTGCTCCGCGGGGGGCACGTCCGCCAGGTAGGCGTCGCCCCGCTCGGCCACGAAGTTCGGCTGGGTCACCACCGTCAGGTTCAGCTCGCGAAGTCGATCCAGCAGCGCCGGCGGGGTCACCGACGCGTGCTCGATGCGATCCCCGCGCCGGGTCGAGGCTTCCCCGAATGCGGCCAGAGCGAACACCAGCTCGGCTTCCGTCACGCAGTGCACGGCGACCGGGCGCCCCAGGTCGTGGCTGGCTGCGATGGTGCGGCACAGGTCGTCCAGCGGCGGCAGTGCGGTCTCGTGAAGATGGACCTTGGTCTCGCCGATGCGGATCCACGCGGTCTCCACAGCACCGTCGGGCCACGAGAGATCGAGACGGCCGGCCACCCGCACGCGCTGCAGCAGGGTGCCCGCCACGTGCGCCGCGGAGAGGGTCGCGAGCATTTCCGCGCCGTTGTCCGGGGTCATGTCCGTGACCCCGGTGACGCCCCAGCGGGCGAGCCGCCGGCTCGCGGGGCCCAGCGCCGGCGGCGATACCGTGAGCTGCCGCAGCCAGGAGTCCAGATCGTAGAGGCGGCCGTCCGCGAGGCCCGGGCCAGGCAGCGGCACGTGCAGCCGGTCCGCCGCTTCCGCCAGACGTTCCACCCCGGCGGAGTTGACGATCCACAGCCGTCCGGAGCGGTGTTGAATACGCACCGGGGCGTCGGGCCCGTGACGGTCGAGCCAGCGCCGGTCGATGTCGCCGGCCACGCTCTCGTGGTAGCCGATGCCGCGGATCCAGCGGCCGTCCGCGGTCCGGGCCCGGTGCAGGGCGGCTGCCAGGGTGTCGGCATTGGTCACCTCCGGGGGGCCGCAGCGCACGGACTCGAGCGCGGCGGCGAAGGACCTGAGGTGCAGGTGGTGGTCGTGAAGCCCGGGCAGCAGTGCGCCGCCGCCGGCTTCGATCACCCGCTCGCTCGGGCGGCGCTGCAGGCGGCCGATCTCGCTGATCCGGCCCTGCTCGATGCGCACGTCCGCCGGGTGCAGGCCGTAGACCTCGGCGCCGGCGATCAGCACGGCAGGTCCAGCCCGGCCAGCACCTCGGCCGAGTGAGCGCCGAGCGGCGCCACGGGCTCGGTGATGGGGCGAGGCGGCAGCCCCGCCGTAGGATCGCCGCGTTCGGCTTCCCGCCACCAGTCCCGGAATCGGCGGATCACCTCATCGGCGCCGAGTCGCGCCTCGGCTTCCGCCAGGCTGCAGGCCGCAACTTCCGCCAGCGCCAGCGACACCAGGCGGCCGCCGCCGCGCTGCCAGCTCCGCCACCCGGCGACGGCGGCCCACGCGCCGGTGAGGGGGTCGGCGATGGCGTCGCCGGCGAACTGGTAGTGGCCGGTGGCCGTTTTCATCACGTCGCCGAGCCCCGCGGCCACGGCGGCGTCGTCACCGAACGCCACCCACTGAGCCTCGGGCTCGTTGCGGCCGTAGCCGGTGATGCTGATCCACGTGAGGTCGGGCTTGTCGCGCAGCAGCGCCTCGGCGTGGATGCCCATGTGCCGGAGCGCGCGCGGCCGCGCCGCCTCGATGACGATGTCGGCGCGCAGGATCAGCGCCCGCAGGGTGCGCGGCCCCTCGGGGTGGCCGAGATCCAGGGCGAGACAACGCTTGCCCTGGTTCAACAGGCCGTAGAACGCTTGGTTCCCGTCCCGGGCGCCGTCCGGGCGCCGGACCGATTCCACCTTGATCACGTCGGCTCCGGCCAGGTGCAGCAGGTGGCCGCACAGGGGCCCGGCCCACAGCGCGGAGAGGTCGACGACGCGAGGCCTGCCGCGGCGCGTCGCCGGCGGCGCAGCCAGGGGCGGGACATCCAGGGGCGGGCCCGCAATCCGCCAGTACCCCGAGGCGCAGGTGACCTCGCGGCCCGTGGGGGCCACCGCCAGCCCCAGCAGGCGCCCCCGTTCCACCAGCCACGGAGCGTCTCGCGACGCCACCGCGGCGCCGAGTGCCGTCCAGTCCCCGGGCTCCGTGGCGTCGCCCTCAAGCCAGGCGGGAATCAGCTCCCAGTCCGAGGCCCGGGGCAGATTCACGGCGAGGGTTCCCTGCCGGGCGTGGAGAAACCGGCAGCTTCCGCCCGCGGAGCGGCCGCTGCCGAAGCGGAGTCCGGCCAGCCGGGCGCGCTCCATGAGCAGCCGGTGCCCGCCGATGGCTTCGATGGCGCCGTGGCCGCTGGCGCGGGCGAGCTCCGCCAGCGCGCGCTGGGCCACGTCGGCGAGCGGTGCCGGCGGAGCAGGGCGGGATCGGGCAGGGGACGGGCTCATGACGGTATCTGACCACGCGGGCGCGCCGTGTCAACGCTCGGCGGAGGTTCCAGCGTCTGCGGCCCCATGATAACCTCACTAACGACGTTAACTGATGATGTCCGAGGCTCGCGCACCGTCCGCCCAGGAGCAAGCACCATGAACTACGAGACGATCCTCTACGAGGAGAGCGACGACCACGTCGCCACCATCACCATCAACCGGCCCGAGGCCATGAATTCGTTCACCGGCCGCATGTGCCAGGAGTTCGAGCAGATCTGGCAGCAGGGGATCGTCAACGACACCGTTCACGCCTTCGTGCTGCGTGCCTCGATGGACTGCGATGCCTTCTCCACCGGGGTCGACGTCAAGCGCGGCACCGACGAGGGCGCGCGCTCGGTGCTCGGACCGAAGCCCGACAATCCCTGGTTCCTCATGGACCCGGGCGAGTACCTCGGCCCGCGCTCCAACAGGATGTGGAAGCCGGTGATCACGGCGGTGCACGGCATGGCCTGCGGCGGCGCGTTCTACTGGATCAACGAGTCGGACATCGTCATCTGTGCCGACGACGCCACCTTCTTCGATCCCCACGTGACCTACGGCATGACCGCGGCGCTCGAGCCCATCGGCGCCACCTACCGGATGCCCCTGGGGGACGTCATGCGCATGGCGCTGCTCGGCAACGACGAGCGAATCGGCGCTCACGCGGCGCTGCGCATGGGGCTGGTCTCCGAGGTGGTGGAGCGCGACCGGCTGTGGGCCCGAGCGCACGAGCTGGCGGCCAAGGTGGCGGCGAAGCCGCCGGCGGCGACCCAGGGCACCGTGCGCGCGGTGTGGGAGTCCCTGGACCTGCCGCGCACCGTGGCCCTGCGCATGGGCATGTCCTACACCACCATCGGCAATCCCATTGGCACCGCCCAGGTGGACCGCGCCCAGCTCATGGCCAACAAGGACAAGAAGTTCGAGGTGCGCTAGACGAAGAGCTGCTTCACGTACCGGCGCAGCAGCTTGCCGGTCTCATTGTAAGGCAGCTCCGGCTCGAAGCGGATCACCTCCGGCACTCGCGAGGAGCGCAGCCGGCTCTTCACAAGGTGCTGGAGCTCGTGGGCGGTGACCGTGCAGCCGGGCTTCAGCACCACGGCCGCACCCACGGCCTCCCCCCATTCGTCGGAGGGGATGGCCACGGCGGCGGCGTCGGCCACCGCCCGGTGAGACATCAGCACGTCCTCGATCTCCGAAGGCGAGATGTTCTCACCGCCGCGCACGATCACGTCGTCGGCCCGCCCGGAGAGGTACAGGTAGCCGTGCTCGTCCAGCTCGCCGGCATCGCGCGTGGGGAACCAGCCGTCGCCGTCCAGGGCGTTGCGCTCGAGGTACTCTCCGGACACCTGAGGCCCCCGGACGTAGATCTCGCCGGGTTGGTTCGGCCCGAGGCACCGGCCCTGGTCGTCGCGGATCTCGATCTCCACCGACGGCAGCGGCAGGCCCACGGAGCCCAGCCGGCGGCGCACCTCCGGGTCGTCGCTGGCGGCGGCGTGGCGGTGGTCGTCCGGCCCCAGCAGAGCGATGGTGGAGCTGGTCTCGGTGAGGCCGTAGGCGTTGGTGAAGTCCACCCCCGGGAACAGCTCCAGGGTCCGCTCGATGACGGGCACCGGCATCTTGCCGCCGCCGTAGGCGATGGCCCTGAGGTTATCCACCCGGGGCGGCCGGCCCAGGGTGTCCAGGTGCTCGATGATCCGGGCCAGCATGGTGGGCACCACGAAGGCGTTGGTCACCCGCTCGTGCTCCGCCAGCTCGAGCCACGCCGCGGGACCGAAGTCGGGCAGCTGAACGATGCGGCGGCAGGCGTAGATGGAGGAGAGAACCGCCGAGATGCCCGCGATGTGATAGGGCGGCACCGATACCAGAGTGGCCTCGTCCTCCTCGGCGGACATGAACTCCACGCTGCCGAGGATGTAGGAGGTCAGGTGCTCGTGGCGCAGGATCGCCGCCTTGGGCTTGCCGGTGGTACCGCTGGTGAAGAGCTGCACGGCGACGATGCTCGGGTCCTCCGGCCACTCCAAGGGCGCCGCCTCGGCGCCGAGTGCCGTCTCCAGGAACGCCTTCCGCTCGAGCACGGTGGCGCCTTCGAGGCTGCGGTAGGCGGCGCAGTTGTTGTCGTCGGCGACGAGGTAGACCGGCATGATGCGCTCGACGAGCTCGTCGAGCTGCTCCCGGGTGAGGCGGTAGTTCAAAGGCACGTAGGGCACACCCGCCATGGCCGCGCCCATGAGGGCGATGGGCACGGCCGGGCTGCTGGTATCGAGCACGGAGACGTACCGGCACCCGCTGGCTTCGATCGCCTTGGCCGCGACCCGGGCGGCATCGAACAGCTCCGCGTAGGTGTAGTGCCGGTGCGAGGCGGTGAGGGCGCGGCGTTCCGGGCAGGTTTCCGCCGCCATCTGCAGCAGCATGGCGATGTTCATCGGGACTTCTCCGTGGCGACTGATAATTCTTCGAGGGGCGGGAACACGCGGTTCGCCAGCGCGCCCAGGGAGTCGCGCATCATGGCCGTTTCCCGGCAGACCCGCCGCCAGAGCAGGCCGATCATGGTCTCGTCGTTCAGATCGCCGCGGTCGATGGCCTCCAGCAGGCGGGCTCGCCCCTCTGCCAGGCTGTCGGGCCGCTGACCCAGCACCCGGCCGAGATCGTCGAGCTCGTCCTCGACGAGCCGCGGCTCCAGGCGCTGGCGCAGCTTCACGTACTTGAGCACCCTCGCCATGTCCTTGGCCGTCTCGGAGACCACCTGGTCGTCGCTGCGCGGCACGATCACGTCACGGATCTGGTTGAGCACCGAGTCCAGGAACGGCTCCGTGGCCACGGGCGCCGCGTCGGGCAGGCTCACCCCGGGGAGCTCGAGCCCCAGGGCGTCCGCCAGCCCGTGCACGTAGGCCCGGCGGTGCACCATGGCGAACATGAGCCCCGCCCCCAGGCGGCCCTGCTCGGCGAGCTCGTCCGCAGTCTGAAAGAACCGGCGGTGAGAACCCACGATCATGCCGAGCAGGGTATAGATGCGGTAGAAACGGATGCGCTGCAGATCCACTGGAATGCCGGAGAGCCGCTCGTACTCGGCCAGGAGCGGCGCGAAGGGCACCCAGGCCTGGATGATGGCGCGAATGCTCATCCACGCGAAATCCTCGAGTGGATCGCCGAAGTGGGCCAGCTCCCAATCGAGGACGATGTTCACCTTGCCGTCCTGGAACAGGAAGTTCCCCGGCCCGGCGTCGCCGTGCACCAGCACGGTGGGACCGTGGTACTCCGGCACGTTGCGTTCCAGCCAGCGCAGCCCGTAGACGATGAACGGGTCTGCGGGGCCGGCGGCGGTGTGCTCGGCTTCAATCTCGCGAATGCGCTGGCGGACGGTCTGGTCGGGGGGAACCACCGGCCCGAACCCTTCCAGCGGCAACGCAGCCGGATCGAGCCGGTGCAGCTTCGCCAGATCGGCGACGAAATCCTTGGCCACCGCCATGGCCTGCTCCAGATCGGTGAGGCGCACGAACCGGTCCTCGCCTTCGGCGAACTCGAACAGGTGGGCGCGCAGATCCGGATCGGAGGCCAGCAGGCGCGGCGCCCGGATGTCGGTCTGGGCCAGGGCCCGCAGCAGCGAGGCTTCCCGCAGGTATTTCTCACGCACGCCGCTGAACAGCCGCTGTCCCCCATCGTAGGCGAGGAATCCCCGCTGCACCCGGCCGTCCGCGAGCCGCACGTCCACCTCGGCGCCCGAGCGCACGGCGCCGCCTCCGGCTCGGGGCCTGATGCGGACGATTTCGCCTCCGAGTGAGGTCTCTATCCAGCGGGGCAGGGGCTCCGGCAGCAGCTCGCGTTTGACGTCGTTCATGATCGTGATTCCCGGGTACTGAGGCGGCCGGCGGAACGCGTGGCATCCGAGGCACGTGCCGGGATGGCTCTCCGACTTAGGTAGATCATATAGATATTAATCGCAGAGCCCTGCTCGGGTACAGGCGGCCGGAGCCCGGAGACGGGTGACCGCCGGTGGGCGGGAGCTCAGGGGACCGCAAGGATCTCCAGGTGGGCCCCCACGGAACGGGCCAGGGCGTGCAGATCGTAGCCTCCCTCCAGGGTGGATACCACCCGCCCCTCCGCCCAGCGGTTGGCGGCGTTGACGATGAGCCGGGTGACCCAGCGGTAGTCGTCCTCGGTGAGCGCGAGCTCCGCCAGCGGGTCGGCGCGGTGGGCGTCGAAGCCGGCGGAGACCAGCACGAGCTGCGGCCGGTGAGCCGCCAGCGCCGGCACCCAGTCGTCCTCCACCGCCTGGCGGAACGAGTCGCTGTCGCAACCGGCACCGAGCCGGGTGTTGACGATGTTGGGGCGCTCCAGGTCCATGTGCCGGTGCGGGTAGAACGGCGCCTGGAAGCTGGAGCACACCAACACCTCCGGGCGATCCTTGAAGATGTCCATGGTGCCGTTGCCCTGATGCACGTCGAAGTCCAGGATCGCCACCCGCTCGATGCGCGGATCTTCCAGAGCCGTCACCGCGCCCACCGCCACGTTGTTGTAGAAGCAGAACCCCATGGCGTGACGGATCTCCGCATGGTGTCCCGGCGGCCGCACCGCGCAGAAGGCCCGATTGCTGTCCCCGGCGAGCACTGCGCTCACCGCGTCGGCCACGGCCCCGGCGGCGTAGGCGGCCGCCTCCAGGCTCCGCGGACCCAGGTAGGTGTCCGGGTCCACGGCCGCCAGCCCCTCGGCGGGAACCAGGGCTTCCAGCTCCTCGAGCAACGCCGGGTCGTGCACCTGCTCGAGATGTTCCCGGGACACGGGGGTGGATTCCCTCACTTCCATGGCCTGCAGGAGACCGCTCGACTCCAGGTACGCCAGCACCGCCCGCAGCCGCGCCGGGGACTCCGGGTGCATGGGCTGCATCTGGTGGTCGAGGCAGCGGGGGTGGGTGAACAGCAGCATTACCTGCTCTGATTGCGCGAGCTGCTGTCGGGTTCCCGGGCCAGCATGCGGCGAAACCGCTCCGGCGAGACCGGCGGCGAGAACAGATAGCCCTGCACGTCGGTGCAGCCGAGGGCGGCGAGGGTGGCGAGCTGGGACTCCCGCTCCACCCCCACGGCCACCACTCGAAGTTGAAACCGCGCTCCCAGGCGGCAGATCTGGGAGATCAGTTCCGCGGCGGCGGGATCCTCGTCCATGCGCGCCACCAGGGTGCGATCGATCTTCAGGGTATCCGCGGGGCAGCGCAGCAGCTTGGCTGCATCGATGAGACCGCGGCCCAGGTTGTCCAGGGCGAAGCGGACGCCCCAGTCCCGCAGCCGGTAGAGCTGAGCCCGATAGTCGTCCACCAGGGTCAGCAGGGACTCCTGGGGCAACTCCAGCTCCAGCATGGCGGGATCGAACCAGCGCTCGGCGCGGTAGCGGGCGATCCGCTCCAGCAGCGCGCCGTTGTGGAACTGCTGGGGCGAGACGTTGATGCCCAGGATCATGGGCTCGATGAGGTGCTCGAGCCAGGTGGCCGCCTCGGCGCAGGCTCGTTCCAGCACCCAGTCGCCGATGCGGGCCATGTGGCCGCGCTGCTCCGCCACCGGCACGAACTGGCCGGGGCCCAGCTCGCCCACCTCCAGGCCGTGCCAGCGCAGCAGCACCTCGGCGCCGCTGAGGCGCTCGGCCTCGGCGGCCACCTGGGGCTGGAGCACCAGGGAGAATTCCTGCCGTGCCAGGGCCTGGGGGAGCCGGACCGAGACGCTGGGCGTGCGCGGCCCGGTGGCGCGGTTGCCGCCGCTCTCGACGGCGCGGCGCATGGCGCCCCACGCCTCGCGCCAGAGGCGCTCGGCATCGCCGTACATGACCTCCAGCGCGTACCCCACGCTGACGGTGAGGTGCAGCTCGCCGTGACGGTAGGGCAACGGGGCGCTCAAGCGCCGGACGAGCTCGTCGGCGGTTTGCGCCAGCTCCGCTTCCGCCGCGTCCGCCAGCGCGATCAGAAAGCACGCGGCGTCGTAGAAGCCCGTCATGCCGGTGGCCGGTGTCGCCGCCTGCACGTTGGCCGCCAGTGCCGCGAGGAGATCCGTCTTGCTCACCGGGTCCAGGCCTTCGTAGAGGTGGCCGGCGTGGTCGATCTGCACGATCAAGAGCCCCACTGCACGGCCCTTGCACGGCGCCAGGGACTCGAGCAGCTGCTCCCGGCGGGGCAGGCGGGTGATGGGCTCGGTGCGCTCGAGCTCGGCGAACCGCGAGCTCAGGCGGCGCGCGTTGACGCAGGTGTTCAGCGCCAGCAGCAGCGCGTCGTCCGCCTGGCTCGGGTCGACCCGAGCGTGGTCGGAGTCCGGATCGCCGTCGTCCGACGGTCCCGCCAGCAGCACCAGGGCCGAACTCCGGCCGTCCCGGCCCACGAGAGGGGCCGGGTCGTCGCAGACGAACAGATCCGCGTGTTGCGCAGCGACGGGATCCAGCGTCGCCTCGCCCTCCGACAGCGAGCACGTCCAGCCGGCGCGGGCGGCCAGCAGTCGCAGCCGCTCACGCAGGGCAGCATCCCGGATCACGCCGCTGATGTTCATGGCTGAAGTGTAGTCGCTTCCAGATAGGTGGAGCGGTGGTCGCTGACCACCCGGCCGAGGGCCCCGAGAGCGGCCAGGTAGGGGCTGTCTGCGGCGGCGGCGCCGTTGATGCGCTCCAGGGTCACCCGGCGCTGCCGCGCCAGGAGATGCCCCAGCGGCGCGAGCACCTCCCGCAGATCGGGGTGGTCGGGCGCCACGAAGAGCTCGAGGCGCCGGCCGCCGTTCTCGATCACCAGGGCGAGCTCGCCCTGGTGGAAGGCCAGGTAGTTCTGAGGCCGCCGCTGGGGCAGCTGCGGCCACTCGAGGCCCAGACCGCACGGCGACAGCGGATCCATGGCGTTGCACCAGAATACCCGGGGCGGCGCGGCGTCTCCCTGCAGCGTGGCGAGTGCCGCAGGCGGCGCGAACTGGGGTCCCGACAGGCCCTGGAAGAAGTAGCCCGCCACCACCTCGCCGGCCAGCTCCATCACCCGCAGCGCCCGGAACAGCGCCTGCCAGCGCAGCAGTCCGCCCTCGCGGTTGGCGAGCTCCCGGCACACCAGGCCGTAGCGGTCCAGCAGCACGCGCGCCCGGTCCTTGGCGTCCTCCAGGGCCAGCAGGGCGTCGGCTTCGGGCTCCGGTCTCGGTAGCAGCATCCAGTTGCCGGCCCAGGGATCGGCGTAGGCCGAGCGCGCGTAACGCAGCGCCCGCCCCCGGCGGCTCCGCGCGGATCGCCCGCGGACCTCGCGAGGTGCCTCGCCGCCCAGCCTGAAGTCCCGGGTCACCGCCTGCCGAAGTGGCGCCAGAGTGTCCGCAGCCACGGCGCCGGCCCATACCCATTGCCACCAGCGGCGGTTGAACTCCACCAGCGGTTCGGCCGGCTCGCCCTGGCGGTCCGCGAGCTGCAGGAACCCGTAGCGGGCGGAGGGGTCGGCGAACACCGCCCCGGCTGCGGCCGCAGCCGCGGCCGCGGGCTCATCCTCCGGCGGCGGCGCTGCGTCCAGAAGCAGCAGATCCTCGGGATAGCCGATGCGCACCTGGCCGGGGCCCGCCCCCTGCCAG
>JAWLGU010000068.1:4532-13944 GCA_041690675.1 Pseudomonadales bacterium | reverse complement strand
GCGGCCGCGGGCTCATCCTCCGGCGGCGGCGCTGCGTCCAGAAGCAGCAGATCCTCGGGATAGCCGATGCGCACCTGGCCGGGGCCCGCCCCCTGCCAGGCCAGGCCCAGCTCGGCGAACGCCTGGTCCAGGCGCTGCTCGGCGGCTCCCGGGTCCCGCGCGGCGGGCAGGTCCGAGAGCCACACGGTGGCCGGGGCCCGGTAGCCCCGCAGAGGCTCCAGCCACTCCTCCGCCGAGCCCGCAGTCCCCACGCCCTGCCAGATCGCCAGGTAGGCGGGAAGGTCGGTCACCGGGTGTGCTTCGAGACGGGGCCGCTTCAGGGCACGTTGCAGGCGCAGCAGCGCCTGGTAGTTCTCCGCCTCGCAGTAGTGGATCTCCGGGTCGTTCTCTATGAGTGGCCCGCGCACCAGCACGTCCTCGGCCTCCAGCAGGCCGGGCGGCACGCTGGGCAGAATCTCGCGGAGCCGGCGCTCGGTGAGGGGCCCGTAGAAGGACAGCACCTCCAGCGCGAGCTGGAGGGCGCTGCGGCCGTCGTCCACCACCGGCACCGGGCCGGTCACGGCAACCCCGGCGGCCAGCCCGGCTCGCAGCACGTGCAGCAGCTCCCGGTGGCACAGCCAGCGGCGCGAGCCGCCGCCGATCTGCACCACGTCCGGATGTGCCACTGCGGCGTCCAGCTCTCCGGCCGGCACCAGCACCCGCTCCTTGATCCATTCCGCCCAGTCTTCCGCCGACTCTGGGGCGTAGCCGGGCGCGGTGCGCTGCCGCCTCGAAAGAAACGCCGCCACCGTCTCGAGGGTCAACCGCGGGCGCAGCTCGACATCGTGCAGCGCGCTCCGGATCAGCTCGTCGGACAGGGCGCTGGGGGCGCCCCGCTCGGGCGCGTCGTCGGCGTACATGTAGCGGTTGATCTGAGCGAAGCTCAGGTTGGCGGCGAACGGGCTGGGGCCGTCGGTGGTGCAGGTGGAGACCGCCAGTGTGCCGTCGGCCAGCGCCTCCAGCTGCCGTTGCAGCCCCGGGAGGTCGAACTCGTCGATCAGACAGGTGCGCCAGGACTCCAGCAACACCGGAAAGTCGTCGAAGTCCGAAACGGCGGTCATGAGTTTCTTGGCCTGCAGGCGGCTCATCCACAGCGGCAGGCGGGCGTTGAATCGCTGCCGCGTCACCAGCAGGGCGCGTCCGGCGGCCTCGCGGAAGCGGGCGCCGAACAGCCCCGACGATTCCAGGGACGCCCGCAGCAACGGCTCCAGGTTGTCCGCGGTCACCAGTCGCAGAGCCTGATCCGGGTCCACCGGCTGCCGGCAGAGGATGGAGACCGCATCGTCGGCGGCGTGAATCTCCGCCTCCACCCCGTCTCGATGCAGGGCGGCGCCCAAGGCCAGCGCCCAGGGCCGGTTGAGCCGTCCGCCCCAGAGGCTGTGGATCACCAGCTGCTCGAGGTGCTCGGCGCCCCGGTAGCCCCCGGGCCCCGACAGCACCCGCTCCACCACCAGGTGGCGACGGTGGGGCAACGCGGTGCCGGTGATTTCCCGCTGGCGCTGCAGGTACCCCGTAAGCTCCTCTGCGGCGCCGTCGTCGAAGCCCAGGGTGGTTACCAGCTCGCGCTGCAGCGTCTCCGGCCCCGCCGCCAGCCGCTCTTCCGCATGTTCCAGGAAGCCGGCGATGCGCTCCGAGAAGTGCACGCTGCGGCTCCGGCTCTCGGCCCGCCAGAAGGGTGGGGTCGTTGCCGCCTGGGCCGTGGGGCGGACCAGCACGTCGTCGTGGGTGATCCGGTGGATCTGCCAGTTCTGGGTGCCCAGGGTGAAGATCTGACCCACCTGGGCCTCCCAGACGAACTCCTCGTCCAGCTCGCCGATCACCGCACCCGTCTCCGAGTGACGGATGTGGAAGTAGCCGCGGTCCGGGATGACGCCGCCGGAGCTGTACAGCGCGAGCACGGCGCCGTGCTGGGCCTTCACCTGCTGGCGGATGCGATCGTAGCTGATGCGCGGCTTCAGCTCGCGGACGCGGGCGCCGGCGTAGCTGCCGTGGCCGCCGTAGCGGCCGGCGAGCATCTCCACCACCAGGTCGAACTGGGCCCGGGGCAGGTGCTCGTAGGGGCCGCTGCGTCGCAGGAGCTCGAACAGCTCGTCCACGGGCCACGGCTCGGTGGCGGTCATGGACACGACGATCTGGGCCAGCACGTCCAGCGGATTGGTCAGGGGCACGAGAGGCTCGATGTCCCGTGCCCCCACCGCCTGGGCCAGGGCGGCGGCGCTGACGAAGTCCTGGGCGAAGACGGGAAAGATCACCCCTCGGCTGACTTCTCCCACCCGATGGCCGGCGCGGCCGATGCGCTGCAGGGTGGCGGCGATGGAGGGCGGCGACTGGATCAACACCACCTGATCCAGATCGCCGATGTCGATGCCCATCTCCAGGGAACTGGTGGCGACGATGGCCTTGAGCTCGCCGCGCTTCAGCCGCGCCTCCACCTCCAGCCGGATTTCGCGGGCGAGCGAGCCGTGGTGGGCATAGGCCAGGGGCGACGGCTGATCCCGATTGATGGCGAAGGTGAGCTTTTCTGCCAGCCGGCGGCTGTTGGTGAAGAACAGGGTGGCGGCGTTGGCGTGGATGATGTCCCGGAACGCCGCCGCCAGCGGCTCCCAGATCTTCTGACCACGGTCGGCGGCGCGCCGCGCCGCTTCCGGAAAGCGGATGGTCAGGTCGATGGCCTTGTCACCCCCGGCTTCCACCACCTGCATGGGACGCCGCACCCCGCTCTCGTCGCAACCCGCCACATACGCCGCCACCCGGTCGAGGGGCTGCACCGTGGCCGACAGGGCGATGCGCTGAAACTCCCCGCCAAGCCGCACCAGCCGTTCCAGGGCGGTGAGCACCAGGGTGCCCCGGCGGTTGTCGACCAGGGCGTGCACCTCGTCGAGGATGACCGTGGCCACGCCGCCCAGCATGTGCCGGCCCCGGGTGCCGGTGAGCAGCAGGGTAAGGCTCTCCGGCGTGGTGATGAGGATCTCCGGCGGCCGGCGCAGCATGCGCTGGCGGTCGCTCTGCGGGGTGTCTCCCGACCGCGTTGCCACCCGCAGCTCGGGCACGGCGCCGCGGGCGGAGAGGGCGGTCAGGGGGCCGAGCAGGTTGCGCTCGATATCGTTGTTGAGCGCCTTCAGCGGCGACACGTAGAGCACCCGGGTGGCGCCAGTCTGCCACCGTCCCGATGCGAATTGGTTCAACGCCCAGAGGAAGGCGGTGAGGGTCTTGCCGGAGCCGGTGGGCGCCGTCACCAGCACGTGCTCGCCGGCCGCGATGACCGGCCAGGCCCGAGTCTGAGCCCGGGTGGGCGCGGGGAACGAGGCGCCGAACCAGTCCGCAATGCCGGGCTCGAACAGTGCCAGCGCCGAACGGGTAGCGGACGTGGTCTGGCTCATCGGCTCCTGCCCGGGACGTGGAGGCGCATTGTCGCCCATGGACCGGGCCCCGAAAACCGTGTGACCCGCCTTCCGGGTGACTACAATCGCCCCTCACCCGCAGCACTGGAAGGACGATGACCCAGATCGCCGAGCTGTTCCGTCCCGGGCAGCGCATCTTCGTGGCCGGCAGCGTCAACGAGCCCAGCGACCTGCTGGCGCAACTGAAGGCGGCGACGCTGCCCGAAGGTCTGCACTTCATCCAGTTTCCCATCGGCGGCTACAACCGGGAGGACTTCACCGAGTACGCGCCCGATGCCCTTTTCACCACGTTCTTCATGACGCCGGAGCTGCAGCACGCCGATCCCGAACGGCTGCACTTCCTGCCCATGCAGATGCGCCGCGTCTACGACTACCTCTCCCGCGAGGTGGACATGGTGCTGATGCAGGTGGCCCGGGGTGCCGACGGACGGCTGCGGCTCGGCCCCAACGTGGACTTTCTGCCGGCGGCTCTCGGCGCCGCGTCCGTGGTCGTCGCCGAGCTGAATACCGCCTTCGTCGCTCCTGCCGGCTGTCCGCTGATCGACGAGTCCCGTATCGACCTGATGGTGACCAGCGAGCGACCCCTGCACCAGATGGCCGCGCCGGTGCCGGACCCGGCAGCGGAGGCCATCGGCGCCCTCGTGGCGGCGGAGATCCGCGACGGCGACTGCATTCAGACCGGCATCGGCGGCATACCCGCGGCCATTGTCGCGCGGCTTACGGAGAAGAACGACCTGGGCATGCACGGCGGGCTCATCGACGACGGCGGCATGCGGCTCATCCGGAACGGCAACGTCACCGGATCGCGCAAGGAGATCGACCGGGGCTGCCACGTCACCGGCATGGCCCTGGGCAGCGCCGAGCTCATCGACTGGTTGGCGGAAACCCCGCAGGTTGAGTTTCGCGGCGCCGATTACACTCACGAGACGAGCGTCATCGGTCGCCTGTCCGGGTTCGTGTCGGTGAACTCGGCGGTGCAGGTCGACCTGTTCGGGCAGGTGAACGCGGAGATGGCCGGCAGCCGGCAGATCTCCGGCACCGGCGGCTCGGTGGATTTCATGCGCGCTGCCCGGGTCTCCCCCCGCGGGCGCTCCATCATCGCGATGAACGCCACCGCCCGGCGCGGCGAGGTCTCCCGCATCGTTCCCCGGGTGGAGCTGGTGACGGCCCTGCGCACGGACGTGGACATGGTCGTCACGGAGTACGGCGTGGCGCGGCTCAAGGATGCGCCGGTGCGCGAGCGCGCGGAAGCCCTGATCGAGATCGCCGCGCCGCAGTTCCGGGACGAGCTGCGCGCCCACCTGAACCATTGACCCGGCGCAACCACGGCACCCGATGTGCTGGCCTGATCCGAAATCGGCGCTACCATTAGAGTAGCTTGCGTTGCCGCACGAGGATGCTCGCGGTCATGGATTACATCGGTATCGATCCCGCCGTGGGGCTTGAATGCTCCCACTGCGACCATGTCACCCGGTTGAAGTACAGTGATCTGCTGTATCGGGTGCAGGAAGGCGAGCAGATCCCGTGCGGCAACTGCGAGCGCCTCATGCTGCACGACTGGACCACCGTGAGCGTGGTGCAGAACATCATCAAGCGGCGCATGCGCGAAGCTCACGAGGCCAAGGCGGCCGATCGGGCCGATACCGCATAGGTCACCCTTCACGCCGCTCTGTGTCCGCAGGGGACCAGAGCCCGAGGCTCGCGATGATGAAGGCGTATTCCTCAGCCAGCTCCTGCAATGCTTCGAATCGCCCGGACTGCCCGCGATGTCCCGCGTCCATGTTGGTCTTGAGCAGCAGCCAGTTGTCGTCCGTCTTCAGCGTGCGCAGCCTGGCCACGTACTTCGCGGGCTCCCAGTACGTCACCCTGGGATCGTTCAGCCCCGCGGTGAGGAGCATCGGGGGATAGGCCCCCGGGCGGAGCTGATCGTAGGGCGAGTACGAGAGGATGTGCTCGAAGGCGGCCTTGTCCTCGATGGGATTGCCCCATTCGGGCCACTCGATGGGCGTGAGCGGCAGACTCTCGTCCAGCATGGTGTTCAGCACGTCCACGAACGGCACGTGCGCCACCACGGCGCCCCACAGCTCCGGCGCCTGATTCACGACGGCGCCCATCAGCTCGCCGCCGGCGCTGCCGCCGGCAATGGCGATGCGGCCCGGGCTCGAGTAGCCGCGCTCCGCCAGGAACCGGGCCACGTCCACGAAATCGTTGAAGGTGTTGGTTCGCTGGGCGAGCTTGCCCTGCTCGTACCACGCGTAGCCCAGGTCGTCGCCGCCGCGGATGTGGGCGATGGCATAGACGAACCCCTGCTCCAGAAGCGACAGCCGGTTGCTCGAGAAGCCGGGCATGATGGCTGCACCGTACGCCCCGTAACCGTAGAGGTACAGGGGTGCCGAGCCGTCCTTCTTGAGATCCCGTCGATACACCAGGCTCACCGGCACCCGGGCGCCGTCCCGGGCCGGGGCCATGAGTCGCTCCGTGACGTAGCGGTGGCGGTCGTAGCCGGTGGGGACGACCTGCTCCTTCAGCGCCTCGAGGCGCCGGTCGGCGAAGTGAAAGTCGTACACCGTCTCCGGGGTGATCATGGACTGGTAGTGCAGCCGAAACGTGTCGGTGTCGTACTCGCCGTTGGCGCCCGGGCTCACCGAGTGGGTGGCCTCGGGAAATTCCAGCAGGTAATCGTCGCCCTCGTCCTCCAGCACCCGCACCTGCTCCAGGCCCTCGATGCGTTCGCCCACCACGAGACGCCCGCGGAAGCGGGCGAACCACTTGAGATACTGGGCGTCGGAGCCGGTGAGCAGGGTGTCCCAGTGCGCTTCCTCCGGAGTGGATTCGGGGCTGCGCAGCAGGGCGAAGTTCTTGTGAGCGGCGTTGCTCATGAAGTAGAAGAAACCCTCGCCGTGGTCGACGGAGTACTCGTGGCGTGTCCGCCGGGGCGAGAACACCCGCGGGGTGGCGTCGGGCGCCTCCGCCGGGAGCCAGTAGACCTCGCTGGTGACGTGGTCGCCGCTGGAGATGAGCAGGTACTGCTCCGACGTCGTCTTGTCGATGCCCACGAAGAAGGATTCGTCCGCTTCCTCGTAGACCACCGGATCCGCGCTGCGAGGGGTGCCCAGCCGGTGCAGGCGCACCTGATACGGGCGCCACTGATCGTTCACCACCACGTAGAGGAAGCGGGCGCCGTCCGTGGCCCATTCCGGTGCCGAGAGGGTGTCCGGAATGGGCTCGTCCAGCAGCACGTCGTCGACCAGGTCCTTCACGTGCAGGGTGAAGCGTTCCGAGCCGTTGGTGTCCGCGCTCCAGGCCAGGTAGCGGCCGTCCGGGCTCACGGACAGCCCGCCGAGCACGAAGTAGTTGTGCTCCTCGGCGAGCCGCGGCTCGTCGAGGATGATGCGCCAGGAGCCGTGGTCGTTGGCGGGGGGCGTGCGCGGGTCGGTGACCGGCGCCCGCAGCCAGACCCGGTACTGGGCACCGCGCTCGAAGCGCCACTGGTACCAGTACCCGCCCTTGCGGTACGGCACGCTCGCGTCCTCCTGAGGCTGGCGCGCCTTCAGCTCTTCGAACAGCTCCCGAACCAGTGGCTGGTACGGCGCCATCCGGCTCTCGAAGTAGCCGTTCTCCGCGTCGAGGTACGCGAGGATCTTCGGGTCGGTGACCTCGGGATAGCCGGGATCCTTGAGCCAGGCGTAGGGATCCTCGACGGTGACGCCGTGGCGGGTGTAGCGGCTGGTGATGCGATCCGCGACCGGTGGACGGGTCATGATCTGCCTTCGATTCGATTCGCTGGAAGGCCGCCTTACTACGCGAATGCACGGGCAAACGCAAACCGTTACCATTCTGCGCTCGCCGCAACTCCGGGAGAAGGTGGATGGAGCAGCGTCGCTTGGGCAATTCCGGCCTGTACGTGTCGGAGGTGGGCATCGGCTGCAACAACTTCGGCGGCCGCATCGACGCCAAGGCCACCGGCGCGGTGGTGGACGCCGCGCTGGATCACGGCATCAACTTCTTCGACACCGCCGACGTCTACGGCGGCCAGGAATCCGAGCGGCTGCTGGGGCAGGCCCTCGGCAGTCGCCGCGAACGGGCGATCATCGCCACCAAGTTCGGCATGCCCACCGGACCTTCGCTGCAGGAGAAGGGCGGGTCCCGGCGCTACGTCCGGCGCGCCGTCGAGGCGAGCCTCACCCGCCTCGGCACGGATTACATCGATCTCTATCAGATCCATGCACCCGATCCGGCGACCCCCATCGCCGAGACCCTGAGTGTCCTCGACGATCTGGTGCGGGAAGGCAAGGTGCGTTACCTGGGACACTCCAATTTCACCGGCTGGCAGATCTCCGACGCCGACTGGACCGCCCGGTCCGCCGGGTGGACGCCGTTCGTCACGGCGCAGAACCACTACAGCCTGCTGGAACGGGCGGTGCGCCACGAGGTGCTGCCGGCGTGCCGGCACTTCGGGCTCGGGATGCTGCCGTACTTTCCCCTGGCCAGCGGCATGCTGACCGGCAAGTACCGGCGCGGCAGCGCACCGCCGAAGGATTCCCGCCTGGCGCGGATGGAAGGGATGGCGCAGCGCATGCTGCGCGAAGACGTGTACGACCGGGTGGAAGCGCTGGGCGCGTTCGCCGGCGAGCACGACCACCCCCTGCTGGAGCTGGCGTTCGGCTGGCTGTTGTCGCAGCCGGTGATCGTCAGCGTCATCGCCGGCGCCACGTCGGCGGAGCAGGTGGCCGCCAACGTTCGCGCCGCGCAAGGCTGGCGGCTGACGGACGAAGAGATGAACGACGTGGCCGAGATCCTGGAAAGCTGATCGCCGTGTGCGGGCGCTTCAACGTCGAGTCGGACCCGCTTTCCCGGCTGCTGCTGGAGCTGGTGCAGTTGCCCCATCCCGGGCCTGACAATCCCAACGCGGCCCCCACCGAAACCATCGTGGTGCTCCGCCTCGACCGGGAGGGCCGGCCCGAGCTGGTGCCCATGCGCTGGTGGCTGACCCCGTACTGGGCTCCGGAGGCCGGCACCCGGTACAGCATGTTCAACGCCAAGTCGGAGACCGTGACCACGAGCCGCGCCTTTCGCGAGCCGTTTCAGCGGCGTCGCTGCCTGGTCCCGGTGTCCGGGTTTTACGAGTGGGCGCGGCAGCGGCCGCCACAGCGAAAGCTGCCATACTACATCCATCCCCAGGAGGCGCCCGGCATGCTGCTCGCCGGCATCTGGGACCGCTGGCGCAATCCCGACGTCGACGCGGTGCTGGAAAGCTTCGCCATTCTCACCACCGACGCCCATCCGGGGCTGGAGTTCGTGCATACGCGCCAGCCGGTGATGATCGCCCAGGCCGACGCTCCACGCTGGCTCGATCGGCAGGCCGGGGGTGACGAGGTGATAGCTCTGCTGGGCCCGAGGGTGCCCGTGGACCTGGACGTGGTACCCGTCTCCAGCTACGTCAACGACGCACGTCACAAGGACCCACGCTGCACCGAGCCCGTGGGCCCGCCCGTGACTGTACCGGCGGATGCCGGCCCGTGATGCTCCGTGACGGGCATTGGGCCGGTCGCGGCAGCGTGTTGGCCGACGGCCAGAGCCGCGGCCAGCCGGTGGAGTGCGAGGTGGAGGTGTTGCGCGACGACCAGGGCATCACCGTCAGGGGCCAATGGCGGCAGGAGCAGACAGACCGGGACGTCTCGGTGCGGGTGGCGGGCAACGAGGTGGGCACCTACACCCTTGTGGTCCGCCTGAACGGGGAGACGCTGCAGGGCACCGCAAAGCTCGACAGTCCGCCGAATCTCGGCCTGGTCTGGAACGACAGCGGCTCGGTGCACGCCACCTTCGCGCTTTTCGAGGTGACGGGCGGGTTCGGCTTCCGTGGCTTCGTGCGGGATGGCGCCCGCCTGTTCACCTGGGAGATGGCGATGTCGATGCGCTCGGGTCCGCCCCACGGGGGCAACGTGGTCTCGCTGCCGAGACGCCGCCGCTGA
>JAWLGU010000068.1:0-4432 GCA_041690675.1 Pseudomonadales bacterium | reverse complement strand
TGATGAGCCGGTCACGGGCTCTGCTGTGGGTGATGGTGATGACCGTCTGGGGCACGGCGTCCCGGGCGGCAGAGGAATCCACGCATCCCACGGCCCGGGAGCTGGTGACGGGCGCCCTGGATCTGGTGCGGGGCGAGACCTCCTACGCCGAGCTCGACATGCTGATCCACCGGCCCGAGTGGCAGCGCAGGTCGAGCCTGGTGGCATGGACCCGGGGGCGGGAGGACGCCCTCATCCGCTTCACCGCGCCGCCTCGGGACGCGGGCAACGCCACGCTGAAGCTGGGTGAGAGCATGTGGACCTACACGCCCCAGCTCAACCGCACCATCCGGCTGCCTTTCAGTCTCATGTCGCAGAGCTGGGCGGGCTCCGACTTCTCCTACAACGACCTGTCCCGCAGCGACAAGCTGCTCAGGCACTACGAGCTGAGGCTGGTGGGTGTCGAGGCGAGCGACGGCCATCGGCGGTACACCGTGGAAGCCGTGCCCCACGACAACGCCCCCGTGGTCTGGGGCAAGGAAGTGCTGACGCTGCGCGACGATTACGTGCTGCTGTCGCAGACCTTCTTCGATCAGGATCTGACCGCGCTCAAGCGGCTGGAAGCGCTGGAGATCGGCGAGCTGGGGGGCCGGGTGCTCGCAACCCGGATGCGCATGAGCCAGCTCGATGAGCCCGAGCGTTACACCGAGGTCAGCTACCGCCACGCCGAGTTCGGAGTGCCGCTGGACGACGACCTCTTCACGCTCTTCGCGCTGCGCACCGGGGCGGTTCCTTGAGAAGTGCGGACCCATGACCGGCGCCATGGCGCTGCAGATCGGCTGGCGCAACCTGTGGCGTAACCGCAGGCGCACCTGGCTTACCGCGGGGGGAGTCGCCTTCGCCGTGTTTCTGGTGGTGGCCACCATGTGCGTCCAGCTCGGCAGCTACCGCACCATGGAGGAGACCGCCACGTCGCTGCTCACCGGCCACGTGCAGATTCAGAGCGCGGATTACGTGGAGGAGGAACGGCTGGAGGATGCGCTGTCCGCGGCTGGACTGCTCGCGGCGCGGGTGCGGCAGGTGGAAGGCGTCGCGGCAGCCACCCCGCGGATGGAGGCCTTCGTGCTCGCCTCGGCGGGGGAGCGCAGCTTCGGCGCGCAGCTTCTGGGCATCGAGCCGCAGAGCCACGCCCGAGTGGTGAGCTTCCACGAACGCATCATACACGGGCGGGATCTGCGTTCGGCCGGGGAAGGAGTGCTGGGCGAGACCCTGGCGCGCAACCTGGGCGTGGAGGTCGGCGACGAGGCAGTGCTCCTCGGCAGCGCGCGAGAGGGCGGGGTCGCGGCCCTGGTGGTGCGGGTCGTGGGTCTGTTTCGCACCGGCATGGCGGAGCTGGACCGCGGCCTGTTGCTGGCCCACATCGACGACGTGCGGGAGGCCTTCGAGCTGCAGGACCGGGTTCACACCCTGGTGGTGCGCACGCCGGATCTGGACGCAGTGGACCGCACCGTGGATGCCCTCGTCACCGCGTTGCCCCCACGCTGGCCCGAGGACGCCGGCGGCGAGCCGGTACGGGTGAGGAGCTGGCAGGAGGTGCTGCCGGAGCTGCGCCAGGCCATCGAGATCGACCGGATCAGCGGCGCGCTCATGTACTGGATCGTCATGGTGCTGGTGGGGTTCAGCGTGGTGAATACCTTCATCATGACCGTCTACGAACGCACCCGGGAGTTCGGCGTGCTGCTGGCCATCGGCATGCGGCCCCGGCGCATCATGGTCATGCTGCAGTGGGAGGCGGTGTTCATCTGGGCCCTGGGTACCGGCACCGGCCTGCTGCTGGCAACGGCGCTGGTGGCCTGGCTCGGTCGCGTCGGCATCTATCTGGGTGAGGAGATGGAGCAGCTCGCCCGGGAGATGTACATGCCCACCCGGCTCTATCCGACCTTCACGACGGAGGCGCTGCTCACGGCGCCGCTGGTCATGTTCGTCGGCACGCAGCTCGCCGCGGTGCTGCCGTCACTGCGCATACTGCGTCTCGAGCCCGCGACCGCCTTGCGGGTGCCGGCGTGATGCCCGTCGGCCTGCTCGTGAACCTGAGCGCGCGCAACCTGTTCCGCCACCGGCGGCGCAACGCCATGCTGTTGCTCGCCATCTGCGTGGCGGTGGCCGGTGTGACGGTGCTGAACAGCCTGGTGCGCGGGATGCAGGAGGACATGCGCGACGCGGCGGTGGAAAACCTCACCGGCCACGTCAAGGTGTTGGCACCCGGGTACCGGGACGACCCGGGCATCCAGCACCGCTTCGCTCCGGGGAAAGACTGGCACTCCGGCGTGTCCGGCGACGCGCTCGCCGGCTGGGCGGCGCGGGTGGTGGTGCCGGCAGTGATCATGAGCGAACGGGAGACGCGGGGCCTGCAGCTCGCCGGTGTGGATCCCGCGCGGGAGAGCATCTCGTTCCTCGGCGACGTTCCGGTGCTCGGGGAGCGACTGCAGGATGCCGGCGACAACCGGATCCTCGTCGGCCGCGCCCTGGCGGAGCAGCTCGAGACGGACGTCGGCTACCGGGTGGTCGTGATCACCCGCGGCGCCGACGGCTCCACCCGGGAGGCCGGGTTCCGGGTGGCGGGGATCTTCGACGCCGACGGCACCGCGCTGGAGAAGGCCTTCGCATTCTCGGGCCTGCGCTACGTCCAGTCGCTGCTCGGCACCGGGGACGTCACGGAGCTGTCGCTCCGGCTCCGGGACGACGCCGCCACCGATGCCGTGGTCCGTAACCTGCAGGCGCGGTTGCCGGAGCTTCAGGTACTGAGCTGGCAGGAGCTGGAGCCCCAGGCGGCGGCGATGTACGCCATGGCCGATACCGCCATCTACATCTGGTTTCTGGTGATGATGGGCGCGCTCATATTCGGTCTGGTGAACACCCTGATCACCGCCGTGATGGAGCGCACCCGGGAGCTGGGCATGCTGCGGGCCGTGGGAATGCGGCGCGGCGCGGTGCTGGTTCAGGTGGTGCTGGAGTCGGCGCTGGTCATGACCGCCGGCGTGACGCTGGGGCTCGTTGCCGGTGCGGTGCTCGCCTGGATGCTCCGCGACGGCATCGACCTCTCCCGCTGGGCGGCCGGCGCGGAGCTGGCCGGGATGTCGAGCCGCCTGGTCCCCCGGCTGCTGCCGGGGGACCTCGCGCTGCTGGCGGCGATGAGCCTGGGCTTCGGCGTGCTGGCCAGCCTCTATCCCGCCTGGCGGGCGGTGAAGATCGAGCCTCTGGAGGCCATGCGACGATGACTGACCTGGTGGTGGACTGCCGTGGCGTCGGCCGGATCTACGGCGACGGCGTTCCGGTGCGCGCCCTCGAGTCGGTTGACTTTCAGGTGCGGCGCGGGGAATTCGTCAGCCTGTCCGGACCGTCCGGGTCGGGCAAATCCACCCTGTTGAATCTCATCGGTGGCCTGGACCGCCCTACCCAGGGCGAGGTACGGGTGGACGGTGAGCTGCTCAACGCTCTCTCCGAGCCGGCTCTGGCGGATCTGCGCCTGCACAAGCTGGGCTTCGTATTCCAGGCGTACAACCTGATCCCGGTGCTCAGCGCCCGGGAGAACGTGGAGTTCATTCTTCAGCTCCAGGGCGTGGGCGCGTCCGAGCGGCGCCGCCGTGCGCTGGAAATGCTCGAGGCGCTGGGGCTGGCGGGGCTCGCGGACCGGCGCCCGGGCGAGCTGTCCGGCGGTCAGCAGCAGCGGGTCGCCATCGCTCGTGCCATCGTCACCCGGCCGGTGCTGCTGCTGGCGGACGAGCCCAGCGCCAACCTGGACAGCGTCACCACCGAGGAGTTGCTGAAGCTGCTGCGCAACCTCAACGAGGCGCATGGCCTTACCATCGTCACCGCCACTCATGATCCTCTGGTGATGGGGTACTCCCGCCGCAAGGTGAAGCTGAGGGACGGCGCCGTCGTGGACGATGCGGTGGTGGAGCCGGTCTGACCCCATGAATCGATCACGCCGCCTGCTGCCGATCCTCGCGCTGACGGTGGCGTTCTGCGGCGTTCAGGTCCAGGCCGTGGAGCTGGACGGGCGGTTGAAGTGGTTCGGCACCCTGAGCCTGCTGCCCGAGGAGGATCTCCGGCGCCAGCAGTCGGGCACCCCGGGATTCGACCAGGACCTCGACCTGCGCTTGGTACTGCGTCACCGCGCGGGCCGCTTCACCTGGCTTGCGGACCACAGCACCACGTACCTCAGGACCGATGCGCGGGGACTCGCGGGGCTCGGCCCCACCCTCGCGCAGACCACCGTCAGCGACCGGCGACGGTTGGCCGACCTCACCTGGACCCTGGACGAGGACAGCGACCAGCGGCTCCTCCACCGGTTTGACCGGCTGGCGGTGCGTTATCGCGGTGGCCCCTGGGGCGTGACCCTGGGCCGGCAGGCGGTGAGCTGGGGGAACGGTCTGGTGTTTCAGCCCCTGGA
>JAWLGU010000067.1:23900-27254 GCA_041690675.1 Pseudomonadales bacterium | reverse complement strand
GCGGCGCGGCCTGGAGGCGCGCAAATCGTGGTTGACATACGACGCGAAATAGTAGTTATTGCGCATGAGGGACCCGTAGTGCCAGCCTGGCCGGGTCGGAGAGGAGGGGAAAATATGCCTATCGCGTCCGCAGGGACGAGACGGCACCGTGGTGTGCGTCTCGCAGTTCCCGGTTTGCTTCTGTCCGTTTCTTTACCGCTCGCCGCAGCACCTGCGGCCATCGAAGAGGTGGTGGTAACCGCCCAGCGCGCCGAGGAGAGCGTGCAGGACGTGCCCATCGCCGTGAGCGCCTTCACCGGCGCCATGATGGAAGACAAGCAGATCATCAGCCCGTCGGATCTGCAGCTCAACGCGCCCAACGTGAGCTTCACGGCCACCAACTTCGGCGACGCCAGCTTCAGCATCCGTGGCATCGGCCGGCTGGTGATCTCCTCCTCGGGGGAGTCCGGGGTGTCGATTCACCAGAACGAGATTCCGGTGCCCACCAACCTGCCCGCCGCCGAGTTCTACGACATGGAGCGGGTGGAGGTGCTGCGGGGACCCCAGGGTACCCTGTTCGGCCGCAACGCCACCGGCGGCGCCATCAACATGGTCACCAAGATGCCGGACTTCGAGTCCGTCAACGGCTTCATCGACGGCGAGTACGGTGACTACGAGCACAGCCGCATCAAGGGCGCCCTGAACATCCCCATCACGGCCAACTTCGGCCTGCGTGCCGCGGGGATGTACCTCAAGCGCGACGGCTACATCGAGAACACGGCCCACGGCCAGGTGGGCGACTGTCTGGTGCCGGGTTCCACCATCGACAATCCGCAGACGACGCCCTGCGAGCTCCAGGGCATCGACGACGACATCGACGGCCGTGACCTATACAGCGTGCGGCTCACCGGGTTGTGGGAGATCAACGACAACGCCCGCTGGTGGGTGCAGTACAGCCGGATGGAGGAAGATGACGACAAGGTCCGCATTACCAACCAGGTGTGCGAGCGCAACGACATCCCCACCATCGGCTGCAAGCCGGACGGCTTCGGTTTCGAATCGCCCCACGCCGGCACCACCACCGGCGGCATCTTCGGCGGCCTGAACGGCGCCGTACTGCTGGGTGACCCGGCGCCAACGAAGGCGTTCAATCCCCCCGGCAAGCCGGGCTTCCGCAAGATGCACACCGACTTCGAGCCGGTGTACGAATACGAGGAGAATCTGTGGACCACGGGTTTCTCCTACGACTTCGAGCAGTACACCTTCAGCCTGCAAGCAGGGTATCGGGAGGCGGAGTACCTTTCCCGTCAAGACTACCTGATGGACGTGGGCTTCAACCTCTACGCCACCCCGCTGAACCCGTCCGGTCTGTGGCCGACCTCCGAGCCCGCTGGCGGGGCCGGGGCCGACTGGACCAGCAGCGAGTGCAACTACAACGACGGCACCTCGGGCATCTTCGGCGGCTGTATCCTGGAAGTGGACCAGACCCGGGTGTTCGCCTACGACCAGTCCGACAGCGAGTCCGAGTTCTGGACCGTGGAAGCCAAGCTTCAGTCCGCCTTCGACGGCCCCTTCAACTTCATCGTCGGCGCCAACTACTCCGAGTCCGAGTCGTTCGGCGACTATTACGTAGTGGCCAATACCCTGGATCTGGTGGGGGTGTACGGCGTGGGCCCGCTGGGCTTCCCGCCCCTGTATCCCACCATGTACAACGCCACCGGTGAGCCGAATGCCGCCAACGAGTTCGAAGGCTACTCCATGTTCGGCGAGGTCTACTTCGACCTGACCCCCAACCTGAAGCTGACCGCCGGCCTGCGCTACAACAACGACGAGAAGAAGGTCTCGGACTCCAGCATCCTCTACAACGCCATCAGCGCGGATGCGGTGGGCGCGGGCCTGCTGGCGGTCACCGTCCCGGTCGCTCCCGGCGTCGACCTGCCGCTGACGGCGATCGGCCTGCTGGATCCCAACGCGGCCGCCAACGCACAGGCCGTGGCCCAGGCCGGCGGCACCCACTGGACGCGAACCCTGAACATCCTGCTGGGGCCGCTGGGTGGTGCGCCGGAAACGGATCTCGCCACGTACTACGGCGCCACCCAGGCGCAGCTCGATGCGGCCGCTCTAACGCCCGCTTACAGCGCGGAGCGCTTCGCCATCAGCGCCCTGGTTCCGCCGGCGCCGGGCTTCGGCGAGCGCCGTGACCTGACGGGGAGCCCTAAGGACGCGCGGTGGAAGGAAGTGACCGGCCGCATCGGCATCGACATGCAGGTCAACGACGACAGTATGATCTACGCCTTCTACACCAAGGGCTACAAGCCCGGCGGCTTCAACCCGCCGCTGAACGAATCATTCGTGAACAGCGGCACCGCCGCCTACACCTTCGACAGCGAATCGGTGGATGCCATCGAGGTGGGCACCAAGAACATCCTGTTGGACGGCGGCCTGATGCTGAACGGCTCGTTCTTCATGTACGACTACAAGGGCCTGCAGGTCACCCGCATCGCCAACAACACCTCCATCAACGACAACATCAACGCCGACATCATGGGGGCGGAGCTGGAGTCGGTATGGCGGCCGGAAGCGCTGCCGGGGCTCTCCATCGATGTCGCGTACTCCTGGCTGAATGCCGAGGTGAGCGGCTCCGAGTCGGTGGACCCCATCAACCGCACCGCGGGGGATCCCGATTTCGTGACCCTGGAGAACATCGACGCCGGATCGCTGACCGGGGTCAACTACATCGCCAACCGCGGTCAGATCACCCAGGCCCACGTCAACGAGGCCTACGGCCTGTGCCGGGCGCTCAGCGCGCAGAACCCGCTGAACGGTGCCCCCTGTCCCGCAGTGGCGCCCGGTGCCACCTATGCCGATGGGCTTCCGGCCTACTTCTCCCGGGGCTACCTGGACGGAAGCGCCCTGGACTCGTTGGGCAACCCGCTGAACACGGTGGGCATCGTGGAAACCTCCGACGGCTTCGCCACCAACCTGCAGGGCAACCAGCTCCCCAACTCGCCGGAGCACACCATCCACATCGGCGCCGCCTATACCTGGGAAGTGGGTGCGCTGGCAGGCTCCCTCACCGCGCGCTGGGACTACTACTGGCAGGCCGAGTCCTACGCCCGGGAGTTCAACACCGCGGGTGACGAGATCGACTCCTGGGATCAGCACAACGCGTCGCTGATCTACGAGAGCAACGACGGTCACTGGATGGTGAAGGCCTGGGTCCGCAACATTCAAGACGAGGACAACGTTACCGGGAAGTACCTCACGTCCGACACGTCGGGCTTCTACCGGAACTACTTCCTGACCGAGCCGCGCATCTGGGGCGCCTCGGTTCGCTACAGCTTCGACCGGCTGTAGGCCGCCGGCTGTAGGCCG
>JAWLGU010000067.1:0-23800 GCA_041690675.1 Pseudomonadales bacterium | reverse complement strand
CCGGCTGTAGGCCGCCGGCTGTAGGCCGGCTGTAGCGGGGAGTTCCGCCACCTCGAGGGGGGCTCGATGCCCCCCAGGGGTTGGTTCGTGCCCGAACCTCTATGCGCCGATGAGTTGACAAACCGCAATCGCGCGTTTATCAATGGCGCCAGGGCCGCAGGAGGTCGCGCTGTTCGCGGCTAGGTCCTTATGGAGGGGAATTAATGTCGTTTCTGTCGTCCTCACGGACGGGGCCACGTATTGCCGCTGGCCTGTCCGTCTTCCTGGTCTCTGCTTCCTTCACCGTTCACGCCGCGCCCTCCGCCATCGAAGAAGTGGTGGTGACGGCCCAGCGTGCCGAAGAAAGCGTGCAAGACGTACCCATCGCCGTGAGCGCCTTCACGGGCTCCATGATGGAAGACAAGCAGATCATCAGCCCGTCGGATCTGCAGCTCAACGCTCCCAACGTGAGCTTCACCGCCACGAACTTCGGCGGCTCGAGCTTCAGCATTCGCGGCATCGGCCGGCTGGTGATCTCGGATTCGGGTGAATCCGGCGTCTCGATTCACCAGAACGAGATTCCGGTGCCCACCAACCTGCCCGCCGCCGAGTTCTACGACATGGAACGGGTGGAGGTGCTGCGGGGGCCCCAGGGTACCCTGTTCGGCCGCAACGCCACCGGCGGCGCCATCAACATGGTCACCAGGATGCCCGACTTCGAGTCGGTCAACGGCTTCGTGGACGCCGAGTACGGCGACTACGAGCACAGCCGGGTGAAGGGCGCTGTGAACTTCCCCGTCGCGGACAACTTCGCCGTGCGCGTGGCGGGCATGTACCTGAAGCGTGACGGCTACATCGAGAACACCGCCCACGGCCAGGTGGGGGACTGTCTGGTTCCCGGGTCCACCATCGATAATCAGCAGCGCGTGCCGTGCGAGATCGAAGGCATCGACGACGACGTGGACGGCCGCGATCTCTACAGCGTGCGGCTCACTGCGCTGTGGGACATCAACGACAACGCCCGCTGGTGGGTGCAGTACAGCCGCTTCGACGAAGACGACGACAAGGCGCGCATCACCAACCAGATCTGCGAGCGCAACACCATTCCCACCATCGGCTGCAAGCCCAACGGTTTCGGCTTCGACGGTCCCCACGCCGGCACCACCACGGGCGGTATCTTCGGCGGCCTGAACGGCGCAGTGCTGCTGGGCGACCCGACGCCGTCCAAGGCGTTCGAGCGCCCCGGCAACGGCGGTTTCCGCGAGATGCACACGGACATGGAGCCGGTGTACCAGTACGAGGAAGACCTGTGGACCACGGCGTTCTTCTACGACACTGAGAACTACACTTACAGCATCCAGGCCGGGTACCAGGAATCCGAGTTCCTGTCCCGCCAGGACTACAACATGGACGTCGGGTTCGATCTCTTCGCCACGCCGCTGAATCCGCAGGGCCTCTGGCCAACCTCTGACCCGGTGCGGAAGGCAGGCGGCGAGTGGACCGACCCCAACTGCAACTACAACGACGGCACGGCCGGCATCTTCGGCGGCTGCATCCTGGACGTGGACCAGACCCGGGTGTTCGCCTACGACCAGGCCACCGACAAGAGCGAGTACTTCACCGTGGAAGCCAAGGTGCAGTCCGCCTTCACAGGGCCGTTCAACTTCATTCTCGGCGCCAACTACATCGAGTCGGAGTCTCACGGCGACTACAACGTCGTGGCCAACACTCTGGATCTCGTGGGAGTGTACGGTGTTCCCGGGTTGGGTTTCCCGCCCCTGTACCCGACCCTCTACAACTCGACCAGCGACCCGGACGGCGGTAGCGAGTTCGAAGGCTATTCGGCTTTCGGCGAGGTCTATTTCGACCTGACTCCGAACCTGAAGCTGACGGCGGGCCTGCGCTACAACCACGACGAGAAGGACGTGGCGGACACCGGCGTGCTGTACAACTCCGCCAACCTGGGCACGTTCGATAACCCTCTGTTCGTACGGACGGCCTTCTTCCCGCTGCTCGGCGTCCCGGGTGACATGCAGGCTGCCGTGGACCTGGCTCAGCACTACGGGGTGTATGACGAGTACGCTGCGGCCATGGGCGTCGGCAACGTACCCGGCGCCATCGCCGCTTTGGCTTCCATTCCCCCGGTACCCGCCTTCGGCGAGCGCCGGGAGCTGACCGGCAGCCCCGACCACGCGGAGTGGGACGAGGTGACCGGGCGCATCGGCATCGACATGCAGGTCAGCGACGACAGCATGATCTATGCCTTCTATACCAAGGGCTACAAGCCCGGTGGCTTCAACCCGCCGCTGAACGAAGATTTCGCCAACAGCGGAACCGCGGCCTACACCTTCGACAGCGAAGGGGTGGACGCCATCGAGATCGGCACGAAGAATATCCTCATGGATGGTGGCCTGATGCTGAACGGCTCGTTCTTCATGTACGACTACAAGGGCCTGCAGGTCACCCGCATCGCCAACAACACCTCCATCAACGACAACATCAATGCCGACATCATGGGGGCGGAGCTGGAGTCGGTGTGGCGGCCTGAGGCGCTGCCGGGGCTGTCCGTGGATCTGGCCTACTCCTGGCTGAATGCCGAGGTGAGCGGCTCCGAGTCGGTGGACCCCACCAACCGGACCGCGGGCAATCCCGACTACATCGTGCTCGAGAACATCGACCCGGGTTCGCTGACGGGGGTGAATTACATCGCTCGCCAGGATCAGATCACCCCGGGATTGATCAATGCCGCGTACGCAGCCTGCGGCGCGTTGAGCGATCAGAACCCGAACGCCGGCTGTCCGCCGGTGGCGCCGGGCACTCTCTATCCCAATGGCATCCCTGCCTACTTCTCCCGGGCATTCCTGGATGCCTCCGGCGTCGAAACCTCCGACGGTCTCGCCACCGACCTGCAGGGCAATCAGCTCCCCAACTCGCCGGAGCACACCGTGCACCTGGGTGTCGCGTACACCTGGCAGGTGCCGGCGCTGGTCGGGTCGCTGACGGCGCGCTGGGACTACTACTGGCAGTCCGATTCCTACGCCCGCGAGTTCAACACCGTCGGCGACCAGATCGACTCCTGGGATCAGCACAACGCCTCGCTGATCTACGAGAGCGACGACGGTCACTGGATGGTGAAGACGTGGGTACGCAACCTGCAGGACGAGGACAACGTGACGGGTCACTACCTCACGTCGGATACCTCCGGCTTCTACAGGAACTACTTCCTGACCGAGCCGCGTATCTGGGGTGCCTCGGTACGCTACAGCTTCGACCGGATGTAGTTCATCCGCCGGATGTAGTTTATCCGCCGGATGTAGTTTATCCGCCGGATGTAATCCGGCTCGAAGCGCGACGGAAGGCCCATGGGGGAGACCTCATGGGCCTTTCGCATTTCTGTATACTGCCCCCATGCACAGGCGCCCCCTGCTGGAGCTGCTCCGGCGGTACCAACGACGCAATCCGGATGAGACCGCAGTCAACACGCGGTTCCGCGATTTTGTCACCCTCCATGAGACATGCTTCGAGCGAAGCTTGCTGATCGGCCACGTCACCGGCTCCGCCTGGCTGGTGGATTCCGCCGGCGAGCGGGTTCTGCTCACCCACCACAGAAAGCTCGGCCGCTGGCTGCAGCTCGGTGGACACAGCGACGGCGATCCCGACGTCCTGCAGGTGGCCCTGCGGGAGGCCAGGGAGGAATCGAGTCTACAAGTACGGCCCGTGCATGACGAAGTCTTCGACCTGGACATCCACGAGATTCCAGCCCGCGGCCCCGAGCCGGCCCATCACCACTACGACGTCCGCTTCGCCCTTCAGGTAGAGGGAAGCGAGTCCTTCGCCGTCAGCAGCGAGTCACACGACCTGGCCTGGGTCCCCATCCACAGCCTCGCCGACTACACCGACGAAGACTCGATGCTGCGCATGGCCCGCAAATGGCACCGGCGCTTCCAGCGGAAAGCGGATAGCGGATAGCGAACAGCGCTCAGTACAGATGACACGCCACCTGGCGCCCCGTCACGTCCGCCAGCGGTATCAGCCGCGGCGTCTCGCGCCGGCACACGTCCATCACGTGGGGGCAGCGGTTGGCGAATCGGCAGCCGGGTTGAATGTCCACCGGCGACGGAATCTCACCCTTGATGGTGGTGGAGGGACGATTGCGCTCGTGCTCCGGGTCCGGCTCCGGGTTCGACTTGGTGAGGATATCGGTGTACGGGTGCTTCGGGTCGAAGAAAACGTCGCTCGCCGGGCCGATCTCCACCAGCGCACCCAGGTACATGACTGCCATGCGATCGCTGACGTAGCGCACCATGGAAAGGTCGTGGGCGATGAACAGCAGGGTGAGACCCATGGAGGCTTTGAGCTCGTCCAGGAGGTTCACCACCTGGGCCTGCACCGAGACGTCGAGCGCCGAGATGGGTTCGTCGCAGACTACGAACTCGGGTTCCAGGATCAGGGCCCGGGCCACGCCGATGCGCTGCCGCTGCCCGCCGGAGAACTCGTGGGGGTAGCGGGACATGTGATCCGGCTCGAGCCCCACCTGCTTGAGCCACTCGGCCACCCGGTCGCGAATCTCGCGGCGTGACAGGGTCGTGTGCAGCTTCAGCCCCTCGCCGATGATCTCGCCCACGGTCATGCGCGGGTTCAGGGACGAGTAGGGGTCCTGGAAGATCATCTGCATCTTCTTCGCCCAGCGCTGGAAGTCCTTGGACTTGTAGCGCTGCGGCAGCGGCTCGCCGCGGAAGCTGGCGCTGCCCGAAGTCTTCGGGTGCAGGCCGATCAGGGCCTTGCCGAACGTGGATTTGCCCGAGCCGGATTCACCCACCAGGCCGACGATCTCCTTCTCGTGAATGGTCAGGCTCACCTCGTCCACGGCATGCACCTGATGCCCGCCGCGCAGCGGGAAGTGCTTGGTGAGACGGTCTGCCACCACCAGGGGCTGAGGATCGTTCACGGGCGTACCTCCGGCGCGCTCGCGGGCTCGATCACCTGATGCAGCTCGGCCACCCGGGGCGCGCCGGCATGATGCAGCCAGCAACGGGCGAAATGGCGCGCCCCCTGGTTAAAGGGTCCGGGATCCCGCTCGCTGCAGATGCGCATGGCATAGGGGCAGCGAGCGGCGTAGGCGCAGCCGACGGGAGGATGAAACAGGTCGGGCGGGCTGCCTTCGATGGGCATGAGCCGGTGTTCCGCCGCCGGATCGTTGCTCGGCATGGCTGCCCGGAGCCCCAGGGTGTACGGGTGCGAGGAGCGGTAGAAGATGTCGTCCACCGTTCCCTTCTCCGCCACCTGGCCGGCGTACATCACCACCACCTCGTCCGCCATGCGCGCCACCACCCCCAGGTCGTGGGTGATCAGGATGATCGCCATGTCGGTTTCCCGCTGCAGGTCTTCCATCAGGTCGAGAATCTGCGCCTGAATGGTCACGTCCAGCGCCGTGGTGGGCTCGTCGGCGATGAGGATGGCCGGCTCGCAGGCGATGGCCATGGCGATCATGGCCCGCTGCAGCATGCCGCCGGAAAACTCGAAGGGGTACTGGCGGGCCCGGTGTCCCGCCTCGGGAATCCGTGCCATCTCGAGGAGCTCCACCGCCCGGGCCAGGGCGCGCTTGTGGCTCCAGCCGCGGTGCACCTCCAGGGTCTCGGCGATCTGACTGCCGATGGTCATGGTGGGGTTCAGCGAGGTCATCGGGTCCTGAAAGATCATGCCGATCTCGCGGCCGCGGATCTCCCGCCCGTCGATGCGGGTATGGCCGAGAATCTCCGTCCCCCGGAGGCGCGCGCTGCCGCCGGTGATGCGCCCGGGGGGCATGGGGGTGAGCCCCATGAGGCTCTGCACGGTCACCGACTTGCCGCAGCCGGACTCGCCGACGATGGCCAGGGTCTGCCCGGCCTCCACGGAGAAGCTGACCCCACGCACCGCCTGGACGGTGCCGCCGTAGGTGTCGAACTCCACCCTGAGGTCCTGCACCTGCAACAGGGGTGCGTCGTTCATCGGGTCGCCGATCCGCAGGGCGCTCATTCCAGCGACCTCATCTTCGCGTCCAGGGCGTCCCGCAGACCGTCCCCCAGCAGGTTGAACGCGAGCACGGTGATGCTGATCAGCACTGCGGGCAGGATCAGCTCGTGGGGGTGGGTGAGCATGGTCTTCAGGCCTTCGTTGGACATGCTGCCCCAGGAGGGGGTGGGCGGCGCCACGCCCATGCCGATGAACGACAGGAAGGCCTCGGTGAAGATGGCGCTCGGCACCGCGAAGGTGAGGGTGACCAGAATCACGCCCAGGGTGTTGGGAATCATGTGGCGCAGCACCAGATACCGGGTGCCGGCGCCCAAGAGGCGCGCCGCCTGGACGTAGCCCTCTTCCCGCACCTGCAGGATCTGTCCCCGCACCAGACGGGCCGTGGCAGGCCACAGCAGCAGCACCATGGCCAGCATCATGGGGAGGATGCCGCTTTCCCCGGCGCCCACGTTGAAGACGATCTTGAACAGAATCATGAACAGCAGGAAGGGCAGGGCGATGACGAAGTCGGCGAACCGCATGAGCACCTGATCCACGGTCCCGCCCAGGAAGCCGGCCGTGCTGCCGTAGAGCACGCCGAACGCCACGAACACCAGCGGCGCGCCGATGCCGATGAACAGCGAGACCCGTGCCCCGTACATGAGCCGCGCCAGCATGTCCCGGCCCAGGTAGTCCGTGCCCAGCGGGTGCAGGGCCAGCTTCACCTCGTCCCCCGGCTGGGGCGACGCGTCCGGGTCCACGAGCCCCCGGGCCACCGCATCCTCGACGGTGACGACCCGGGTCACGGCGACCTCCAGGGTCTCCCGGGCCCGCAGCCGATCGCCCTGCTCGTCCAGGGCCACCACGGTGTAGTAGTAGGTGCCGGGCTGCAGGTCGAGCCGATCCTCGAAGCGTCGCTCGTCCGGGCTGAAAGTCTCGACCAGCGGCAGCCCCAGGGGATCGCCGGGCCCCACCGTCAGGATGTTGCGGTAGAGCGCGTAGGCGTTTGCGCCGGGCATGGGATCCCAGACCAGCCGCACGGCCTGGGTGGTGGCGGGCTCAGCAAGGCGCAGCCCCTCACCCGGTTGGCTGGTGCTGCCATCCCACGCCCGGTAAACCTCCACCAGAACGGCGGCGCGATCGGCGCCCGGGGGCTGGCTGATCTGGTCCAGGTCCTGGGCCGCCGGGTCCACCGGCCAGATCCAGGGGCCCGCCACGGTGAAGATCAGCATGCCGATGACGATGTACAGGGAGACCAGCGCCCGGCGGTTCTTCTTCAGGCGGATCCAGGCGTCCTGCCAATAGGAGAGCGACGGCCGGGACAGCACCTGAAGACGCTGCTCGCCCATCAGTGGCTCGAACGCGCCGGGACTCGGCTCGTGGACCAGAGGTTGAGATTCTGCCATGAGCTATTCCAGCCGCACTCGCGGGTCTACCAGGCCGTAGAGGAGATCCACCACGATCACCATGAATACCAGGAACGCGCCGTAGAACACCGTCGTCCCCATGATGACGGTGTAGTCGAGCTGCTGGACCGCCTGCACGAAGTAACGGCCGAGACCCGGTATGGCGAACACCAGCTCCACCACGAAGCCGCCCGTGGTAATGGCCGCCACGGCCGGACCGAGCACGGTGATCACCGGCAGGATGGCGTTGCGGAGCTGATGATGGGTGAAGATCCGGGTCGGGGGCAGGCCCTTGGCCTTGGCGGTCTTCACGTAGTCGGAGTTGACGATCTCCAGCATGGAGGAGCGCATCAGGCGCGTCAGGTAGGCCATGGTGGAGAGTCCGAGCACCAGCGAAGGTATCAGCATGTGCCACACCGTGCCCCAGCCCGCCACCGGCAGCAGGGTGAAGCCCACCAGATCGTTGACGTTCACCAGGGCAAGCTGCCCGAGGGCGGCGAACACGAAGCTCGGCACCGAGATCCCCAGGATCACCAGGAACATGACCACGGTGTCCGGCAGGCGGTTGCGATACAGGGCGGTGAGCGCGCCCCACAGCACGCCCCCGAGGCCGGCGAAGACGATGGCCAATAGGCCCAGGGTGGCGGAGACCGGGAAATGCTCGGCGATGATGTCGTTCACTTCCCGGTTCTTCTGGGTGAACGAGATCCCGAAGTCGCCCTGCAGGAGATTCCCCATGTAGATGACGTACTGATCGAGCAGGGGCTTGTCGAGACCGTATTTGGCCTCGAGATTGGCCCGGATCTCGGCGGTGAGCGCCTTCTCGCCGCTCAACGGGTCGCCCGGCACGTTGTGCATGGCGAAGAAGGTGGCGGTGGCGATGAACCAGACGGTGACCACGCCCTGAATCAGCCGCCGCAGCGTATAGCGCCACATCCTAGACGCTCTCCGGCAGGGCGATGCGGACGTTGGAGAAGTCCGGATCCGGCCCCGCAGCGCGCCGGACCACGCCTTCGACGCGCGGGTCCAGCACGTAGACCCGGCCGCGCTCGTACTCGGGCAGGATCACCACGTCCTCGATGATGATGCGCTGAATCTGTCCGAATGCGTGGGTGCGCTCGGCCGGATCCGTGGCGCTCTCGGCCACCCGCACCCAGCGGTCGAGCTCGGGGTTGTCGTAGCGGCCGCGATTGTTCAGGTTCCAGGACGCGAACAGGTTGCCGAACGTGAGGGGGTCGTCGTAGTCCGGGCCCCAGCCCGCCAGCACCATGTCGAAGTCGCCGGCGGTCATCTTGGCCAGCCGCTGCTTGAAGATCTGCCGGTCGATGCGGATGGTGAGCCCCAGCTCCCGCTTGAGGGTCTGCTGGTAGTACTCGGACTGCTTGTTGGAGATGGGATTGTCGCCGGTGAGCAGCACCAGGGGCGGAATCTCCTGCACACCGAGCTCCTGCTTGGCGAGCTCGAGGTGGCGCCGCGCCTCCTCGCGGTTCGGCACCACCGGCGGTGGCGGATACTCGCTGCGGAACGGACCGTCCACGCCCTGAATCCAGCTCGGGAACAACGACACTCCGGGCAGGTAGCCGGGCAGCTTGATGACCCTGTAGACCAGCTCGCCCGGGTCCAGGGTGAGCTGAATGGCTTTGCGCAGGTGCCAGTTGCGGGTGAGCCGGCCCTCGCGGAAGTTGAACTCGGTGTAGAAGACCGAGCCGTCCATGAACCGGTAGAGCGGCCAGCGCTGCACCAGAGCTTCGGTGAGGTTCTCCTCGGTGAGGTGCACGAAGGCGATCCTGCCGTCCTTGAACAGGTTGAGCTGGGCATTGGGGTCGGTGGTGATGTAGGCGAAGTCCAGGACGTTCACGTGAGCGCGCTCCTGATCCCAGTAGTGGGGATTGCGCTCCATGCGCAGGCTGGCGCCGTGCACCCAGCGGGTGATCCGGAACGGGCCGTTGTAGAGCAAGGTGTCGGCGTCGGCGCCGTAACGGCCGCCGGTGGCGTGGTAGAAATCCTCGCGCACGGGATAGTAGGTGGTGTAGGCCAACAGCTTCTCGAAGTAGCCGATGGGCTGCTCCAGGGTGACCCGCAGGGTGCGGTCGTCCACGGCCTCGGCCCCCAGGGAGGAGCCGGGCAGCGTGCCGCCGTTGATGGCTTCGGCGTTCTTGATGGGGAACAGGATGAAGGCATACTCGGAGGCGTTGGCCGGATCCAGGGCCGTGCGCCAGGCGAACACGAAATCGTGGGCGGTGACGGGCTCGCCGTCGCTCCAGCGGGCGTCCTTCCTCAGTCGGAACGTGGCGGTGTCGCCCTCGATCTCCCAATGCTCCGCCACCCCGGGGACGAGCTGGTTGTGCTCGTCGTAGCGCAGCAGACCTTCGATCACGTGTCCGAGCACCTCGGTGCTCACCGTATCCGTGGCCAGGGTGCTGTTGAGCTGGGGCGGCTCCTCGGTGAGGAGCAGCGTCACGGTCTTGCTCACCGGATCCACCGCGGCGCCCCCCGCGGAGCCGGACGCGGTCAGCCCTGCCGCCCACGACAGGGCCACCATGAGCGCGGCGATGCCGGCCACGGCGATCAGGGCGAACATGAGGAGCTGCCGCGCTGCAGAGCGGGTGAAGCTGTCCTGGTTGCTGGCGATGTCGCTCATGTGGTGATGGAACTCTCCCCCGGAGGCTACTGTACCGTACGCAGCAGGTTGCCGACGACACGTTCGAGGTGCATCAGGCTGTTGCACTCCTCCGCCTGATGGCAGTAGGCCAGATACCGGCGCATTTCCGCATCCCCCAGGAACCACGAGCTGCGCGGCTCCGGGTTCAGCCAGATCAGGCGCTTCGAGCGGTCGTACATTTCCTTGAGGATGTCGGTGCGTGGATCACCGTAGTTGTTCCGCGCGTCCCCGAGGATGATGATGGTGGTACGGTTGTCCACGTCCTCTAGGCAGTGCTTCCTGAAGTCGCTGAACGCCTGCCCGTAGTCGGTGGATCCCCCCGAGTAGTCCCGCAACGTCTTGGCGATGGCATCTTCGATTCCGCTGCGCTCGAACAGTTCCGTCACCTCGGCCAGGTCGGAGGAGAAGGCGAACGAGCGCACCTTGGGCATCACCTCCTCCAGGCTGTAGAGAAACATCAGCATGAAGCGGGCATAGGCGGATACGGAACCCGACACGTCGCAGATGGCGAACACCTTGGGCCGATCCACCTTCACGGACTTCCAGTGCAGATCGAAGATGGCGCCGTCGTAGGCCATGTTGCGCCGCAGGGTGCGGGGGACGTTGAGCTGACCGCGCTTGAACACCTTCTTGCGCCGGGAGTGCAGGGCCACCAGGCGCTTGGCCATCTTGTACACCACTTCCTGAATCAGCCGGAAGTTGCGCTGCTCCACGTTGGAGAGCTTGACCTTGCGCAGGAGCTCCTCCCGCAGGCGTCGCCCGTCGGCGTCGGCGTGCAGCAGGAACTGCTTCTCCACGTAGTCGCGCACCTGCTCGCGCAGCCACTCCCGGCGCCGCCGCAGCTCCTGCCCGAGGCGCCGGCGCGGCACCTGGGGGCTCCGGCGCAGCCCGGAGATCTCGCCGTTCAGCTCCGCCAGTCCCATGTCTTCCATGATTCGCCGGGTATACAGGCCCTTCTGGGTGAACACCTGGATGTCCCGCACCCCCACGGCTTCGCCGGCCGTGGCCATGGCCACCGACAGCTCCACCTTCGAGTCGGTCATGAGCAGCCGGCCCAGAGCCGATTCGGCCTCCGCCATCTGCCCTGGCCCCAGGTCCTCGTCTTCCTCCTCCGTCGCGTCGGCGGCTGCCGGCGTGCGCCCCTTGCTCTTGCCCTTGGTCTTGCGCTTGCCCTGCGCTGGCGCCTCGCGCGACTCGGCACCGCCGGCGCCCTCGCCGCCTTCGCCGGCGGGGGATTCCGAGGAGTCGTCCGCCGTCTCGTCGTCCTCCTCGCCCTCCCGGCGCGCGCCGGCGACTTCGTCGAAGGAGAAGAACCGGTCGAAGCAGGCGTCGAAGGTCTCCTTCTCGTCCGCCGTCTTGGGCAGCACCAGCGCGAGGGCGCGCTTCAGCTCGGCCCGGTCCTGATAACCCACCAGCTCCACCGCGGAGAGGGCGTCCAGCGTCTCCGCCGTGGAGATGCGCACATCCGAGTTGCGCAGTGCGCGGATGAAGTTGGTCAGGGTGCGGTCCATGGACGGGGTCCTGGCGCTATCTGGCCCGCGCCGCCTTGCCGGTCAGGGTGGTGAGCTCGCCGCTGACGTTCTCGATGTCTTCCTGGAACTTGAGGATGACGTTCAGGGTGTCGCGGACCAGGGCCGGGTCGAGCGTGTCCGCGTGCAGCAGGAGCAGGGTCCGGGCCCAGTCGATGGTCTCGCTGATGGCCGGCACCTTCTTGAGGTCCATGTCGCGCAGCTCGTGAATGAAGGTGACGAGCTGACGACGCAGCTCCGCCGGGATCTCCGGCACCCGGGCCTGGATGATCCGTTGCTCGAGCTCCACGTCCGGGAAGGGAATGTACAGGTGCAGGCAGCGCCGCTTCAGGGCGTCGGAGATTTCCCGGGTATTGTTGCTGGTGAGAAACACCATGGGCGGCTCCCTGACCGCCTTCACCGTGCCGATCTCGGGAATGGAAAGCTGGAAATCCGAGAGCATTTCGAGCAGCAGGGACTCGAACTCGTGGTCCGACTTGTCCACCTCGTCGATGAGCAGCACGCAGCCCTGCTCGGCCTTCAGGGCCTTCATCAGGGGACGGGGCTCGAGAAACTCCTCGGAGAAGAAGATGTCACCGAACTCGTGAAGCCGCCCCACCGACTCGGCGAAGCCCCGGGCGCCCTGCAGCACCTCGTCCAGGGTCTCCTTGAGCACCTGGGTGTAGAGGAGCTGCTTGCCGTACTTCCACTCGTAGATGGCTTTGGCCTCGTCGAGGCCCTCGTAGCACTGCAGGCGGATGAGCGGCAGCCCGAACATCTGCGCGGTGGTCTTGGCCAGCTCGGTCTTGCCCACCCCCGGCGGCCCTTCGATGAGAATGGGCTTCTCCAGGTGGTAGGCCAGGTAGACGGCGGTGGCGATCTGATCGCTGCAGACGTAGCGGTGAGCCTCGAGCGCCGCCTTGATGGCGGCCACGGACCCGGTGATCTTGTCGATGCTGGGAGCGGCTTCGGCCACGCGTACCCCTCATGGCTCAAACCGCACATTATCCCCGGCCGGCATTTGCATGTACACCGAGCCGGATTTAGGATGCGCCCGGCTCCAGGGGGGATCCCATGATCAGACAGACGGTTGTACGCATGGTGCTGCTGGGTCTCGGCGCTGTCGCCGCGTCGGGCCTCGTGTCGGCAGAGACGGTGATTCACGCCGGCCGGCTGGTGGACGTCACCCGCGGCGAGGTGCTGGTCGAGCGCTCCATCGTGTTGGAAGGCGACGAGGTGCAGCGGGTGGAGGCGGGTTACCTGCCGGGTGAGACGGTGATCGATCTCACCAGCGCCACGGTGATGCCGGGCTGGATCGACATGCACGTGCACATCGCCAGCGAGACTTCCCCCGAGCGCCAGCTCGAGCAATTCACCCTCGATCCCCAGGACGCGGCCTACCGCTCCGTGGCCTACGCGGAGCGTACCCTGGCCGCGGGTTTCACCACGGTGCGCGACCTGGGCACCTCCCACGGACTAGCCCAGTCGTTGCGGCGGGCGGTGGATCAGGGCCTGCTCCCGGGGCCGAGGATCTTCACCGCCGGCAAGTCCATCGCCACCACCGGCGGTCATGCGGACCCGAGCAACGGCCGCAACAGGGAGCTCGCAGAGGACCCCGGCCCCCTCGAAGGGGTGGTGAACGGCACGGACGACGCCTGGAAAGCGGTGCGCGCCCGCTACAAGGAAGGCTCCGACCTCATCAAGATCACCTCCACGGGCGGCGTGCTGAGCCAGGCGAAGAGCGGCCAGAACCCGCAGTTCCGGGTGGAGGAAATCCGCGCCATCGTGGCGGCGGCCCGGGATTACGGATTCCGGGTGGCCGCTCACGCCCACGGCACGGAAGGGATGAAGCGGGCGGTGCTCGGCGGCGTGGATTCCATCGAGCACGGCACGTTCATGAGCGACGAGGTCATTCGGCTGATGAAACGCCAGGGCACCTGGTACGTGCCCACCATACTCGCCGGCCGCTTCGTCGCGGAGAAAGCCGAGGAGCCCGGCTACTTCTCCGAGCTGGTCCGGCCCAAAGCCGCCGAGATCGGCCCGCAGATTCAGGACACCTTCGCCCGGGCCTACCGGGCGGGCGTGAAGATCGCCTTCGGCACCGACACCGGCGTCTCCCCCCACGGCGAGAACTGGAAAGAGTTCGGCTACATGATCGAGTCCGGCATGCCGGCCATGGAAGCCATCCAGAGTGCCACGGTGGCGGCTGCGGAGCTGCTCGACCAGTCCAGTCGCCTCGGCAGCATCGAGCCCGGCAAACTGGCCGACATCATCGCCGTGCCCGGGGATCCGCTCACGGATACCACCCAGTTCGGTAAGGTGCATTTCGTCATGAAGGGCGGCCGGGTCTACAGGTCGCCCACCCAGCAGGAGCCTTCTCCATGATCCGATCGCGAGCCGTCCTACGAGGGGCCGTGCCCGTCGCAACTCTGCTGCTCGTCTCCACGCTGGCGCTGGCGGAGGTGGCCCGGGAGCCCTACGCCTCCACCTATCGGCCTCTGCCGGCCGAGCCGCTGCTCATCACGGGAGCCACGGTGCTTACGGGCACCGGCGCCCGGCTCGAGGGTACGTCGGTCTACGTGGTGGACGGCCGCATCGCCGCCGTTGGCGACGCCATCGACGCGCCCGATGCGCGGGTAGTGGATGCCCGGGGCCAGTGGCTGACCCCCGGCATCATCGACGTGCATTCTCACCTCGGCGACTACCCGTCCCCGGCCATCAGCTCTACCCAGGACGGCAACGAGATGACCTCGCCCAACACCGCCGGCGTGTGGGCGGAGCATTCCGTCTGGCCGCAGGATCCGCAGTTCCCGCTGGCCCTGGCCGGTGGCGTCACCACGCTGCAGATCCTTCCGGGCAGCGCCAATCTGTTCGGCGGGCGGGGCGTCACCCTGAAGAACGTGCCGGCGCGCACCGTGCAGGACATGAAGTTCCCTGGCGCGCCGGCCTCCCTGAAGATGGCCTGCGGCGAGAATCCCAAGCGGGTCTACGGTGAGCGCAATCAGGCGCCGTCCACGCGCATGGGCAACGTGGCCGGTTTCCGCAGCGCCTGGGCGCGCGCTGCGGCCTACCGCGACAAGCTCGTCAAGGCGCGGGGGGATTCGGAGGCGGAGCCCCCGGAGCGTGATCTGGCCATGGAGACCCTGGTGGGCGTGCTCGACGGCGAGATCCTGGTTCACAACCACTGCTACCGGGCCGACGAGATGGCCACCATGATCGACGTGGCCCGGGAGTTCGGCTACCGCATCAGCGCCTTCCACCACGCGGTGGAGTCGTACAAGGTGGCGGACCTGCTGGCGGCCGAGGGCATCTGCTCCGCCATGTGGGCAGACTGGTGGGGCTTCAAGCTCGAGGCCTTCGACGCCATCAACGAGAACGTGGCCCTGGTGGATGGGGCCGGCGCCTGCGCCATCGTCCATTCCGACTCCGCCCGCGGTATCCAGCGGCTGAACCAGGAAGCCGCCAAGTCCATGGCGGCGGCCCGGCGTGCCGGAATCGCCGTGACGGAAGCGGAGGCCATCCGCTGGATCACGGCGAACGCCGCCCAGGCGCTCGGCATCGCCGAGGAAACCGGCTCCATCGAGGTGGGCAAGGCCGCCGACCTGGTGCTGTGGAACCGCAATCCCTTCAGCGTCTACGCGCGGGCCGAGCAGGTGTACATCGACGGCTACCGGTATTACGACCGCCAGGATCCCGAGCGTCAGCCGCTCACGGATTTCGATCTCGGCCAGACCGCCCGGGGGAGTGCACGATGAGACAGCGATACTTCATTCCGACCCTGCTGTTCGCCTGCGGCCTGGCGTTCACGGGCCCCGCCGCCGCCGGCGTCGCCATCGTCGGCGGCACCGTTCACACGGTCACGTCGGACGAACCGCTGCACGACGCGGTGATCCTGGTGGACCAGGGGCGGATCCAGGCGGTCGGCGCCAGCCTCCAGATTCCGTCCGGTTACGAGCGGGTGAACGCGTCCGGCAAGCTGGTGACTCCCGGACTCATCGAGCCCTATTCCCAGCTCGGTCTCATGGAGATCGGCGGGGAAGCCGCCACGGTGGATGCCCGGGTCGGCGTGGCCACCATCGACGCCAGCGTGGAGCCGTATCGGCTGGGGCCGGGGTTCGACGTGCAGTACGCCATCAATCCGGCCTCCACCCTGCTGCCGGTGAACCGGGTGGACGGGGTGACCCGGGCGGTGGTGGCTCCGGTGCCCGGCAACGATCCGCTGGCCGGCTGGGGCGCCGCCATCCGGCTCGGCGAGGGCGAGGTGCTCACCCATCCGCGCCTGGCCCTGTTCGGGCAGATCGATGCCGGCGCGGCCACGCTGGTTGGAGGCAGCCGCAGCGCCGTGATTCAGCGCCTGCGCCTGGCCCTGGAACAGGCCCGCAACTACCGCCCCAGCCGTTACCGGCCGGAGGAGGGCGATTACCGTCATCAGGACATGGCGGCGCTGCAGGCGTTCCTCGCTTCGGGCGCGCCGCTGGTGCTCACCGTGCATCGCGCCAGCGAGATTCTGCAGGCGGTGAGCCTGGGCCGGGACTACGGAATACCGGTGGTGATCCACGGCGGCGCAGAGGCCTGGAAGGTGGCGGATGCCCTGGCGGAGGCCCGGGTACCGGTGATCGTGGACGTGCTCGACAACCTGCCGCTCAGCTACGACCAGCTCGGCGCCCGACTCGACAACGCGGCCATGCTGTTCGCCGCGGGGGTGCCGGTGCTGTTCACGGCGGAGGAGACCCACAACGCGCGGCTGCTGCGTCAGGTGGCGGGCAACGCCGTGGCGGAAGGTATGCCGTGGGCCGCGGCCCTGTCCGCCGTGACCCGGCGGCCGGCGGAGGTGTTCGGGCTCGGCGAAGGCACCGGGACCCTGGCTCCGGGCGCCCCGGCGGATCTGGTGATCTGGAGCGGCGACCCGCTGGAGCTGACCACCTGGGCGGAGCGGGTGATGATCGACGGCCAGTGGATCCCCATGGAATCCCGGCAGACGCGATTGCTGGAACGGTACCGGGATCTGGAGGGTGAGGTGCCGTTCGGGTATCGATAGGGCCGCTATCCGCTATCCGCTTTTCGCTGTCCGCTAGAGGGGATTCGCAAGAGCTGATGGGCGATCAGCGATCAGCTTTCGGCTTTCGGCAAGAGGGGACATCGCCAGATTCTGGCGTAGTGCTTCCTGCCGATAGCCGATAGCCGATAGCTGCCAGCGGAAAGCGGATAGCGGAAGGCGAACTCATCTCTTCCTCATCAGCCCTTCCTGCGCCGCCGACGCCACCAGCGTGCCGTCCCGGCTGAAGAACAGACCCCGGTTGAGGCCCCGGGCGCCGCTGGCGCTGGGGCTGTCCTGGACGTAGAGCAGCCAGTCGTCGGCGCGGAACGGCCGGTGAAACCACATGGCGTGGTCCAGGCTCGCCATCTGCATGTCGTCCTGCAGAAAGCTCACGCCGTGGGGCAGGGTGGCGGTGTCCAGCAGCGACCAGTCGGACAGGTAGGCCAGCACGCACTTGTGCAGGCGGTCGTCGTCGGGCAGCGGGTCCCGGGACTTCATCCAGCACATCTGCCGGGGCGGCCGCTTCTCCGGATGGAAGATGTCCAGCGGATCCACCGGGCGGACGTCGATGGGGCGCTCCCGGTTGAAGGAAGCCGCCTGCTCCGCGGGCAGTTCCGTCGCCCATTGCGCGCGCAGCTCGCGCTCGTCCGCCAGGGATTCCGGCGGCGGCGCCTCGGGCATCTCGAACTGGTGCGAGAAGCCGTCCTCGGGGGTCTGGAACGAGATGGACATGTTGAAGATGGCGCGTCCGTGCTGAATGGCCACCACCCGTCGGGTGGTGAAGCTGCGGCCGTCGCGAATCCGGTCCACCTTGTAGAGGATGGGGATGGTGGTGTCTCCGGGCCGCAGAAAGTAGCCGTGCAGGGAGTGCGCCTCGCGGTCGTCGGGCACGGTGCGCGATGCCGCCACCAGCGCCTGGCCGATGACCTGGCCACCGTAGACCCGCTGCCAGCCTTCGCTGGGGCTGGTGGCCCGGTAGTGGTTCTTCTCGATCTCCTCGAGATCGAGCAGGGCAATGAGGTCGTTGATGGTGGCGTCGTTCATGGCGCTATTGTAGTCGCCGCCCCCGGCGGCGAGAATCCCGGCCCCATCGCCCGACCCGAGAGAGGAGCACCTCCATGCCGTCACGCCGCGAGCAGATTCAGCTCACGCCACAGGAGATCGCCGATTATCTGCTGGCGCAGAAGACCGTCATCATCGTCTCCAACGGCAAGGACGGCTATCCCCACCCCATGCCCATGTGGTTCTACGCCGACGCCGCCGGCACCATCTACTGCACCACGTTCCGCAAGAGCCAGAAGGTGCGGAACTTTCAGCGCGACCCCCGGGCCTCGCTGTTGGTGGAGTCCGGCGAGCAGTACTCGGAACTCAAGAGCGTCCTCGTCTACGCGCGCGCCGAAATCATCGACCACACCGAGACCGTGGTGGACACCCTGGTGAAGATCAACACCAAGGGACTCACCGTCTCCGAGGAGGACGTCCGCAAGCTCACCGCGGCCGTGCTCGGCACCGCGGAGAAGCGGGTGGTGCTGAAGTTCACCCCGCAACATCAGGTCTCCTGGGACCACGCCAAACTGGGCGGACGCTACTAAGGGACTTTCGCTGCGGCGGGCATTCCCCCATCGGTCCCGCGCTCCGGTAAAAATTACAAAGTGATTGCCGATACCCTCGCGGCCGCGGGCTATGGCAAGGCCCCCAAGCCGCGACAGCCGCAATACTCCGCAACATTCTGAAACGCATTTGGCGCGCAAAATGCAATAGCTCGTGCCCTACGTGTCAACGGGGAGTACGAGAAATGTTTCAGAGAAGGCCTTGGACGCCCATCAGCTTGCTGATGGCGGTCGGCGCCCTGGGCGCGGTCGGTCTCACGGGCCCGACGGTGGCGTACGGTCAGGAAGAAACCGCCGCCATCGAGGAGGTCGTGGTCACCGGTTCCCGCATACAGCGCGCCAACATCACGGCATCGAGTCCGGTCACCCAGATCGATGCCCAGGATCTGCAGTTCACGGGCATCACCCGGGTGGAGGATGCGCTGCGGTATCTGCCCCAGGTCTACAGCGAGCAGAGCACCGGTCAGTCCAACGGCGCCACCGGCACCGCCACCGTGAGTCTGCGCAACCTGGGACCGGAGCGGACCCTCGTCCTGGTGAACGGGCGCCGGCTACCCCCCGGCTCTCCCATCCAGGGTGGGGAGGTCAGCGACGTCAACCAGATCCCGGGCGCACTGATCCAGCGGGTCGAGGTGCTAACCGGCGGCGCGTCGTCCGTCTACGGCTCCGATGCCGTGGCCGGCGTGGTGAACTTCATCATGCGCGACGACTTCGAAGGCGTGCAGCTCGATTACCAGTTCAGCCAGTACAACCACGACAACAGCAGCAGCCGCATGCAGAACCTCATCGAGGAGGCGGGGTTCGAGGTGCCGGACGACATGGAGACCGACGGCGACATCCACAACTTCTCGCTGATCATCGGCGGGAACCTGGAGGGGGGCCGCGGAAACGTCACCGGCTACTTCACCTACCGGGACGTGGAGGGGGTCAACCAGGGTGTGCGGGATTACAGCGGTTGCGCCCTGGATACCGCGGGCACCGAATGCGGCGGCTCCGCCACGTCCCCGGCAGGCACCTTCTCCGACTTCGGCGTGCTGCCTTCCAACCTGGCGGCGGGCGAGACTCCGGCCGGTCCGAGCTACGAGTTCCGGGTCGAGGGAGATCAGTTCGTCGAGGGCGCGGAGCTGTTCAACTACGGACCGCTCAACTACTGGCAACGCCCGGACGAGCGGTACACCGCCGGCGCTTTCGCCCACTACGACCTGACCGACACCTTCACGGTGTACACGGAGTTCATGTTCATGGACGACCGCACCGTGAGCCAGATCGCGCCGTCCGGCAATTTCTTCGTGACCAGCACCCTCAACTGCGACAACCCGCTGCTCTCCGACCAGCAGTTCGACGCGGTGTGCGGCGCCTACGGCCTGGGACCGGACGACGATCAGATCATGTTCATCGGCCGCCGCAACGTGGAAGGCGGGCCGCGGCAGCAGGATCTGCGTCACACCACCTTCCGCGGCGTGGTCGGATTCGACGGTGAGATCAACGAGTCCTGGCGCTTCGAGGTGTCGGCGCAGTACGCCGAGGTGAGCATGGAGAACACCTACCTCAACGACCTCTCCACCACCCGGATCGGACGGGCGCTGAACGTGGTCACGGACCCGGACCCGGATTCCGAAACCTTCGGCCAGCCCGTGTGCCAGTCGGTGGTGGACGGCTCCGATCCGAACTGCGTGCCCTGGAACATCTTCACCGAGGGCGGCGTGACCCAGGAAGCCATCGACTACCTGGTGCTGCCGCTGTTCGCCCGCGGCACCACGGATCAGACCGTGGTCATCGGTTACGTCGAGGGCAACCTGGGCGACTACGGCTGGAAGCTCCCCTCCGCCGACGAGGGGGTGTCCGTCATCCTCGGCGCGGAGTACCGGGAGGAGAACCTGGACTTCAATCCCGACAGCGGCTTCCAGAGCGGCGACGGCGCCGGTCAGGGTGGCGCCACCCTGCCGGTGGATGACGCGGGTTACGACGTGAACGAGTTCTTCACCGAGGTGAGCGTGCCGCTGGTGGAAGGCGCCCCGTTCGCCGAGGCCGTGGTGCTGGACCTGGGTTACCGCTACTCCGACTACTCCACCGGCGTCGACGCCGACACCTATAAGGTGGCCGGTTCCTGGGACATCAATTCCCAAGTCAGGGTTCGCGCCAGCTACAACCGCGCCATCCGCGCCGCGCAGCTTCGCGAGCTGTTCCTGCCCCAGGGCTTCAACCTGTTCGACATGGCGGTGGATCCCTGCGGCGGCGCCACCCCGCAGCGCACCTTCGAGGAGTGCGCCCGGAGCGGTGTGACGGCCGTGCAGTACGGCAACATCGCCAACTCGCCGGCCAACCAGTACAACTATCTGCAGGGCGGCAATCCGGATCTCGACGCCGAGACCTCAGACACCTGGTCGCTCGGCCTGGTGCTGGCCCCGAACATGGTGGAAGACCTGACGGTGAGCATCGACTACTACAACATCGAGATCGAGGACGTCATCTCCGAGCTGGACCCGGAGTTCACCCTGAACCAGTGCCTCGACACCGGCGCCGCGGAGTTCTGCGGCAACATCCGCCGGGGCGCCGGCGGCGACCTGTGGATCGGCAGCGACGTGGACGTCAGCGGCCGCATCTCGGCGCTGAACGAGAACCTGGCGCTGTACGAGGTGTCCGGCATCGACCTGGTGGTGGACTACACCTTCGAGATCGGCGACATGGGCACCCTCAGCTTCAACAACGTGCTCGGCTACATCGATAGCTGGGAGCAGCAGGAAGTGGCGGGCGCTCCGACGGTTTCCTGCGAAGGCAAGTGGGGCAACGTCTGCGGCGCGCCCACCCTCGAGTACAAGAACACCCTCCGGGCCACCTGGGGGACGCCGTGGAATGCGCTGGTGAGCGTCAACTGGCGGTACCTGTCCGCAGTGGACGACTTCGACGACAACGTGGACCTCGGCGCCCGCCACTACATCGATCTCGCGGGCATCTGGGACATCACCGAGTACGCCAGCGTGCGCGCCGGGGTGAACAACCTGTTCGACCGCGATCCCCCCATCGCCGGCGGCGCCGCGGGCCCGGAAAACTTCGGCAACGGCAACACCTTCCCCTCCACCTACGACGCCCTGGGCCGCTACTACTTCCTGGGTGTGACCTTCGACATGGGCGAAGGCTGAGTCCGTTCCCCCGGGCGAAGCTTCGCCTCCCTCCACTCTCACGGCCCCCGCTTTAGCGGGGGCTTTTTTTTGTCCGGCGGCGGCCGAGAGAAACGTGTTTCAAAAATGTAACCGGAGATTGCAGGGGTGGCGAAACTGAGCCAGGACTGGGGTCTATCGTCTTGATTTTGCTTGTATGTTTTTTCGGTTGTTGTGTGCTTATAATGCGCGCCATGGCACCCAGGTGCCCTTAATAATTACTAACCTATAACGGGGAGTATCAAGAATGTTTCAGAAGAAGCCCTTGGCAGCGGCGATCAGCTCGGTCGTGGCTGCTGGAGCCCTAGGTGCGGCTGGCGCGGCTGCGCCGAGCCCGGCCTATGGCGCTGAACAGATGATCGAAGAGGTGGTCGTCACTGGCTCCCGGATTCGTCGTCCCGACCTGGATGCAGTTTCACCGGTCACCGTGGTGGACGAGCAGGAATTCACGCTGTCCGGCATCGTCAACGTAGAGCAGAAGCTGGCGGAGCTGCCGCAGGCCCTGCCGAGCCTGGGGCCGAGCTCCAACAACCCCGGTGACGGCACGGCGCGAGTCGATCTGCGTGGCCTCGACAGCTATCGCACCCTGGTGCTGGTGAACGGCCGTCGTTACATGAACGCCACCCAGACCGGCGTGGTCGATCTCAACACCATCCCCGCCTCGCTGATCGAGCGGGTCGACGTGGTGACCGGCGGTGCCTCGGCCGTGTACGGCTCCGACGCGTTGGCCGGTGTGGTGAACTTCGTCCTCAAGGACGATTTCGAAGGCGTTGAGGTGAACGCCATCTACGACGTCTCCGAAGAGGGGGACGCCGACAAGTGGAACGCTGACCTGACCATGGGCGGCAACTTCGCCGACGGCCGCGGTAACGCCACCCTGTACCTGCAGTACTCGGACCGTAAAGCGCTGTATCAGGGTGAGCGCAGCTTCACCCGTTTCGCGCTGACGGAATCCGGGGACCAGCTGGTTCCGGGCGGCTCGGCCGGCATCCCCGGCACGTTGTTCGTCACCGGCGCCGACGTGGACCCTGATGGAATCCCGGGCAGCGGCGACGAGTTCGCGGTGGGGCGGTTCGATCCTGACGGAACGACGCAAACGTTCCGCGATCCCCAGGACCGTTTCAATTATGCGCCGGACAACTTCCTGCAGTTGCCCCAGGAGCGCTTCCTGGCTCACGCCCAGGCTCATTACGACCTGAGCGACCAGGTGCGTGCCTACACGGAGCTGACTTTCGCGCAGAACGAGGTGCCCCAGGAGCTGGCGCCGACTCCGGCTTTCCTCTCCACTCTGGAGGTGAATCCGGACAGCCCGTTCTTCGACGCCGCGATGCAGGCCACCTTGAACTCGCTGCGCCAGGACACCGACGGGGACGGCGACATCGACGGCGACGACAACGCCTACATCGATTTCGTCGGGCGCCGGATGGTCGAGAACGGTCCGCGTCAGGCCATCGACAACCGTGACGCCTACCGGTTGCTGGTCGGCGTGGAAGGCGACATCAACCCCGACTGGGGCTTCAACGCCTACGCCAGCCACTCCCGGGTGGACAACCAGCAGGGGCTGAACAACGACGTGTCGGACAGCCGCTTCCGCCAGGCGATCCTGGTGGACGACACCGGCGCGGCGTGTCAGAACCCGGCGGGTGGTTGCGTGCCGCTGAACATCTTCGGCGCCGGCAACATCACCCAGGACGCCGTGGGCTTCATCAACGTGGGCGCCACCAACCTGACCACGGTGGAGCAGGACGTGATCCAGGGCTCCGTCACCGGCTCGGTGGCCAACCCCATCAACGACGCGTCGCCCATCGGCGTTGTGTTCGGCATGGAGTACCGGGAAGACAAGTCCAGCTTCCGGCCGGACACCTTCCTGTCCTCCGGTGACGTGCTGGGCTTCAACGCCGGCGACGCCACCGTGGGCAGCTACGACGTCACCGAGTTCTTCGCCGAGGTGGACATCCCCATCATGTCCGACCGGACCGGTGTGGACTACCTGGGTCTGTGGGGCGCCTACCGCTACTCCGACTACTCCAACATCGGCGGCGTGGACAGCTACGCGGCGACCCTGACGTACGCTCCGGTTCCGGAGCTGCGGTTCCGCGGCGGCTACCAGCGTGCCACCCGGGCACCCAACGTCTACGAGCTGTTCCTCGGCCAGTCCAACGGCTTCCCGCCGGCCACCGACCCCTGCGCGGCCAACGGCAACCCGAATCTCGGCGACGCCGGCCTCGTGGCCACCTGTGAGGCCTCCGGTGTCCCCGCGGGGCAGGTCGGCGCCTTCAACCAGACCAACTCGCAGATCGAGGGTCTGTTCGGCGGCAACCCGGACCTCCAGGAGGAGACCGCGGACACCTACACCTTCGGTGTGGTGTACGAGCCCGAGTGGGCCGAGGGCCTGGACATCTCGCTCGACTACTACAGCATCGAGGTGGAAGACGCCATCGACGTGCT
>JAWLGU010000066.1:14510-27533 GCA_041690675.1 Pseudomonadales bacterium | reverse complement strand
GCCGGTGTCGGTGACCCGGAAGATGGCGGCGTCGCTGCCGGGCCTGCGCAAGCTCGCCCAACAGAAGGGGCTGAAGATTCACCACCTGGGCGCCGGCTATCCCCATCCGGAGGTGACCGATCCCCGCCGCTTCCTCGCCCATCAGCAGGGCTACTTCGACCATCTGGCGCGCCGGGAGGGCCTGAACGATGCGGACGCCGTGCCGGAGTATCTGCGGGAGTCGTTCTCCTACACCGACACCCTGGGGCCGGTGAGCACCCGGGAAGCCTTCGCGCGGGTGTACGGCCGGGACTGGGGGGTGACCCTGGATCCCGCCAAGCTCATTCCCACCGTGGGGGCCACCGGGGGCATCAGCCTGATCTGCTCGCTGTTCGAGCGCGCCGGCACCCCGGTGGCTTACATCACCGATGCGCCCACCTACGCGGGGTTTCTGGCCCGCGCCAATCTGTGCCGGCACGCGCGCATCTTCAGCGTCGAGCTGGACGAGGAGGGCCCGGTGGTGGAGCGTCTGCGGGCGCAGATCCGTGCCGCCCGCAGCGCCGGCTACCACGTGCCGTTCTATTACACGATTCCCGACGGTCACAACCCGGCAGGCTTTTCCTTCAGCCAGGCGCGGCGCGAGGCGGTGGTGGCGGTGGCTCGGGAGGAGGGGGTCCTGATCGTCGAGGATGCGCCCTACATCTACATCAACTACGCCGAGCCGGACCGCCGTCCGGACCCCTTCCTGACCCTGGCGCCGGAGCAGACGGTGCATCTGTTCACGGGCTCGAAGATCGGCTTTCCCGGGCCCCGGGTGGCGTTTCTCTACAGCGAGGCGACGGTGGAGATCGCCGGCGGCGAACTGGTGCCGCTGCGCGACCTGGCGCTCACCGAGGCGAGCGCCGAGATCCTGTTCCAGAATCCCGCGGCGCTTCTGGGATTCGAGGCGCTGCTGCACGAGGCGGACTACAGCGAACGCGACTCGCTGTGGCCGGTGGCGGAGGAGAAGCTCGCCGTGTATCGGGAGAACCGCCGGATCATGCTGACCGGCCTGGCGACCGGCCTCGGCGACTACCCGGGGCACTTTCACTGGACCGAGCCCGCGGCCGGCTTCTTCACGGTGTTCACCTTCAAGAGCGGCGTGCGGACCGACGAGGCGTTCGTCGAGCGGCTGGTGGCGGATTACGGGGTCGTGGTGATTCCCATGTACGATTTCTACCCGCTGGACGCCCGGGAGCGGGATCCCAACGCCGGCCTGGATCAGCTGCGGCTGTCGTTCTGCTTCAGCGAGAGCTCCGGCGAGCAGCGGCGGCGCGACCTGGAGGAGGCGGTGGCCACCTTCTGCGCCGCCGCGCGGAGCGTCGCGGGCCTGTAAGCGGAGTCAGGCCGCGGGAGGATTCACCATCTCGGGGCTTCCGGGGGGCGGCGGAGTGGCGGCCCCCCGTCGGGCGATGGTCGCCTGGATCTCCCGCACCCGCTCTTCCGTCAGGCGGTAGTTCCACAACAGCGGCATCGCTACGAACTTGAACAGCGCCGGAATCACCGAGTACGTCACCGCCAGCATCAGCAGGGCAACGGTGGTGTTGGTGGTGTTCAGCGGATCCGCCAGGGAGTCGAAGCCGAACAGCACCACCAGGTTGGTGCCGAGAAACAGGCCCAGGGCGTAGGCCAGCTTGCGGGTCATGGACCAGATGGAGAAATACGCGCCGCCCTGGCTCTTGCCGGTCTGGGCGGAGTCCAGGTCCACCACGTCCGCGGCCATGGCGTAGGGCAGGGCGGTGAGCGCGCCGATGGACGAGCCTTTGAGACACATCACCAGGATGAAGAACAGAAACTTGCCGGTGGGAATGCCCTCGAAGTACGCCACGGCGGCGGCGTGTGCGTCCGCCGGCAGGAACGCCAGCACGTGGGGGATGGCGAAGGGCTCGAACCACGCCATGGGCGCCACGGCGAGCAGCGGGATGAAGCACGACCACAGCGCGTACCAGCCGATGGCGGCCATGGTGGCCCGGTGCTTGCCGATGCGCCGCGACAGCTTGAACCAGAGCGGTATGGCGACGATCTGCGAGAGGAAGTAGGGCGCCAGGTAGAAGCCGTAGAGGTCGCCGGCCAGCAGCACATGCTTGACGAAGAAGAACGACAGCGTGTTGGTCATGGCCGCGCCGATGGTGGAGAACAGGAAGATGATCACCAGCCGCCGGTATGGCTCGTTCCGCCACACGTATCGGAAGCTCTCGCGCAGCGGCAGCCGGGTGGTGCGGGTCTCCACGGCTGGGAACTCCGGCGTGGAGATCAGACAGTTGGCGATGAGCACGGGCATGACGAAGGCGATGGCCAGCGACAGGAAGTACACCGCATCGGTTGGCTTGTCGTAGCCGAAAAAGAAGATGACGGCCGGCGTGAAGGCGCCGATGAGCGAGCCCGTGACGCTGAAGCCCTCCCGCCAGCTCGTCACCAGGGTGCGCTCGTTGTAGTTGCTGGAGAGCTCGGCTCCCCAGGCGCTGTAGGGGACGTCCTTGATGGTGGCGCCCACGTAGGTCAGCACCAGCATGCCGAGCATCCAGGCGTAGCCGGAATCGAAGGTGAGCCCCAGCAAGGTCACCTCGGTGAAGTCGATGGGCGGAATGAACAGCAGGCAGATGCCGAGGATGTAGATGGGGGTTCCCAGCAGCACGAAGGGTTTGCGGCGCCCCCAGCGGCTGGACACCCGGTCCGAGAGGAAGCCCACCAGCGGGTCGGTGATGCCGTCGAAGACCCGGGAGAGCACCATGACCAGACCGACGAAAGCCAGGCCGAGACCGAACCCCTCGGAATCGGCGTACACCGCCGGGAGGTACACGGCCATGGGCAGGGTCACCATGGCGAGCGGCAGCGCCGGCGCGCCGTAGGAGGCCAGCACCCAGCTCGACAGCCGGCGTGGCTCGGCGTCGGCGCGGCTGGCGCGCGCGATTTCTGACATCGGCGTCCTCCCCTGTGCCCGCCTGAAGATACCGACCGCGATGGGCGTGGACAACCAATGAAGCGCCCCGGGCGATACGGTAGGGTAACGCGCACCGTGTCTGCGCCAGCCGAGGCCCCATGCCCGAGCGCTCCTCCAGCCTGCCCATGCCGCCGCGGCTCCACACCCGCAGCGGCGCGCTGCGCCGGATCGGCGTCGAGCTGGAGATGCAGGGCCTGCCCATCGAGCTGATGTCCGCCCTGGTGGCCGCTCAGGTGGGAGGCACGGTGGAGGAGATCAGCCGCTACGAGCATCGCGTCCACGGTGACGCGGCCGGGGACTGGACCGTGGAGCTGGATTTCGCTTGGCTCCGCGGCCGCGGTCGCCAGTGGCGTGACGAACGGAGCGCGCTCGGGCCACTCGACGAGGCCGCCGAGGAGCTGCTCGCGGCCGGATCCCAGGCCGTGGTGCCCATGGAGGTGGTGAGCCCGCCGCTGCCCATGACCCGGCTGCACGAGGTGGAGGCGTTGATCGCGCGGCTGCGGGAGGCGGGTGCGCGGGGCACCCACGACGGCCTGGCCTTCGCCTTCGGCCTGCACCTCAATCCGGAGTTGCCGGACACGGAAGCCGTCACCATCACCCGCTACCTCAAGGCGTTCATGTGTCTGTTCGACTGGCTGAAGGCCCAGGCCCGGCTGGATCTGCTGCGGCGTCTCATGGTGTACATCGATCCCTTCCCGGCCGAGTACGTGCGCAGGGTGATCGACCCGGGCTACCGGCCGGATCTGCCCCGGCTGATGGACGATTACCTGCAGGACAACCCCACCCGCAATCGTGCGCTGGACCTGCTGCCGTTGTTCGCCCATCTGGACGAGAGGCGGGTTCGCGCCGCGGTGGACGACCCGCGGATCAAGCCGCGTCCCGCGCTGCACTACCGTCTGCCCAACTGCCAGATCGACGAGCCCGGCTGGGGGGTGCGCCAGGCCTGGTGCGGCTGGCTGCAGGTGGAGCGGCTGGCGGAGGAGCCGACGCGGCTGGACGACCTGTGCGTGCGTTACCTCGAATTTCTCGACCGGCCCCTCGGCCGGCTGATGGACGACTGGGCGGAACGGGTGAGGCCTTGGCTTCAGGATCCGACCGCCCGCTGATCGCGGTGACGGGGCCCCGTCGCGGCGCCGCCGCGCCGCGGCTCTGCGTGGCGGCGGCGCTGCTGCTCGGCGGCGGCCGCAGCGTACAGCTTTCGGCGGCGGCGCCGGAGTCGGCGCGGCCCTACCACGGCGTGGTGATCACCGGCGGCCACGACGTGGATCCCGTGCTCTACGCCCAGGAATCCCAGGTGCTGCCGCACTACGACCCCGAGCGCGATGTCTTCGAATCCTCGGTGATCGACGATGCGCTGGGGCGCGGCCTGCCGCTGCTCGGCATCTGCCGCGGCGCCCAGCTCCTGAACGTCCGCCTCAGCGGCGACCTGCATCAGGATCTTCGCAGTCACCGTCATCACACCTCCCACCGGCGCACGCTGCTCCCCCTGAAGACCCTGCTGGTGGTTCCCGGCAGCCGGCTGTCCGGCCTGATGGGCGGCGAGCCGGCGCGCATCAACAGTCTCCACAATCAAGGCATCCACCGCCTCGGCCGGGGCCTCGAGGTGAGCGGCCGCGACCGGGACGGCATCGTCCAGGCCGTGGAGGATCCGCGTCGGCCGTATCTGCTGGGGGTGCAGTGGCATCCGGAGTTCCTGCTGCACTCGCGCCGGCAGCGGGTCCTGTTCGCCGCGCTGGTGGAGGCGGCGCGGCTGCACGCTGCCGCGAGCGTCGGCTAGCCGTGGAGGCGCTGCTCGGGCTGTTCCTGGTGTCGTTCCTGGCCGCCACCCTGCTGCCGGCGTACTCCGAGGTGATGTTCGCCGGGCTGCAGGCGGCGGGCTACGACCCCTGGGCGCTGTGGAGCTGGGCCACCGCGGGCAACACCCTGGGGGCCGCGGTGAACTGGGCGCTGGGCCGCTATCTGCTGCGGTTCCAGGAGCGTCCCTGGTTCCCCTTCAAGCCCGGCACCCTGATGCGCGCCCAGGGCTGGTTCCAGCGCTACGGCGTGTGGTCGCTGCTGATGGCCTGGGCGCCCGTGGGGGGCGACGCGCTCACCTTCGTGGCCGGCGTCATGCGGGTGCGCTTCCCCGTGTTCCTGCTGCTCACGGCCATCGGCAAGGGGGCTCGCTATGCCATACTGCTCGGCCTGGTGAGCGGCATCGGCGCCACCTTCGACGCTTCGTCATGAAGCCGTTCTGCGCGGGATCGCGCGCGAACGCCTCCACGCGAACGCGTACACTAGAGCACGACGGTCGAGCGGGAGCCTCCTGGTGAAATCCGCACCTCCACCCGACAACGAGCAAGACCGGCTTTCGGCGCTCGAGGAGTACGAGATCCTCGACACCCTGCCCGAGGCCGCCTACGACGACATCACCCGCATCGCCGCTCAGATCTGCGACACGCCCATCGCCCTGGTGAGCCTGGTGGACCGGGACCGCCAGTGGTTCAAGGCCCGGGTGGGGCTGGAAACGCCAGAGACCCCGCGGGACGTGGCGTTCTGCGCCCACGCCATCCTGCGGCCCGACGAGCTCCTGGTGGTGGAAGACGCCGCCCGGGATCCCCGCTTCGCCGACAACCCCCTCGTGACGGGAGAGCCCGGGGTGCGCTTCTATGCCGGCGCGCCGCTGGTCACGGCGCAGGGGCACGCCCTCGGTACCTTGTGCGTGATCGACCGCGAGCCGCGCACCCTGTCACCGGTGCAGCGGGCCTCGCTGGAGGCGCTGGCCCGGCAGGTGGTGGCCCAGCTCGAGCTGCGCCGTGCCGTGGCCCGTCTCGAGCGGGATGCGGAGGTGCTGGAGCGGCGCAATCGCCAGGTGGAGCGCTCCCGGGACGAGCTGGCGTCGCTGTGCAGGCTGCTCGAGGATCAGGCCGCGGTCATGGAACGGGACCTCAATCGGGCGGAGATCATTCAGCGGTCGTTGCTTCCCCATCACGTGCCGAGGCTCCACGGCGCCTGCCTGCACACCCTCTACCGGCCGGGGCGCAACATCGGCGGTGACCTGTTCGACGTGGTTGTGGTGGACGACCGGTACCTGGTGCTGGTGATGGCGGACGCGGCGGGGCACGGCGTGAGCGCCGCCATGATCTCCATGCTGCTCAAGCACCGGATCGAGGTCACCGACGACGACGGCCGGCCGTACCGGCCGTGCGAGGCGCTGAGCCGGCTCAACGAAGCCATGCAGCACGACAAGCCCGCGCCGGGGGTTTTCGTGACCGCCGCCTACTGTCTCTACGACCAGAAGGCCAGGCACCTGCTGATCGCCTCGGCGGGTCACCCGCCGGTGATCTGTGTGCGCGCCGACGGCCGCCTGGAGCTCATCAGCCACACCGGCCCTGCGCTGGGCCTGTACGCCGACTCGGAGTTCGGCGAGCAGGTGCTCGACCTCGAGGAGGGTGACCGGGTGCTGCTCTACACCGACGGCTTGTTCGACGGCGCCGAGGCGGCGCCGACCGCACAGACCGTGGCCGAGACGCTGCGGGACGTCGCCGGGGAAAGCAACCCGCTGGCGCGGCTGCTGACGGGGCTGGGCGGCCGCGACGGGGAGGATCGGGACGACGTGTCCATGATGCTGCTGGAGATCGGGCCCGGGGAGAACGTGCTGGACGCCATGGTCGAGGAAGAAGGCGAAGCGCGGGAAGGCGCGCAGGTGGCTGCGCAGATTCACTACGCGGAGACCGAGTCCATCACCTTTCTGATCCTCGAAGGCCGGGTCACCTGGATGTGCGGCCAGGCGCTGCTGGACGCGGCGCTGTCGGTGATGGACGCCGACCGTGCGCTGGTGATCGACCTCGGTGCCTGCGATTATCTCGACAGCACGGTGCTGGGGACCCTCCACGAGCTGGCGGAGCTGGCGACCCTGCGGCGTGCCGACGTGCGCCTGCAGAACGTCTCGGAGAAGCTCTGCGAGGGGTTCCGCGAGCTGAGCATGCAGGCGGTGCTGGACCGCATCCGCGCCGATGCCGTGGCGCTGCCGGAAGCGCGCCATCCGTTGCGGCTTCCCGAGCATACGCGCGGCGCGCACCGGGAGCGGCTGCTGAAGGCGCACCAGGTGCTCGCCGAGCTTTCGGAGGAGAATCGGCAGGAGTTCGGCGGCATCATCGATGCGCTGCGTGACTCGAAGGAGTGAACCCATGATACGACTCACCTATCTGCTGCGCCGCCGGCCCGATATGACGGCGGACGAGTTCCGCCGCTACTGGCGCGACGAGCACGGCCCGCTGGTGGCGAGCCACGCGCGCCGCATCAACGCGATCAAGTACGTTCAGGTGCAGACCGTGGACGACCCGGTGAACGCCGCCATGGCCGAGGCCCGGGGCGGCATGGAGCCGCCCTACGACGGGGTGGCCGAGGTGTGGTTCGAGCATCGCGAGGCTCTGGTGGAGGCCCTCGCCGCGGAATCCGGTCGACGCGCGGCGGCGGACCTGGTGGAGGACGAGGCACGCTTCATCGACCTCGCCCATTCGCCCTTGTGGCTGAACCACGATATGCCCCAGGTGAACCCGACGCCCGAGACGCTCATCGCGCGGGAGCGCAGCACCTTGGTGAAGCTGTACTACCCGCTGCGCTGTCACCCCGATCAGGACGAGAGCGAGGCCCAGCGTTACTGGTACGGTCACCACGGGCCGCTGATCCGCCGCCAGGCGGCGGGGGCGGGCATTCTCCGCTACGTTCAGGTGCACCGCACGGCGGACGAGCTCGAGACCGCGCTGCGGGAGGCCCGCGGCACCGTCACGGAGGGCTACATGGGCCACGCGGAGCTGTGGTTCGACCGCACCGCGCTGCAGATCTCCACCCCGGAGCGCCAGGAGGCCAACCGCCGGGCCATCGAGGACGAGAGCCGGTTCATCGACTTTCGCCGCTCGGCCATGTGGATCGCCAAGGAGCACGTGTTCGTCGATCGCCTGTGAGGCCGGGCATCCGGCCGGACTGGCACTCTTCCTGCTGGTCACTGGGTGAACCCGACGCCCACCCGATCGCGGAGGAAGGACCATGAGAATCGGTATCAACGGCTTCGGCCGCATCGGCCGCCAGGTGTTCCGGATCGCCCACGAGCAGGGGCTCGAGGTGGGCCACGTGAACGACCTGACCGACGCGGACATGATGGCCCATCTGCTGGAATTCGATTCCACCTACGGGCGCTGGAGCCATCGGGTGACGTCCGAAGACGGCCGCATGACCTTCGACGGCCAATCCTGCTCGGTGAGCGCCGAGAAGGACCCAGGGAACATTCCCTGGCGCGATCGCGGGGTGGACGTGGTGCTGGAATCCACCGGCGCGTTCCGCAAGCGCGAGGATGCCGCCAAGCACCTGTCCGCCGGAGCCGCCAAGGTGCTCATCTCGGCCCCCGGCAAGAGTCCGCTCGACGGCGATTTCATCATCGGCGTGAACGCGGACGACTACGACCCGAAGTCACACGACGTGATCTCCATCGGCAGCTGCACGACGAACTGCCTGGCGCCGGTGGCCAAGGTGCTGAACGAGGAGTTCGGCATCCGCCAGGGGCTGATCAACACGGTGCACGCGTACACCTCGTCGCAGAACCTGGTGGACGGGCCGCAGAAGGCGGGCCGTTACCGGCGGGCCCGGGCGGCCGCGGACAATCTCATCCCCACCACCACGGGAGCGGCCCAGGCCATCGGCCTGGTGCTGCCCGAGCTGCAGGGCAAGCTGGACGGGCTGGCCGTGCGCGCGCCGGTGAGCTGCGGCTCGTTGCTGGACCTCACCTGCAGCGTGGAGAAGACCACCTCGGCCGAGGCGGTGAACGAAGCGCTGCGCAGCTGGGCTGATGGCTCCATGAAGGGCATCCTCGCCGTGGAGGAGGCGCCCATCGTCTCCCACGACATCATCGGCACCGAGTTCAGCGCCATCGTCAGCCCCCGGGACACCAAGGTGCTGGGCGGCGAGCTGGTGAAGGTGCTGGCCTGGTACGACAACGAGTGGGCCTTCTCGCGGCGCTGCGTGGACATGATGGCGCGGATGCTCTGACCGCTGGCCATGAGCGACTGGGACCTGGTCTACGACCACTACGACCCGGCGGAGGAGGGTCGTCGGGAGAGTCTCTGCGCGCTCGGCAACGGCTTCTTCGTCAGCCGCAGCGCCGCGCCGGACAGCGTAGCGGACGCAGTGCACTACCCCGGCACCTATCTCGCCGGCTGCTACGACCGCCTGGTCAGCGAGGTGCACGGCGAGCGCGTCGAGAACGAGGATCTGGTCAACCTGCCGAACTGGCTGCCCCTGCTGCTGCGGATCGACGACGGCGACTGGATCCGCGCTCACGATCTGGAGATGCTGGACTATCGCCAGCGCCTGGACCTGCACGTCGGGGTGCTGCACCGCCTGCTGCGCTTCAGGGACGCCTCGGGCCGCGTCACCCGCTGGGACGAGCGGCGCTTCGTCAGCATGCACGACAGGAACGTCGCCGGTCTCGCCGTGCGCATCACCGCGGAGAACTGGGGCGGACGGCTGGCGGTGCGCTCCGCCATCGATGGCAGCGTCGTCAACGACGGTGTCGCCCGCTACCGCGAGCTCGCGGGGCGTCATCTGGAGACGGTGGAGACCAGCGCGCCGGAACCGGACCTGGTCTTCCTGCAGGCGCGGACGGTCCAGTCCCGCCGCGAGATCGCCGTGGCGGCGCGCACCCGCTTCTACCGGGATACTCAGGAGCTGACGCCGCAGCGCAGCGTCGAGTGCCAGCGCGACCTGGTGCAGCAGGTCGCCACCTTGACGCTGGGTGAGGGGGAGAGCGTCGACATCGAGAAGCTGGCGACGCTGCTCCCTTCCGTGCAGCCGGCCATTTCCGAGGCGGGGATCGAGGCGCGATCGAAGGCCGCAGCACTGGAGCGGTTCGACACCCTGCTGGCGGCTCACACCCTGGCGTGGGACCACCTGTGGCAGGAAGCGGACCTGCGGCTGGATGGCGTGGCCGGTCGGACAGACGCCTTCGATCGTGAGATCAAGGTGATCTTGCGATTGCACATTTTTCATTTGCTGCAGACCGTGTCGCACCACACGGTGGAGCTGGACACCGGGGTGCCGCCCCGCGGATGGCACGGCGAGGCCTACCGCGGGCACATCCTCTGGGACGAGCTGTTCGTGTTTCCGTTTCTCATTCTGCGGCTGCCGTCACTCGCGCGGTCGCTGCTCCGATACCGGTACCGGCGGCTCGGGCGGGCGCGGGCGGCGGCCCGGGAGGAGGGGCTCGTGGGGGCCATGTTTCCCTGGCAGAGCGGCAGCAACGGCCGCGAGGAAAGTCAGCGGATTCATCTGAATCCGGTCTCCGGCCGGTGGATACCGGACAACTCCCATCGCCAGCGCCACATCGGCGCGGCCATTGCGTTCAACGTGTGGCAGTACTACCAGGCCACCGAAGACCACGAGTTCATGTCCGACTTCGGCGCCGAGCTGCTGCTCGAAATCGCCCGCTTCTGGGCGAGCATCGCCGAGCACGATGCGGTGGACGACCGCTACCACATCCGCGGCGTCATGGGGCCGGACGAGTTTCACACCGCCTATCCGGGGCGGGATCCGGCGGAGGCCGGGGGGCTGGACGACAACGCCTACACCAACGTGATGGCGTCCTGGGTACTCTCCCGGGCGCTGGACGCGCTGGCCCTGCTGCCGGATGCCCGGCGCGATCGGCTATGTGAATCCGTAGGCCTCGACCAGGCGGAGATCGACGCCATGGACACCATCAGCCGCAGACTGCGGGTTCCCTTCATCGGGGACCGAATCATCAGTCAGTTCGAGGGCTATCAGGAGCTCGAGGAGCTGGACTGGGCCAGGCTCGAAACGAAGTACGGCGGCATCGAGCGTCTCGATCGCGTGTTGGAGGCGGAGGAGGACACGCCCAACCGTTACAAGGCGTCGAAGCAGGCGGACGTGCTGATGCTGTTCTATCTGTTTTCCGCCGATGAGCTCAGCCAGATTCTCGAGCGCCTCGGCTACTCGTTCGACCACCGCATGATTCCCGCCAACGTGGAGTACTACCTGGCGCGGACCTCCCACGGCTCCACCCTGAGCCGGGTGGTGCACTCCTGGGTGCTGGCGCGGGCCAACCGCCCACGCTCGTGGAAGATGTTCTGCGATGCTCTGCGAAGCGACGTGGCGGACATTCAGGATGGCACCACCCCGGAAGGTATCCACTTGGGTGCCATGGCCGGCACCGTGGACATCATGCAGCGTTGCTATACGGGCATCGAAACCCGCCAGGATGCCCTGCACATCGATCCCGCCCTGCCCGACGAGCTTGCCGGCCTGAGAACCCAAGTCCGCTATCGCGAGCAGATCCTCGACATCGAGATCGATCACCAGGAGCTGCGGGTGAGCAGCCGGCCCTTCACGGCCCTGCCCGTGACCATCTCCTACCGGGGGCACGTGCGTCAGATCAGCCCGGGTCAGTCACACTGCTTCAGGCTGGTCAAACCGCCCGCCGAGCGGGAGTGCTGCGGCGATTGAGGCGCCGACTCACGCGCCGTACTTGGTGAGGCGGCCGGCGTGGGCGAGCATCACCGCCATCAGGTACTCGGTGGGCATCTGCCCCAGCCCGCCGCGCAGGCACGCGGTCTCGCCGAAACGATCCACGTCGTCGCGCCGGCAGGTATCGGCGGCGAGCACCACGGGCACAGTGTGCCAGCTGTGGCTCGCGAGCTGACTCGGTGTGCTGTGGTCGCCGGTCACCACGGTGACATCGGGCTCGAGCTTCAGCATCTCGGGGATGCGAGCGTCCAGCGCCTCGATGGCGGCGACCTTGGCGTCGAAATTTCCGTCCTCGCCGGCGCTATCGGTGGCCTTGTAGTGCAGAAAGAAGAAGTCGTGGTGGGGCCAGGCCTCGTGAAGTGCCTCCACCTCGTCATCGAGGTCCGGCCCCCGCTCCACCACGTGCATGCCCAGCAGGCGCGCCACGCCCCGGTACATGGGATAGCCGGCGATGGCGCAGGCGTTCACGCCGTAGGACGCCTCCATCGACGGGATCTCGGGCAGCGACTGGAACCCCCGCAGCACCACCATGTTGGCGGGACGGCGCTGTTTCAGCTTCTCCCGCGCCTGCGCCACGAACGAGGCCACCGCCTCGGCGGTGCGGCGCGCCGCCGCGTCGCGCGGGGCCGGCTCGTGGGGGCGCATCCCGGTCCGGTGCGGGTCGGTGTCTTCCACCGCGTCGCCGAGCCCCTCCCCGCGCAGCACCAGCAGAAGCCGGTGCTCCTTGACCGGCTCCACCATGACTTCGACGCCGTCGACCCGGATATCGCGAAGCTCCGCCACCAGCTCCCGGGCACGGTCGCTGTCGATGCGCCCGGCGCGGCGATCGGTGATGATGCCGTCATCGTTCATGGTGCAGAAGTTGCCGCGCGCGGCCACGTCTCCCGGCTGCAGGTCGAAGCCGATTCCGAGGGCGGTGAACACGCCGCGACCGATCTCGTTCGCCAGCGGATCGTAGCCGAACAGGGCCAGGTGACCGGGGCCGCTGCCCGGCGTGATGCCGGGCGCGACCGGCTGCAGCAACCCGCTCACGCCGCTTCGGGCCAGCTCGTCCAGGTTCGGGGTGGCCGCCATCTCCAGCTCGCTGCCGTTGCGTTGGCCGGGAATCCCGCCGAGGCCGTCCGCCACCACCAGCAGAATCTTCGAATCGCCGGGCTGTTGCAGCCGGGCCAAGAGATCGCGAGCCCCCATGGGTCTGCCTGCATTCGACCTTGGAGAGGTTCACCGAGCAAGATCGAGACCAGGGTCATCCTCGGTTGGCATCTTCATTGCTCCTTTGATCGGCATGATACTCTATGTGTTCGAGGTGGAAGACTGGGAGAGGCGGGCGCTCGGCGTGCTCGGTGAGCAACATGACGTGAAGTTTCTCTACGAGCCGCTCCGGCCGGGCAACGCCGCGGCGTATGCCGATGCCGAAGGCCTGTACGGCCGCACCCTCGGGGTCGTGGGGACCGGCGACATCGGCCTCGAGACCATCCGGATTGCCCATGGCTTCGGCATGAAGGTTCTCGCGTACGACGTCGCGCCCAAGGAGTCCGCGGCCGCTGCGC
>JAWLGU010000066.1:8707-14410 GCA_041690675.1 Pseudomonadales bacterium | reverse complement strand
CCGGCGACATCGGCCTCGAGACCATCCGGATTGCCCATGGCTTCGGCATGAAGGTTCTCGCGTACGACGTCGCGCCCAAGGAGTCCGCGGCCGCTGCGCTCGGCTTCCGTTACGTCGGATTCAGTGAGTTGCTCGCGCAGTCGGACGTCGTGACGCTGCACGTCCCCGCCACACCCGAGACCCACCATCTGCTCGGCGAGGCGGAGTTCGCGGCCATGAAGCAGGGCGTCGTGCTCATCAATACCGCCCGGGGCGACGTGGTGGACGTCTCCGCGCTGGCGCGCGCGCTCGCGGACGGCCGAGTCGCCGCGGCGGGTCTGGACGTGCTGCCGGACGAGCCGGTGATCCGCGAGGAAGCCGAGGTCCTGCGGTCGGTCTACGAGCGCAAGCACGATCTCGCGACCCTGCTGGCGGACCACGTGCTGGTGCGGATACGAAACGTGGTGGTGACGTCGCACAGCGCCTTCAACACCCGGGAAGCGGTTCAGCGCATTCTCGAAACCACCATCGCCAACGTCCAGGCGTTCGCTCGAGGCGAGCCCGAGAATGTGGTGGCGGAGCCGTGAGCGAGCGTGGTGCCGAGCCGATGGAACCGTTCGAAGCCGTCGTCAGCGACATGGACGGCGTGCTCACCCGCACGGCGGAGCTGCACGAGCAGGCCTGGAAGGAGACGTTCGACGCCTATCTGCATGACCGCACCGGCGATCGGGCGGAGCCATTTTCCGGAGAGGACTACCGCGCCCACGTGGACGGCAAACCCCGATACGAAGGGGTGGCCGCCTTTCTCGAATCACGCGGCATCGATCTGCCCCGCGGCGATCCGGCCGACGATGCGCAACAGGAGACCGTTTGCGGGCTGGGCAACCGCAAGAACGCGCGTTTCCTCGAGCTTCTGGAGGAGCGAGGGGTTCACGTGTTCGCCGATGCCAGGACGGCCCTGAGCCGCTGGCGGCGGGGTGACCTGAAGCTGGCCGGCATCTCCGCCAGCCGCAACTCCCGGCGCGTGCTGGAGGCCGGGGGGCTGATGCCGCTGCTGGACGTGGTGGTGGATGGCCAGATGGCCGCCGAGCTCGGGCTCGAGGACAAAAGCGCGATTCTGCTGGAAGCGTCGCGGCGGCTGCGGGTGGAGCCGGAGAAGGCCGTCGTGCTGGAAGATGCCATCGCCGGAGTCCGGGCCGCCCGGGCGGGCGGCTTCGGCTTGGTGGTGGGGGTTTCCCGCAACGCGCACGACGCGAAGCTCCGCGACGCCGGCGCCCATCGGGTACTGCGCGACCTCAACCTTCTCGACTTCCCGCGGCGCATCCCTTCGGCGCTGGAGCGATGGGAGGAACTGGCGCAGTGGCGCCACGGCCGCGAGCTCGCTGTGTTTCTCGACTTCGACGGCACCCTGGCGCCCATCGTCGACGAGCCGGCGGCGGCTCGGTTGCCGCCGGCCACACGGAAAGTGCTGGAGCTGCTGGCCGCGCGCTGTCCCGTGGCGGTGATCAGCGGGCGCGACCGCGCGGACGTCGAATCCCGGGTGGGCACGGCAGGCATTCTGTACGCCGGCAATCACGGCTTCGACATCGCGGGCCCGGAGGGGGAGAAGATCCTGCCGGAAGCCCGGGAGGCCCGGGGCGACGTCGAGCGCGCCAGACGCGACCTCGAAGCACGCGCCGGTGATGTTCCGGGGATGCTGATCGAGCCGAAGCGCTTCTCGGTGGCGGTTCACTACCGCCGGGTTCGCGACGCCGCCGACGTGGAGCGGATTGGCCGGTTCGTGGACGAGATCGCGTCGGTCACCGGCTTGCGCAAACGCACCGGCAAGATGGTGCTCGAACTCGAGCCGGCGGTGGATTGGGACAAGGGCCGCGCGTTGCGTTGGCTCATGGACGTGATGGACGTCGAGCCGTCCCGGTCGTTCGTCATCTACATCGGCGACGACGTCACCGACGAGGACGCTTTTTCGGCCCTGGCGGACGATGGAGCGGGAGTCGTGGTTTCGGAGCCGGTTTCGGGTTCCCTGGCGGACTACCGCCTCGCCGACACGGAAGCGGTGCGCGAGTTTCTGGAAAATCTTGCAGAGGGCCGGTAGTTGGTCATCTCACGCCGCCACCAGTGTCGTCCTCACGAAGTCACGGCCGAATGGCGGCGAGGCCTTTGGCGAGGGACGACTCCAGGCTCGCTCTCAGGTCTTCCCACGAGAGATCCTTCTTGTCGTCCCAGTCGCCGATGTCGTCGATCCGGAACACGCTGATCCGCTGCCCGCTGACGCTGTCCACGACCTCTCCTTCGATCCGTGCATCCTTGAGCTGCATCCGCATATTGGCCAGATTGCCCGCCGTGCTGATCACCAAACCCACCGGTGTGTACCCCAGCAGGCCGCGCTTCTTGTTCTGCATGTTGATGTCGGTAATCGCCACGTTGATCAGAGCGGTTTCGGGACCAGCGGTCAGAACGACGTCCACCTTGTCCGCGGCCGCTGATATCAGGGCGGATTTCATGGCGTCGGAGATCTGCTTGGCCTCATCGGCGTCGATGTCTTTGGCTTTGCTGTCCTCGGCGAAGTAGAACGTCACGGCGCCGACGATCATCTTGCTGTACTTGGACGGGTCGGCGCCTTCCATGATGTGGCGGCTGGCGCCGGGCACGTCAGGGTGCGGCTCGAGCTTGCTGATCTCTTCGGGTTCGAGAAAGCTCTCAGCCGCCATCGAGGCAGCGGCCAGCCCCCAGAGACACAATGCAATCAAGACTCTCATTGTTCAGACCCTCCTCGGGTTCGATGTTGTCTCAGCATGGCAGCGCCTCGCGATGCCGGTTCGAATCGTCGGAACGCTGTTTGTGCGTTTGTCGTCGTCTTCACGTGCAAACCCAAGCCGGCGCTGATTCGTCGGCATCGATGGCTGACGAGTCAACGCCCAATGGTCGAGTTGCCGAAGACGTTGCCGATGCGCATGAAGTATCGCTGGCGGCCGCCTTCCGCCAGTCCCACGCCGAGATAGACCGGTCCCAGCGGAGAGCTGTAGCCGAAGTAAAGGCTGCCATTCAGCAGACCGTCGTCAAAAAGATCGCTGCTGTCGTCTGCGACCTGGCCGTACTCCACCGTCATTCCGAGATGAGCCGGCATCAGTCCCGATCCGGCAACGTGATAACGATATCCGGCCAGTACCATCGCAAAGTTCTGTCCGGCAATCTCCTGATCGTGATAGCCGGACAGTCGCGAGAAGCCGCCCGCACGGAAGAGGGCATAAAGCGGCGCCACCTCGTCCAGCGTCTCGTAGTATCGACCGCCGGCCATGAGCGTATGCCGCGCGAAGGTCCTGGCAATGAGCGCGTCTACCGTCACCTGGTCGTACTCGTCGTCGGCTCCCAGTCCTTCACTGGCGCTCTGATAGCTGACATCCATCAATGCGCCGGTGCCAGGGAAATACCGGTTGTCGAGGCGGTCGTATATCGCTCTGACGAAGTACTCCCCGCCCTGATAATTGAAATCTCCGAGCGGGTTGACGCCGATCTCGGTCTCCACGTCCCCGGAGAAAGAGCGAACCCCAGCCGAGATCGACGCCATCCTGCCGATCTCCCGGCCCAGTGAAATGGCTCCGCCATACTGGCTGACCTGCGCCACCAGCAGCGGGTCGCCGTCCTGGTAGCCGATGAACTCCCGGCGCTCCGCAAACGCCTGCGGCTCGATGAACATCTTCAAACGAGGGTGCAGGTACTTGTAGAGATCAGCAATCAGCGACGGATCCTCGCCAAACTGGGCAACCACGCGCAACTCGCTGCCGAACCGATCTACGGCCGAGTTGAGGTACCCGACCCGGAAGTTCAATGAGCTCGAGTCACCGTCTCCGGCATAATCCAGGCCCCACTCGAGCATCTGCGTGCCGCGGGCGTCCTGCTCAACGTGTATGACCACCCCCGTCCGATCGCCTTCGTCGACCACCTCGTAGCGGGCCAGCTCGATGAAGCCCAGCGCATGGATTTGCCGGATGTTGCTGTCGAGCTCTTCGGTATCGAGCACCTCACCTTCACGGACGGTGATGCGGGTCTGAATGACCGAGTCATCGAACCGGGTCCGGTTGTTCAACCGGACGAAATCCACCACCCCCATGGGCTCCACGCATGCCTCGACGGATTTGCGGTAAGCGGCGTACTCCGTCTCCGACAACGACAGCCTGCTCAGCCGGTTGCGTACCGCATCGGCGGCCTGGTAGCCGATGGCGATCCCCTGGGCAGCCTTGTCGAAGTCTGCGGAGGAGACGCGCCGTCCGAGCTCTGGAACGATGAGCAGATCGCGCTCTTCGAGCGATTCGATCTGCTGGTCGGTGTTGAACTGAATCATGAGGCTGGAAAGCTGGCTGACGATCGCCAGCGAGCTCGTGAGTTCCTCTTTCGGAGTCAGTCCGGATCCGACGTTGACGGCGATGATGATGTCCGCGCCCATGGCACGTACCACGTCCACCGGAACGTTGTTGACGATGCCTCCGTCCACCAGCATGTAGTCGCCGTATGGAACCGGGTTGAAGATTCCGGGTAGTGACATGCTGGCGCGCATGGCCACGGCGAGATCGCCCTCGCCGAAGACCACTTGCTCACCGGTGATGATGTCGGCCGCTACCGCCCGGTAGGGGATGGGCAGATCGTCGAAATCGGTGGCTTGAGCACGCTCACGGATCATCTTCTCGAAAAGGAAGCTGATCTTCTGACCGGCAATGGCACCCTTGGGAATGAGGGCGGCGTCCTTGCCGATGCCGATCTTCGGCCCGAACAGGGCGAGGTTGTCGTCACGCTTTCGGCGGAACGGCTGGTCCTGCCGGGCCGTTTCGTCGCTGAACAGGTCGTCCCAGTCGAGCCCGAGCATCACCTGTTCGAGCTGGTCCGCGTTCATACCGGTGGCCAGCAACGCGCCGATCAGTGAACCGATGCTGGTGCCGCCGACGTAATCAACGGGCACCCTCATCTCTTCGAGTACCCGGATCACACCGATGTGGGCGCTGCCACGAGCGCCGCCCCCACCGAGCACCAGCCCGATCTTCGGCCGGTCCGCGGCGCCATGGTCGCAGATCGAGTGACTACCCGGGGCGAAGCCGAGCGACGCGATCATGGTGGCAGCCATCGACAACGCCATCACCCGGGTGCGCAGGATCCTTGCTCCCGCTGCTGGACCCCGCTTCCGATGGGGCATGCGGGGCCGATGGGTTCTCTGGCCGCGCATCTCCTCCTGCTCTGCGTAGCCTGGGGAAAGATCAGCCTAACTGCGCGTACATCGTTCGGCTTGCCATTTCGTGACACAGGGGTGTCAGCGTCGCTGAGCGGGAAGGCGTGCGTAGAGCCGGCAGGCTTACCCTCGGTTCAAAGAAGCGCACCGAACACTCGCTTTGCGAGCTCCGGGATCGGAACCATCAAGGTCGCCACGGCCAGCATCGGGGCGAGGGAGACCATCGTGAGCGGAAGAACGGCCCACAGCTGCACGGGAACCGGCCTGATGCTCTGAACCCTCTCCACCGCCGCTGCGATGTCGGCCATCCCCGATAGGGTGTCGGTCTCCAGCATCTGATCCTCCCGGTCGCGGCTGCGCAAACGGCTCTCGGCCAGTCGGTTGTATCGTGCCACCATCACGCTGTCGCTCGATGCGGGAACCAGTAGAGCGATTCACGGCGATGACCGTCAGCAGGTATGCGATCGCCAGCATCAGAGCCTCGGCCAAGCGACTCGCAGTGCGGC
>JAWLGU010000066.1:0-8607 GCA_041690675.1 Pseudomonadales bacterium | reverse complement strand
GATCGAGTGGTCGGGGAGTCCCTCAGCCGCCGCGCGCCGCGGAGAGACTGAGTTTCCCATCACAGAGAAAAACCGCGAGAGGCTGGCAGAGGCCCTGGGGGAGGAAGTCATGGAGGAGCTCGCCAAAGGGAAACGCTACGAGCTGACGGATGAACCCGGCGAGGACGTGCTGCTGCTCGTAGCCGGTCTCATCGACGTGGTGAGCCATGTGCCGCCGGAAGGGCCGGGGCGCATGGACACGTACCTGCGATCGGTGGGGGAGGCCACGCTCGTGCTGGAGCTACGTGACTCGATCACAGGTGCGGTTCTCGCCCGGGCCGCCGACCGCCGCGCTGCGGAGAGTTTTTCCATGCAGCCAGCGAGCCCGGTGACCGCCCGCAGCGAGGTGAAGAGGCTGGGCAGCACCTGGGGGCGTCTGTTGCGTGATCGCCTCGACGATCTGATGGATACGAGTCACCAGATCACAATACGCGAGCCGTGACCGGGTCATGGACAACGTCCATTTCATTAAGTCACGAATCCGCTCAGCCGCTCGACGAGCCAGACCATGGACAGGGTGCCGATCATGTAGGCGGTGGTCAGGCGCGCTGGTCCGTTTGGTATCGGCACGAAGGTACGAGCCGCCCAAAGGATCGACACCACAGCGGTGACGAACAAGAGCTGTCCCGCCTCCACACCCAGATTGAAGTGGAATAGTGCAAGAGGAACACTGGTTTGCGGTAAACCGATTTCCTGGAGTGCTCCCGCAAACCCGAGACCATGCAGCAGGCCGAAGGCGAAGGCGACGACCCAAAGGTAGGACTCGGAGAGCCGACGTTCGCCCGCTCTGTTCCTGACGAGTTCGCTGGCAACGAAGGCTATGCTCAGCGCAATGGTCGCCTCAACCGGCTGTTGCGGCAGCGAGAAGTAACCGAGTGAGGCTCCTGCCAGGGTGATGCTGTGGGCAGCCGTGAAGGCGGTGATCGTCTTGACCAGAAGCCGACGGCTGTGAATCAGCAGCATGAGCGCCAGGACGAATAGCAGATGATCGATCCCGGCGAGGATGTGATCGACGCCCAGCCTGAAGTACGTGCTCGCGACTTCGAGACCCGTTTGCGGCCCCGCGACTACGAAGATGGGAGCATCGGGTTTGAGCCGTGCGGTCTCCGTCGTCCCATCCCGGTAAGTGATGTGGGCCAGGACGTCCGTCATGCTCGACTTCAAGCCGGCGACGGTAATCTCCCGCCCTTTCAGCCCGCCTTCGCAGCGGGCGGTCCACCGCTCCAGATGGGCTCCATTCTCGATGGACTTCGCTGAGCCGGCGATCGCACTACAGGCCTCCGGCAGCCGCACGTAAAGACCCAGGCGCAATTCGCCCAGCGCCGGCACTTTCCACAGGACTGAATATTCGTTCGGCGCCTTCTCCCGCATCTCGAGGTAGGCTGGTCGAATCTCGTGGGCCACCACGGGCGCTGCCAGAATCGCCTGGAAGAGAATCGCGATCGAGGCGCCAAGGCGGATCACGGGCTGGCCGAGGGCTGAGTGAAGCCTTCGATGCTGACCTGATAACGATCGAGCAGTGCCTTGAACCGGGCCTCGTCGATTTCCCTGCGTCTGGCATTCACCCACTCGCGCGCCACCGCGTCGCGGACCTCGGCGAGCGCCGGCACATAGCCCGGCCGGCGTTCAGACACGCGAACCAGGTGGACGCCGAAGCTGGACTCGATGGGGCCGGTCCACCGGCCGGGCATCGCCGTGTCTACCGCTTCGGCAAAATCGTCGCCGAAGGTCTGGGCGATCGCTGTCTTGCTGGAGAGTGGAAGCTCGCCGGGAAGCAGAGTCGCATCGCCGAGCGAGGCCGTGTCGATGGCCGGATCGGTCAGCAGTAGTTCCAGAACGGATGCCGCTTGCTGAGCGACCTTTTCGCCATGCCGCTCCGGGCTCAGAAAGACGTGCTGGAAAGCCAGCATCGAGTCGACTTGGAAATCGGCGGCGTGGGTCCTGAGATAGGTATCCAGCTCGGACTCCGTCGGTGCCAATGCATCGACTACGGCGTCGTCGAGAAATTCCATCTTAAGGCGCAACCGGCGACGGATCACGGCGTCGTCCTCATCGAGGCCCAGAACCAACGCCTCGCGGACATAGATCTCTTCTTTCACGTAATCGTCGATCAGCCCCTTGAGCTCTTCTGCCCTTGGCGGCCGCTGCCGGATCCTGGCGAAGATGGCAGCAAGTTGTTCGATCTTGGGGGCCGTGACGACGATTCGATCCGGCGCCGGCCCGGCCCGACGATCGACCAGGCCATAGGCGGCGAAGATGGTGAGGGCAAGAACGGTGAAATGGACCAACGGCTCTTTGAGAAAACGTTTCAACGGAACCACTTCCTGATTCGGCGAAATCCATGCTCCGGCGTCGAGTTCATCCGCCGGAGCCATTGACCGCGGCATCGCCTACCGCGCGGGTGGCGTGTACCAGATCGGCGAGGTGTAGGCGCGCTCCGTGATGGTCATCTGCGTGCCCTCCAACGGCTCCACGCCATAACGCTTGGCGTCGTACGCGGTCCAGCGTGGCGTCGGGATTTCGATGACGCGGCCGTAGTAGAAGGCCCTGAGTTCGGGGTCGAAGTCCGGGTCCTGCCAGACCGCGATCAGCTCCGGTGCGCCGATGGTGTTGGTCCAGGTGGCATTTTCCACATCGACGGTGCTGCCGACCGATGGCACCTTGCCATCCGGTCCAGGAGCGCGGTTGCCGCCCCAGGCCACGTCATAGGCTTTTTCCTGAGTCCGCCCGCGGCCATCGACCCACCCCTTGACGATCTGGTAGCGGTCGAGGTTGGCGCCGAGCGGATCCTTCAATGCCGCCACGAGGAAGGTGGGCGCTTTTCCTGCGGGTGCCGGCCCGAGGTCGCCGCCCATGGGCACGCCCTTGCTGTAGCCCGTGGCTCCCGGGTTGCGGTTGTCGGCATCGGCGGCGTCGAAATCGAAACCGCCGAAGAAGCGCACCATCATTCGAGATCCGGTGGTGGCATAGGTCTCCTTGCGCTGCATCGCATCCCACAACGCTTCACGGGTGTTTTCTGTAGCCCACACCGCGGCATAACCGGAGGCGCTGGCCTGCCAGTCCATGACGGTGATGCCGGTTTTCTCATTGGCGAAGAAGGGCTCCGTGAGTCGCTCGGGGCTCGGCTCCATTGCCGACGTCTTGCCGAAGTAGTTCTCCTCCTCCATGGCGGCAAGGCCGGTATGCGAATCAGAGCTGCCGATCATCCCGAACTTGTAGGGGTTCGTGCCGAGTCTGGCTGCCAGTACGAGACCGTTGCGCAGAGCCGACCGGGCGTACTCGAATTCCAGCATCTCGGGCTTCTTGGCCACGGTGGCGTCGAGATTGCCGTCATCCCAGGTTTCGTAGTCCGCAAACTCGTCATTGGGAGACAGCAACGGATGAGTCTCGCCGTCGCCCTTCTGCTGGGTCACCTCGTAGAGTGGCTCCCATCGGGCGCGGCGCTCCGCGTATGCCCGGTCCACCGGTTTGCCGGTGAACGACTCGATCAAGGGGAACATGATGCCGTTGGAAAGGTTGCCGTTGTGAGCAATGGCAAGCACGTTGCCGCCGGTCTTGTTCTCATACGCCCGCATCCAGTCCCAGAGGTCGCGCGGATCGTCACTGCCGAGCGGCTGCGCTGTGGTGTAGGGCACGACCTGGCTCGCCTTGGCGCCGCCGTCCCGGAAAATCACGTTGCGATGCAGGTTGTTGCCGCCCGTGTTGGACGTCCACTCATAGCCGATGAACGCCGTGAAGCGCGCGGGATCGTTGTACTCCTCCGCCGCCTTGATCGTATCCTGCCAGGTCGACTTGTAGGCGCGGGTCTCGGGACCGTATTTCAGGACGTCCGGCACCGTGCCTTCACCGAAAGCCACGATGATCTGAACCGCGGCTTCAGCACCGCGCCCCGACTGAATCATGTCGTACCAGGCCCTGGCCTTCGGATCGGCAAGTATCTCGGGCTTACCGGCAAGCAGGTCCGGGAACACGCCCATGTTGTCGGAGTGGTCAGCCACCACCAGAAAGTCGAGCGGTCGCGACAGCCTGGCCGGCTCGCCGCCGGTCGCAACGATCTCCTCACCCCGCGCAAACCGATAGGCGTCGCGCGGCGTCAGGCGCGCACCGAAGAAGCCCGCGTCGAACGAGACAGCCGTATGGAGATGGGTATCTCCGAAGAACGGGCGGGTTGGAAAATTGCGCCCCGCATAGGGAGAGTAGGGACGCTCGGTAGGAAACACCTTCTCTGCTGTTCCCTCAGTCAGGGTGCCGGAAATGCCGACGGCTTCCTGTCCCGCCTGACCGATGGCAGGTGGCGTCAGCAGAAGAAGGGCGAGCCCTGCTAGGGCCTTCATTCGTGACATGTCGACAATCCTCGCAGACCATTGTGTTTCGAGCAGCCGCGGGTCGGGTTCCTCGAGTGCATTACACGGTTAATGCTCGGGACCGGCTTGCCATTTGGTGACACCCAGCTCGACCTGGGTCGATGATCGCCCGGGCCGCGTTCCTATCGTCCCTCGAACGGTAGGCTGGCCCGAAACATGCTGGTGGATGGTGGGTGCCTTTCAGTAGCGGCGTCTCACCGATGCTCTATGTACATAAGGTCGTAGAACTCCTACCTATAGCAGACTATCTGCTCGCTCACGGACTGGCACCGGGGGCTGTGCTGCGGGACCTCGGCCTGCCCGCCATCACCTTGATCGATGAAGAAGCATGGCTGGATCGAAACCACGTTCTCCAACTCGGGGTTGAAACCGAGCGCCAGACGGGCGATTCCCTGGCGGGTTTTCACGTGGCCGAATATCTGAAGATCGGCGATTTGGGAACGTGGGGCAGAGCGGTTCAAAGAGCGGCAACGCTGCGGGAGGCCGTCGTTGCAGCCGCGCAGCAAATCACCCGGCTCGAGACCGGCACCCGCATACAGCTGATCCCGGACGGCTCCAAGGCCCGGCTGTCGATCGAGTTCATCGGCCGCGTGGATGCCGACCCGCGTCAGCAGCTCGATGCCCGCCTGCTGATCTTGCGAAAGATCCTCGACCTCGCTGCCGAACCGATTGCGGCCCAGGCCCAAATTCCGCACCAACCCATTCGGACGTGGGAACTGGAGCGGGTGCTGGGCCCCGATCTGAAGTTCCATGCCGATAAGCCCGCGTTGGTCTTCGACCGTGATGCGCTGAGCGTGCCGTTGCGCCGGCTGCCCGAGCAAGAGGCCGCGACGGACCCACGGACCGACATTGCGAGGCAGGTCATTCGCGCCGTCGAGCACCTCATCGAAGCCGAGCGTCCCACCGCCAAGAGTGTCGCGGCTGCGCTGGGAATTCAGCTGCGGACCATGCAGCGGTATTTGGCAGCCTGGGGTGTCAGCTTCGAAGTCGTTCTCGATCAGTATCGCCAACGCGTCGCCATGAATTACCTCACCAGCAGTCGGTACACGGTCACCGAGATTGCTTTCCGCCTGGGGTACTCCGACTCCGCGCACTTCACCCGTGCATTCCGTCGCTGGACCGGAAGCTGCCCGCGCCAGATCAGGGCGGCAGGGGGAGCACCGGTACTCTGGTGGGTGCCACTCTCGAACGGCGAGTCTCCCCTTGCAGGATGATCGCCCGGGCCGACGGCGATGCCGCAACAACTGCGCAGATGGGCGATTTCGCCTAGGCTCGCATGGGTATGCACGATCGGGTGAACCGCGACGCGGAAGTTGCCAGACGCCCTGGCGCAAACGAAGCACATGTCACCAAATGGCAAGGACGGCGCTTCGGGTTCCGCTAGATTGACTCGTTCGTCGTTGTCCTCTCCAGGCAGACGCCGCTCGTGTTCAGTCGAAGATCCTAGTCGCTCAACCGAGACCATTCGTCATGAAGCCAATTATTCTGCTAGGTGCCTCGCTGCTACTCCTTGGCGGTCCGCCAGCACTTGCCGACAGCCTGAAGGGCCAGGACACGCTCGTCTGTTCGGCCTCCCAGGTGCATCTGTGCACGGCAGACGGTATCTGCGAAGCCATCGTGCCGCGGGAGATGCAGATCCCCCAGTTCGTGCTGGTGGATCTCAAAAAGCAACAGCTCGCGACCACGCTCGCCAGCGGCGAGAACCGCAAGACCAGGATTCGCAGCACGGTCCGGGAGGACGGACAGATTTCGTTGCAGGGGGTCGATCGCGGACGCGCGTTCAGCTTGGTGATCAGCGAGGTCACGGGCTCCGCATCCATCGCGATCGCCCTCGAGGATATTTCCATTGGAGTATTCGGCGCCTGTACGCCGACACCCGTGAGATGACACGTTGATCCAGAAGAGGGTTGTGCCGTGACAAAATCCGTGATTTTGATGCTCGCCGTCCTGTGTGCGGTGCCCGCCGCCGCAGCCGAGGCGGCCAACCAGCAGTCCATTGCTGCAAGCCTGAACGTGTACGTCTTCCCAAGCGAAGGACAAGCTGCAGAGCAGCAGTCCCGCGACGAGGGCGAGTGCTATCAGTGGGCGGTGGCCAACACCGGCGTGGACCCGTTCGAGGCATCCAAGCAGGCGGCAGCGGCACAGGAGCAGGCATCTGCTCAGCAGCAGCAGGTGGCCGGCAAGACACGGGGAGCGGGTCTCCGGGGTGCCGCGGGGGGCGCCGCGGCGGGGGCGTTGATCGGCGAGGTCGCGTCTGACGACGCGGGCGAAGGCGCGGCGTACGGAGCGGTCGCGGGCGCCATCATCGGCCGGCGCAGGGCCAGCTCGGCGCAGCAGCAGGCGGCTCAGCAGGGCGCGCAGCAGGTTGAGCAGGCGTCCGCGTTATCAGCCAGCCAGACCGAGAATTTCAAGAAGGCCTTCAGCGTGTGCCTGGAAGCCAAACAATACATGGTGAAGTTCTGACGGCACTTCGGCGGTCGTCGGATGGCAAGCAGATCGGGCGGACCCCCGTAGACTACCTCCGCGATTTCCGGTGAGACGAGGAATCCAGTGTGAACAGAACCGTAAGGGCAGCCGTCGTACTTGCGTGCGCAGCCTGGTACACGTCGGGCTACGCGGCAGAGCAGGAGGGGTTTCAGCTCGAGCTGACCCCCTACGCGTGGTTGATGGGGGTCGATGCCGAGGTCGCTACCGGTCCGGTAGAGGCCGACATCGACAAGAGCTTCAGCGATCTGGTCGACAAGGTCGATGCCGGCTTCATGGGCATGACGGCAGCGAGCTACAACCGCTGGGTCCTGTACGGTCAGTATGACCTCACCAAGCTGAGCGAAGATGGCCAGGGGCCGCTCGGCGGTGACGTGGACGTCGAGCTCGACGTCAAGATCGGCACCATCGCCGGGGGCTATCGCTTCGGCAACAAGCATACGTTCGACGTTCTGCTCGGCTATCGCGATTCCCGATTGGAGCTCGATCTGAACACCTCCGCCGGGCAGCGCAGCGCAGACGTCGGCGATACCATCGTCATGGTGCGTCCTTCCGTGCAGCTCTCCGAGAACTGGCGGTTCAACCCGACGTTTGCGTACGCCATCGATGGTGACTCCGATACCCACTATGAGCTGAATCCCGAATTTCAGTATCAGCTTTCCGACTCGTTTGCGATGCGGTTCGGCTTCCGATCGCTACACTACGATACGAGTTCCGGAACACGGGGTGCGCCCGGGTATCAGGCCTTCGACGGCGACCTCAGCGGGTTTCTGATCGGTGTCGGCTGGACCTTTCCAGCCCGTCAGGAGCCGGCGGCCGCCGGGCCGGCTCCGATCGTCGAGACCCGTTGATACCTCGAGTCACAGCCTTTCCTCCATTCGAAGCCGAGTCCGCGACGAAAAACCGCTCAAGGCCGCGATCATCCGGGTGACTCGGCCACACTGTGACGGAAGCGATGCCAACCCAAGGCGCCGAAGTTCCCTCCCGCCGCTCACGGAGTTTGCGCAGGCCGCCTACGGAACGGGGGTATGAGTTTCGCTCCAGGGTATTGCTGGTCATCGAGGGGACGCTCCCGTCACGCCCGACGGTGACGTCGGTCGCGGCGGCCTTGGAGATGAATGCCCGAACCCTTCAGCGGCGGCTCATGGAGTCGGAAGCAACCTTCCGCAGTCTTCTCGATGAGTGCCGCGCCAGGCGGGCCGTCCGGTACATTGAAGAGGGAGAGCGCGCGGTCAGCGAGATCTCGACAATGCTGGGGTACTCGGACGCCGCGCACTTCTGCCGTGCGTTTCGGAGATGGACTGGGCATTCACCCAGCCATCATCTCGGGGAATCTTCCGGGAGCGAGAAGAGCGGTCACTCCCGCCCTTGACGGGGCCGGACGTCTCTCGTGCCCGCGAGCGCCTCATGGCGCCAGCGGGCACGCATGACCAGCTGTCGGGGCGTCCGGCACAGGCGCGGCAGCGTGCTTCAGCGCTCCGCCTTCACCTCGATCTTCTTCGACCGTTGCTTGGCCTCTGCGGTCTTGGGCAGGTGGATGGTGAGCACGCCCTTGCGGAAGCTCGCTTCCACCTTGTCCTGATCGATGCCCTCGGGCAGGGGTATGGTCCGCTGGAAGGCGCCGTAGCGCCGCTCGGCCAGATAGTAGCGGCCCTCCTTTTCCCCTTCCTCGTGCTCTTCCTTCTTCTCGCCGCTGACCGTGAGCGCACCGTCCGCGAGC
>JAWLGU010000065.1:25365-27906 GCA_041690675.1 Pseudomonadales bacterium | reverse complement strand
ATGAGCAACTGCGACGAGTTCATCTTCTACGACGACCTGGTGCGCAGCAGAAAGCCGGCACGCAAACGCACCCGCAGCAAGGCGAAACCCAAGGCCAAGGCGGAAAAAGCCGAGAAGGTGGACGAGAAAGCCGCCAAGGCCGTGGAGGCCAGCGACGGCGAGGAGGCCAGGGATCTTTCCCAGGAAGGAATCGACCTGGTGCTGGAGACCGCGGAGGCGCTGTACGAGGAGCGTGGCGAGCGGGGCAAACTCTGGGGTTCCATGGTCAAGCAGACCTTGAAGCGCCGCCGGCCCGGCTTCAACGAGTCGTTCTACGGCTTCAGCTCGTTCAGCGACCTGCTGGAGGAAGCCCAGGCACGCGGCGAGCTGGAGCTTGAGCTGGACGAGAAGTCCGGCGGCTACATCATCCGCTCCCTCACCGGCAGCCCCTGATCCTCATGCCCACGCCTCACCCGGAACGGCACCATGTGCATCGATCCGGCTGGCTGCGGGCCGCCGTCATGGGCGCCAACGACGGCATCGTCTCCACCGCCAGTCTGCTCGTCGGGGTGGCCTCCGCCAACGCCAGCCACGACACCGTGATGCTCGCGGGCATCGCGGGCCTGGTGGCCGGCGCCATGTCCATGGCCGCCGGCGAATACGTGTCGGTGAGTTCCCAGGCGGACATCGAACGGGCGGATCTGGCCCGGGAGGCCAGGGAACAGCGCGAGAATCCGGATTACGAGCATCGGGAGCTGGCGGGCCTGTACCAGCAGCGGGGCCTGGAGCCGGAGCTTGCCTACCAGGTGGCCCGAGCGCTCATGGACCACAATGCCCTGGACGCCCACGCCCGGGACGAGCTCGGCATCCACCGCACCCGGCGCGCGCGCCCGCTGCTCGCCGCGGGTGCCTCTGGAGCGACCTTCTCCGTCGGCGCCGGCCTGCCGCTGCTCATGGCCTCCGCATTGCCCGTGGGCGCCATACCGGTGACGGTCTCCGCCGCATCCCTGGTGTTCCTCGCCGGCCTGGGCGCCCTCGCCGCGTACACGGGCGGCGCCCGGCTCGGCATCGGCGCGCTGCGGGTGACGTTCTGGGGTGCCCTGGCCATGGCGCTGACCGCCGGCGTCGGCTCGCTGATGGGGTCGCCCATCTGATATCCCGCGGCGACCCCGGAGCCGCTTCTCCCGCCCTCGAACGCCAGGCATGATAGCCGCCTCGCCAGCCGACGGGACCGCTCCTCCATGTCCATTCCCCCGCTGCTCAACCGCAACGTGGACGGGCTCGAGCCATCTGCCACCATCGCCATCAACGAGTACTCTCAGGCTCTGCAGGCGGCCGGCCATCGGGTGACGCGCCTGGGCCTGGGGCAATCGCCGTTTCCGGTGCCGGAGGTGGTGGTGGAGGCGCTGCGCGCCCACGCCCACGAGAAGGACTACCTCCCGGCCCGGGGCCTGCCGGCACTGCGCCGGGCGGTGGCGGACTACCTGGCCCGTACCCAGGGACTGGAGTACGCGCCGGATCAGGTGCTCATCGGCCCGGGCTCCAAGGAACTGCTGTTTCTGGTGCAGCTCGTCTACGACGGCGAGCTGGTGATCCCGGCGCCGAGCTGGGTCTCCTACGCGCCACAAGCCCGCATCGTCGGCCGCTCCCTCACGTGGCTGGAGACCGACGCCCGCTCCGGGCTCGGAGTGACGCCGGAACGGCTGGAGGCCACCTGCCGGCAGGACCCGGAGAGACCACGCCTGCTGGTCCTCAACTACCCGGGCAACCCCACGGGAACCACCTACCGGGAGCCCCAGCTCCAGGAAATCGCGGAGGTGGCCCGGCGCTACCGCATTCTCGTCATCGCCGACGAGATCTACGGCGAGCTGGATTTCAGCGGCGAACATCGCTCCATCGCCCGCTACTACCCCGAGGGCACGGTGGTGAGCGGCGGCCTGTCGAAATGGTGCGGCGCCGGCGGCTGGCGGCTGGGAGCCTTCGCCTTCCCGGCAGAGCTGGGCTGGCTGGCGGACGGCATGACCGCGGTGGCCAGTGAGACCTTCACGGCGGTGAGCGCGCCCATCCAGCACGCCGCGGTGCGTGCGTTTCAGGGCGGCCCGGAGATCGACGATTACCTGGCCCGCTCCCGGGCGCTGCTGCGTGCTCTGCTCGATCATGGCTGGCGCGCGCTCCGCGCGGCCGGCGCCGAGGTGTGCGAGCCCCGCGGCGGCTTCTATCTCTTTCCCGACTTCGAAGCCCACCGGCCCGCCCTGGCGCGCCGCGACATCCGCGGCGGCGCGACGCTGTGCCGCCGACTGCTGGAGGATACGGGGGTGGCGTCATTGCCCGGATCGGCCTTCGGCCGACCGGACCGCGAGCTCACCCTGCGCCTGGCCCTGGTGGATTTCGACGGTGCGGCGGCGCTGGCCCACCTGCCCCGGACGGAAGGCGGCTATGCGCCCGACGAGGCCTACCTGGAGCGCTACTGCCAGCCCACGGTGAGCGGGATCCGGGCGCTCTCGCAATGGTTCGAGGGGGTGTAGCCGCCGGCGGGGCCGTTGGCGAGCCGTTGGCGAGCCG
>JAWLGU010000065.1:0-25265 GCA_041690675.1 Pseudomonadales bacterium | reverse complement strand
GCTACTGCCAGCCCACGGTGAGCGGGATCCGGGCGCTCTCGCAATGGTTCGAGGGGGTGTAGCCGCCGGCGGGGCCGTTGGCGAGCCGTTGGCGAGCCGTTGGCGAGCCGTTGGCGAGCCGTTGGCGAGCCGAACGGTGAGCACTACTCGAGCAGCGCCGCCACGTTGGCCGGCGTCCGAAAGCTCTTGCGGTACTCCGCCGGGGTCATGCCGGTGGTGCGCTTGAACAGACGCCGGAAGTACGGCGCGTCCTCGTAGCCCGCCTGCCAGGCGATGCTCTCGACCGGGTCGTCGCTCTCCTCGAGCAGCGTCTTGGCCCGATCGATCCTGAGCTGCTGCACGTAGCGCAGCGGGGTGTGCCCCGTGGCCTGGCGGAAGCGCCTGAGGAAGCTGCGGGGCGGTAGACCGCTCCGGGCTACCACAGCGTCCACCGGGCTGGCGTGGGGCACGTTGGCGGCGAGCCACTGCTGCGCGCCCAGGATCACCTCGTCGCCGTGCTGCAGCGGGGTTCGAAAGCAGGCGTACGCGCTCTGATCCAGGTCGTGCCAGTCGAGGAGGAACACCTTGGCCACCTTGCGGGCCGCAGCGGCTCCGGCGAACCGATGAATCAGGAAGAGCATCAGGTCGTGCCAGGACGCGTGGGCTCCGGCGGTGACCAGCCGCTGGTCCTCCCCGGCCACCACCAGGGTGCGCTGAGGCTGCAGTTCGACCCCGGGGTAACAGCGCCGGAACAGTTCGCTGTAAGCCCAGTGGGTGGTGGCGAGCTCGCCGTCCAGTATCCCGCTCGCCCCCATGAGCAGGGTACCGGTGCAGGCGGCGCAGACCAGGGCGCCCGACCGGTGCTGGCGGCGCAGCCACTCCAGAACCTCCGGATGGAACACGGGGGGCTGATCCGGTGGCAGGGCCAGGGGCGGGACGTAGACCACGTCCGCGCCCTCGGCCTCCGCAAGCAGCCGGTCCACGGATACGGTGCGGCCGAAGGGCGCAGCCACCGTCTGCTCCTGCCCGACCAGCTCGATGCGGAAGCGCTGATGGGAGCGTTGCGGCTCGCCCGTGATCCGGTCGAGGAAGTTGTCGTCGGTGGCCAGCAGGTCCGCGGGGCCGAGCACCCCTGAGGCGAAGGACTCCGGCAGCGTGAGCAGGAAGATGCGCGTCATGGTGGCGGCTCTCTGGCGGAAATGTCCCCGGTATCGGCATTCTAGCCCCTTACCGGGGGCCTCCCCAGTCCTCACACTGCGCCCCCACATTCAGCAACGAGAGATTGCACCTCATGTCACGGGAACCCTCTTCCGCCCGCCCTGCCGGCCGCTGGTTCATCGTCGGCTACGCCGCCGTCGCCTACGGTGCCTTCCTGGCCGTTTTCGGCTACTTCGTGCTGTTCGCCGTGCCGGCCCTGGTGCCTCACAACGTGGATCACGCCGCGCTGGGCCTCGACGCCCCAGGCTGGCTCAGCGCGCTGCTGGTGAATCTCGGTCTCATGGCCCTGTTCGGCGTCCAGCACTCGGTGATGGCCCGCCGCGGCTTCAAGGCCTGGCTCACCCGGCGTCTGCCGGCAGCCGCCGAACGGGCCACCTACGTGCTCGCCAGCAGCCTGGTGCTGGGAATTCTGGTGGCGGCGTGGCAGCCTTTGCCCCAGGTGCTGTGGTCGGTGACGGGCGCCGCGGCGGTGCCCATCTACCTCCTCAATGCCCTGGCCTGGGCGCTGGCCGTGGCGGCCACCTTCATGATCAACCACTTCGACCTGCTGGGTCTGGAGCAAGCCTGGCGGAACCTGACGGGGCGAACGGCGCCACCCAGCCGCTTCACCACCCGATTCGCCTACCGGTTCGTCCGGCACCCTCTGCAGGCGGGCATTTTCTTCGGCCTGTGGATCGTGCCGGAGATGACCCTGGGGCACCTCCTGCTCTCGCTGGGACTCTCCACCTACATCGTCATCGGTACCCGAATGGAGGAGACGGACCTGGAGCGGGAGTTCGGCGACCAGTACCGGGCTTACCGGCGGGCCGTGCCCATGCTGGTGCCGCGTCTGTCGCCGGCCCGGACGGTCCGCGCACCCGGCCACCAGCCCCGCTGACCCGTGGCCTTCGCGGGGCCCTCGGCCCCGCACGACCTCAGACGGGAACCTCCGTGGTGTATTTGACCTGCTCCATGGCGAAGTTCGAGGACACGTCGTAGAGCGGCGCGATGCGGATCAGCTTCTTGTAGAAACGGTCGTACTCGGCGATGTCGGACACCAGCACCTTCAGCAGGTAGTCGACGTCGCCGCTGATCCGGTAGAACTCCATCACCTCCGGCAGCGCCGCCACCCCCCGGGCAAACCGTTCCAGCCACTCCTCGGTGTGGTGACTGGTGCGCACGGTGACGAACACCGTGACGCCGTAGCCCACCCGCTTCGGGTCCACCAGCGCCACCCGCTTGCGAATGATGCCGGATTCCTCCAGGCGCTTGATGCGGCGCCAGCAGGCGTTGTGGCTCAGCCCCACCCGGTCGCCGACCTCCTGGATGGAGACCGTGGCGTCGGCCTGGAGTACCTGGAGAATCTGGCGATCGATACGGTCCATGTCCATGACGGTCAATCTATCCCACATTTCAGTCCGATTACAGAAAATTTTGGGACGATTTCCCGGCTGGTTCGCATACTCTTATTGCATGTCGCAATCGCAGGGCCGACGAGCCATGCCGCAGATTCTCAAGGACTTCCACGAACATCCCAGCTCGGTGGGCGAGAGCTACGTCCAGCACTGGTGCTCGGCCATGGGCTTCACCGTCACGCTGCTGTCGGCCGCCCTGGCCTGCGCGCTGCACGCGTTCGTGCCGGGATTGTGCAAGACCACCGCGAGTCGGCGGGTGACGGAGCTCTACCGCCGGATGGTGACGAACAGAAGCAGGCTGCCGTCCGTCATGCCTCGATCCGCTTCAGGATCACCCCCATGATGTCGCGGTAGAGGTCGCCCTTGCGCACCGCATCCTCGTAACCGGCATCGATGCTCGGGTTGTCGTTGATCTCGATGACGTAAATCTTGCCGTCGACCTGCTTGAGGTCCACCCCATACAGGCCGTCGCCGATGAGGTTGGCGGCTTTCAGGGCGATCTGCACCACGTCCTGGGGCGCGTCCTCCACCGCCAGGGTGTCCGCCGTGCCTTCCACCGTGGCTCCGTTGGCATCCCGCCGCACGATCTGCCAGTGACGGCGCGCCATGTAGTACTTGCTGACGTAGATGGGACGGCGGTCGATGATCCCGACCCGCCAATCGTAATCCGTGGGCACGAACTCCTGGGCGACGATGAGCTCCGACTGGGCCAGCATGGCCCGGGCCCGGGACGGCACGTCCGCCTCCCGGTCCACCTTGGTCACCCCCGCGGAGAAGCTCGAGTCCGGCAGCTTCAGCACCACGGGAATGCCCAGGCTCGGCACGATGTCACCGACGTTGCCGGAGTGCACGATCAGCGTTCTGGGGCTCGGAATCCGGTGACGGGTCAGCAGCTCCGCCAGATAGACCTTGTTGGTGCACTTGAGAATGGAGTCGGGGTCGTCGATCACCACCAGCCCTTCCGCCTGGGCACGCCGCGCCATGCGGTAGGTGTGATGGTTCACCGCTGTGGTCTCGCGGATGAACAGGGCGTCGAACTCGGCGAGCCGGCCGGCGTCTTCCCGGGTGATGCGCTCCACGCCCATGTCCAACGCTTCCGCCGCCGCTTCGAAGCGCGCCAGCGCCCGCTTGTTGGAGGGCGGCATCGCCTCCTTGGGATCGGTGAGGATGGCCAGGTCGTAGCGCGACTGGGGCTTCTTGCGAGCCCGGCGGCGCTTCACCGAGAAATACTCCGACGCCGCCTGCAGCACGAACTCGTGCTGGCTGGGCGCCAGGTCGCTGGCCCCCAGCGCTCGGATGTTGCGCAGCTGCCACTCGCCACCCTTGAAGGCGAACTCCACCCGCAACAGGGGCGCCTCGAACAGGCTGTAGAGATTCCACGCGAGCTGGTCGAAGCCCGGCTCGGGATGGCGCCCGAACATCACGTCCAGGGAGAACTGGGAACTTTCCCTTCCCTTGAGCGCCTTCTGAATGCTGCGCTCCAGATCCTCCGACAGCAGCCGCGCCACCGCCTTTGAGCGCAGATCCTGGATGGTGGCGAGGCTGGGAATCGGATGATGCCCCCGGGCGACCGCCAGCAGCGACACGTAGTAGCCGGCACTCTGGTACTTGTACGAGCGGCACAGGTTGAAGACCTTGGCCGCCCGGTTGTCGAAGTAGCGCTGGTCGGTGAGGTAGACCCGGGCTGGAATCACCGAGACGCCGGGGATCTCCAGGGGCCAGTCTTTGAGGTCGTTGACCACCAGCAGGATGTTCATCGGGGCGCGCGGTTACCTCGTTCGGGTGGGGCGGCCCGCGGGACTCGGGTGGCGGGCCGGTGGCCGCGATGCTAGCAGACTCGCGTTCCGCTCAGTAGCCGGCAGCGCCTCCGTCCGGCACCCGCAGATCCACGCCCCCCTCGAGCACGCCGTCCTCCGGGCTCACCACGATCACCTCGGCGGCCCCCTGGCGGTCGATCTCCTCGATGGTGTGGCCCATGGAACGCAGGCCGTTCAGCGAATCCTGAGAGAACCCGTGCCGCTCGTAGTAAAGCACGTCGGGCAGCCACTGATGGTGCACCCGCCCCGCGTCCACGGCGGCCTGAGCGTTCATGCCGTGGTCCACCACGTTGAGGATGGTCTGCATCACCGTGTTGATGATGGTGCGTCCGCCGGGGGTGCCGGTGACCATGAACAGCTCGCCGTCCCGGGTCAGGATGGTGGGCGACATGCTGGAGAGGGGCCGCTTGCCCGCCTCCGCCAGATTCGCCGTGGTGCCGATGAGCCCCCGCTCGTTGGTGAGCCCGGGCGCCGCGTTGAAGTCGCCCATCTCGTTGTTCAGGAGGAACCCGGCGCCGGGGACGACGATGCCGGAGCCGTACCCCCACTCCAGGGTATAGGTAAGGGAGACGGCGTTGCGCGCCTCGTCCACCACCGAGAGGTGGGTGGTCTCCTTGCTCTCCACCGGCCACGCGAACTGGTCCGGGGCGGATACCGAAGCGCGCTCGGTATCGATCCCCGCACGCAGCTCCGCCGCGTATTCCTTGGAGGTCAGGCGCTCCACCGGCAGCTCGCGGTTGAAGTCCGGGTCGCCCAGATAACGTGCCCGGTCCGCGTAGGCGCGGCGCATCGCTTCCGCCATCCGGTGCAGGGTGGCCCGGGTGCCGAAGCCCAGACGCCCCAGATCGTAGCCTTCCAGAATGTTCAGCATCTCCACCATGACGATGCCTCCGGAGCTCGGCGGCGGCATGCCGATGAGTTCGAACTCCCGGTAGCGGCCGCGGATGGGCTCGCGCCGCTTCGCTTCGTAGCCGGCCAGATCGTCCAGGGTGATGAGGCCCCCGCCCCGCTCCATCTCCGCCACCAGCAGCTCCGCCGTGCGCCCCCTGTAGAAGCCGTCCGGACCGCGCTCGGCGATGCGCTGCAAGGTCGCCGCCAGATCCTTCTGCACCAGCCGGTCGCCGGGCTGGTACGGCGCGCCGTTCTTGCTGAACTGCGCCACCGAGGCGGGATACTTCTGCATCCGCGGCAGGGCGCGCTCCAGCGAGGCGGCGAGCTGGTGGGTCACCGTGAAGCCCTCCCGGGCCAGCTTCACCGCCGGCTCCACCAGGCGCTTCCACGGCAGTCGGCCCGCGTCCCGCCAGGCCAGGTGCAGCCCCGCCACCGTGCCGGGGACGCCCACGGCGAGATGGCTCATGTGGTGGCGCTGGAAGCTGTACTCGCCGTCTTCCAGCCACATTTCCGGATGAGAGCCCGTGGGCGCCCGCTCGCGGAAGTCGTACGCCACCGGGTCGTCCTCGGCCGGCCGGTACACCAGGAACCCGCCGCCGCCGATGTTGCCGGCGGTGGGGTGGGTCACCGCCAGGGCGAAGGCCGTGGCCACGGCCGCGTCCACCGCGCTGCCCCCCTCCTCGAGCACCTCGGCGCCGATTCGCGAGGCGATGGCATTCTGTGACACCACCATCCCGTGGGTGGCGTGAATGGGGGCGTTCGCGGCAACGGCGACCATGGAGACACAGGCGAGGAGAGCCAGGCAGAGCGAACGGCCGAAGACTCGGCCGAATGAAAATGGGTTCACGGTGACCTCGGTTGTCGGAAGACTCAACGCACGGCCCATAGTCGACAAGCCTCTGGCGGTTTGCAAGCTCGGAGGACATCCACCCGGCGCTTGTGCCATCCTTGGGTTCCGGCTTTACAAAGGTTGCTTTGCATGATTCCAGGCGCCCGACCGCGGGGTCCCCGTCTGCTCCTCGTTCTCGTGCTCACGTTCGGCTGCCTCCAGGCGGCGGCCCAGCCCCACCGGGCCCGGGACCTGGGCATCGCCGTGGGCGTGTTCCCCACCGGCGATCACAACGCCATCACCGACGTGGCCGGGGTGCGTGTCGGTCACTCCACCATCATCGAAGGCGACGACATCCGCACCGGGGTGACCGCCATCATCCCCGCACCCGGCAACCTCTACACCCTCCCGGTGCCGGCCTGGATTCACGTCGGCAACGGCTACGGCAAGCTGATCGGCGAGACCCAGGTGCGGGAGTTCGGCGAGATCGAAACACCCATCCTGCTCACCTGCACCATGTGCGTGTGGCGCGCGGCCCAGGGCCTGGTGGCCTGGATGTACGACCAGCCGGGGATGGGCGAGCACACCCTGAACCCCGTGGTGGGGGAGACCAACGATTCCCGGGTGAACAACATGTGGGCGGAAGCCGTGGGCCTGAGCCACGTGTTCGAGGCGCTGAACAACGCCAGCGACGGCCCCGTGCTGGAAGGCACCATCGGCGCCGGCACCGGCACCCAGGCATTCGGCTGGAAGGGCGGCATCGGCACGAGCTCGCGGCGGCTGCCGCGGCAGCTCGGCGGCTGGACGGTGGGTGTGCTGGTGCAGACCAACTTCGGCGGCGACCTCACCATCAACAGCGCTCCGGTGGGCCGGGAGCTGGGGCAGTTCCCCTACCAGCACGCCCTCACCGGCCACGACCCCGCCGACGACCGTGAAGACGGCTCCATCATGATCGTGCTGGCCACCGACGCGCCGCTGGACGCCCGCAGCCTGGACCGGCTCTCCCGCCGCGCCATCATGGGCCTGGCCCGCACCGGCTCGTTCGCCCACAACGGCTCCGGCGATTACGTCATCGCCTTTTCCACGCATCCCGAGCTGCGCCGTCCGCGCCTGTCGGAAAAGCCGGTGACGGCGCCGTCGCTGGTGAATGCGGCCATGTCGCCACTGTTCGCCGCCACCGCCGAAGCCACCGAGGAAGCCGTGTACAACGCTCTGTTCACCGCCACCGCGGTCAGCAGCAGCCGGGGCACCCTGAAAGCCATTCCCCAGGACGAGGTGCTGCGCATCCTGCGCAAGTACAACAGTCTGTACTGGGGATCCCACCTGCCGCCGGGGCGGCCCGAACCGTAAGCGTCCCAGCCGAGGAGCAGCCATGAAGCCACCGAGCCGTTTCGACCTGCCGAACCTCGCCGAGCTGCCGGACGACATCCGCCAGCGCATCGAAGCCGTGCAGGAGAAGTCCGGCTTCGTGCCAAACGTGTTCCTCGTCCTGGCACGCAGACCGGACGAATTCCGCGCCTTCTTCGCCTACCACGACGCCCTGATGGAACGGCCCGGGGGCCTTTCCAAGGCGGAGCGGGAGATGATCGTCGTAGCCACCAGCGCCGCCAACGACTGCAGCTACTGCGTCGTCGCCCACGGCGCCATCCTGCGCATCCGCGCCCAGAATCCTCGTATCGCGGACCAGCTCGCCGCCAACTACCGGGATGCCGAGATCACCCCGCGCCAGCGCGCCATGCTCGACTTCGCCGTGAAGCTGGCGTTGCAGCCGCAGACCGTGGAAGACGCCGACCACCAGCGCCTCCGGGACGCGGGTTTCGACGACGAGGACATCTGGGATATCGGCGCCATCACCGGGCTGTTCGCCCTGTCGAACCGCATGGCGCACCTGACGCGCATGACCCCGAACGAAGAGTTCTACCTGATGGGCCGAGTGCCGCGCTCCGGCACCTGAGGCGGGCCGCGGCAGCACCCGCTTTCACCACCGGAGACCCTGGGTTATGGTGGCGAACCGCGATTCGGCTCGGGAGTGCGACGTGCCATTGGACCAGCAGACCAAAAACATTCTCGACGCCCTGGAAACCCTGGGCATGCAAGACCTTGCGGACCTGACGCCGGAGGAAGCGCGCAACCTTCAACTCACGCCGCCGCCTGAGATCCCCACCCCCGTGACGGACGTGGAGCATCGCGTCATCCCGGGCCCGGACGAGGACATCGAGCTGCGCATCTACACGCCGCCGTCACCGGCGCTGGCCGGCGCGCTGGTCTACTTCCATGGCGGCGGCTGGGTGATCGGCGATCTGGACAGCCACGACGAAACCTGCCGCCGGCTGTGCAGTGGTGCACGAGTGAAGGTGGTGGCCGTGCACTACCGCCGGGCGCCGGAAACCACCTACCCCGGCGCCGCGGAAGACTGCTACGGCGCCACCGCCTGGGTGGCCGCCAACGCCGCCGAGCTCGGTATCGACCCAGCGAAGATCGCCGTGGGCGGCGACAGTGCCGGCGGCAACCTTGCCGCGGCGGTGGCGCTCATGGCTCGCGATCGCGGCGGGCCGGCCCTGCGCTTCCAGCTTCTCATCTATCCGGTCACCGCCGCAGACTTCGACACCGACTCTTACCGGCACAATGCCGAAGGCTACCTGCTGACCCGGCGCGCCATGCAGTGGTTCTGGGATCAATACGTGCCCGACCTCGCCCAGCGGGGCGAGCCCTATGCCGCGCCGCTCGCCGCGCCCTCGTTGGCCGGTCTGCCAGCCGCGCTGGTTCAGACCGCGGAGTTCGATCCGCTGCGCGACGAGGGGGAGGCCTACGCCACCGCTCTCGAGCGGGCGGGGGTAACGGTGACCGCCACCCGGTACGACGGCTTGATCCACGGGTTCTTCGGTATGCAGGACGCGGTGGCGGCAGCGCGGCCTGCTCTGGACGAGGCCGTGACGGCGCTCGAGCGGCACCTGGGCTGATCCGCGTCCGGCCATCACCCCAACACGCAGCATCTCCAACGGAGCCACACCCATGATCTACGACAACATCCTGCAGACCATCGGCAGAACCCCCATCGTGCGGCTGAATCGCACCGGCCCGGACCACGTGGAGCTGTACGTCAAGGTGGAGTCCTTCAATCCGCTCGCCTCGGTGAAGGACCGGCTGGCCTACGCCATCGTCCGCGATGCGGAGGACTCCGGCGCGCTGGCGCCCGGCCAGACGGTGGTGGAAGCCACCTCGGGCAACACGGGCATCGCGCTGGCCATGGTCTGCGCCGCCACCGGCCATCCCTTCGTGGCCACCATGGCGGAAACCTTCTCCATCGAACGGCGCAAGATCATGCGAGCGCTCGGCGCCAAGGTCATCCTGACCCCGGCGGCGGAGCGCGGCACCGGAATGGTGCGCAAGGCCGAAGAGCTCGCCGAGAAGCATGGGTGGTTCCTGGCGCGGCAGTTCGAGAATCCCGCCAACCCGGCGTACCACGCCTCCACCACGGGTCCGGAGATCCTTCAGGACTTCGCCGCCCGGCGCCTGGATTTCTGGGTGACGGGCTGGGGCACCGGCGGCACCTTGACCGGAGCCGGGCGGGTGCTGAAGGCGGCACGGCCGGACCTCAAGGTCATCGCCGCGGAACCGGAGCAGGCGTCATTGCTCGCCGGCGGCGAATGGAGCCCGCACATGATTCAGGGCTGGACTCCGGACTTCGTTCCCAGGGTGCTCGACCGCAGCGTGGCCGACAAGATCGTGCCGGTGAACCAGACGGTGGCTCGCGACATGGCGCTGGCGCTGGCCCGCAACGAAGGCATCTTCGTCGGGGTATCGGCGGGCGCCACCCTGGCAGCCGCCCTCGCGGAGGCGGAGCAGGCACCCGCCGGCAGCGTGTTCTGCGTCATGCTCCCCGACACCGGCGAGCGTTACCTGTCCACATTCCTGTTCGAAGGCATCAACGAGGGCTCGGACGACGACTGGCTGGCCACCCTGTAGCGGCTAGGATCCGGCTCACAGTCGATTGCGGCATCGGCGGCAGCGCCGGCGAGCCGTCACGCCTGGCGGGGTCGCCCGCGCTGATCCACAGTCGCTGCCATGAACCATCCAAGGCAGCGACGCGGTCGCGTTCTCCTGGTCATCGGCTTGCCCTGGCTGCTCCTCGCCGGCGCAGCCCCGATCTACCGCTGCCATGGTGAAGGGCAGCCCCCCGTGTTCAGCCAGTATCCCTGCGAGGCCGTGTCCGCCGGCGGCTCCCGCACACACGTCCTGCAGCCAGCCCAGACGGTGGAGATCCCGCCGCTATCGAGGGCGGAGCAGGAGCGGCTGCGCGATCTCGAGCGGCAGAGGCTGGCGCGCCAGGCGGAGCGGGCCCGGGCACGCACGCAGGCCGCGCGCCTGGCGCGGCGGCAACGGCAGGAACGGGAGGAGCGCTGCCGGCAAGCGCAGGTGGCCCAGGCCGCGCTGGCCCGGCAGCGGCGCAAGGGATACGGGCTCGACCAGGCGCGCGAGCTGGATCGGCAGGAGGCCGCGCTGGCCGCCGCGCTCCGGGAAAGCTGCTGAGGGCGAGAAGGTCGGGAGCCGGTGTCCCGCGGGGCGCCGGTCCGTTGGGCCGCACCACCTTCTTCGGGTCGATGTGCCCCGCTTCAGGGCCATGGGGTTGAGATTGATGATCGCGAGGATGTCGGATTCCTTCAGAACCACGAGCTCCTCGCCGTCGATGGTGACCTCGCTGCCGGCGTGCGGAACGGGACGGTGCAACATTCGCGGCTGCCTGCGCTAACATCCCCGTCACCCCCTCGACTCGGGAGACGGCCATGGCGGAAACGGTACCTGCGGAGTTCAGCTTCGACTCCATCTTCTCGCCGGAGACCTTCGCCGATCCCTACCCGCTGTATCACCAGCTGCGGGCGCGGAGCCCCGTGCTGGAGTTGCCGGAAGCGAATCTGCTGATCCTGTCGCGCTACGCGGACGTGCAGGCGGCGCTGCGGGACAAGCGCCTGGGCCACGACCCCTTCGGCAGGCTGACCCCGGAGGAGCGCCAGCGACAGCTCGACAGCCCGGCGGTGGCCAACCTGGCCCGCACCATGCTGCTCAGGAATCCCCCCGACCACACGCGGCTGCGCTCCCTGGTGGTGAAGGCGTTCGACGCCCGCCGGGTGGCGGCCATGCGGTCGCGAATCCGCCGCATCGCCCACGAGCTCATCGACGGCTTCGCGGAGCGGGGCGAAGGCGATCTGCGCAGCCTGTTCAATCACCCGCTGCCGGTGATCGTGATCTGCGACATGCTGGGGATCCCGAAGGCAGACCAGGCGGAATTCGTCAGGGGCACACGTATCTCGGGACGCCTCATCGACCCCAGCCCCATGACCCCGGAGGAGCTCGAGGAGGCGGATCGCAGCACCCTGGAGAACGAGGCGTACTTCGCCAAGCTCTGCGACGCCCGGCGCAGCGAGCCCCGGGACGATCTCGTCACCGCTCTCGTCCAGAGCGAGACCGAGCAGGGCAAGCTCAGTCGCGAGGAGCTCACGTCGAACATCGCCCTGCTGTTCGCCGCCGGCCATGAGACCACGGTGAACCTGCTCGGCAACGCCCTGCTCGCCCTGTACCGGCACCGCGACCAGCTCGATGTGCTGCGCTCGGAGCCGGCGTTGATGGGCAATGCGGTGGAGGAGCTTCTGCGCTACGACAGCTCGGTGCAGCTGACGGGCCGGGATGCACTGGAAGACACGGAGATTGCCGGCGTGCCGGTGCCTCGGGGCCGCTCGGTGCTCGCCCTGCTGGGGGCCGCCAACCGAGACCCCGAGGTGTTCGACGACCCCGACCGGCTGGACGTTCGCCGCGCCGGGGTGAAGCCACTGTCATTCGGCGGCGGCATTCACCACTGCCTCGGCGCCCAGTTGGCCCGCTTGGAAGCGGCGGAGGCGCTCACCGTGCTGTTCGAGCGCCTGCCGAACCTGGAGCTCACCGAGGTGGACGCCCCCCGCTGGAAATCCACCATCACCCTGCGGGGGGTGACGGAGCTTCCGGCACGCTGGTAGAGGATTCGGGCCGCGGACTCAGGCCACGTTGGCGGTGTCGGCAGCAACGGCCTCCGGATGCTCCTCCACGGCCCGCTCGTGCAGTGCCACGGTGGCCGCCTTCATGTCCTTCTCGTCCACCACGAACTTGATGTCCACCGCCCGCATGGACTGGTGCACCGCCAGCACGTTGATGCCGGCTTCCGCCAGGGCGGAGACGCAGTTGGAGAGCAGGCCGGAGACGTCCAGATTGCTGCCCACGGCGGCCACGATACCCACCCGGCGCACGGTGACGGTGGCGTTGGGAAAGGCTTCCTCCAGGTCACGCTCGATGCGCTTGACGTTCTTCAGGCTCGTCGCCAGGTAGTAGGTGATGGAGTTGGCGTTGCTCTCCCGGGTTACGGTGCGCAGCTTGTACCGGTCGAGGATCTTCTGGATTCCCGAGGCGTGCCCCGACCGATCGACGATGTCGTGACTGAAGAACTCCACCGCATAGACACCCCGGCGCCCGGCGATGATTTCCACCCGTGGCTCTGCGGACTGGTACTCGGCCTCGATGAGGGTGCCCGCGTGGTGAGGCTCGAAGCTGTGCCGGACCCGAAGCGGAATGGCCGCCCGGCGCAGGCACTGAGCCGCGCCGGGATGGATCGCCTCCATCCCCAGCACGGATAGCTGATCCGCCACGTCGTAGTTGGTGCGGCCGATGGCCACCGCCTTGTTCACGCCCACCACCTTGGGGTCGGCGCTGCACAGGTGGTACTCCTTGTGGATGATCGCCTCCCGGGCCCCCGTCACAGCCGCCATCCGGCTGAAGGTGATCTCGCTGTACCCCCGGTCGTAACTGTTCATGAGTCCTTCGGAGCACTTGGCGTAGCCCGTGCAGATAGGCAGCTCGCGGCTGAGGTCCACTTCGCCGATCTTGCGGCGGAGATACTCCTCGAGGGGCAGGATGTCCGGCTCGCCCCACCCGGACAGATCCACGAACCGGCCGTTGACGCCGTGACGCCTGAGCAACAGCGCGGTGTTGTGGGCGCTGTGCACCTCGCCCAGGGCGGCGAGCATCTCGCGCACGGTGCCGAGGTGGGCATCCAGACGGAAATGGCCGGAGGAGCACAGGCTCTGCAGATCCTCGAGACTCCTGCGCACCTCGTGGACCCGCCCGACGATGAAAGCGTCGGCGCGCTCCCGGTCTTCTGCGTTCTCGAAGATGGCGGCGTTCTGCCTGCACATGTGCGCCAGGGTGTTCTCCAGCGCCTGCTCCCAGAGACCGTCCTCTTCGCTCTCGTCGAACAGCGCGTACACCCCCGGATCGCCGGAGTGCCTGTGCTCGAGCAGCATGTCGGTGACCCCGGCGTAAGCGGAAACCACGAAAATCCGCTGATACAGCTCGCTGCCCCGCAGATCGCCGATGAGCACCGAGCGCATCAATTCCTCCACCCGGGACATGGAGGTGCCGCCGATCTTCTCGACGGTGTGCTTGCGCAACTGCGGTGTGTTGTCGTCGTTCGGCATATACCTCAATCCGTAACTTCCTCCGCATCCAGTACGTAGGCGCCGTCCGCGTCGTGGACCTCCGTGCCGCGCAGGGCCGGGTTGAACACGCAGGCGACGACGAAGTCCTCCTGGACGCGCAGCACGTGGCGGTCGTGCTCGTTCAACGCATAGAGCGTGCCCGGCTCGATCAGGTGCTTCTCACCGGTGGCCTTGTCCTCGATCTCCGCACGCCCGGAAATGCAGTACACCGACTCCAGGTGGTGCTTGTACCACATGTGCGTCTCGGTCCCGGCGTACAGGGTGGTGATGTGGAACGAGAACCCCATGCCGTCGTTGGCGAGCAGCAGCCGGACACTGTCCCAGTTCCGGGTCTTGGTATGGCGGGCCGTCTCGCGCGCCTCGGATAGCTTGCGTATGAGCATGTTCAGGATACCTGCTTGAAATTCCGTCCCATTGCCTTGGCGACGGACTCCTCGATGATGTCGAGGCCTTTGCCGAGGTCTTCCCGGCTGATGGTGAGGGGACAGAACAGCTTCACCACCTCGTCCTCCGGCCCCGCCGTCTCGATGATGAGGCCGCGCTCCAGGGCATGGGCGCTTACCCGCGAGGCGACCTCGCCACTCGGCATGGACAGGCCCTGCATCAACCCGCGACCGCAGACCTCGAGCTTGTGCCGGCGGGCCACGGTGGCGAGTCGCTCCCGCACCAGCTCGGCCTTCTCGCGGACCTCCCGGGCGAAGCCGTCGTCCTTCCAGAAGTGCTCCAGGGCCGCAGTGGCGGTGACGAAGGCGTGGTTGTTGCCGCGGAAGGTGCCGTTGTGCTCACCGGGCAGCCACTCGTCCAGCTCGGGTCGGATCAGGGTGACCGCCAAGGGCAGTCCCATGCCCGACAGCGATTTCGAGAGCGTGACGATGTCCGGTCGGATGCCCGCCGGCTCGAAGCTGAAGAAAGTGCCCGTGCGTCCGCAGCCCGCCTGAATGTCGTCGACGATGAGCAGAATCTCCCGCTCGCGGCAGGTCCGCTCCAGGCGCTTGAGCCAGCGGTCGCTGGCCACGTTGAGGCCACCCTCGCCCTGCACCGTCTCGACGATCACCGCCGCCGGCAGGGCCAGGCCGCTGCTGTTGTCGTCGAGCAGCTTTTCGAAGTAGTCCAGGGTGTCCATGTCGTCACCCAGGTAGCCCGCGTACGGCACCCGGAAGGTGCCCCCCAGGGAAACGCCGGCCGCGCCGCGATGATGCTCGTTGCCCGTGACCGCGAGAGCCCCCAGGGACACCCCGTGGAAGCCGTTGGTGAAGCTGACGACGGTTTCGCGGCCCGTCACCTTGCGGGCGATCTTCAGGGCCGCTTCCACGGCGTTGGTGCCCGTGGGCCCAGGGAACTGCACGCGGTAGGACAGTCCCCGGGGTTCGAGCACGTACCGCTGCAGCGCCTCCAGAAAATCGGCCTTCGCCTGAGTGTGCAGGTCCAGGGAGTGGGTGATGCCGTCGTCGCTGATGTAGTCGATCAGCTTCTGCTTGAGGTACGGGTGGTTGTGCCCGTAGTTCAGTGAGCCGGCACCGCTCAGAAAGTCCAGGTAGGCATTGCCCTCGACGTCGTAGACGTAGGAGCCCTTGCCTCGGGTGAAGATCTGTGGAATCGACCGGGCGTAGCTCTGCACCGAGGATTCCATCTTGTCGAATACACTCATGGGGTGGTTCCCTTTCTCGTCGTTCGCATGAATTGCAGGCTCGGGGACCAGCCGCGAGCCCGTGAAGCTCAAGGGCGGAACGGCCCGATGCGCAGCAGCACCTCGTCGCCGTGGGCGCCGGCGAAATGCCGATCCCGGGAGAACAGGAGCGACCGCTCGGTGGGCGCGTTCCTGGCGTCGGCGAACTTCTGAAACGCCTTCCAGGAAGCTTCGTTGCCGGGCTCGATGGTGGTCTCCATCCATCGCACCTCGCGGCAGAAATCGCGGTCCACGATCTCGTCCATCATCCGGGTAGCCAGGCGGCGGCCCCGGGCCCGCTCGTGTACCGCAACCTGCCAGATGAACAGGACGCTGGGGTCCCGAGGCTTCAGGTAGCCGGTGATGGAGCCCACGATCTGGCCCCCCATCTCGGCCACCACCGCGGTGTCCGCGAAGTGGGTGACCTGAAGCAGGTTGCAGTACCGGGAGTTGCGATCCAGCGGCGGGCACGCGGCGATGAGGTCATAGAGCGCCGGGCCGTCGTCGGCGTCGGGGACCCGGAGGACGATGTCGTTCTGCGCGTCCCCGCCGGCCATCTCACCCGTGTGCTTCGTTTGATTCATGTTTCGCATATGACTTTAGAGGTGTATATTTTAGAGATCTAATCAAATTAATCAAACGACGCGGATCGCACTCGCCGGGTCGGACAATTCAGGAGCCCCTTTGACCTCGCGAAGCGTCTCGCCACACCAGGCCCATGCTAAACTCGTGCCTCCCACCGGCGCCGCAACCGGCACGGCCCGCGGCGGCGCCCCGTGCGGTTCCGGCGCACAGGAGGAAAGCGGGAGTCACGGGAGCAAGCGAAGGTTGGCCGCCAAAGAAGACGTTCTGATCGCGATCCGCAAGATCATCCGGGCGACGGACATTCATTCGCGGCAGCTCACCAAAACCGTGGGCCTGACCGCGCCCCAGCTCCTGGTGCTTCAGGCCATCCGCGACCTGGGCGCAGTCGCCATATCCCGACTCTCCAGCGAGGTGAGCCTGTCCCAGGCGACGGTCACCACCATCATCGACCGGCTCGAGAAGCGCGGCTATGTCGCCCGCAGCCGCAGCGCGGAGGACAAGCGGGTAGTGCACGCGTTGCTCACCGAGGCCGGCCGTGAAGCCGTGGAACGGGCACCTACCCCCCTCCAGGAGTCGTTCAGCGTGCGCTTCGAGCAGCTGCCAGAGCGGGAGCAGCTGACGATTCTCGCCGCGTTGCGCCAGGTAGCCGCCATGATGGGGGCGGAGGAACTCGATGCCTCGCCGTTCCTCGAGGTTGGGGACCTGACCCGCTACGACGAGTAGCCGCCAGTCAGGCGTCCGCGGCTTCCCGGGCCTGTCGAATGAGCTCGGCGACATAGTCGCAGTCGAAGCTTCCCGCAGGGTGGCCCTCGTTCACCATGCGCCGGGCCAGCGCCTGACACACCGCGTTGGCGGGTGTGGGGACGCCGTGCAGCCGCCCCAGCAGCACCACCTCGCCGTTCAAGTAGTCGGTCTCGATGTTGCCGGTCCCCCGGGCCAGGCTCTGCCACGATGAACCGCCCAGCCGCGGATACCCCGGAACGTCCGCCAGCTCGTAGGTGCCCTGGTGGCGCGCCCTGACTTCGTCGACCCCGGCGCAGTCGATACCCGCCGCCTGGTAACAGGCCAGCGCCTCGTGCTTGAGCTGGCGCGAGATCTCCCGCGCGCCCGGCCCCATGCCGGTGGCCGCCTGCAGGGCGTTGTTCAGATTCATCAGCAGCTTGGCGTACTTCAGGCGCATCACCCGGGGATCCGGCCGCGCGCTGAACCCGGCCCGCTCCAGCGCCTCGGTGACGGCGCTGCAGGTGTCGTCGGTGCCGCCGGGATACCGGCCGGTATCGAGGATACCACCCCGGCCCACGGCATGACTCACCACCACGCCGGGCTCGAGGTGCATGGCCGGCAGATGCACCAGGGTGGCGTACACCCGGCGAAACCGTCGCAGGGCCATGCGCTCGTTCGCCACGCCGTTCTGCACGCAGACGATCGCCGGCTCCGCCGCGCGCACGGCCAGCAGGTCCTCCAGCGCCGCCACGGTGTGCTGAGTTTTCATGCACAGCAGCACCACGTCGTCCCGGCGTATATCCAGCGCCCGGGGATGGTCCACCACGGGCGCCCGGGCGGTGAACGAACCCTCCGGGGTCAGCAGCCGCAGACCCTGCGCCTCCATGGCCCGGCGATGATCGCCGCGGGCGATGAGCACCACGTCGAAGCCGTGCTGAAAGAGCCGGGCGCCGATGGTGCCGCCGATGGCGCCGGCGCCGTAGATGATGAACCGCATAGTTGCTCCCGGATGCAGTACACTCGGATAGGCCAGTCTCTGGACGAACGGGGAGAGGAGTCCTGCTCGATGCCCACGGGGAGTTTACGGCTCCATACGCCCGCGGTCAGCCGGAGCAGCCGGCCGTGAGCGATGAGATCTCGCGCACGGCGCCCGCCCGCCGGGCAGCGTATGGTGCGCGGTCGGAGGCGGAGCGGAAACAGGACGTGCCGGGCGCATACCACATCAATACGGACGATGGCCTCATCACGGTTCAGGTGGAAGGCCGGGTCGACGCCGCCGACCTCACGCGGCTGGGCCGCTCGCTGCTGGCCGATCGTGACTACGATCCCGACCTCCCCCAGCTCATCGATCTGCGCGGCCTGCGGCCCGACCCCCGGGGCAACCTGGAGACCTTGACCCGCTTCGTTCACCAGGATTACCGCCGCCGGGTGGGCGGCAGTGTAGCGGTGGTGATCGACGAGCACCTGGAGTCCAGGCACTGCGCCGACATCTTCCTGCTCACCTGTTCGATTCACGAAGCGGAGCTGTTCGCCGAGTACGATCAGGCGCTCAAGTGGCTCATGCGCCGGGCCTTCGCCGGCGGAACGGCGGCCGCCGGCTCAGCCGAGGAGCACGATGCCGCCGATCATGATCCCGATCAGGCCCCAGAATAGGTAAGGACCGAAGTAGGCGATGACGCGGGCTGCTGCGTCGTCTGACTCGCTGCAGGTGGCGATGCCGGGTTCTTTGTGCCCGTTCATGGACGTCTTCCTCGTGTGAACTGCCGATGGCGGTGCCGTCCCTGGGCCCTGGTCCGGGGGGAGACCTCCTGCACACCCCTCGTGTGAACGCCGTCACGTTTTCAGTTCTACGCCCTCCGCTGGACCGAGGCAATGATCATCCGTAGCCGCATTGTGCGGAGATGTAATGCCCGGGCACGGTCCCCGGTTCAGCGTGCGCCCGGAGCGCCGGTGAGATACCCCTGCGTGATGCGGGGCAACTCGGCGCGGAACCAGTCGGCCATGTCCCGCTCCTCGTCGCGCATGCGCGCACAGCCCTCGGCGATCCGCGGCTCGCCGTATTCCCGCGCCGCCACCGCCAGGGTCTCGAACGAAGCCGCCTCGAACTCCGCGAACGCCTCGTCGGCGATGCAGTACTTCACCAGCTCGTCGGGGGCCGCAGCGGTGGTCCAGCCCTGCAGCTTCGACATCATCTGGCCGCGTCCTTGGTGGCGGAGGTATCGCTGCCCAGCTCACGCACATGGCGTGCGCGTCCTTGAGCCAGTGCTCCAGCGTGCGCTTCTTGTCCGCGGCTGCCACGCCTCTACCTCCGTGTTGGATGGCGATATCCACGCAACTTCTGCGCCACGAGGACCTCGGTCCTCACGGCCCGAAGCCGTCTGTTCGCGCTGCGGTGCTCAGCGCCGGCGCGACGTCAGCGAGAGGGCCGCCGCCCGATAGGCGCCCGCTACAGCCGCTCGAATCGCCAGGTCAGCTCCACGTCGGCGCTCCCCGAGTAGTCACCCACCGGAAAGGCCCCGCTCTCGTCCCGGGTGAGCGTGATGGTGGTGTCGCGCCGTCCACTCAGGGGTGCCTTGCGCAGCTCGGCCTGCATCCACTCGGCGATCTCGCTCTGCAGAGTCATGGTCGTGGAGCGCCTCTCCGTGGGCCGGCCACGGTATTCCCTGACCTCGGTGCCCGGAGCCTCGAGCGCCGAGAGGCCATCGGTGTAGAACGTCTCCTCCTTGACGTCGACGACCACGCTCCCCAGGTAGCAGACGAACTGGCGCATGTGCGCGTCCGCGCGGTGATCGGCGATGCGGGTCACGGAGTAGGGGACCAGGCCCTGGATGTCCGAGTACGCGCCGGTGACCTTGCGATCGACGGTGATTCGAGCGTCGCTCTCGCAGCCGTCGTACGGGTAGTACTCCAGATAGCGGAGATCCGCCTCCGCTTCCTCGTCGCCCTCCCAGCCCCCGGCCCCCGGCTGCGGCGCCCCGTACGCCTGCCCCTGCATGGCCATGGTCTGAGCCGACAGCTCCTGGGCCAGCTTCATCAGACAGGCCATGTCCCCCTGGCAGGCCTCCTGGCCCGCCACGGCTCGAGCCTCGAGCTCCTCGGGCGACACCGGCGGACTGGCGGGAGGCGGCTGCATGCCCTGAACCCGCTGCTGCAACGCGGCCCCGCGTTGCACGGTCTGCGCCACCGACTCCGGATCCTTCATGTTGACCTCGTTGAGATCGCCTTCGGAGCGCGTGGTGAAGGTGAAACGGTAAACGTCGTGGAACTCGCCTTCGGCATGGTCGCCGCCCTCCGCCGGACCGCGCCGCTCGGTGCCGTCGACCTTCAGCTCCACGGTGAGCCGCGCCAGCTCCTCCCCCGCCCACGCCGGCGCCGCGACGGCGCCCAACAGCCATCCCATGGCGCCGGCCGCAGCCAGCACCTTCCCCGAGGTCGTAATGTGCTTCATGGTGTTTCTCTACTGGATTTGCCCGACGCCGCAGGACCCGAGACCGCAAACGCGCCCTGCCCTTCGGCGCGCGAATGCTATGCCCACGACCGGCATCGCGCCAGCGCCCTCAGGGCCCGGGGCCCGCGGACACAAGTGTCCGGGCGGACACTCGCGGACACTCCGGACACCGTCCTAACCAAATTAAAACATTGTTTTTCAAACGGTTACGTTTGGCACGCGCGGTGCACTCCGGGACGGCGAACGAGCTGCGACACCCTCGAGGCAACCCGATGATTCGCGACACCACCGGCCAGGACCGCCCCATCGACACGGCGCGCAGGCGCCACCGCCGCTGGCTCCTGCCCGCGGCCGCGCTGACGGTGCTGATCTCTCTGTCCGCCTACGCCACCCGGGGCTGGTTGTCCGGCGAGCAGTCCGTGGACGTCTCGCGGATCCGCATCGCCACCGTGGAGCGGGGCACCCTGGTGCGCGACATCAGCGTGGAAGGCCGGGTCACGGCCGCCGACAGCCCCACGCTTTACGCCGTCGCAACGGGCACCGTGCACCTCGAGGTGGTCGCCGGGGATGCGGTGAGCCGGGGCGACGTGCTGGCGCGCATCGACAGTCCGGAGCTGGAGAGCCGCCTGGCTCAGGAACGGGCCACCCTGGCGGGCCTGGAGACGGAGGCCGACCGGGCCGAGCTGGCCGTGCGTCAGGTGGAGGCGGCGGCGCAGATGCAGGTGGACCAGGCGGAGATCGACCGGCAGACGGCTGCCCGCGAGCTCGAGCGGATGCAGCGCGGCTACGACCTGGGGGTGGTGTCCGAGATCGATCTGCTGCGCGCCGAGGACAGCCTGCGCAAGGCGGAGATCGCCCGGGCTCACGCGAGCCGGGACGCCAAGCTGCAGGTGGAAGGCGCCGGCTTCGATCTGCGCACCCGCCGGCAGACCGTGGCGCGGCAGCGCGCCCTGGCCCGGGAGCTGGAGCGCCAGGTCGAGGCCCTGGCGGTGCGGTCGCCGGTGGACGGCCAGGTGGGTCAGGTGCTGGTGGCGCAGCGCGCCAGCATCGCCGCCAACGAGCCGGTGCTGAGCGTGGTGGACCTTTCCGCCTTCGAGGTGGAGTTCCGGGTGCCGGAGAGCTTCGCCCGCGATCTGGGCCTCGGTATGCCGGCGGAGATCCGCACGCCCCGCGGCCAGCACCAGGCCGAGGTGCGTGCCGTGTCGCCCCAGGTGGTGAACGGCGAGGTAGTGGGACGCCTGCGTTTCGTCGGCAGCCCCCCGGAGGGGCTCCGCCAGAACCAGCGCTTGTCCGCGCGCATCCTTCTCGACGAGCGCGCGAACGTGCTGATGGTGGAGCGCGGGCCGTTTCTCGAAGCCGGCGGCGGGCGCGTCGCCTACGTGGTACGCGATGGCGTGGCCGAGCGCCGGCCGCTGGAAACCGGCGTGACGAGCCTGAACGCCGTGGAAATCCTCGCCGGGGCGAACGCGGGCGACCGCATCGTCGTTTCCGGCACCGCCGCCTTCGGCGACGCCCCTCGGGTGCGCCTGGCCGGCCTCTAGATCAACCAAGGAGCAACACGATGCTGCAGATGCAGAACGTTTCGAAGGTCTACCGCACCGAGCTGGTGGAGACCCACGCCCTTCGCCAGTTCGACATTCACGTGCGGGAAGGGGAGTTCGTCGCCGTCACCGGGCCCTCCGGCTCCGGCAAGACCACCTTTCTCAACATCGCCGGCCTCCTCGAAGAGCTCAGCGGCGGCTCCTATCTGCTCGACGGCGTGCGGGCGGAGACGCTGAACGACGATCAGCGCTCCCGCCTGCGCAACGAGAAGATCGGCTTCATCTTCCAGGGCTTCAACCTGATCCCCGATCTCAACCTGTTCGACAACGTGGACGTGCCGCTACGCTATCGTGGCCTGCCCCGCGCGGAACGCAAGGCGCGCATCGAGGCCGCCCTGGAGCAGGTGGGACTGGCATCGCGCATGAAGCACTATCCCGCGGAGCTGTCCGGCGGTCAGCAGCAGCGCACCGCCATCGCCCGGGCCCTGGCCGGCGAGCCGCGCCTGCTGCTGGCGGACGAGCCCACGGGCAACCTGGATTCCCACATGGCCCGCGAGGTCATGGAGCTGCTGGAACGGCTGAACGCGGACGGCGCCACCATTGTCATGGTGACCCACGACCCCGAGCTCGCAGCCCGCGCGCAGCGCAACGTGCACGTCGTCGACGGTCAGGCCAGCGAGCTGGAATCCGTCGCCATGCCGCTTCGCACTCACGTGCGGGACGCCTGAGGTAACCGTCATGCTCAGCTACTACCTCGACCTCGCCCTTCGCAGCTTCCGCCAGAACAAGGTGCTCACGGCGCTCATGGTGCTGGCCATCGCGCTGGGTATCGGCGCCAGCATGACCACCCTGACGGTGTTCTACGTGCTGTCCGGCGATCCCATCCCGGCCAAGAGCGACCGCCTCTACCACCCCCAGCTCGATGCCGAGGGCATGTCCGGTTACGTTCCCGGCGAGGAGCCGGCCGAGCAGCTCACCCGCTTCGATGCCGAGGCGCTCCTCCGCAGCGGGCGGGCCGACCGCCAGGCGCTGATGGCTAGCGGCGCCGTGGCGGTGGAGCCCGAGGACGGCCGCCTGAAGCCGTTCTACGCCGACGCCAGGTACACCTCCGCCGACTTCTTTCCCATGTTCGACCTGACCTTCCGCTACGGCCGCGGCTGGAGTGCGAGCGAGGACGAGGGCCGAGCCCGGGTGGCCGTCATCTCCAGGGAGCTCAACGACAAGCTCTTCGACGGCGCCGACGGCACCGGCCGCACCGTTCGCCTGGACGAGCACGAGTTCCAGGTGGTGGGCGTGTTGGAAGGGTGGCGGCCCGTCCCCCGATTCTACGATCTGAACAGCGAGAGGTACGGGGAAATCGAGCAGGTGTTCGTGCCGTTCTCCACCTCGCGCGATCTCCAGCTCAGCCGCAGCGGCAGCATGAGCTGCTGGGACGACGCCGGTGGCGACGAGACGGGCCTCAATGCCCCCTGCGTCTGGATGCAGCTCTGGGTGGAGCTCGGCTCACCCGCAAAGGCTGCCGAGTACCGGGCCTTTCTCGAGAACTACTCCGAGGAGCAGCGCGCCGCCGGGCGCTTCGAGCGGCCCACCAACGTGCGCCTGCGCAACGTGATGGAATGGCTCGACTACAAGCGGGTGGTTCCCGGCGACGTGCGCCTGCAGCTCTGGCTGGCCCTGGGCTTCCTGCTGGTGTGTCTGCTGAACACGGTAGGGTTGCTGCTGGCCAAGTTCCTCCGCCGGTCCGGCGAGGTCGGGGTACGGCGGGCACTCGGCGCCTCGCGCCGGCAGATCCTGTCTCAGTTTCTGGTGGAAGCCGGCGTGATCGGCTTGGCCGGCGGGCTGCTGGGCCTGGCGCTGGCCCTGCTCGGCCTGTGGGCCGTGCGTCAGCAGCCGGCGGAGTACGCGGACCTCGCTCACCTCGACCCGGTGATGCTCTCGACCACCATCGCCGTATCCATCGTCGCCGGACTCGTCGCCGGGCTGCTGCCCGCCTGGCACGCCTGTCAGATCAGCCCGGCCATGCAGCTCAAATCCCAGTGAGGACCGTCATGGACATTCGCCCCATTCTCTCCACGTTGAGCCGCCACAAGACAGCGGCCGGCCTGATTGCGCTGGAGATCGCTCTCTCCTGCGCCATCGTCAGCAACGCCGTCTTCCTCATCGGCAATCGACTCGAGCGCATGGCGCAGCCGAGCGGCGTGGCCGAAACCGAGCTCGTCCACATCCTGCTCGCAGGCACCGCCCGGGATACCGACCACCCGGCCCTGGCCCGGGAAGACCTGGCGGCGCTGCGCGCCGTTCCGGGTGTCCGGCAGGTAGCCGCGGTCAACCAGGTGCCGTTCCAGAGCTCGTCCTGGAACACGAGCGTGAACATGCAACCGGACCAGACCCATCCGACCCTGGTGGCCACGACCTATTTCGGCAGCGAGGATCTGCTGGAGACCCTGGGTCTCCGGCTCGTCGCCGGGCGTGACTTTCAGCCGGACGAGTACCAGGAGTTCGCCGCATTTCAGCGCTCCGGAGGCGAGTCGCCCATCCCGTCGGTGATCCTCACTCAGACTCTGGCGGATCGCCTGTTTCCGGACAGCGAGCCGCTCGGCCAGTCCATCTACGCCTGGGGCAACCGGCCGTCCCGCGTCGTGGGCGTGGTGGAGCACCTGATTCGCCCCAACGATCGTCTGGGCGCGCCGAACGAGCGGGAGTTCTCCATGCTGCTCCCCCTCCTCGCCCCCACCGAGTACGGCAGCCGCTACCTGATCCGCACGAATCCTGAGCGCCGTGGGGAAGTGATGGAGGCGGCGCTCGCCGCACTGGACCGGGTCAACTCCAGCCGAATCGTCATCGAGGAGCAGGCCGGCACGGTCGAAGCGTTCCGCGACCGGTACTACCAGGAGGACCGGGCCATGGCCTGGCTGCTGGTGCTGGTCTGCGTCGCGCTGCTGGTGGTGACGGCGCTGGGCATCGTCGGCCTCGCCAGCTTCTGGGTGCAGCAGCGCACCCGGCAGATCGGTGTCCGCCGCGCGCTGGGCGCCACGCGGCACCAGATCCTCGGCTATTTCCAGACCGAGAACTTCATCATCGCCAGCTTCGGCATCGCTCTGGGGATGGCGCTGGCGTACGCCATCAACGGCCTGCTCATGGAGCGCTACGAGCTGCCCCGGCTGCCCTGGCAGTATCTTCCGGCGGGCGCCCTGACTCTGTGGGCGCTGGGCCAGCTCTCGGTGCTGGGACCGGCTCGGCGCGCGGCGGCGGTGCCGCCGGCGGTGGCCACCCGCAGCGTCTGAGCCTATCACCCTTGGCATGACGCCGCATTTGAGGAAAGCTGACCGGTAATCCTGGAGGTCCACCCGCTCAATGCCCACGGTTCTGGTCATCGACGACAATCCCGCGGTAGCCACCGCGCTGGAGGTGCTGCTTTCCCTGCAGGAGATCACCACCCTGCGGGCCGAGTCACCCGAGGCGGGCCTGACCGTGCTGGATCGGGAGGTGGTGGATCTGGTGATCCAGGACATGAACTTCACCGCCGACACCACCTCGGGGGTGGAGGGCGAGGCCCTGTTCCGCGCCATCCGCGAGCGACAGCCGGACCTGCCGGTGATCCTCCTCACGGCCTGGACCCACCTGGAAAGCGCGGTGGAGCTGGTGAAGGAAGGA
>JAWLGU010000064.1:0-27938 GCA_041690675.1 Pseudomonadales bacterium | reverse complement strand
CTACACCTTCGGTGTGGTGTACGAGCCCGAGTGGGCCGAGGGCCTGGACATCTCGCTCGACTACTACAGCATCGAGGTGGAAGACGCCATCGACGTGCTGGGCGGCGGGGTGAACAATGTTCTGGACATCTGTTTCAACGAGATCCAGAGCATGAGCTCGCCCTTCTGCCAGGCAGTGACGCGGCGCCCCGACGGCAACGTGAACATCGTTCAGGTGCTGAACGAGAACATCGGCGCGAAGGAGACGGAAGGCTTCGACCTCACCGTGAACTACGCGATGCCGCTCGACTTCGGCATTCAGGGCAACGACTCGTCGCTGGCGATCATCTACCGGGCCAACTACCTGACGAAGTTCGACGTCACCCCGGTGTCGGAGCTGGACACGGTGTTCGAGTGCGATGGCAACTACGGCACCACTTGTGACGACCCGCGGCCGAAGTACAAGCACAATGTGCGGCTGACCTGGGCCAGCGGTCCGTTGACGGTGTCCACCCTGTGGCGCTGGATCGGCGAGGTGGACGACGACCGCATCGACAACGACGACTCCGTGTCTCGTGACGATCTGGTAGTCGACAAGATCCTGCGTGAGCACTACGTCGACCTGACCGGTTCCTGGCGGTTCAACGAGCAGTTCCAGGTGACCGCCGGGATCAAGAACCTGTTCGACGAGTGGCCGACCCGCGTGGGCGACGCTCAGGAGCAGGGGAACTCCTTCCCGGAGACCTACGACCTCATCGGTCGCCGCTACTTCCTGAGCGCGCGGTATACCTTCTAAGGTCGCCGCGCCCCCTCGGGGAGTCGAAGACAGCGGGCCCTATGGCCCGCTGTTTTTTTGTGGCAGTCTCTCGCCGATGTCCCGATCCTCCATCCTCGCCCGATCTCTCGCCGCGGCGCAGGCCGCGCTGCAGGCCCGCGACCCAGACCGCGCTCGGCGCATTCTCGAGGCGCTGGGGGCGGAGTTCGCCGACCATCCGGCGCGTCTTCATCTGCTGGCTCTCGTTCACAAGGCGCGGGGCGACATCTCAGCGGCGGAGCGTGCCTTTCGATCAGCGTTGCGGGCGGCCCCCACGGATCCCGTTCTGCACGGCAATCTGGCCAATTTGCTGCGGCAGGTAGGTCGCTTGGAGGAGGCGGAGACCTGCTACCGCGAGGCGCTCAGGCTGAATCCGACATTCGCCGACGCCCGACGCAACCTGGGGCTGCTGCTGGCGGCCGAGGGGCGTGATCGGGGAGGCATTCAGGCGCTGGAGCAGGCCGTGGAGCTGAATCCGGAGGACGTGGCGGCGTGGACCACGCTGGGCCAATGTCATCGGCGTGTCGGCGAGCTCGAGTCGTCGGAGCGCTGCTTCCGCCGGGCGTTGACCCTGCGAGCGGACCACGTGAATGCATTGGCGGGCCTGGGGCAGACCCTGCGGATGCTGGGCCGGCCGGACGAAGCGGGCCGTTGCTTCGATGCCGCCCTGGAGCGCAGCTCCGGTGCCGTCGAGCTCCTGGTCGCCCGGGCCGATGCAGCCGCCGACCAGGGAGAGGTGGATCGGGCGGCGGCCGGCTACCGAGCGGCTCTCGCGCGCAACCCCACCCACGTGGGTGCCCACACTCAGCTCAGCGAGTTGCTCTGGCAAATGGAAGCATCGGCGTCCTACGGTCCGTCGTTTCGTGAGGCGCTGGCCGAGCATCCCGACAGTCCGGATCTCCTGGCGGCATGGTGCGAGGGGCTGGCCAACACCGGATTCGGCGGCGAAGCGCTGCGTGAGCTCGAATCGCGCGCGGACCTGGTCGCGAAGCACCCGGGGTTGCTCGGCGTGCTGGCGAAACGCCAGGCCGCGGCCGGCATGCTCGAGGATGCGCAGTCGTCTTTTGGCCGGGCGATGCAGCTGGCGCCCGGCGACCCGGACCTGGCCCTGGACTACGCCCAGTTTGCGATCTACCGGGGCGACTACGAGCGCGCCCTGGCTGCTTTGTCGGACGTGGAGCGGGTGCGCCCCGACGATCAGCTCATGTGGGCGTGCCGCGGTCTGTGCTGGAGGCTCATCGGCGATCCTCGACATGACTGGTTGAACGACTACGACGCCTTCGTTCGAACCTACGAGATCGATTGCCCGCCCGGGTACGGCACCCTGGAACGCTTCCTGGCGGCGCTGACCGAGACCCTGACTACGATACACCACGCGCGCAACGCGCCGGCTCACCAGTCGTTGCGCGGGGGTACTCAAACCGCACCCCGGCTTTTTTATCGGCCGGATCCGGTGATTCAAGCCCTGCGCCAGGTCCTGACGCGAGCGGTGGAGCGTTACGTCGAAGCCCTGCCGGTCGATGTCAGCCATCCTCTGCTGCGGCGCCGGTCCCGGCGTTTCCATTTTGCCGGCTCGTGGTCCGTGCGCCTGCGGTCCGAAGGCTATCACGTGAATCACGTGCATCCTCAGGGGTGGATCAGCTCGAGTCACTACGTCAGCGTGCCCGCCGACATGGTCGCATCGCCCGACGACACCGGCGGCTGCCTCAAGTTCGGGGAGAGCGGCCTGGGTCTCGGGGATCGGGAAATCGTCGCCCGCCTCGTGCGTCCCGAGGCCGGAACCGTCACCCTGTTTCCGTCTTACGCGTGGCACGGAACAGTACCTTTTCAGTCCTCGGAACCGCGGATCACGACGCCGTTCGACGTCGTTCCGTTGCCTTGAACGGGTCGGCGTTCAGCCGCGCCGCTGGCGAGCCTCGCGGCGCCGGACGAGCTCCGGCCAAGAGTCGAGGGAATACAGGTGCGCGAAGACGAAGCCCAGTGAGCCGTCGCGAAAGAGCTCGTTCACCACGTCTGCGGCGAGGCCTTCGAGCTTTCGGTGATCCACGGCGCGATAGCGGGCTACGGTCTGCTCCTTGCCGTCGATTGTGTAAGCCGCCTGTTGCGGCGTGAACAGATCCAGCTCTTTCAGCCTCTCGCAGAACGCCCGCGTGCGCTGCTTTTCTGCCTCGTAGTTTCGGCACAGGTCGATGCGCTGTTGAACGACGGCAGAGATCTCGCCATTCTCGAACAGACCAGGCTCCCATTCCTCGCCGATCACGTCGGCGTCCCTGTCCACTACCACGGCATAACGGTCTTCCGCGGCGGTAGCCAGGGCGAATGGATAGCAGCGCAGGTAAGCGGGCACGTAACCGGGAACAGCCCAGCGGCCGGCTTCGTCCACGAACAGGTTGTCGCTGTCGAGCAGCCCGGTGACGGCGAACGGGATGGGATTTTCGCCTTCGGAGAATACGATGGGCCCGTACTTCTGCGCGCTGCGGAACTCGCTCACTACGATGGGAACCGCTCGCGTCTTACGGGCGAATTCGAAGGGACGTTCGCCGATACGCAACCCCAGATGTCCGTGATCCTCTTTCGCCAACAACTCCGGGCGCCCGTAGAGCAGCATGTTCCCCGAGATTGTGTTGGCGGCGGCCGCTGGAGTGCTGGAATCTGCCATGGAGCTCGTCTTGTCGAAGTGCGGCCGTTATTCTGCGGGATATTCCCGACGCTATCCAGCAAGCGAAGCGCAGCGATCGCTGGGCTATACTCCGCGCCCGATGAACGACGCCGGGGGATGATCGCGTGATGGAGCTGATGGTGAATCCGAAGCTGGACGTGGCGACCCTGGCGGGTCGGTTTCGGGCCAACGGATATCTTCAGGTGCCGGACGTGTTCGCTGTGGAGCAGGCGCGACAGCTCCGGGAGTGTCTGCTGCGCGAGGTCCCGTGGGGCCTCGCCTATTACGACGGCGGCGCCAGGTATCTTCGCGCGCAGCAGCTCGCGGCCATGGAGCCGGCTCAGCGCCAGGCGCTGGAACGGGAGATCTACACTCGCGCCCGCTCGAGCTACCAGTACGCCTACGGCTCATATCCCATACTCGATGCGTATCTCGAGCAGTGGAACGAAGTGCCCCTGCTGAACGAGTTGCTCGAGGGTTTGAACAGCGAGCCCGTGCTCGCCCTGGTTCGCGCGCTGACTGGGTTCGGGCAGATCATCAAGGCGGACGCCCAGGCCACGCGGTACGCGCCCGGCCAGTTCCTGCGGCAGCACAACGATCAGAGCCCGCCCGACGAAACCTGGCACGTGGCGTACGTCTACAATTTGACCCCCCAGTGGCAGCCGGACTGGGGCGGGTATCTTCAGCTCATCGACCTTCGGGGTGACATAGCCGTGGGGTTGAAGCCCCGCTTCAACGTTCTGAACCTGGTCGCCGTTCCTCAGCCGCATCTGGTATCGATGGTCAGCCCCTTCGCCGGTGCTGCTCGCTACTCCATCACCGGCTGGTTCCGAAGCCGCTGAGTCGCGGCTGCCGGTGATGCTGATCACGGATTGGTGGCCGTGGCCGAATCCGTTGCGACCTTTCCCCGAGCTCCCGCATCTATGGGAACGAGAACGAAGCGTTCCGTTCGCAACCAATCGAGGAGCCATGATGAAAACGCTACCGATCTTCGCTGTCGCTCTTTTCTTCTCCGCGGCTGCCGCGGCCGGAGACTTCCGGTTCGGTTACTCGCCCTCGCAGCTGGCCACGCCGGAGGGGCTAGACAAGCTTCACAATCGGCTGGAATCTGCTGCCAATCGCTACTGCCGCGACCAGTTCATCGGTTTGAACGTCCGCGGCGTCAAGCAGTGCAGCGAGGAACTCGTGAACGAGGCGGTGGAGCGGATCGGCAACGCCCGCCTGGCTGCGTACCAGGAAGCTCACAGCCAGCGCCGCAGCTGATGTGTCTGGGCTGGTTGCGCCCCGTGTAACCAATCCGGGGCGCGCCTCGTCCGATGATGGATGCCGCGGACCAAGCCTCAGTCGCGGCCCGCCCGGAGGCGGCCCGCCCGGAGCCGGGCTTCGATCAGTGGCAAGTGCTGCCGTCCGAGAAAGGGCTCGCCGTCGACAAGGTACGTGGGGGTGGAGATGACTCCCTGCCCTTTCAGCTCTGCCTGTATCGCGTCCAGCTCTTCGGGACCGGCGGCGGCTCGGTAGCGAGCGAAGCCGTCCGCGTCCAATCCCAGGTCTCGGAGCACGCCCTCGACGGATGCCACGTCGTCGCTGGGGAGACTCCGGCGCCACAGCCGCGCGAATACTGCCTCCACGTACTCGTTCGCTCGTCGGGGGGCTGCTTTCTGGACCCACAACAGACCGAGCGCAGCGAAGCGTCCATCCGTCTGCGCATGGAGGTTCGGCAGCTCGTGAGTTGCATACCGCTGGATATCGTGGGCCGTGTAAGCGGCCCGGAAATGCCGGTGGCGGGTGCCACGGTCGTCGTCCGGCTGGGGCGGAGGCGGGGACTTCTGCGGCGCCGTGATCAGGGGCCGCCAATCCACGCTCAGTCCCAGCTCGGCCACGAGCTGCAGCGTCCCTGCCAAAGCCAGGTAGCTGTGCGGGCTGGCGAAGTCGAGGCACACATCCAGGCGCTCGGCGGGCGCGACATGTGCCCCTTCGGGAACGACGTACGCCACGTCGGGTGGCGGCCCGTCCTCGCCGGTGAGGTGCCAGCGTACTCGAGGCAGATGCTCCCGGCCGAAGTAGAGTTCCCCGTTCACCACATAGGTGGGAACACCGAAGACCCCGGCGTCGAAAGCCTCGTGCTGCAGGGCGGCGTTCTCCTCTGCGCCCTGGCCCCGCGCGTACGCCTCGAAGCCTGCGACGTCGGCGCCCACGGATTCGAGAACGCGACGAATCTCCGCCACGTCTTCCACGTCGAGCTCGCGTTTCCAGAACGGCTCGTAGACGGCGGCGACGTAGCGTTCGAGCACTGCGTCGCCCTGGCGCTTCGCCCAAAGCATACCGATGGCTGCCAGCGCCGTGTCCCAGATCTTGACCGTGCCTCTCACCGTCAGGCCGCGCAGGTTGGCATAGCGCCTGCAGTCGAAGTAGGAGTACTTCACCCCTGACCACTGCTCCACGCTGCGGTTCGACTCTGCCACCCGTCCGCTGCGGTCCAGGCGCGCCGATCCGAGAAAGCTCGGAATGTCGAGCACGAACGGGCGCCAGTCCACGGCTATCCCCAGCTCCCGGGCCATGTGGACCGTGGGCTCCCACGCCAGGTACGCGTAGGGGCTCTTGAAGTCCAGGTAGGCGATGAGAGGACGGTCGGACGTGAGCATGGCATCACCGGCTCGAGCTGTAGCCCTCGAGCATACAGCGCCCGGCTCCGGTCGTCTGCTCGTGCCTGTTAGAATCCGCGCCCATGACGAGCCAAGATGCGTTGCTCGCCGCTCAGGCGAGTCTGAGAGCAGGACAGCTCGAGCGGGCGCGCGAGCAGTTCCTCGGCGTCCTGCATTCGACGCCCCATGACGCCGATGCGCTGTTCGGACTCGGCACGGTTCTCCTGCAGCAGGGCAGGGTCGCGGAGGCGGCCGAGCACCTGCGCGGCGCTGCCCAGCTGTTGCCCGGGGTGCCGCAGATTCATTTCAATCTGGCCCTGGCCGAGGAGCGGTCCGGCAACGCCCGCGGAGCCGCTGCGAGCTACCGCCGGGCAGGGCGGCACGCGGGGAGCGATGTGGAGCTGCTCGCACGGGTGAGCCGAAAGCTCGCCGTGTTGGAGGATTGGGCGGGCGCCCATGCGTGCCTGCGCCAGCTCACCGCCGCCCGCCCCGGAGATGCGGATGCACACCGTCGGCTCGCCACGGCGGCGGCGCGGCTGCGCGACTATGCGACAGCCATCCCGGCCTTCGAGCGTTACCTGCAGCTTTCGGCCGATACCGCCACCGATCGGCTCGCCTATGCGGATCTGCTGCTCATGGCCCGGCGGCCCGCGGAGGCTGCGGTGGCCGTGGAGCAGGCGATGGCGCTCGGCGCCGACGGCGCCGATGCTCAATTGATCGCGGCCCGGTGTGCGCGGTTGACGGGAGACTACGATGCGGCTCTGGCCCGCTTGCGACGAGCCACCGAGTTGCGTCCGGGATTCGGCAACGCGTGGTGGCTGCGGGTGGAGTTGGAGCAGGAGCCGGAAGCGTTGGAGGCGGTGGCCGACACGTGCCGGCGGTTGGCTTCGGAGAACGACCAGCGGCCGCGAGACCGGATCCTGTTGGCACTGACGGCCGGCCACGCGCTGGAGCGGCTTCACCGTTACGAGGAGGCGTTCCCGCAGTTCGAGCTCGGCAACCGGGAGCAGCGGGCGCTGCTCGTGGAGCAGGAAGCGAGCTACGACGCGGCGGTGGCCGAAGCCGAGGTCGCGGAGCTGATCGCGCTGTTCGATCGGCAGCCCCGTCTACTGGGTGAGCCCGGACCACCCGGTCCCATATTCGTGCTCGGCATGCCGCGGTCCGGCACCACGCTGGTGGAGCGCATGCTGGCTTCGCTGGACGGGGTGGAAGCGGGGGGCGAGAACGAAGCCATGGAGTTCGTGGCCGCCCGCTACCGCTGGGAGCGGGCGCGGGGCCGGATGCCGGATCCGGCAGAGTTGAGTGCCAACGAGCTTCGCACGCTTGCGGACGAATACTGGCATCGCACCGGCGGGACGCCACGGCTGATCACCGACAAGCTGCCGCACAATTTCCGTCACGTGGGACTGATCGCCCACCTGTTTCCTCACGCGCCGATCATTTATCTGCACCGAGATCCGAGAGACGTGGCCATATCCATATATGCGCGACCGTTTCCGGACGGCCACGCCTATGCCTGTGATCTCCAGGCCCTCGGTCACTTCTACGCGCTGTCAGAGCGGCTGCACCGGCACTGGCGGGCCACCATGCCCGATCGCGTGCTCGACGTGGAGTACGGAGCCCTGGTACGCGAGCCCGAAGCCCAGAGCCGCCGCATGGCCGAATTCTGCGGCCTGCAGTGGGACTCCCGGTGTCTGGCGTTTCACGACCAGGCTGACGCCAGCTTCACCTTCTCCGAGCTGCAGGTTCGCCAAGCGATCAACGACCGCGGCGTGGGCCGCTGGCGGCATTACCAGCGGCAACTGGGGCCGTTCGTGGAAGCGCTGGAGCGCGCAGCGCCCCAACCCTAGTACTTGTAGTAGTCCGGCTTGAACGGCCCCTCCGAATCCACGCCGATGTACTCGGCCTGATCGGGCCGCAATGTGGTGATCACACCGCCGAAGCCCTGGACCATCAGGGCGGCTACTTCTTCGTCGAGCTTCTTCGGCAGCACCTCCACCGTGACCGGGGCCCGCTGGTTCGGCGGCTGATCCGCCCAGCGCTGCTCGTAGAGGTGCATCTGCGCCAGCACCTGGTTGGCGAAGGATCCGTCCATGATTCGGGACGGGTGGCCCATGGCGTTGCCCAGGTTCACCAGGCGTCCCTCGGAGAGCAGGATCAGGTAATCGTGGGGATCGTCGCTGCGGAAGATCTGGTGGACCTGGTCCTTCACCTTGTCCCAACGCCAGTGGTCGCGCATGTAAGCGGTGTCGATCTCGTTGTCGAAATGGCCGATGTTGCAGACCACCGCGCCCGCCTTCAGGGTCTGCAGCATGTTCCGGTCGCAGACGTTGGTGTTGCCGGTGCAGGTGACGATCAGGTCGGTTTCCCCGAGCAGGCGATCGTCAACGTCTTCCGGGCGGCCGGTGTTGTTGCCGCCCTTGTATGGGGAGACGACCTCGTAGCCGTCCATGCAGGCCTGCATGGCGCAGATGGGGTCGACCTCCGTGACCCGGACGATCATGCCTTCCTGGCGAAGGCTCGCCGCCGAGCCCTTGCCCACGTCGCCGTAGCCGATCACCAGGGCGCGTTTGCCGGCCAGCAGCATGTCGGTGCCGCGCTTGATGGCGTCGTTCAGGCTGTGCCGGCAACCGTACTTGTTGTCGTTCTTGGATTTGGTGACCGAATCGTTCACGTTCACGGCCGGCACCTTCAAGGTGCCCTGCTTCATCATGTCGTAGAGCCGGTGCACGCCGGTGGTGGTTTCCTCGCTGATGCCGTGTACGTGCTCGAGGACCTGCGGATACTTGTCGTGCAGCACGGCGGTCAGATCGCCGCCGTCATCCAGCAGCAGGTTCGCGTCCCACGGCTCGCCGTCCTTGAGGATGGTCTGCTCGATGCACCACCAGTACTCCTCTTCCGTCTCGCCTTTCCAGGCGAAGACCGGGATCCCCGCCGCGGCCATGGCGGCGGCAGCGTGATCCTGGGTGGAGAAGATGTTGCACGACGACCAGCGGACTTCGGCGCCGAGGTGGGTGAGGGTTTCGATGAGCACCGCCGTCTGCACGGTCATGTGGATGCAGCCGATGATCTTCGCGCCCTTCAGAGGTTGATCGGCCGCGTATTTACGCCGCAGGGCCATGAGCGCCGGCATCTCGTTCTCGGCCAGGGTGATCTCCTTGCGTCCGAAGTCCGCCAGGTTGATGTCAGCGACCTTGTAGTCAGCCATGAGAGCTCCTCATCGTGGGTTCTGGTAAGTGTGTATCTGGATCCGGAAGCCGTTCTTCTGGGCCAGAAACTGGGATTCCTCGGCGCACAGTCCGGCCTTGCCGGCCCATTCCGTGAGCTCGGCGGGCTCGAAGCCGAGCCAGAGATCGCCGCACGCCGAGCGCGCCCATTCGTGGTCGTGACGGGCGAGCTCCACCACGATCAGCAGGCCCTCGTGCACGAGCAGACGGGCCGCGTGATGGAAGAACTGCTGTGGTGACGGCAGGTGGTGCACCACCATGGCGGCTACGACGAGCTGGTAGCGCCGCTGCGCCGGCAGGCGGGCGAAATCGCGATGCATCAGGCGCACGTTGCCGAGGCTGGAGGCCCGCGCCGCGCTGCGCGCCAGCATCTTCGGGGTACTGTCGATACCCACCACCCGGCGGAAGCGCCGGGCCAGGGGCTCGAGCAGCTCTCCGTCGCCGGGGCCGATGTCCAGCGCAGTGCCCGCACCGAGAGCGTGGCGGTCGACGATGTCCATGACGCTGGCGGCGTACACGGTGGCATCGCTGATGCGCGCCTGGTTGCGGGCGAAGTCCTCGGCATGCTCGGCGAAGAAAGCCTCACTACGCCGGCTGCGTTCCTCGTGCACCTGGTCGATGTGCTGCTGCTGAGACGCCGGCAGCGCCACCCGATCGATGGCCGCCAGGAGTGCCTCGTGCAGGGGCGCCGGAGCCGGCGCGCGCCGGTAGAAGATGACGTTTCCGTCACGCCGCTTGACCACCAGGCGGGCCTGGTGCAGCACCTTGAGGTGATGACTGAGCGCCGGCTGTGCCGTGTCGAGGATTCGACACAGCTCCGAGACGGCATACGACTCGTCCTTGAGCACCCGCAGCACGTTGGCGCGCAGGGCGTCGCCAGCCGCCCGGCTGACGCTGACCAGTTCGTCGAAGTCCGCCGTGCCGGGCTCTCGGCCGGCGATGGAGCGGGCGGGTTCTGCCACGGGGGTCTCGGTTGCGGTAACGGCGCGATCCTAGCACTGGCATGCATTCAATATCAAAAACTTTTGATATTGGATTCCGCCGCCGCTGTGTCAGAATGCGCCGATGAACGAGAGCGCCGCTGCCCCGGTGAGCAAGCTGCCCGGGGTTCAGACCACCATATTCACCGTCATGTCCGAGCTGGCTCGAGAACAGGGTGCGCTCAACCTTTCTCAGGGTTTTCCCGACTTCGACGGCCCCCGCTACCTGTTGGAGCGGGTTCAGCATCACCTCACCCACGGCAGCAATCAGTACGCGCCCATGATGGGGGTGCCGGCCCTGCGCGAGGCGGTGGCGGAAAAGGTGAACGCCCTGTACGGCTGCCCGGTGAACCCGGACACCGAGGTGACGGTGACCTCCGGTGCCACGGAAGCGCTGTTCTGTGCCATTGTTGCGGTGGTGCGCCCGGGGGACGAGGTCATCGTCTTCGATCCCGCCTACGACAGCTACGAGCCCGCAGTGAGCCTGCAGGGCGGCGTCACCCGTCACGTGCCCATGCATCCGCCGGCCTACCGCCCGGACTGGAATCGGGTGGCGGAGCTGGTGAATTCGCGAACGCGACTCATCATCACCAACACCCCCCACAATCCCACGGGTTCGGTCTGGGAGGAGGCGGACACGGCGGCGCTGCGATCCATCCTCGCCGATGCCGACCGGGCGGGGCGGGAGATCTATCTGCTGGCGGACGAGGTCTACGAGCACATCGTCTTCGATGGCCGCATCCACCAGAGCCTGTGCCGGTACCCGGACCTGTTCGCCCGCAGCTTCGTGGTCTCGTCGTTCGGCAAGACGTACCACACCACGGGCTGGAAGATCGGCTACTGCGTCGCGCCCGCGGCGTTGTCGGCGGAGCTGCGCCGGATCCATCAGTACGTGACCTTCACGTCCATCACCCCGGTTCAGCTCGGGCTCGCGGATTTCCTCCGCGCCCACCCGGAGCACCACCTGCGACTCGGGGAGTTCTACCAGCGCAAGCGGGATCTGTTCTGCGGGCTGCTCGAGCGCTCCCGGTTTCGGCTGACGCCGAGCGCCGGCACCTACTTTCAGTTGCTGGATTATTCCGACGTTTCCAGCGAGCGGGACGTCGACCTGTCGATGCGGCTGACCCGCGAGGCGAAAATCGCAGCCATACCGGTCTCGGTGTTCTACGAGCGGGACCCCGGGTATCGGATGCTGCGCTTCTGCTTCGCCAAGGATGACGATACGCTGCGGCGAGGAGCGGAAATCCTGTGCAGCCTCTGACCCTGAGCCTCGTTCAAACCGCCACCCGCTGGCACGACCCGGCAGGCAACCGGGATTCGATCGAGGGCTGGCTGGCGCAAGTGCCGGGCGCCGCCGAAATCGTGGTGCTGCCCGAGATGTTCTCCACCGGTTTCACCATGGCATCCGAGGAGGTGGCGGAGACCATGTCCGGCCCCACGGTGAGGTGGATGCGCGAAGCCGCCGCGCGGCTGGGCGCCGTGGTCTGCGGCAGCCTGGTGATCGCGGAGCACGGTCGCTGCTACAACCGTTTCCTGTGGGCGACCCCCGAAGGGGAGGTCACCTGCTACGACAAGCGTCACCGCTTTCGAATGGCAGGTGAGCACGAGCATTACGCCGCCGGTGACACACGCTGCACGGTGACCCTTGGCGACTGGCGGATCCTGCCCGCGGTCTGCTACGACCTGCGCTTCCCCGTGTGGCTGCGCAATCGCGGCGATTACGACCTGATGCTGGTGGTGGCCAACTGGCCCGCAGCCAGGCAGGCCGCCTGGAATGTCCTGTTGCGGGCGCGGGCCATCGAGAACCTCGCCTACGCCGCCGGGGTGAACATTCTGGGCACGGACGGCAACGGCGTCGCCTACGAGGGCGGCTCTGCGGTCTACGATCCGGAAGGCCGGGTCTGCCTGGATGCAGCCGGGACGCCCGGGGTTCACACCGTGACCCTGGACGGCGACGCGCTGCGAAGCTACCGCGCGCGTTTCCCCGCCTGGCAGGATGCGGACGATTTCGAATACGTGTGAGGAGCGAACGATGAAGCGGTGGGTGCTGATGGCGGCGTGCGCGCTGATGGCCGGTTGCGACGGCGTTGGGACCAGTGATGCCGCCGCCCATCCCGGCGAGTCGACCTACACGCGCTACTGCTTCTCGTGCCACGCGGCCGGCATCGCGGGGGCGCCCAGGGTGGGCCGGGCGGACGATTGGGCGCCGCGCATCGACAAGGGCAGGGAGGCTCTGCTGCGCTCCACCTTGGAGGGGGTGCCCCCGGGCATGCCGCCCCGGGGTCTATGCGCTCAGTGCGGCGAAGAAGAGCTGGCCGCCGCCATCGACTTCATGATTTCCCGCAGCCGCTAGGCGCCACCCGCGGCTCGCCGGCGAGCCAGCCCTCCCGGGGCCGCACCGAGAAGGTGCCGACACCGGGAACCGCCAGCCGATGGCAATGCAGCTGCAGCCGGGGAGCCTGCTGCTCCGGGGAACTCGGGCGACCGTACAGGTGATCTCCCAGAATCGGGTGCCCCACCCAGGCGAGGTGCACGCGGATCTGGTGGGTCCGCCCCGTCAGAGGCTGGGCCAGCAGCAGGCTTCTGCCCGGCGCGGTGGTGAGGGAGCGCAGCCGGGTGACGCTGACGAATCCCGCTCCGTCCGCGGCAGCGAGGACCCAGCCCCGGCCGCTGGCGCGGATGTGCTCCCGGGGGCCCGCTACGCGGTAGCGACTCTTGCGGCCTTTCCGCAAAGGCAGATCGATCACGCGGGTTCCTTCGCCTTCCAGTCGACCCGATACCCAGGTGAGGTAGTACTTGCGCACCTGCCGCCGTTGAAACGCCCGGGTCAGGGTGCGTTGCATGTCGGCATCCAGGGCGACCAGCAGCACGCCGCTGGTGCCCTTGTCCAGCCGGTGGACCAGGTACGGCTTGGTGCCGAGCAGCCCGGGCAGGGTCTCCCAGAGGCATGGTGCCCCGGACCGGTCCGCCAGCAGCGATACGTCCGCCGGCTTGTCGAGCACGGCCAGGCGCGGGTCCCGGTACAACACCTCAGGCACGGGCGCGAGTTCCGGTCGGTTGGAGCGAGGGCTGGACGGTCATGGCGGCGGTGGTTTCGGACGGCCCGCCCAAAGTACCATAGTGGCGACTCTGTCTGGAGAGATGCCATGCGAGCGGCCGTGATGCGCGGTGGTGCCATCGTCGAGGACGTCGTGCCGGAGCCGGCGCCGGGCAGTGGCGAGGTGCTGGTGGCCACCCTGGCCTGTGGCATCTGCGGTTCCGACCTGCACGTGCTGGAGCATACCGAGACTTTCGCCGCCGCGGCGGAGGACGGCCTCGGCTCGAGTATCGAGGCCGGGCGGGATCTGGTGATGGGGCACGAGTTCTGCGCCGAGATTCTCGACCACGGCCCGGGCACGGCGCGCAGTCTGCCGGTGGGTACCCGGGTATGCTCCATGCCCACCCTGTTGCGCGGTGGCGCCCTGGTGGGTATAGGCTTCTCCCACGATTTCCCCGGGGGCTACGCGGAGCGCATGGTGCTGAGCGAGGGCCTGCTGCTGCCCGTGCCCAACGGCCTCTCCACGGAGCGGGCGGCGATGACGGAACCCATGGCCGTCGGCTGGCACGCCGTGGAGATGGGCCGGCTTCGTGACGATGACGTTCCGCTGGTGATCGGCTGCGGTCCCGTGGGGCTGGCGGTGATCGCCGCCCTCAAGCACCGCGGCGCCGGCCCGGTGCTGGCGGCCGATTACTCTCCGGCGCGGCGCAAGCTGGCGGAGGCGCTGGGCGCGGACGTAGTCATCGATCCCGCCGCGCAGTCCCCGTACCGGTCGTGGGAAGAGGTGGCCAGGGCCAGCGCACAGGGCCTGAGGGCGGAGGTGAATCCGCTGACCGGCGAGCGGCTGCTGCCGCCGGGCGTGTTCTTCGAGTGCGTCGGCGTGCCCGGGGTCATCGATCAGATGATGGTCGGCGCCCAGCGCGGCTGCCGGTTCGTGGTGGTCGGGGTGTGCATGGAGCAGGACCACTTCCGGCCCCTGCTGGGGGTCACCAAGGAGCTGGCCATGCAGTTCGTGTTCGGCTACACGCCCGACGAGTTCGCCCGCACCCTGCATCACATCGCCGAGGGTCACCTCCCCGTGGACCCGCTCATCACCGGCCGGGTCGGAGTCGCCGGTGTGGCCCAGGCGTTCGCGGATCTCAAGAACCCGGAGCGCCACGCCAAGATTCTGGTGGAGCCCTGGCGCCCGTGAACCTGCGTGACCTTCGCTACCTGGTCGCGGTAGCCGAGCACAGGCATTTCGGCCGCGCGGCCGAAGCCTGCTTCGTCAGTCAGCCTACGCTATCCACCCAGATCAAGAAGCTGGAGGAGGAGCTGGGCGTGATGCTCCTCGAGCGGACCAACCGGCAGGTCATGCTCACCCCCGTGGGGGAACGCGTCGTCGCCCAGGCCCAGCGGGTGCTGCGCGAGGTCAATCAGCTCGTGCACATCGCCGAGGAGCACAAGGACCCGTACGGAGGCGAGTTCCGGCTCGGCATCATCCCCACGGTGGCGCCGTACCTCCTGCCGAAGATCCTGGGGCCCATCAAGAAGGCGTTCCCCAACCTGCGCATCCAGCTCACCGAAGCCCAGACGGCGGTCATCACCCGCATGCTGCGGGAAGGCGACTTGGATGCCACCATTCTGGCGTTGCCGGTGGAAGAGGATAATCTGGAGCAGGTCAAGCTCTACCGCGAACCCTTCTACTTCGCCGCTTCGAAGAATCACCCCAAGGCGAGCCGGAAGCGCGTTCGCCTGGAAGACCTGGATCACGAGCAGGTGCTGCTGCTCGAGGACGGCCACTGCCTGCGGGATCAGGCGCTGGAGATCTGCAGCTCCCACAACGCGGTGGAGAACACCAACTTTCGCGCCACCAGCATCGAAACCCTGCGCCAGATGGTGGCGGCGAACGTGGGCATCACCCTCATGCCCGAGCTGGCCATCACCAGCCGTTCAGGTCCGGTGCGCTACCTGCCGTTCGAGGGCGACGAGCCTCATCGGAACATCGGGCTCTGCTGGCGCAGCAGCTCCACCCGGAGCGAGCTGCTCCGCCAGCTGGCCGCCGTGCTCGAAGCGACCATGGAGCGGGTCATGGACGCCCACCCCGCCGCTCGAGAGGCGGGTTGAACCAGCGCCGCTCCGCTCAACCGCCCTTGCCGGGCATGTCCGTATTGTGGACGGCCCGCCGTTGAATTTCGTCCACGGCCTGGGCCGCGTTCTCACTCAACGTCTTCCATTGCTCGGGGTACAGGCACAGGCGTGTGCGCATGCGGGTTCCGGTCTTCTGGATCTTCCTGCACACCACCTCCCGTTTCGGCGTCGCCGAATCGGCCACGGTGGAAGCTACCGGTCCGGCGGTGGGCGCCGACGACTCGTTGGCCGCGCTCGAGCAGGCTGCCACAGCCCAGGCGGTCGCCACTACGAACACTGTTCGCAACATGGACCTCTCCTGCGCGAGGAGTGGCCTCAGATGCTAGCACGAACCGCGCTGCGGAGTTCGCGCTGGAGAACCGGCGGCCGCCTCAGTCGAGATCGCGCACCAGGCTGCGGCGGGTCTCGTCGGACAAGGTCACCTCGCAACGCATCTCGTCGTGGTCGATGCCCATCTTGATGTCCGCGCCCGCCTTGAGCGCGCCGATGCTGTCATCGTCGAGCTCGAAGCGCAGGAAGTGCACCGCCGAGGTCTTCTCCTCCGTGGAGCGCTCCAGATCCTCGTTGGCGATGGCGAAGATCTTCTCCTGACCCGCCACCTGGATCCAGATGCGATGCTCGATGCCCGCCATGCGGGTCAGCGCCTTGCGCCGCTGCTCCACGTCCGGGTACTCGAACATGAAGGTGCCTTTCCAGTTTCTGCCGTCCGGAATGAGGGGGTTGTAGGCGACGATTTCCTCCTCGATCTCCTTGGGCTCAAAGATCTTTTCCACCCGCAACATCTCCTGCACCTGATATTTGATGGTGAGGAAATCCTCGAAGTACATGGTGGCGTTGGGGCTGAGCGCCACCCGGCGCGGCTTCTTGTGCTCGATCACCTCGGCGCGAAAGGCGTCCCGCCGCTCCGCGTACTGTTCCAGACTCCAGACATTGGAACGATCCAGTTTCTGCATGATTAAACTCCGTAGGCTCTTCGAACCATGGTGATGGGGTGCTCCCCGTCGCCTGATCCCTCCGTGCCATGTGCAATCATTCGGCCCGCCATGGGGCAATCCGAGCCGAACGTGTCCGGTTCGGCCTCGTGAACTCTGCGGAAGACCGGGCGCCCGATCTTCATCGCTTTCTCGTAGGTCTCGCTCTTCACCGCGTAGGTGCCGTCGTGACCCGAGCAACGCTCGATGGCCGTCACCTCCGTTCCGGGAACGAGGGACAGAAACTCCCGGGTCTTCATGCCGATGTTCTGCACCCGCTGGTGACAGGCGACATGGTAGGCCACCTTGCCGAGACCGCGGCTGAACTCCGTCTTCACCAGCCCCGCCTTGTGCCGGAGCATCAGGTACTCGAACGGATCGAAGAACGCTTCCTTGACCCGGGCCAGGTCGGCATCGTCCGGGAACATCAGGGGAATTTCCTGCTTGTACATGAGCACGCAGGACGGCACGGGCGCCATGAGATCGTAGCCCTCCTCGATGGCATCGAGGAACAGGGGCAGGTTGGCGTCCTTCAGGGCCGCCACCTTGTTCAGGTCCCCCAGCTCCAGCTTGGGCATGCCGCAACAGCGGGCGTCCTGCAGAATCCGCACCGGCACGCCGTTGTGGTTGAGCACGGCGATGAGATCCTCCACCACCTTCGGCTCGTTGTGGTCGCCGTAGCAGGTGACGAACATGGCCACCTTGCCGGTGGTGCGATCGCTGGGGGTGACGGTCACGTCGGCGCCGATGTCCCGATCGAGGCGGCGGGTGAGGGGCTTCGGTTCCAGATGGGGGAGCGGTGCGTCCGCGTGCAGGCCGAACAGCTTGTCCCCCAGTTTGCGCAGTGGCTTGCTGCCGGCGGCGGCGTTGGCGGCGTGAGCGATCCCGGGCGTGCTGAGGGTATCGAACAGTGGGTCCGTGCTCGTGATGATCCGATCGCGCCAGCGGGTGTCCTTGTTGCGGAACTTGTGGGCCTTGGCGCGCAGCATCAGGTGCGGGAAATCCACCTTCCAGGGGTGGGGCGGCAGATACGGGCATTTGGTCTCTGCGCACAGGTCGCACAGATAGCACTGGTCGACCACCTTCATGTAGTCGTCCTTGGCAACGCCGTCCACTTCCATGGTCTCGGACTCGTCGATCAGGTCGAACAAGGTGGGGAACGCGTCGCACAGGCTGACGCAGCGGCGGCAGCCGTGGCAGATGTCGAAGATGCGCTCCAGCTCCGCGTACAACGCCTCCCGGTCGTAGAACGCGTCGCTCTGCCATTCGAGGGGCTCTCGTTGCGGCGCCTCCAGGCTGCCTTCTCTCGTCATGAATCGTTCCCCGTTCGCTCGTCGCAGATGAAAAGGGGCCCATCCGGACCCCTTGCCATGCGTGGTGTCGACCGGACCTCAGCCCATGGAATCCAGGGCCTTCTGGAACCGGTTGGCGTGAGAGCGCTCGGCTTTCGCCAGGGTTTCGAACCAGTCGGCGATCTCGTCGAAGCCCTCGTCCCGGGCGGTCTTCGCCATGCCCGGGTACATGTCGGTGTACTCGTGGGTCTCGCCGGCGATGGCGGCCTTCAGATTGTTCTGGGTGTCGCCTATGGGCAGCCCGGTGGCCGGATCGCCGACGGATTCCAGGTACTCCAGATGACCGTGGGCATGGCCGGTCTCGCCTTCGGCGGTGGAGCGGAAGACGGCGGCCACGTCGTTTTCGCCTTCGACGTCCGCCTTGGCGGCGAAGTACAGGTAACGGCGATTGGCCTGGGACTCACCGGCGAACGCGTCCTTCAGGTTTTGCAGTGTCTTGCTGTCCTTCAGTTCCATGACTTCATGCCCTCAAACAGTTTTTCGTGAGTTGGATAGCGTCCGCGTCGGAGAGGACGCGTCTGCGCGATGGAGCCGTCAGTATACGGCTTGAGGGGCGGATGGCCATTCGAAAGATGCTATCGCTACGATAGAGCGCTTCTATGGCCAACAAGGAATCGTGAAGATTGGTGTATGATAAGCATCCTCGCCGGCGTGTACAATCCGCGCTCCATTCGATACCGGGATTCGGGGTGGTTCGCGCGGAGCTCGCTCATCTGCTGCGGCTGGCTTTGCCCATCGTGCTCACCCAGCTTTCGCAGATGGGCATGGGGGTGGCGGACACCATCATGGCTGGCCGCTACGGAGCCGCAGATCTGGCCGGGGTGGCGCTGGGCGGCAACTTCTTCTGGCCCACGGTCATGCTGCTCGGCGGGGTGATCATGGCCATCGTGCCATCGGTGGCCCAGCTCCATGGCGGCGGCCGCCAGGCCGCAGCGGGGGAGGTGGTGCGCCAGGCGGCCTGGATCGGCCTCGCCGGCGGGGCTCTGCTCATCACCGCATACCGCCACGTAGAAGCGTTGTACGACTTCATCGGCGTCGATCCCCAGGCGGTGCCCATCGCCGTGGCGTATCTCGAGGCGCTCTCCTGGGGCACGCCTGGGCTCCTGGGCTATCTGGCACTGCGCTACCTCTGTGAAGGCATGTCGTGGACCTTGCCGGCGATGCTGGTGGCGGCGCTGGGTCTGGTGATCAAGGTGCCGTTGAACTACCTCTTCATCTACGGTGGCCCAGGCATCCCGGCCATGGGCGGGGTGGGCTGCGGCTGGGCCAGCGCGGTGGTCATGTGGCTCGAGCTCATGGTGCTGGCGCTGGTGGTGGTGCGTTCCCGCATGCGGGTGACCGGGCTGTTCGCCCGCTTCTCCGCTCCGGACCCCCGGGCCATCGGCCGCCTGGTCAGGCTGGGCCTGCCCATCGGCCTGACCACCTTTCTCGAGTTCTCCATGTTCTCCATCATCACGCTGCTGGTGGGCCGTCTCGGGGTGGACGCGGTCGCGGCTCATCAGATCGCCGCGAACGTGGGCGGTCTCACCTTCATGGTCCCCATGGCCTTGGGCATGGCGGTGGCCATTCGCGTGGGGTTCAACGTGGGCGCCGGAGACGTGGATGCGGCCCGCCGCAGCGGTTGGGTGGCCATCGGCCTGTCGCTGGCCTTCGCCGCGGCGGCCGCGGCGCTGCTGTTCGAATTTCGCGGTTTCATCGCCGGCCTCTACACCAACGACCCGGTGGTGCTCACGGTGGCCATGGAGCTCATGGTCTTCGTGGCGGTGTATCAGTTCGTCGACGATACCCAGGTCACCGCGCTCGGCTCGCTGCGGGGGTTCAAGGACACCCGCACGCCCATGATCATCGCGCTGGTCGCCTACTGGACCGTGGGTCTGCCGGTGGGCACGATGCTGGGCCTGGGCTGGGTGGTGCTGCCGGGTTTCGAGGGCGTGCGGGGATTCTGGGTGGGGCTCGCGTGCGGGCTCACCGTGGCGGCCCTGGTGCTCACCCTCCGGTTCGCCTGGCTGTCACGGCAGGAAGCGTACGTTCACCGGCTGGCCCACCGCTGAGGGCCCGCTGGGTCAGCCGTGGTAGCTGTAGTACTCGATGCCGGAGTCGTCGAAGTGCCCGGTGCGGTCGCCGATGCGATCGATGTAGAACACCCCCGGCTGGTGCGGCGTCGACGACGCCAAGGAGGAGCCGTCGTGAAGCGCCGCGTAGGCCGCTTCACCGAGGTCCAGCGGATTCTCGAGCGTGGCCGCGAAGCCGATGCGGCGGGCCGCTTCCGCCCACTCCGGCATCACCACCATGGGGATGGCCTCGGCGGCATCGCCGCTGCCATAGCCCAAGGTGAGGATACGTGTGCCGGCGAGGTCGAGGCCGCTGGTGGCGGCTTCCTCCAGCCCGGCGGCCATCCACGCGGGGAGGGATGCGGTATAGAGGTTGCCGACCTCCTGCATGCAGGCGGTGCCGAGTCGGGTCATGAGCGCCCTGAACCCGGGATCGCGGCGGAACTCCCGCGCGGTCTGCACGGCCAGCGGGTAGATCTCGTCGCTCACCCGCTGTTGCTCTACCAGCGCGTACACGTCCGGCTCGGCGGTGAGCTCCGCCACCAGCGCCGAGGGGTCCACTTCGGCTGCCACGGCATAACGCTCGAGCTCCGCCAGATCCTCGCCGTCGCCCACGGCCAGGGCCAGCAGGTAGCTCATGATCAGGCCGGTTTCCGCCATGCGCTGATACGGGCGGTGCAGGAAGGTGGCCGAGAGGTCCCGCATGAACTGGCTCGGCCGAGAGGCCAACGGCCGCACTGCGGCGCGGGCGGCCTCCGGCGCGGCGATACGCGCGAACATGTCGCGCATGGCCGCCAGGGCCTCGTCGATGTAGCACGTGGTGGAATACTTGCCGTTGAACACGGGGAAGTCCCGGGGCTGGGCGTACTCCGACGGAGCCTGATCCATGAAGCGCAGGAACGGCTTGCGGAAATCCGGTCCCCGGTAGTCCGAGGAGCTGCCCGAGAGGGGCAGCTCCAGCGCCACCAGCCGGGGTGCTTCTTCCACCAGCATGGCCACCGCGCCCGCGCCCTGGGTGGGCTCCCCGGAGGTGGCGCGCTCGTACTCCGCCACGTCGGAGCAGACGACGATGGCATGGCGTCCGCGTCCGTCCACCGCCAGGTAGCGGGCTGCCGCCTTGAGGGCGTACACGCCCCCCAGGCATGCGTGCTTGAACTCGGGGACCTCGCACGCGCGGGATAGCCGCGGCAGGCCGAGCTGGGTCAGGGCGCGGTTCACCATGCCCTTGACGATGACGGCGCCGGCGGAGTTGTCGGTGCTCGACTCCGTGCCCAGGCCGAGGAATCCCACCCGGGACGGGTCCAGGTCGTACTGGCGGATCAGGCGCAGCACCGCGGTCGCCGCCATGGTATAGGCGTTCTCGTCCGGCCCGCGCATGCGGAATCCGCTGCCGACCACGGTGCGCACCTTGTCCCAGCTGTCGCCGGTCCAGCGGCACCAGTCCGCCAGCCGCACCCGATAGCGGGGCAGGTAGCTGGCAAATCCACTGATGCCGATGTGGGCCTGAGCCATGGATCCTTTACTCCGGTGTCTGCTCGAGATGCTTGATGCCGCCGAGATCGTCGCCGAACCGCTGGCGCAGCCGCTGCCACTCCAGCTTCAGCCAGGGGGTGAAGCTCTCACCCTGCTCGGCCAGCTCGCGGCTGAGCTGCACCGGCGAGATCCAACGCCACGCGCTGATCTCCGTCGTATTGATGACCGGCTCGTCCCGGGTGGTTCCGACATACACCCAGCAGAGCTCGTGCTCAGTGCCCAGGTCTTCGAAACGGGCCACGTACTCGAACTTGTAGACAAAGTGCAGCCTGGCCTGCAGGGACAGCTCCTGCTGCAGCCGGCGGCTCACCGCCTCTTCCATGTCCTCTCCGGCGCGAGGGTGGGAGCAGCAGCTGTTGGACCAGAACGCGGGCCACAGCCGCTTACCCGGCGCCCGGCGCTGAATCAGCAGCTCACCGGCGGGGTTGAAGATGAACAGGGAAAAGGCGCGATGCAGCACGCCGTCGCCATCGTGGCACGCGGACTTGCCCAGATGGCCGACTTCCTGGTCGTCGCTGTTCACGAGAATCAGCGGCTCCTGCTCGGAGGAAACGACCTCGGATTTGGTGAGGGGCTGGGCCACCGGGTTCTCCGTGAGCGATCGGGACGGGGTCGGGTCGCGGAAGTGTACCGAAAACTGCGAGTGCAGTCCCAGCCTCGCCCTCTGCTCCATTGCGCAAGTTCAAAGCGACCGGTGGTCGCGGGGCCTAGATTGCCCCCCTGCACCGCACCGGGGGACGCAGGGCGTTGGACTGGAAGATGGATTCTAGGGGCGCAGCCCCGCCCCGTCGCGCAGCGCACGATCCTCGAACGCCGGCCGCAGAGCGGCCGCTGGCCGTTGCGGTGGGAGACGATCCGCGGACCGTGGCACAGCTCGAGGCCGCGGCCCGGGGCCGCAGCTTCCGCTGGGGCCAGGTGCCGGGTCTCCACGAGCTGCGCGCCGTGGGCCAGAAGCCGGACGTGGCCTTCCTTCTTGATTGCGAGACTCTGGCGCAACCCGATCAGCTGCACCGGTGGCCCCGGGAGACGGTCCTCGTGGTGGACCCGGAGCACATGCCGCGGGTGCTCGAGATCTGGCAGAGCCTGCCCTGCCATGCCTTGACCCGGCCGCTGGAGCCGCGGTTTCTGGCCCGGGTGCTCGACGACGTCGATGCCGAGTTCCGGCAGAGGCTGCGTTATCGGGCGCTGCCGGAGGGGGGCGCGCTGCCCCTGGACCGGCTGGGCCGGCTGCACGGCAGCGCGCCGATCATGCAGCGCCTGCACCGGCGCCTCGCCGCCATCGCGCCCGGAGACGCCACCGTGTTCATCTATGGCGAGCGGGGTACCGGCAAGTCTGTGGCCGCCCGCGCCCTGCACGATGTGAGTGGCCGGGCCGCCAGGCCATTCGTGCAGGTGGAGTGCGCGGGTCATGCATGGAAGCTTGCCGAGCGGCGGCCCCGTGCCGAAGCCGCAGGCGACGACTGGCGGGAGCGCCTGGAGCGCGCACGCGGCGGCACGCTGTTTCTCAACGAGCTGTGCGGTATGCCGCTCCAGGACCAGTATCGGCTACTGCGGACGCTGGAGCGGACCCTGCGCGGCGAGGCGCCGGTGCGGCTGGTCGCTGCGTCCGCCCGCGACCCGGTAGCCGCGCTTCGCGAGCGGCGCCTGTCTCCGGAGCTCTACCGAATGCTCGGCCAGTTCGTGGTACGCCTGCCGGCGCTGCGTGAGCGGGGCGACGACGTCATCGGTCTGAGCCGCCTGTTCGTCGACCGGTTGAACGCCGCCGCGGCCACGCGGAAGACTCTGTCCTGGCAGGCGACGCAGATGCTCCGCCGGTACCCGTGGCCCGGCAACACCGCGGAGCTCAAGCGGGCTCTGGAACAGGCGCACGCTGCCGCCACCGGGAGTATCCATCCGATGCACCTGCCCGCGAGCGTCCGGGCTTACGATCTGCTGGTGCGGGGGCAGGGAGAACGGCCCGACGGCGCCGCCACCTCCTCGTCTTGACGCGCCCGACCGCCGGTTGCGTATTTTCAAGGCACCCCCACGGGCGACCACGAATACTTCACGTTCCAAGTCACTCGAGAGATTACCGGCCCATGCAGAAGTATCGCGTCCGCGGTGCCGTGGAGATTCAGACCGGCGTCGTCTGCAAGAACATCGAGTTCACTCTGACCACCGAGGCGGATGGGCCCGAAATGGCCCGGGCCTGGTCGAAGGCCGCCTTCGGCGGCATGCCCATGGTGATCACCGGCGTGGAGCCCATGTCGTCGTCGCGGCGGCCGCCCCGGGCGGTCGGATACCGCTGATTGCGGATCTGGTGATATCGGGCCGGAGTCGATCAGTCGTAGTCGTGGTGGATGCGGTGGATGTCAGCCGTCCACCGAGGTCATGCCCTCGCGGATGGCGAAGCGGGTCAGCTCGGCAACGTTGTGCAGGTTGAGCTTGCGCATGATGTTGCGGCGGTGGGTTTCCACGGTGCTCGGGGAGATGTTGAGCTTGGAGCCGATGGCCGAGGAGGAGAAGCCCTCTGCCACCAACTGTACGATCTGGCGCTCGCGATCGCTCAGCACTTCGGCGGCCACCCCGCTGGTGTCGTTGTCACGCAGCAGTCCCACCACGGTTGCGCCGATGGAGGGGGAAAGGTAGACGTTGCCCCGCAGCACTTCCCGGATCGCCATCCGCAGGCGGTCGAACACTTCGGACTTGACCACGTAGCCCAGCGCGCCGGCCTTGAGCATGCCCATGACGTGGCGTCGCCCGCCGTAGCTGGAGACGGCGATGACCCGGGTCTCCGGTGCTTCCTTGAGGATTTGCCGGGTGGCTTCCATGCCGTTCATGTCGCCCATGGCCACGTCCATGATGACCACGTCGGGCCGCAGGTCTCGGACCGCGGCGATGGCTTCCCGCCCGGTGCTTCCCTGGCCGACCACTTCGAGGTCGGCCTCGCGGGCGAGAACCGAGCTCAGCCCTTCGCGCACGAGGCCGTGATCGTCGGCGATGTAGATGCTCACCCGCGAGGACGTCATCGACGCGCCTTTCCCCTGACTCGTCAAAGGTTACGTCCTGTGGCGAGATCACGCAAATGCTATGTCTTCAATGGTCTCCGAATCGAACCGGTACAGGCGCTTGCCATGACGATCCTTGCAGGGCTCCAGCACCCCCGTGCGCTTGAACTCCGCCAGCACGCGGCTCGCGCTTTCCGTGGAGACGCCGATCACCTCGCCCATTTCCTGACAGGTCAGCAGCTCGACCTCGTCTTCCTCGGGAAGATGCTGCAGCTCGGCCAGGTACTTGATGAGCCGGGCGATGCGACACGGGGTGGTGTCGGCCGAGAACTCGGCGATCCAGCGCTCCGCGTGGCGCAGCTCCTCGCAGTGGCGTTCCACCAGTTCCATGTACTCGTGGGAACCCTGGTTTCTGAGCCGGCGAAGCTGGGCTGCGGAGATCCAGTAAGCGCTGACGTCCTCCATGGCGATGGCGGAGTGCCCGTAGGAGGGCTCGTCGGACGCCGGCGTGATCAGCCCGAGCACCGCGCCCGGACCATGGAGACCGAGGATACGCGCCCGCCCATTGGGCAGGTGAGCGATGAGCTTGACGATGCCGGACCGGGTTACGAACAGCCGGTCCGCGATCTCCCCCTCCCGGTACAGCACCTGCCCCGCGGAAAAAGTGACCGGTGTCCACGCCAGCTTGCGCGGTTGCCGCACCGGCGTGCGATAGGGCCTGCGGCTGACGGTGGGGGTGGAGGCAAAGGCAGAAGAATGCTGGTCCATGTGTCCTCGCTGTCTGGTTGGAGTCGTTGTAAGACAGTGCAAAGGGTCCATTACAGACCCGGTCGATTCCATGCCCCGAATCCGGTAATTGCATGTACAGGAAACGGTATCGTCGGCGCGGTGCCGCTGCGGCGGGTCCGCGGCGGGGAGCGGCGGCGGCCCGGCAGTCTGCCGTGGACCCGCTCGGCGGGTCGTCCTAACATGATCCGCTTTGACCGAAGTCCGGCGAGGCGTATGAACGAGCAACCGACCCAGCACGAGTTCGATACCGGCGATGTCCGGCTGACCTATTTCGAATGGGGCGCCGGCGGCGCGCCGACGGTGCTGCTGGTGCACGCTACCGGGTTCCATGCACGCTGCTGGGATCGGACGGTGGCCGCTCTGCCGGCGGGCTATCGGGTGCTCGCCGTGGACATGCGCGGGCACGGCCGCAGCGACAGGAAAGGACCTTACGTCTGGGAGGCGTTCGGTCGGGATCTGGTAGCGCTGATCTCGGGGCTCGGCTTGAGCGGGGTCATCGGCGTGGGGCACTCCATGGGCGGGCACAGCGTCACCCAGGCTGCGGCGGCTCTACCGGACGCGTTCTCCCGGCTGGTGCTGCTGGATCCGGTCATTCTCGACCCGGAAGCGTACGCCACCGATCGCTTCCGCGGATTCCAGTTAGCGGAGGATCATCCGGTGGCGCGTCGGCGCAACCGCTGGAGCTCGTGGCAGGAGATGTTCCAGCATTTCGAGCACCGCCATCCGTTCTCGCTCTGGCGTCGCGAGGTGCTGGAGGACTATTGCCGCTACGGCTTGCTGCCGAGCCCGGACGGCTCCGGCTACGAGCTGGCGTGCCCCCCGCTGGTGGAGGCCTCGGTGTATCTGGGCAACAGCCAGACCGACATCCACGCCGCGATTCCATCCCTGGGCTTGCCGGTGGTGGTGGTGAGAGCGCAGATGCGGGACCCGGTCCCCAGCGACGGCATCGACTTCTCCAAATCGCCCACCTGGCCGAGGCTGGCGGACGAGTTTCCCAACGCCCGCGATGTCTACCTGCCGGCGTTGAGCCACTTCATTCCCATGCAGGAGCCGGAGCTGGTCGCCGGTTTGATCGTGGACCCGGACGCGCAGGTGCCAGCAGGGGCGTCGTAACGCCCTCGCAGGCCATCACAGCCCCCGGTGGGGCGTCAGAAGTTGTAGCCGATACCCAGCGTGTAGAAGAACGCTCCGTCGTCGAACTGGTCGTCGATGTCGTCGGCGCTTTCCCAGAGGAACTGGTACTCGGCCATGGCGAGTATGAAGGTCTTGTCCTTCACGTAGAATTTCGCCCCCAGCTCGAGTCCCGCCGTGCCGGTGTCGTTCACCTCTTCGCCATAAATGCCGCCGATGCTCGCGCCGATAAACGGCAACGCCCCGGTGCCGCCGGCACCGAGGTTGCCGAAGTGCATGTCGACGAAGCCGCGGGTCGCACCGGCCCAAGTGTCATCGGCATCGTCGCGGACGGCTCCGGCCACGCTCTGGCGAATGCCCAGCTCGAGGTTGTCGCTGGTCCACCATCCCAGCTGGCCGGACACGCTATAGGTGTTGGTGTCGAAGGAGTCGTCACTGGTGCCGCTGCCGGTGAGGGACAAGGCTCGATCGCCCGCCTCGGGACCGGCCAGCGCCGCCGGCGCCGCCAGTCCCAGGCTCCCGGCAAGGGCCAGCGTTTTCAGGGTTTTGGTCAGTTTCCTGCTGTTCATGTCGAATCCTCTCTAGTTTCTTGACGTTCCCCCGGCGGTTCACCGCCCGAGGGTGAAAAATTCTCAACCGGTCCGGCGGATTCAGGCGTTTGCCGTGGTTCCGCCGCCGGCGGCATCTGATAACATTTGTAAAACGGATCTGGAGGTACCCACTTTGCGGTATGTAAGTGCTCGGCTCCGTGCCGTTCTCAGCAGCTCTGCGCTCGCAACGACCCTGGCCCTGCTCGGGGCGCCGTTCGCAGTGGCGGACGCAGTGATTCCGCTCAAGGCCCACGAGCAGCTCGACACGTTCTACGTGAGCATCGGGGTCGCCGGCTCGCATCCCGAGGAATACCTCGTGGACACCGGCGCGGGGTACATGACCATCACCAACGCGACGCTGGAACGTTCACAGGAAGCAGGTACCGCTACGTACGTCCGTCAGCTCGAGGGCCGCATGGCCGATGGCAGCGTGCTCAGGGTACCGGTCTACCGACTCAGCGAGATCACCATCGGTGATGCCTGCCGCCTCCAGGACGTGGAGGTTGCCGTGTTGCCGGGTGCCTCCAGGGGGCTTTTCGGCCTGAGCGCGTTGCGCCGGACCTCACCGTTCGAGTTCAGCGTGGACCCGCCCAGCTTGCGTTTGAGCAACTGCGGTGTGACCTTCGCCGAGGTGGCCGCCGAATGACGTAAGGCGACCACGCGTGGTCTCCCACGCGTGGTCCCGCTCGGGGCGCAGACTACTCAGTAGTCGGTATCCGATTCGTCGTACTGCTTCGTATCGGTACCCTCGTGCTTCGAGCCCATCTCGCCGCGGGGGCTCATATGAGCATCCTCCAGGGCGGCGAACTCGGTTTCGTCCACGAGCCCGTCGGAATTTTCGTCGAGCTGGGTGTGCACGTCCGAGAGGTCCGCGTTCGCTCGCAGCTCTTCCTCGCTGAGGAAGCCGTCACCATCGGTGTCCAGCTCGCTGAAGCTCGGCAGCCCGGACTGCTGCTGGGACTGTTCCGACCACGCGTCCTCTTCTGTGGTCTGGGCGAGTGCGGCGGATACCCCCAGGCTGCCGACAATGGCAATAGCGCTGCTGAGCAGGGTGCGTTTCATCATC
>JAWLGU010000063.1:4582-27975 GCA_041690675.1 Pseudomonadales bacterium | reverse complement strand
GTGGGGGATTACGGTGTCGCACAGAAAAAGCTCTACGACCTCCACCGCTGCTGATCCGCTGCCCTCCTGGAACGATGGCCCCGCCAAACAGGGGATCCTTGCGTTCATCGCTGGCCCGCTGCAGATCGAGCTGGCCACAGCTCGTTCGAGCTATCCGGGGCGCCAGTCTGGAGCAGCCCCGAACCACCCGGGACGACACTTCCTCTGTACAGATCGAGACGCCCTGGACTCGGATAGCGCGGCCCGATTGAACCCCCGCGAAGGACGCAGCGGAAGCCAATGTGGCTCATGCCGGTGTCGATCATCTGCGGCTGACGCGCAGCCGGCCGGTAACGCAGGCAGTAGCTGGGGGTGCACAGATGGGAGAACCAGTCGGCCGACGTCTCGTAGAACGCCTGCACGGTCCCCGCCGGGAACTTGCCTGGCCAGCGTACGAAGGCAGGCACCCGCCATCCGCCCTGCCGGCGCTTCAGCCTTTGCCTGCGAGGCCGCCTTCGGGCATTGATGATGAGGCATCATCCGGCTTTCGTCCGACCGCGCGCAGCCCTTGGTCTGTTCGTCATTGCCGCGCTCCATACGGCTCAGGGGGTGGCGGACTCTGAGACGTCGGTCCGTGTCGCGCTGGAGTTCGGGCCGGTCTGGGGCTCCCGCAACGACATCCGGATTCCCGGCGACGCGGGAACCGACTTCGACATGCTGGATATCACCGGCAATGGCCCCGATGCCTTTGCCCGGGTGGAAGGTGACTGGCAGGTGAACGATCGTCACGGTGTTCGCCTCACGCTCGCGCCTCTCGAGGTATCCGGCACGGGTTCTCTCCCGGCGGAGACGAATTTCGCCGGCGCGACCTTCCAGGCCGGCACTACTCGGGGCAGCTACCGGTTCAACACCTACAAGCTCACCTATCGCTATGCGTGGCTCGACCGCGAAGACTGGCGCTGGCAAGTCGGCTTTACTGCACTGATCCGTGACGCTGAGGTGAAACTCCGGCAGGGCCCGGTGAGCGCCATCGATGACGACGTTGAGCGAGCGGTGGCGGGTATCGGTTGACTTCGACGGCCTCGCCGGCGGTCCCGGGCGCGCCTTCGACGTTGCCCTGAAGGCCACTTATCGACTGACCAACAGGTGGCGGGTCGGCGGCGGTTACCGAACGCTCGAAGGCCGGCGTCGACACCGACGACGTCTACAGTTTCGGGTGGATCCACTATGGCGTGGTCACAGTCGACTACCGTCTGCGCTGAACGATGTCGCCGACCACCGCCTCCTCAGCAAACGATCACGGTCCCCAGCGGTACTGCCACGCGATTCCCAGGCTGTCGAACTCGTCGCCGATGCGCGTGTCTGTCGCGGTGCTGCCATACAGCTTGATGGAGTGCTGTCTGCTCAGCGGAATCGAGAGAGTCGCGCCCAGGCGCCAGGTGCTCAGTCTGTCGTCGTTCTCTACACCGTTCACTCTAGTGCGTCCTCCCGTATAGTACGTGGCGCCCAACGCGACCCACCAGCGTGCGGGCAGGTGGTAGATGACGTGGCCCTGCGCCGCGTAAAGCGGCTCCTGCTCTCGATCAAGACTGTCCATAAAGTCGTCGTTCTGGCCATACACCACCACGCTCGGCGCGAGCTCGAGCGTGAATGCGCCCGCCACCTTGGAGATACCGATCTCTGTCTTGACGCTCCACCGGTTAGTGCCGAGGTTGACGAGTCGGGTAGCATCATACTGACCGATGGGGGCCGTGATCTGAACGCTGGCGCCGATCACCATATCCTGCTCAAAATGGGCGAATTCCTCTTTCGTCAGCGCAGGTGCCCCGAACGGATTCCAGGTGAGGCGCAGCCTGGCGTCGTTCAAACCCGATACCTGGCGTTCGCGCGGCTCGCTGGACACGATGGCGCTGCCCGAGAGCCAGGAGTACGGCAGCACCACGTCGATCTTGGCCGAACGGTCGAGCAGGCCGAAGGACCGAACGTAGCCCAGCACGGCGCTGTGAACTTCGAGCCGGGCGTCTTCGAATGGCAGCGCCGGGTCGGTGGCTACCGCCCCTTCTGAGAACACGTATCCCGACACCAGAAAGTTGGTGCCGACTGGAAGGTTGTTGTACGCCCTCGGCTCGAGTTCCTGAGCGGAGGTTCGAGGAGACCCGATGATCAGCCAGCAGAGCAGCACGGCTGCGAGACTTGTATGGGCGGTGGACAATGAGCGGATGCCTCGGTCCCGTCGAGCCCGATTTTTGCTCCCTACCTGAGTCACGGCCATTGGACCAAGGTCCAATGGTATGCGCTCGGTCCTTGTCATAGCCTCTTCGATTGATGCGCGGAAGGCGAAGAGCACAAAATCGAACCCGAGACCGCCAATCACCTTGCCATGTCGCGGCAGTAGCGACAGGGGGCGCGGCAGGCTGGCTGGCGGTCCTGCCGCGCACGCATCCCAGCAGGAGGCAACATGCGTCCGGAACCACAAGCCTTTCACCTGCTCGCCAAGCCGACCGGGGCCACCTGCAACCTCGACTGCAAATACTGCTTCTTCCTGTCGAAGGACAGCCTCTATCCGAACGCGCGCACGCGCATGTCCGATGAGGTGCTGGAGCTGTATATCCAGCAGAGGCTCGCTAAGCGCCATGAGCCCGAGATCAACATCGCCTGGCAAGGCGGCGAGCCTACGATCATGGGGCTCGACTTCTTCAGACGCGCCGTCGAGCTGGTCGAGAAACACCGCAAGCCGCAGCAGAGGGTGCTGCACACCATTCAGACCAATGGCCTCTTGATCGACGACGCCTGGTGCGCGTTTCTCAGGAAGCACGATGTTCTCGTCGGTCTGAGCATCGACGGGCCACAGGAGATGCACGATGCCTACCGCGTCGACAAGCGCGGTGGGGGCTCATTTCACCTGGTGATGCGCGCCTGGGAGCGATTGCGCCGGCACGATGTCGACGTGAATGTTCTGTGCACGATTCACGCCGCCAATGCCGATCATCCGCTCGAGGTGTATCGCTTCTTTCGCGACGAGCTGCAGGCGGAGTTCATTCAGTTCATCCCGATCGTCGAGCGCGCCACCGAGGAGCTTCTTCCGGTGGCCAACAGAGGCTGGGGAGCGCGTCCGGGCGGCGAGCGGCCTTTCTATCGCCAGCGCGGAAGCCTCGTCACTGAACGTTCGGTCAAAGCCGAGCAGTTCGGGCGCTTCCTCTGCAGCGTTTTCGATGAGTGGGTTCAGCGCGATGTCGGTAAGGTCTTCGTGCAGACGTTCGATGCCGCACTCGGAAGCTGGCTCGGCCAGCACAACCTGTGCATCTTCTCGCCGACCTGTGGCAACGCGCTCGCCCTCGAGCACAACGGTGATCTCTATTCCTGCGATCATTATGTCGAGCCGGAATACCGGCTGGGCAACATCAAGGATACGCACATGCTGGAGCTCATCGCTTCGGAGAAACAGCGCCAGTTCGGACAGGACAAGTTCGACAGCCTTCCCAGGTACTGCCGCGACTGCGAGGTGCTTTTCGCGTGCTACGGCGAGTGTCCGCGCAACCGGTTCATCAGCGCCCCGGATGGAGAACCAGGGCTCAACTACCTGTGCGCGGGCTACAAGCGGTTCTTCAAGCACATCGACAGGCCGATGACGACCATGGCGAAGCTGGTCAGGCAGGGCCGCTACGCCGACGAGATCATGCGGATTCCTGAATAGCATCCAGGAGGCAACCCTTTGACTTCTGCTGTGCTCACCCGAGGCGGTCCACTTCAAGTCGCGTCGGTCCGCCCGAATCTCCGCCATGTCCTTCTCGAACCGGGCCGTGTTCCTGTTTCTGGATGGGTATGCCCGTTTCACGGATCGCCTCGCTGGCGAACCGCGGATCCCCGGCCAGGTCCTCCCGCCCCAGCGCCCGGAAAGCAAGAACCGGACCTGGACCATTGGACCTTGGTCCAATGGTCGTGAATGGGTAAATGTCAGGCCGAGTCGCAGAGCTCGCAGCTCGTGCACGTGGGGTGAACCAATCGCGGAGGATCAGATGCCTCGGTCCCAATCAGAATCAGTTTTTGAGCCTCTCACGCCCGCAGTTGTCGCGCCGGAGACAACTCCGGATCTAGGGGCCTTATACGCTGTGGCACTCGTGGACGCAGACGATCGGTATGGATGAACCGACAAAGCGACCCGCGAAGGAGGTCCAAAATGTGAGTACCGGCCTGAAACCAGATCATCGACGATACCTTCGCCCGGGCAGACAAAGAGGATAAAGAGGAGTGTGAGATGGCACTGAAGGAGTACAAGCAGGGTCAGGCGTTCTCGGGCGTCATCGGCCAGACGTTCGACGTGTCGCAGCCGGCGTGGCCTTCGCCGGTCCGGGCCCGGGAGGGCGCGCCGAACGTCGTCTTCATCGTCCTCGACGATGTCGGCTTCGCCCAGCTCGGTTGTTACGGCAGTCCCATCAGGACGCCGCACATCGATGCGCTGGCCGCCGACGGGTTGAGTTACAGCAACATGCACACGACCGCGCTGTGCTCGCCGTCGCGCGCGTGCATCCTCACCGGGCGCAATCATCACTCGAACGCGCTCGCGTGCATCACGGAGGGCTCGACCGGCTACCCGGGGAGCAACGGCCTGATGCCGTTCGAGAACGGCATGCTCTCGGAGGTCCTGCTGGAAGAGGGCTACAACACCTACGCCGTCGGCAAGTGGCACCTCACGCCGGCCGAGCAGAGCTCGGCCGCCGGCCCCTACAACCGCTGGCCGCTCGGGCGCGGGTTCGAGCGCTTTTACGGCTTCCTGGGCGGCGACACGCACCAGTACTACCCGGAACTCGTCCGCGACAACATGCAGGTGGAGCCGGAGAAGACGCCCGAGGAGGGCTACCACCTCACGGTGGACCTCGTCGAGCAGGCCAAGCACATGATCGCCGACGCCAAGCAGGTCGCGCCGAACAAGCCGTTCTTCCTGTACTTCGCGCCCGGCGCGATGCACGCGCCGCACCACGTGCCGAAGGAGTGGGCCGACCGGTACGAGGGGCAGTTCGACGGCGGCTGGGACGAGTACCGCGAGCAGGTCTTCGCGCGCCAGAAGAAGATGGGCCTCGTTCCCGAGAACACGACGCTCTCGGCCCGCGATCCCGACGTCCAGGACTGGAATACCCTGTCGGACGACGAGCGCCGACTCTACGCGCGGATGATGGAGGTGTTCGCGGGCTTCCTCGAGCACACCGACCACTACATCGGCGAGCTCGTCGACTTCCTGAAGGACCTCGGCGAGTACGAGAACACGCTGTTCATGCTCGTCTCCGACAACGGCGCGAGCTCCGAGGGCGGCCCGCACGGGTCGGTCAACGAGAACAAGTTCTTCAACAACGTCCCCGACGACCTGGCGCAGAACCTGGCCGCGATCGACGAGCTGGGCGGCCCCGCGCACTTCAACCACTACCCCTGGGGCTGGACCCACGCCGGCAACACGCCGTTCCGGCGCTGGAAGCGCGAGACCTACCGCGGCGGCGTTGCCGACCCTTTCATCATCAGCTGGCCGAAGGGCATCAAGGCCCGCGGCGAGGCTCGCACCCAGTACTGCCACGCCATCGACATGGTGCCGACCGTGCTCGACGCGCTCGGCATCTATCCGCCCGCGACGATCCGCGGCTTGACCCAGTCGCCGATCCAGGGATTGAGCCTGAAGTCGTCCTTCGAGGACGCCAAGGCGCCGGCCCTCCACGTCACCCAGTACTTCGAGATGTTCGGCCACCGGTCGCTCTACCATGACGGCTGGCGCGCGGTCTGCCCGTGGCCCGGCCGGTCGTTCACCGAGGGCATACCGTTCGGCGCGCCCATCGACAAGGACAAGCTCGTCGAGCTCGACGCCCACAACTGGGAGCTCTACAACATCGCCGAGGACTTCGCCGAGACGACGAACCTCGCCGAGAAGGAGCGCGATCGGCTCATATCGATGATCGCGATGTGGTACGTCGAGGCGGGCAAGTACGGGGTCCTGCCGATCGACAGCCGCGGCCAGCAACGCTTCATGGACCTGAAGCCCCAGATCGCCGCCCCGCGGAAGCGGTACTTCTACTACCCCGGCACGCAGGCGGTGCCGCCGAGCGCCCAGCCGCGGCTCATGAACGTGGCCCACTCCATCTCGGTCCACGCCCGCGTGCCGAAGGGCGGCGCCGACGGGGTGCTCTTCTCGGCCGGCGGCGTCGACGGCGGGTTCGTCTTCTACGTCAAGAACGGGAAGCTGACCTACGGCTACAACTACGTCGCGGACCAGCGGTTCAAGATCGAGGCGACGAGCGCCATCCCCGATGGCGACCACATCTTCAGCTTCGAGTTCACGCCCACCGGCAAGCCCGACTTCACGAAGGGGAAGGGCACCCCGGCCGCCATCGAGCTGCTCGTCGACGGCAAGCCGGTGGGCTCCGGCGACCTGCCGGTGACGATCCCGCTGTCGTTCGGGCTCGCCGCTGGCTTCAGCATCGGCGCCGACCAGGGCGCGCCGGTGATGACCGCGGCCGAGTACAAGGCGCCGTTCCCGTTCGCCGGGACCGTCAAGAAGGTGCTCGTGGACGTCAGTGGCGAGGCGGTCGAGGACCAGGCCGCGAAGATGCGGGAGTACCTGGCGCGCCAGTAGGCCTGCCCGGTCGTCCCTTGCCGAATCCGGAGCCTGCGACCGCGTGCCTCGATCGCAGGCTCCGGATGTTCTGCGTTCAGAGCAGTCAATCAAATGGGAATGCAATGCGACTGGCGCGTCGCACAGAAGAAGCTCTATGACCTCCACCGCTGCTGATCCGCTGCCCTCCTGGAACGATGGCCCCGCCAAACAGGGGATCCTCGCGTTCATCGCCAAGGTGACAAAGGAAGGATCACCCGAATTCCTGCCACTGGCAGAGCGCGTTGCCGTGTACGACAACGACGGCACTCTCTGGCCGGAGAATCCGATGCCGTTTCAGGCAGCCTTTGCCATCGACGAACTGAACCGACTCATCCTCACTGAGCCCGAGCTCGCTTCGGATCCAATGGTGCAAGCCGCCTTGGCCGGTGATTTTGCAAAACTCCTGGAAGGCGAACACTTCGATGGCCTGATGCAGGTCCTGGCACTCACCCATGCCGGGATGACGATCGACGAGTTTCGTGACGCCGTGGAGGCATGGTTCACATCGGCCAGACATCCGCGATATGGCAGGCCCTATGACGACCTCACCTACCAACCCATGCAGGAACTCCTGCGCTATCTGCGGGCAAATGACTTCAAGAACTTCATCGTTTCAGGTGGCGGTGCAGACTTCATGCGCGTCTGGGTGGAGCGCGTTTACGGCATACCACCGGAGCAGGTCGTCGGCTCGACAGCGCGGACCACATTCGAGCTACGCGACGGCGGACCGGTGCTGACAAAAACACTCGACTATGTATTCGTAAATGACAGGCAGGGTAAGCCACCCGGCATTCATCAGTTTATCGGCCGGCGACCTACCATATGTTGCGGGAACAGTGACGGGGACCACGCGATGTTGCAGTACACCACGATCAACAACCCGCGCCCTAGTCTCGGCCTCATCGTCCACCATACCGACGGCGACCGCGAATTTGCCTATGACGCCGAGACGAAGAGCACCGGCAAGCTTGTCGAAGCCCTCGAGGAGGCCCCCGAGCGCGGCTGGCTCGTTGTGGACATGAAGCAAGACTGGAATGCCATCTTCCACGACCTTGACGATGACCTTCCCCAGAGCCCGTGAGGCCCGCCGGGACTGAGCGCTCGCAGATCCGTCGGCTCGCAGACGAAGCGTGGGAGTGATGATCAGTCGATCTTGACGATGTCGTCGGGCTTCCACGTATGGTCGAAGTACGACTGCAGTGGGCCGTAGAGCCGGATTAAGATCGACCAGCCCTGGTCGGGCAGGGTCTTGATCCAGTTCTGCTCGTCGCCCCGCGGCGGTGCGGGCCCGAAGTCGAGGTCGATCGAGCCGTCGTCATTCCAGCGCAGATCCTCGTAGCTGTTGCGGGACGGTTTTTCCTCGCCGTTCGCCAAGAGCGACCGGGTCTCGGGATGGTAGGCAGTGAGCGGCTGCACCAGATGGTCCAGTACGAGCCGCTCTCGGCCTTCACGCCGGAGCAGCTGGGCCTGCTCTATGCCCTCGGGATCGTGAAGGGGGCCCCGTTCCAGCCCGACGAGCGCATGCGCCGCATCCTGTCGGACGGCGTCCGGTTGGGCGACGGCATGGCCAAGGCGATCATGTACGCCAGTCGCGACCCTGAGGCCCCGGTCTACCCGGATCGTCATTGGGAGCGGGTTTTCATCGGCGGGTACAAGTTCGAGCGCGACCGCGCCAGGCTCCTGGACGCCCGCACCCTCTGGCACTACGGCGCCATCGTGGTCACTCCGGCGATGGAGGCGAAGATGGTCGGCGTCGGCTCGCAGTACCTCACGACCTACAAGGACGCGAGCGGCGCCTATCCGGACGGCGGACAGAACTATCGCCTGCGGCTGCCGACCGGAATTCCCGCGAAGAACTTCTGGTCGGTGACCGTCTACGACACCGAGACGCGCTCGCTGCTGCAGAACGGCCAGCCCAAGCCCAGCGTCAGCAGCGCCTTCGACCAACCCGAGGTGAATCCGGACGGCTCGGTCGACATCTCGTTCGGCCCAGGAGCGCCAGAGGACAAGGAGAAGAACTGGGTCCAGACGGTTCCCGGAAAGGGCTTTTTCGTCTGGGTCCGCCTGTACGGCCCGCTAGAGCCCTTCTTCGAGCAGACCTGGAGACCCGACGACATCGTGAAAGCCTGAAAGTCGATATGGCATTGCCAACGATTCGATACTTGCAATGAGACTTCAATGCAAAACGACACGACAAAAGCGCAATCCCTGCCCATGACCGGCACGATCAACTCCCGCGTCGGGTCGTTGGAGTTCGAGTGGGGGTGCCCGACCGAAGCCACCGTCACCAAGGTGTACGGAGCCTATCATGAGTAGAAATAGTCAGAATGCGAGACGGTCCGAAACGGCGACCGCACCAGGCGGAGCGCCCCACTAGCCGACATAGGTGCCGGCTGCGAACAACTACATCCAACAAAAGACCCGCGGCAGAGAAGATCAGCAACTGGCTGCCGGCGCCTGAAGAAGAACTTGCTATGACTATTCGCAGTGGGGCGTTGGAAAAAGGCGCAAGCGCCGCATACCGGGGCCTCGACTGCCCGTCTACTGCGGGCGCGAGCGGCGAAAACGTCTGCCCGGCGCGGCAAAGCTTACCGACTCCGGCGGCACAATCTCTGCCGTTACGGTCGTGAGGAATCCCGGTGAGATTGCGCAGCGTGCCAGCGTGGCTCGCCTGCCTCCTGGCCCTGGTTTCGCTGCCGGGTGTCGCTGCCGCGACAGGTTCCTATGGTGTGCTGATGCATGATCGAATAGCCGGAGAGTACGGCTTCGCGCACAGGGGTGACACGCGCAATTCCTTTCGAGCTAGTTTTCTAACCCAGGAGAGGTAAAACAACGATGGGGTGCTCGTGTTCGAAGCCCCGCCGATGCTCCAGGCCCTATGACGGACTCACCTACCAACCCAACCATGAACTCCTGCGCCTTCCACGGTAGCCGGCTGCAATCGAGTGGCGGTCTACTGACCCGCAACAGCCGAATTTCGGGTACTCCAGAGACCGATCGAGCCGGAGGTGCCGCGTGTTCGCCACGATGAAGCGAACGCTATTCAAGCGGCGCCGGATCGGTGCCGATCTGACGGCAGGCCTCGTGCTCGGTGTCCAGAGCATTCCGGACGGCTTGGCCAATGGGCTCCTGGCAATGGTCAACCCGATCTACGGCTTGTACGGGTACATGATGGGTACTTTCAGCGGAGCTTTCTTCACGAGCTCCGTGTTCATGTCCGTCCAGGCGACTGGCGCCATGGCGCTGGTGATTGCCAGCGTGCCGGAAGTTACCGGCGGACCCGATCCGAACACCGCGCTTTTCACGCTGGCGCTGATCACCGGAGTTTTCATGCTCGGCGCGGGTCTGCTCAATCTGGGGCGGCTCCTCCGTTTCGTCCCCAATTCCGTGATGGTCGGATTCATCAACGCGGTGGCAACGCTCATGATCCTGGGCCAACTGGACAATTTCACCGGGTATAGCAGCAGTGGTGCCAATCGGCTCGTACGGACGGTCGACCTGTTCAGGAATCTGGAAGCGGTTCATGTCCCCACGGTCGTCATCGGTGCCCTGACCATTGTCCTCATGCTGACCCTGGAGAGGACAAGGCTGAAGGCTCTGGGCCTGGTCGTTGCCCTGTCCGTCGCTTCCTTGCTGGTGCCGCTGGTGGGCTCGGAGTCGGTGGCCCTGGTCAGGGACATCGCCGTGATCCCGGACTTCCTGCCAACGCCGATGCTGCCGTCACCGGAGGTGTGGTTGGAGTTGGTGATTCCCGCGTTGTCGTTGACCTTCGTCGGCCTGATACAAGGTGCGAGCATCAGTCAGTCCATTCCCAATCCTGATGGGAGGTATCCGAACGCCTCACGGGATTTCGTCGGCCAGGGCGCGGCCAATCTGGTCTCCGGTCTTTTCCAGGGGACAGCGGTCGGTGGCTCCATGTCCGCCACTTCTCTCGTGGTCGGAGCGGGAGCGCGTTCACGACTGGCCAATATCTCGGCCGGCGTGGTCATGGCGATTGGAATCGTCGCCTTTGGGGGCCTTGTGGGTATGATCCCGATGCCTTCGCTGGCGGCACTACTGATTGTCATCGGGTTCCGAACACTCAAGCCGGCCCAAGCTGGCGCGGTCTGGAAAACCGGCAGCGTCCAGCAGGCCGTCCTGTTACTCACGTTTGCGTCTGCGCTGGTCATCCCCTTGCAATACGCCGTTCTATTCGGCGTTGGCCTGGCGTTCCTGCTTTACGTCTTCCAGCAGTCCAACCGGATTCGCGTCGTGGCGTGGGAGATCGAGCCGGGCGGCTACCCCGTAGAATTCGAGCCACCCGCCGTCGTCCCACCTGAAAAGGTCACCATCTTGTACCCCTACGGTAGCCTGTTCTATGCGGCAGCACCGGTCTTCAGCGAGCAATTGCCCGAGGTCGCCGACACGTCGCGGCGCGCAGTCGTCGTGCTGGTGCTCCGCGGTAAGCAGGATATCGGCAGCACATTCTGGGAAGCTATCGAACGATACGCCGACGCATTACATGAGCAGGGTAGTCAGCTCATGCTGGTCGGCCTCGACCGGCAAGTTCACGAGCAAATAGCGCGGACCGGGCTGCTTCGAGCGATTGGGCCGAAGAACGTTTTCTTGGCTGAGGATGCGCTAGGCGTGGCACTCTTCGACGCGGTCAGGGCTGCCGAAGAGTGGATTGAGACGAGTTGATCCTCGCTATCGGTGCCGAGGGTGCTGACAGTCGCGCCGATTTCTTATAGGACCAAGGTCCAATACCGATCGGTGAGCCGCCCTCTTAGACTGATTCCTTGGCGCAACGGGAGCACGCCGTGGCCGATTATTTTGAAAGACGGCCTCGCAGGCATGGGTGTTGCCGCCTGCCCTGGAGACCCGATGCTCGACGACAACCCTGGAGTGGCGTGAATACCGTGCTTTACCGTGTTTCGTGCTCGTGCGCGACGAGCATGGGGCACTTGCTGCATCACAAGGAGGTATATTGTGGCTGACAAGAAACCGAACATCCTGGTTCTCTGGGGCGATGACATCGGCTGGTGGAACATCAGCTACAACAGCCGAGGCCAGATGGGTTACCGGACGCCCAACATCGATCGTGTCGCAGAAGAGGGCGCGGCGTTCACGGACTATTACGCGCAGCAGAGCTGCACGGCTGGCCGGGCTGCCTTCATCTGCGGGCAGAATCCCATCCGGACCGGTCTGACGAAGGTCGGTATGCCGGGTGCGGACATCGGCTTGAGCGACGAGGATCCAACCATTGCCGATCTGCTGAAACCGCTCGGCTACGTGACGGGACAGTTCGGTAAGAATCACTTCGGTGACAAGGATGAGTTTCTGCCGACGGCTCATGGGTTCGACGAATTCTTCGGCAACCTCTACCACTTGAATGCCGAGGAAGAACCGGAGGACCCGGATTACCCGAAGGATCCGGCATTCCGCGAGCGGTTCGGACCCCGCGGCGTGCTCCATAGCTGGGTCGACGGCGATGGCGGCCAGCGAATCGAGGACACCGGGCCGCTGACCAAAAAGCGCATGGAGACCATCGACGATGAGGTCACGGATCGTGCACTTGAATTCATCGACGAAGCGCACCGGAGCCAAACGCCGTTCTTCGTCTGGTACAACACCACCGCCATGCACTTCCGGACGCACCCGGCGGATAAGCACGCCGGGAAGAGTGGCCAGGGCTTCTACAACGACGTGATGGTCGCTCACGACGAGAACATCGGCAGAATGCTCGACAAGCTCGACGAGCTCGGCATTGCCGAGGACACCATCGTGATGTACTCCACCGACAACGGGCCCCATTACAACTCCTGGCCCGACGCAGGCATCACCCCGTTTCGCTCGGAGAAGAATACCAACTGGGAGGGTGGCTGGCGGGTGCCAGCGTTCGTGCGCTGGCCGGGCAAGATCCAATCGGGCACCGTGCTGAATGGGATCGTCAGCCACCAGGACTGGCTGCCGACGTTGCTGGCCGCTGCGGGCGAGCCGGACATCAACGCCAAGCTCCGCGAAGGGCACCAGGCGGGAGAAAAGTCCTTCAAGGTGCACATCGACGGCATCAACATGCTCGATTACCTCACCGGCGAGATGGACCAAAGCCCACGCAACGAGTTCTTCTACGTCAGCGACGACGGCGACATCCTCGCGCTGCGCGTGGGCGACTGGAAGGTGGTGCTGATGGAGCAGCGCGCAAAGCAGCTCGCGTGCTGGTCGGAGCCGTTCATACCGCTTCGCGTGCCGAAGATGTTCAACCTCCGTCGTGACCCCTTCGAGCGCGCCGACGAGAACTCGAATACATATTGGGACTGGATGATTTCGCACGCGTATCTGATGTATGGCATGCAGGCCGTGGTGGCGAAGCAGATCGGCGCCTTTCGGGAGTTTCCGCCCCGGCAGAAGCCGGCGTCGTTCAATCTCGATGCGGTGCTTGCACAGCTCGAGCACACCCACGACGGAGCTTCCTGACGGGATCTTCGGTGTCAGACGTCAGTCGAGAGGTGCGGGCGTTCTACGAGGCTCATCCCTATCCGCCGGTCGAAGCCGACCTCGGGAGCCCGGGGCGACGCGAGCATGGCGACTCGCGCCGGCGTGCCGACTACCGCCTGCACTTCCCGGCCGGACGCTTTCGCGAGGATCTACGCGTGCTGGTTGCTGGCTGCGGCACCTCGCAGGGGCCGCGATACGCCATGCGCTGGCCGAGCGCCTCGGTCGTGGCCATCGACTTCAGTGCGGCCGCCATCGCCCAGAGCGAAGGACTCAAGCGCCGGCATCGACTCGATAACCTCCAGCTCGCGTGCCAGCCGATCGAGCAGGTGGCCGAGCTCGGCCGGCGATTCGACCTGATCATCTGCACCGGGGTGCTGCATCACCTGCCCGACCCGGACGCCGGGCTCCGGGCGCTCGGAAGCGTCCTCGAGCCGGGTGGGGCGATGACGCTGATGGTGTACGCGCGGTACGGGCGCGCCGGGGTCTACATGCTGCAGGAGTACTGCAGGCGGCTGGGCATCGGCACGGCGGACGCCGATCTGCGTGACCTGGCAACCAGCCTTCGTGCGCTGCCACCGATGCATCCGCTTGTGGCCCTGCTTCGCAGCTCGCCGGATTTCGGGACGGAGGCGGGTCTTGCCGATGCGCTGCTGAATCCCCAGGACCGGGCGTACACGGTCCCGGAACTCCTGGCGCTGGTTCGCCGCACCGGATTGCGCTTCGGGCGGTGGGTTCGCCAGGCGCCCTACCTGCCGCACTGTGGCGCGTTGCGCTGCGCGCCCCACTTTGAGCGCTTGGCGCGATCGCCGATCCACGAGCAGTACGCGGCCCTGGAGCTCTTCCGCGGCACCATGGTTCGTCATAGCGCCATCGTCTATCGGGACGATGAGCCGCACGATCGGCCCCGCGTGGGCCTTGGCAGTGACGGTTGGCGGCACCTGGTGCCTATCCGCTTGCCCGACACGATCTGCATCAAGGAGCGTCTGCCCCCAGCGGCGGCCGGCGTGCTCATCAACCGGGCGCATACCTACACCGACATTTATCTGCCCATCGATGCCCGGCAGAAGCGCATGGTGGACGCCATCGACGGGCGGCGCTCGGTCGAAGAGATCGCGGTCCGGGCGGGGGAGCAGGACGTTGAAGCGGCGCGGACGTTCTTCGAGCGCCTGTGGTGGTACGACCAGGTGGTTTTCGAGGTGCCCCAATGACTTTTCCGAGCGTCCGTTCATCGGGACCGCACCCCGGCATGGTGTGGATTCCCGGCGGCATGTTTCGTATGGGCGCGGACGACGAGTACCCGGAGGAGCGTCCGGTGCACCAGGTTCGTGTGGACGGTTTCTGGATCGATGCGTGCCCGGTCACCAACGACGGGTTCGCGCGCTTCGTCGCGGCCACCGGCTACCTCACCGTCGCGGAGCGACCGCTCGATGCCGCTCAGTTTCCAGGCGCCCCGGCCGAGAACCTGCAGCCGGGGTCAATGCTGTTCCGACGCGCGTCCGGCCCGGTCGATCTGCGCAACTACGCCAACTGGTGGGCGTGGGTGCCCGGAACGAGCTGGCGCCGCCCGCACGGGCCGGATTCATCGCTGGCGGGGCTCGGCCGCCACCCGGTGGTCCACGTGGCCTGGGAGGACGCGCAAGCGTACGCCCAATGGGCCGGAAAGGCCCTGCCGACGGAGGCCGAATGGGAGTACGCGGCCCGGGGCGGGTTGGACGGCAAGCGCTTCACCTGGGGAGATGAGGACTGTCTGTCGGAAGAGGCCATGGCCAACACCTGGCAGGGTGAATTTCCCTGGCAGAACCTGATGATCGACGGCTTCGAAGGGACGTCACCCGTTGGAGCGTTCCCACCGAACGGCTACGGTCTTTGCGACATGGCCGGCAACGTCTGGGAATGGACGGCGGACTGGTTCGTCACGCGCCACGCGGATGCTGTCAGCTCGTCTTGCTGCGGCGTGGCGGTGAACCCCCGCATCGAGTCGCCGGATGGGAGCTATGACCCGCGGCAGGCCCAGTTCCGGGTACCTCGTAAGGTGGTGAAGGGCGGCTCCCATCTTTGCGCCCCCAACTACTGCCTGCGTTACCGCCCCGCGGCGCGTCAGCCGCAGATGATCGATACCGGTATGAGCCACATCGGTTTCCGCTGCGTAGTTCGGGGCGGGAGCGCTTCGCGTACCGCCGGCGGCATGAACCACTGATCCTTCGGCACGATCTTCGGCTCCCCTCCCGGATGCGCTTGGAGGGCGACTTCTACGTCGCCTTCGACGGTGTCTGGAACCCGAGCGGCTCGCGATGGCTCGATTGATCGTCCACCTGCTTGCTCTCACGAGGGCCGTGCGCCGTCGAGCTATCGAATTGATCGAGCTGGCGTACCAGGTCCGCGACGGACCGGAGTCGCATTTTCTTTATGCCCCGCGCGCGATGTACTTTGATGGTCTTCACGCTCGTTCCCAACTCATGGGCGATTTGCTTGTTCATCATGCCGCGGGCTACGAGTCTCAATACCTGATGCTCACGGGGGGTGAGGCAGGCGAGCCGGGCGGCGATATCGGCCATGGTGCTTTGGCGGCGCCGACCTTCTCGATGCTCGGCCGCTGCCCTCTGGATCGCGCTCAGCAGTTGCTCGCAGGAGAATGGCTTGGGGAGGAAGTCCGTGGCGCCGCGCTTCATCGCCTCGACAGCCATGGGGATCGTGCCGTGCCCGGTCATGAAGATGATCGGAGTGGGGTCGTTCGTCCCTTGTAGGGCCTCGGCAAGCTTCAATCCGCTCATGCCGGGAAGCTGGACGTCGATCACCAGGCAGATTGCATCGACGGCATCTCGGCGTTGGAGGAATTCTTCCGCGGATCTGAACGTGGATACCTGGTATCCGGCGAACTCGATCCATCGCTTCAAGGCATGAGTCGCCGCCGAATTATCATCGACAACGCAGACGGAGACGTGTCCTCCCAGAGGCGTGACGGAAGTCTCCGGGGCCGTGCCCGCCCCCGTACCTGCTGCTCGTTGCGCTGGTCGCGGCGGCAACTTCCGGAAGCCGCCGGCGATCACGTCTGGCACCCTTGGCATAACCACCTCATTCCAAGAACATCAGACGCCGCATTGTGCAATGGCGAGGGCTGTGGGGGCATCCGTGAAGCCACGTAAATGTGTTTCGCGAATGTTTACGTATGGAACAGGTTGCAACGGTTCCCAGCTGGCACGCGATCTGCCTGTGCAACGCGCCAGCCAGATGCAATTCCGGAGAACCAACATGAGGATGTTCTTGGCATGAGGATGCTCTTGGCGCTGACGGTTCTTGTCGTCGGGCTTGCCGTATCATTGGACGCCTCGGCCAACTGGCGCTGGATGCGCGGCGCCGCAATTGCCGAGTTCACCAAGTCCGACTGGGAGATCTTCATCGCGACTGCCGAGAAGACGCTCGCGGAGAGCGGCGACGGTGAGATCGTGGAGTGGCACAATCCCGAGACGGGGACTCACGGCGCCATTCGGCCACTCGAGACCTCGACGATGGACGGGCAGCAATGCCGCCGCACGGCGTTCAGAAACGAGACGGGCAAGGGCACGAAAGGGCAGTCCGTGTACATGGTCTGCAGGAAATCCGACGGCTCCTGGAGGCTTGTGCCCGACAGTCCGGCAGCGACCCCCGATACAGGGGCCGAGCGCTTTCGATGCGGTCAGGGCTGCCGAAGAGTGGATCGGGGCGAAGTGACCTTGCTATCGGCTTCGCTATCGGCCTCCAAGTTGCTTGCGAGGCATTCGCCGGAACCCACCCCCAGACGCCGGACGAGATCCGCAGTAGCTTGCACGGAGAGCGTCAGTGGCACGACCCGAGCACGTTCGACGATGCTGAGCGACCCGGCCCAGACGTCGGGAGAGCCTGGAAGATGCACGGCGACATGGTCCTTTGCCACGGGCTCGACTTCGAAACCTAGCTGGTAGTAGCCCTCGAAGCGAACCAGAACGGGTCGCACGTTCTCGATCGCATGCGCACTCATGACGTTCTTCGCGCGCGCGGTCAGGTGCGCATAGACGGGAAAGTGCTCCGTCAGAGCCTTGTCGATACCTGCCATGAAGCGCCGAGCAACGGTTGCCCGGGCGGCAAGGCCAGCGAGGAAACACAGCAACACCAGGATCAGGAAGCTCACGAGGTCCACCGAGATGCCGAGTAGCCAGCCTTCGATACCGAGAGAATCGGCGAGCGGCCGGGTTACCAGTCGGATCAGCAGGATGACCTTTCCGAGGATGAGCGCGACGGCAACGACCGGAGCCAGGAAGAGCAGCCCCCCGACGATGGTCGTTCTCAAGAAGTAAAGCATTTGACCTTTCTTTCCGGGACCGGGCGAGCCGACGCATTGGAATGAGTATGTAGTGGCGGCGTTCTGCCAGGTGTCGCAGCCGCGACAACTTCCGGTCACGTTCTTCCGCATGATCCTGGTGACGGCTGTGGCTGCACGGCGTTGAGAGGAATTTTCGTCGGCCTGTTTGCGTTTTTCATCGTGCTGTTTCGAGCATTTTGGCTGCCGCTGCAGCGGCCGGCTTGGGAGTGGGCGTTCAGTTGGAAGACATGATCGCGCGGATCGCCGAGAACATGATCGATCGGGTCAGCGGGCCGCTGCGGTTTCGTCTGCTCCTGCAACCGGTCATGGCGGTGTTTCTGGCGATCAAAGGCGGATTGGGCGATGCGAGATCCGGCAAGCCCCCCTACTTCTGGGCGCTCATCTGGGATCCGACACACCGGTTGGACATGCTGCGTGAGGGCTGGCAGAGCGTCGGCAGGGTCTTCGCCCTCGCCCTAGCGCTCGACGTGATCTATCAGCTCATCGTTCTGGGCTTCGTCTTTCCCGGCGAGGCCATCATCGTGGCATTTCTGCTGGCCATCGTGCCGTATCTGGTCCTGCGAGGCCTCGTCACGCGCATCGCGCGCAGAAGCTGGTCGGACGCGAGCAGGAGGCGCTAAATCCCGAGACGGGTGAAGACCGTGCTCTATCCAGTAGAGCCGACGCGGAAAGCGCGTCTCCGCCCAAGGCGAGTAGGGCTGCCCGGGCGGCGGTCAGGCCGTGGCCGTGGCGACTCGCTTCGTGAATGAACTGAGCGTCAGCAGCAGCCAGCCCGTCATGAACAGCCGGATACCGACCAGAAGGCCCACCGCCCAGATGCCGGAGAACGGGAATTGACTCCAGATCAGCACGCCGAGCACCATCGAAATGAGCCCCGAGGCCAGAAGCCAGCCCCAGCCAGCGTTGGCCCGCGACTGGAACGCGCCGTAGGCCTCCATGATTCCCGACGCGACGAAATACGCGGCCAGCACCAGAGTCAGGGTGACCAGCGCGACGCCTGGCTGAACCAGCATGAAGATCCCCGCGATCACGCTCAATGCCCCGAACAAAAGCGGCCGGATCGCGCTGCGCAGCGATTCGGCACGGAACAACAGCACGAGATCCGTGGCGCCCGAGACCACCAGAATCGCACCGATCAGGAGGGTGATCGAGATGCCCGCCACGAGCGGTGACAGCATCGCGAGAACGCCCAGGACCAAAAGGGCGATCCCGGCCCAGCGTGACTGTCTCGCGCGCTGCTGAATGTATTCGACGGTGTTCATGAATGCCTCCCCGGACTTGCTGGAGTTGCTTGTCGTTGTACTCGGGTGTTGCGCCTGCCGCCATTGGACTTTGGTCCAATAGGCCGTTACAGCTCGCCGGGGGTGTCGCCCTCACGACAACTCTCTAGAGGCGGGTGGGATGATGCGGTAGTGCGCCGGTACTGGCGGATGCCACACCAGAGGGAGGAGGACGAGATGAATGTTTCCCATTGGAGATTCCTGGGTGTGCTGATTGCGCTTGGGGCAACTTTGAGCGCAGCGGGGCCCACCGCATCGGCCGATGAAGCAGCAGCCGACGATGAGGCAATGGCGAGCGTCAGCTACGACGGCTTACAGCGGGTCGAGGCGCCCCGGGTAGATGCCGCGTATCTCGACCCGGCCGCGGATTTCAGTGTGTTTCGCCGGGTGGTGATCCTGGATCCACTGGTGGCGATTCGCAGCAACTGGCAGCCGGATCGGAACCGCAGCCGTGTCCGCAACGTCACGGTGGGCGACGCCGAGCGCATCAAGGAGGACGTGGCGGAGCTGTTCGAGGCGGAGTTGACCGCGACGCTCGAGGCCGACGAGGGTTACCAGGTGGTCGATGCCGACATCGGCGCCGACTACGACGTTCTGGTGCTTCGCCCGGCCATCATCGACCTGGACGTCACGGCGCCGGACGTGCCGCCGGCCACCCGCAGCCGGACTTATTCGGTGGGCGGCGGCTCGGCGACGCTCGTGCTGGAGCTGGTTGATTCGGTGAGCGGCGACACCATCGGCCGCGCCGTCGACCGACGGGCCACGCGCCGCGCCGGGGGCCAGATCACCTGGACGAACCGGGTTACGAATGAAGCCGATGCCCGGCGGGTGTTCCGGGGATGGGCGGAAACGCTTCGGGATTTTCTCGACTCGCAGAATGTGGGGCAGGACGATCAGGGGGAGGCTGATCGTCCGGCCAGCGCGTAGCGCTCATGGATCGACTCGGGCGAGCCGGCGCTCAGGACGCTGGCTGCACTCGCACGGCGAGCGCTTCCGTGTAGGTGAGGCGGACTTTGTCGCCTTGCCGCAGGCCCCGGATGAACTCCCGCATCTCCGGCCGGTTGACGTCGACGGCCCGCATCAGGCCGTCCTCGCCGCGAAAGCTCACCGTGTTGCGGCGCGTATCCACCCCTTCGATGGTCACGATGCCGGACACGGTCACGCTATCCACGCCGGCAGGGCGTTCCCCCGGTGCGGCTCGAGCGCCAGCGCCCACGGCTACCGCGCCCCCTGAGTCGGCATCGGCGACCTCGGCCGCCAACCCGGAGTAGAACCCGAGCGTGACCCGGTCCCCGACCTGGACCTGCTCGAGGTTACGGACTTCCTCGCCGACCAGGAACGTGATCTCTCCGTCCTCGGGAGAGCTCAAGGTGATCAGTCGGGCGGCCGGGTCGAGTGCTGTCACGGTGGCGGTCACCTCCTGTGAATCCAGCAACTGCGTTGGAGCGGGTGGCTGCTGGGAGCAGCCCGCGAGTAGCGCTGCCGTTAGGGCCACGATGGGGCCAAGCGTTCGGGCGAGTACATTTGCATTCATCGATCTGCTCCCGTGACCGGTCTACCTTGGATCTTCATCTTGTGGTTTTTCGACGCCGAAAGGTGTCAGGCGAAAGACAGTTGGACGAAGCTCATGGATCCGAGGCGTCTTCGGCATCGCCTTCCATAGGTGGTGGCCAACGCCCTCGACGAGGGTTCAGTTCAGGCCGGTCCCGGTGGGCCGGCCCGCTGGAGGCGCTCCCAGAGGTCGAACAGCGGCTGCTGATTGAGGCCGACGATCCCCTGGCCGGCACGATCCAGGTCGACGATGAGCATCATCACGGCCGAGAATGACGTCGCGAGCAGTAGAGTGAGCAGGAGCTGACGCCGAATTACGTTGCCGGACTGATAACCCACGCCGATCATGGTCAGCGCCAGAACCAGATAGAGCGCGATCCAGATGGTGCTCGGCACCCGGTATTGCAGCCCGACGGCCACCCGCTTGTCCTGAAGATCGATCATCTCGTTGATCGCGGCAATGAACAGAGACCGGTAGACGGTAGGCTCCTCCTGAGTCGCCAGCCTCTCCACGTACCGCCAGATTCGGTCCTGGACTTGCTCCGCACGGGGAATCGCCTCCACCACCGCCGAAGGATCACGGGCCGCGATCACGCGAAGCTCCACGTACTCCTCGAGCAGTTGCCGTACGGCGCCCGCATACTGCTCGGAGAGCAGCCCTGCCCGCAGGTAGGCGGTTCCGATCGCCGTGACCTCGTCGACCAGCAGCGATTTGCGGACATCGAAGCGGTTGGCGGTCATGTTGAAGGTGAAAGCGAGCATGAAGGCGAGCAGGCCCAGCGTAGCGCCAATGACCGTTCCGAGACCTTCCCCCGCTTCGCCCGGTTCACGAAGCTTCCTGCCCAATGCCATGCCGGCAAGGATGGCGAAGAAGACGTACGCCACCGTCAGAACGAAGAGAATCCATAACGGAACCTGGTCAAGCTGCGGCACGGCTTCCCCGGTCAGCGAATGGGCTGAACGTCGGCGGTGGTCAGCGTCGCGTGGGCTGAGTATGAAGCTTCGTCGCCACCGAGACATTGATCTGCATAGGTCCGGTACTGCGGAGACTCCCGTGCCTGGACCTGAAAGATGTCATTTCGCTCTCGGCCACCTGGAGACACGATGCCGAGTGATTGAACAGTTCGAGGTATGTCAGTGGAGGGAACCACGCGACCCGCATCCGTCTCGGCGACTGGCCTGATCCTCGCGGCCGTTTTCTTCACGATGTCCCTGACCCCCTCGATGATGCCGCGCGATGCACTCATGCAGGGGTTGTTCGGCGGTGCGGTGGCGGCCATCGGCTACGCCATCGGCGTGATGCTCGACCTCGGCTGGCGGGCGTTGGAGCTGCCGAGGGCCGGCGCCGAGACCCGGCGCTGGCTGCTTTTGGGCAGCCTGCCTGTGGTCGCTGTGATCATCGGCCTTGGACTCGGTCTCGCCCCGGCCTGGCAGGACGCGACTCGGGCAGCCGTCGGGCTCGAGCCCACCGAACACGGGAGACGCGCGGTGATCGCCCTGGTCGCCTTGCCCGTGTTCGGCGGCCTGTGGGGGATCGGACGCTTGTCGAGCGCGGGAGCCCGGTGGCTGCAGAGCCTGGTGCGGCCGGTGGTGCCTCCCCGGGTCGCGGCCATCCTCGGCATCGGGGCCACACTCGTGGTGGTGGTGATGCTGGTTGAGGGCGTTCTCTGGCGCGGGTTGCTGGGCGTGACCGACCGTTCCCTCGAGGCGGCGGACATGTTCGTGGATCCGGACCTGGCGCGCCCCGAAGATCCGACCAAGACCGGCAGCGATCAGTCGCTGCTGGACTGGCAGGAGCTCGGCCGGCGGGGGCGGGAGTTCGTCGCCACCGCGCCGACGGCCGACGAGATCGCAGCCTTCTACGGGGAAGGCGCCCGGCAGCCGGTTCGCGTCTATGTGGGGCGACGCTCCGCCGATACGAGTCGTGAACGGGCCGCGCTCGCGCTCCGGGAGCTGATCCGCGCGGGCGGCTTCGAGCGGAGCACGCTGATCGTCACCGTGCCCACCGGTACGGGCTGGATGGACCCGGGGGCTCACGACACGATCGATTTCATGCTGGGTGGCGACGTTGCCACAGTGGCGGTGCAGTACTCCTACCTGAGCAGCCCCTTGGCGCTGGCGGTGCATCCGGAGTACGGGGTCGAGCAAGCGCGGGACCTGTTCGAGGTGGTCTACGAACACTGGTCCGAATTGCCGGACGATGCGCGGCCGCGTTTCTACGTCTTCGGGCTGAGTCAGGGTGCCTACAACTCCCAGCGGACGCTGCCGCTGCTCGACCTGCTGGCCGAGCCCATTCACGGCGCGCTGTGGACGGGCTCGCCCTTCATGAGTCCGGCGTGGCAGCGGGTGCGCGAGGCCCGCGCGCCTGACAGCCCGGCATGGCGGCCCAGTTTCGGCAACGGCTCGCTGGTGCGGGCGATGACCCAGAACGGCGAGATGGACCCGGCCGAATCCCCCTGGGGGCCGATTCGGCTGCTGTTCCTCAATTACGGCAGTGATCCCATCGTGGTGTTCAACTGGGGCTCCGCCTGGCGCCGTCCGGATTGGCTTCGGGATATTCGTGCGCCGGACGTGTCACCGGCGCTGCGCTGGTTTCCCGTGGTGACCATGTTCCAGACGGGGCTGGACATGGCGGTGGGGCTGCAGGTGGAGGGCTACGGCCACTACTACGTCGCCCCGGACTACATCGACGCCTGGGCCACGCTGATGGAGCCGGCGGGATGGACTCCCGCGCGCGCCGCCGAGTTGAAGCGCCTCTTCGAGATGCGGGCGCCCTCTGCGTGACGCCGTGGCGTCGGTCGCGGGCGGCTGGCGCAGATCGGTTGGGCCTCGGTGATCGTGGACAGCCATGGTCCGCGCGGGCTCGACCGCCTGGAGGCGTGGCGACTGGTTTGTGCCGGTCAGGTGCTCACCGGGGCGGAGCGCGCCGGTGATCTGGCGGTGGCCCTGGCGGACGTTCGGACCATGTCCTTCGTGGATCCGGAACGGATCGCCCTGATCGGAGCCTCCCACGGCGGCTGGTCGATACTGGACCTCATGGTCCAGGCGGCCCGCGACCAGGTGCCGCCGACCCTGTCCCGCTGGCCCGAGGGGGCGGCGCCGCTATCGGGCGTGGTCGGTGCCGTGCTGCTGTATC
>JAWLGU010000063.1:0-4482 GCA_041690675.1 Pseudomonadales bacterium | reverse complement strand
TGGTCCAGGCGGCCCGCGACCAGGTGCCGCCGACCCTGTCCCGCTGGCCCGAGGGGGCGGCGCCGCTATCGGGCGTGGTCGGTGCCGTGCTGCTGTATCCGTACTGCGGCTTCGGCTCCCTCGGCGGTCCCGAGGCAATCGATGCCGAATGCAGTTCTCACTTCGGCTCCTCGGCGAGTGCCGGTTTCAGCAGCGCGCCGGAGCTCATGCCGGCCCGCTGGACGATCTGGGATGCGGTGGTGACCGGCATGTCCAGCGGCAGCACTCGATCCGCCGCGACCACGTGGCAGGAGCCGGAAAGCGTGTTCGGGGCGCTGGGCACGTAGACCACCCGCCAGGCATCGTCCACCCGGTCGACCTCGAAGCCGAGTTGCCAGCTGTCGTCGAAGCGCACGAGCACGGGCACGAGGCTCGCTGCCTCCTCGGGAGAGACGACGCTGCGGGCCCGGGCGCGCAGCAGCGAATAGGCCGGTACGCGATCGAACAGCTTCTTCTCCAGCTGGTCGACGGCGCGCTTGGCGAACTCTACCCGCGCCAGCAAGCCCGCGAACAGGCATGCCAGCAGGATGACCAGGAGCGCGGCGGCGTCGATCATCACCGATCCCACCGCCGGCCCCACCGGAAGGTCCGCCGGCGAAATCGGCGTCACGCTTCTTACCATCGCAATCGCCTTGCCGAGCAGCACCACCAGGACGACGAGAGGGATCAGGAAGATTACGCCGCCGAGCAAAGTCGCCTTGAGGAACTCTACGGTAACTCGGCCTCGAGCGGCGTAACGGCGCTGTCCGCGCGACCTTCTTGCGACAGGGTCGGTCACGGTGTGTACCAGATGGGCGACGTGTCGAGCTTCTTGATCATCTGCCCCCCTGCACTAACCGTTACCGGCCGCCCGCGAAGACGGAACCAGTCTACGATGGTGGCCCAGTGGCCGATATTGGACCAAGGTCCAATATGCCAGCCGCGGCTCGTGTCATAGGCTGCGGCTTTGGTAGAAAGGGCAGAACAGAAATGAACACGCGCAGCACGGTGGTGGCTTCACGAAAGCTCGGCCTCGTCGCTGCCTGGGCGCTCGTTGCTGCACTCGCACCCGCACTCGCAGCCGCATCCGATTCTGCACAGGAAGGCGGTGGCTGGCAGTTTCGCCTCACGCCCTACTTCTGGGCATCGGAGCTCGACGGAACGGTCGGCGTCGCCGGGCGCCGTGTCGACGTCGACGCCAGCTTCGACGACTTGCTGGAGCTGCTGGATACCGGAGGCGCGGTGCGGTTCGAGATGAGCCGGGGACGTTGGGGCGGATTCGCCGATTACTTCGGGGTGACGTTGGAGGACGGTCGAAACGTCGGCGGCGCGACCATACGAGCCGAATCCGAGCAGGGAATTCTCGAAACGGGGCTCAGCTATCGCATCGCTCCTGCCTGGGATCTGCTGGCGGGGCTGCGCCATCAGCGTCTGGAGAGTGAAATCCGGGTGCCGGACGCCGTGCGCCTCGGCACCGAGGAGCGGTGGCTGGACGGGTTCATCGGCGCGAGATGGTTACCTGTCAACCAGTCGGATTGGCGGGTCTGGCTCCGCAGCGACGTGGGCTCGGGAGAGTCGGATCTGACGTGGCTCGCCGCCTTTGGTGCGAGCTACCACTTCAACGACACCGTGGGCATCGTGATCGCCTATCGCTATCTCGATACCGATTACGAGAACGGCGGCTTCACCTGGGACATGGCTCAGCAAGGGCTGGGTATCGGCATTGATCTGACCTGGTGAGGGAGATGCCGGGCGCACGGGCAAACGAGGAGGAACGGGGAATGTCATGGAAGAGGGTTCGGACAGCGGCGGTCGTGCTGCTTGCTGCGACGGCCACGGACGCGGCGCTGGCACAGAGGGCGGGGCAAATCGCCACGGTGCAGTACGGCACGGTGACTTCCACTCGAGAAGTCCCACTCAGCTCGAATGCCGTGCCCGGCGGGGCCCTGGTCGGTGGCACGATCGGCCTCGTAACTGGCGGGAGCTCCTCGGGGAGGCGGGCGCGTAACGCCATCATCGGCACAGCCGCCGGTGCCGCGGTCGGCAGTGCTAGGCAAGGAAGCACCACGGGCATGCTCTACGACGTGAGCATCGGCACCGGTGGCACGGTCCAGGTGGTCAGCGATCAGCGTGAGATACGCGAAGGCGACTGCGTCGCCGTGGAAACCGTGGGTGGCACGGCCAACCTGCGTCGAGTGACGGAAGCCTATTGCTCACCGGAGAATCAGCCTGCGGTGCAGGCCGTAGCTTCGGAGTCGCAGGAGGAAGCCGAGGAATGCGCGGCCGCCAAACAACGGCTGGTCGACGCGGCCACCCCGGAAGAAGCCGACTTGGCTGCGCAGGTCGTGGCGCTGCTTTGCAACGATTGAAGACCGCCAACCGATCTAGCGCTCCCCGGGCCGAAGCCGTGCGGCGAACGGCACGGCGAATCGCCAGAGCTGGAGCATTTCACAACAGGTGAGCCGCTGCCATGAAGACATCGACGTTAACTTCTGTGCTCGGCGCGTTGATGATGCTCGGGAGCGCGCACGGCCGCGCGACCGAGGATGGCGATCTCGCTCAAGAGCTGACCAATCCCATCGCCGATCTCATCACGGTGCCCATCCAGGTGAACATCGATCGCGACGTCGGCCCCGTCGACGACGGCACGAGGATCACGACGAATGTGCAGCCGGTCATTCCATTTCAGATCAATGACCGGTGGAACCTGATCACCCGGACCATCGTGCCGCTGGTCGATCAGGAGGATCTGTTCCCTGGGGCGGGGTCCCAGTTCGGCCTGGGCGACGTCAACGCCAGCCTGTTCTTCTCGCCGGCCAATCCGGACGACCAGGGATTGACGTGGGGCGTCGGCCCGGTGCTGGTGTTGCCGACGTCCACCAACTCCAAGATCGGTAGTGAGAAGTGGGCGGCAGGGCCGGGTGCCGTGGCCTTGTCGATCCGAGGTCCGTGGACGGTGGGTCTCCTGGCGAATCACGTCTGGTCGTTCGCGGGGGACGACGACCGGCAGGACATTCGCAATACGTTTGCGCAGCCCTTCGTTTCCTACACCTGGCCGAGCGCCTGGACGGTCTCGGCCCAATCGGAGACCACCTACGACTGGGAGGCCGAGGAATGGGGCGTGCCGGTGAATCTCGCCGTGTCGAAGCTGGTTCAGCTCGGCGGGCTTCCGGTGAGCCTGCAGGCGGGTGCCGGATACTGGCTGGAACCCCGGGAGAACGGTCCGGAAGGGTGGCGTTTCCGGTTGCAGGCCAATCTGGTGTTGGCGAGGTGAGCCCGCGCGCCTACACCTCCGGCGGAATGAAGGGCTGCAGCGTGATACACGCGGCTCTGAAGTGTCATGTCCTTCACCTTCTACGCCGTGGCACCTGGTTCAACAGCCTGCCTGCCGAGCTGCAAACATCGCTCGTCGACCAATCCGAAATCCGCGAGTTCTGCGCACACCAAAGCGTGTGTCGCCAAGGTCAGCCATCGAGCGGTCTGTGGGCCGTGCTCGATGGCCAGGTGCTGCTGGAGGCGGTTTTCGAGGACGGCAGTGAGTTTCTGTTCCACGTGGGCGGGCCGGGCCATTGGTTCGGCGATCTGGGATTACTCTCCAGCCGGCCGAACGTCGTCACCGTGACCACTGCCACACCAGCTCGAATCCTGCTGTTTCCGGCAAAAGCGTTCGAGGCGCTGATGGCTCGTGACCCGAACCATTTCCGGCTGTTCGCCCAGCTCACCATCGATCGCTTTCAACTGATCTTGCGCACGTTCGCACTGAGCCGGGTCCTGAATCCAGAACGCTACTGTCGAACCAGGCTCGCGCTGCTCACTCGTCTGTGGCGCGAGGATGGTCACCTGGGCCCGGTCCTCGAGATCACCCTGTCGCAGTCGACGGTGGCGCGGCTGGTCGGCGTGTCCCGCCAAACGTTGAACCGCTATCTGGCGAGGCTCCAAGCCGACCAGACGGTGGAGACCTCCTTCCGGACCCTTCGGATCCTGGAGCCGGAACGGCTGAGCGCCGAGGAGCTGATCCCTCACGGGCGCGTCTTTGATGGGTTGTGACGAGCGCGAGTATTGACGCGAACTGTCGCACCGGCGACACGGGTCGGGCTCGACGAGGTGGTTCGAGGACGGCCGGCGAACATTGGACTTGGAAAATTTCGAGTTTGTGCCTATACCTACAACACGTCAGGGAGACGAGTCGTAGTTTCCGCCGTCGGCGCCGCATCGAACACCCTTCCTGACATCACCGCGCGAAGGTTTCTCGTGAGGGCGCCATGCGTCAGGCCGGTCCGTCGCGCCGAATGTCCGCGCAGGCCTGGGTGCAATCTCGTACCCGGGCGGAGGGCGGTTCGTGGCAAAGCGGCGACGAGATCCTCTGTAGGGGAAGGCGGCGAGGTCGGCAAGGGGCGAACGATGAAATTCCTCGAGAACATGTCCATCAAGAGCAAGATCTACCTGCTGCTCTCCATTCCGATT
>JAWLGU010000062.1:0-28530 GCA_041690675.1 Pseudomonadales bacterium | reverse complement strand
CTGCAGCGAGCTCCTCCAGGCCGCGCTGGCGGCCCCCGCCCGGGACAACGTGACCGTGGTCGTGGCGGGGTGCCGGGAGGACACCCAGGCGGAGACCATATTCAACCCGGAAGCGCCCCGGGCCGAGGAGCCGCCGGAGGACGCCACCATCAGAAGCGAGCCCGCCGGGCGCCACGAGTTGCGGGATCGCTGACTTCGAACGTCGGGCGGCGCCCGACGTTCGGCCCTCGAGATGTCGGCCGGGGCACGACGTTCTGCGCTCGATCCGTTTGACGCATTGTCATACGGCGAAGCATAAGGCGCAGAGGTATCAATCACTTAACAGTCGTTCGCCGCGAACTTCCGGGTGTTGGCACGGTTCCCGCTATCACCGGTCCGCGTGGGCATCGGGGCTCACTCAAGCAAACCACCACCAAGGAGGATGAAACCATGAACGCACTGGCATTGATCGATCTCGGCGTCTCCAACGAACTCGACGGCAACGCGCTGGCCGAGGTGAAGGGCAGCGGCATGTGGCACCTGCGCAGCTCCTACATCTCCACCGGCAACTGGAGCGGCTTCCAGTTCCGCTACTCGAGCTACCAGGGCCAGAAGTTCCACGACGGCTACCTGTCCAAGCACTACGTCCAGGGCTGGAAGCGGACCCGCGTGCAGACCGAGTACAGCACCTGGGACAAGTACGTCCGGGTGTAAGGCGGGCCTCACGCCTCGCGGACGGCGGAGACCTTCGGGTCTCCGCCTTTTCCTTGTCTCCGGTATCTCCAGCGGGTGCACATCGTGGTGAATTTCAGATTTCGCAAGGCTCGCCTTCACATCCCTCCGGCGCAGTCCTATGCTGTGATTCTAGAGCGCATGCTGCCGCACGGACGTCGCGCAGTGATTGCACCAGCACCAGCACGGTCCACGGGGAGACCGGCACGGCGCCTCATCCTGATCCTGGCCTCCCTGTGCCTTTCCGCCTGCATGACCCCCGCCGGGGGCCCCGAATACGACCGCCCCGAGCTGCCTGCGAAGGAGGGCTGGTCCCAGCTCGAGGGCCGTGAGCTCGATCCCGCCGAAGTGATCCGTCCGGAATGGTGGAAGGGGTTCGGCGACGCGTATCTGGACGAGCTCATCGCCCGGGCGCTGGACGGCAATCCCGAGCTCGAGGTGGCCGCGCTGCGCCTCGAGCAGGCGGGCATCGACCTGAAGAACGAGCGCCGCAGCCTGCTGCCGGAGGTGGGCGCCAATCCCCGGGCCCAGGTGAGCGGTTCCGACGAAACCAGCGGCACCACGGTCAGCCGCGAGCTCCTGGGCCTCGACGTGAGCTGGGAGATCGACATCTGGGGCAAGCTGCGCGAGCGCCTGGCAGCGCAGCACGCGAGCTACGCGGCCTCGGAGATGGACTGGCGCGCCACCTACCTGAAGCTGGTCGCCGACGTAGCCACCCGCTACTTCCGCATCCGCCAGCTCGACGAGCAGATCCACCATCAGCGGGAAGCGTTGCGCAACAGCGAGGAGCTGCTCGCCATCTACGAAGCCCAGTACCGGGAAGGCCTGGTGGCCGAGACCCAGTTGCTCAATCAGCGCTCGGAGGTTGAGAGCCTTTCCACCCAGGTGCTGGAGTCCGAGCGCCAGCGTGACGAGGACGAGCTGAAGCTCGCCCGCCTGCTCGGCCGGCCGGCCGGGGAGTTCCAGGTGCCGGTGGCGCACCTTCGCAGCACGGTGAAGCCCCTGGAGGTGCCGCTGATGCTGCCGGGGGACGTGCTGGCGCGGCGGCCCGACGTGCTGCAGGCGGAATTCGCCGTGTTGCGGGCCCACCACCTGCTGGGCGAAGCGCGGCTGGCGCGGCTGCCCAACCTGAATTTCACCTCCGGCCTCGGCATGGCGAAGCTGGTGTCGGCGAGCTGGACGTGGGGCCTGGCGACCTCGTTGGCCGGCATGTTCGACCGCGACACCCGGGTGCAGGTGGAGAGCAACGAGGTGGCGGTGCGGGAGGCGGTCGCCGCCTATCGGGAGAAGGTGCTCACCGCTTACGAGGAAGTGGAAATCGCCCTGCTGAACCTGCGTTCCCGGCGTGAGCAGATGGCGCGGCTGGAGCGGCAGATCGAGATGCTGCAGGTGGTGCGCGACGTCCAGCGTGAGCGCCTGAAGGAGGGGCTGGTTTCCCAGCTCGAGCTGTTCGAGACGGAGCGCTCGTTGCTCAGCAGCCAGCAGTCGCTGCTGCAGGCGTACCAGCAGGTGCTGGCCGACACCGTCACTCTGTACATGGCGTTGGGCGGAGGCTGGTCCGCCCGTGAGGACCGGGGGCTGGCCGCAAGTCACTGACCGAGGAAGGGCATGTTGAAGCTGATTCTCGAGCCCGTGTCGCATCCCCACCTGGAGCCCATCGTCATCGAGGACGCGCTGTTCGCCATCGGCCGCCGCGAGCCGCCGTTCGCCGGCGACGCCAGCGGGTCGGCGGCGCGGTTGTCCCGGCGCCACGCGCGCATCTTCGTGGAGAGGGGCCTGGCCTACATCGCCGACCTGGGCAGCTTGAACGGCACCCAGCTCAACGGCACGCCGCTGGGCCGGGAGGCGGCCGTGCTCAATCCCGGCGACGAGATCGGCCTCGGCGGCGAGTACACCTTTCGGGTGGACGTGCAGGCCGACGACACCGGCGATCGGACCGTCGGCGACACGGTGGCGACCCGCCTGGTGCTGCGGCCCGTGCAGCCGGACGGCGGACTGGAAACCATCGTCATCGAGCGGTTTCCGTTCCTGGTGAATCGCAGCGACGAGCTGTTTGCCCAGTACCTCGACCGCTACCCCGACGACGTGCGGCGCATCTCGCGCCGCCAGGCGGTGATCCTGGAGAAGGGCGACGGCATCTTCGTGGAGGATCTCGATAGCGCCAACGGCACCTTCGTCGGCGGGGAGCGGCTCGACGAGCAGGCGCGGCCGCTCGAGGAGGGCGACGTGCTGGCGTTCGGCGGGGACCGCTTCGCCTACCGCGTGAGCATCGACCGGTACGACGTGACGGAGGGGCAGGACGCCACGATGTTCGTGGCCGCCGCCACGGCAGGCGGCGAGGCGGCGCCGGGCACCGGAGGCCCCGGGTGTCCCCGGCCGGAGGAGGTCGACCATACCCGCTTCGTCGATTCCGCCACGTCATTTCTCGACGTCTTCTGTGCCGAGGAGCCGGAGCGGGACGCCCTTTCTGCGGCGGAGGCGGCCCGCCCGGTGCCGGCACCCCGAGGACCGGCCCGGCAACTGCTCGACGCGCTCGAGCTCGGCAACGGCCGCTCCTATCGCACTGTCGCCTGGTCGGTGGCGGGTCTCGTCCTGGTGGCCGCGGTGCTGACCGGCGTCTACGTGGCGGGCTCCGAGCGGCGCGCCATAAAGACCGCCCTCGATGACGGCGACTATGCCGCCAGCGCCGCTGCGGCTCAGGTCTACCTGGAGCGCCATCCGGGCGACGCGGACGTGGGCCGCTGGGGCACCGAGGCGGTGGTTCGCGCCGTGCTGCCCGGCTGGATGCGCTCGCTCGAGGACGGCCGCTTCGACGACGCGCGCGAGCGAGTGGCCCGGGCGACGCGCGAGCACCCGGCCGTCGCCGGCGCCGGGGAGATGCTCGGCCTGCTCGACTGGGCGGTGCGCCTGCGCGAATACGAGGAGCAGCGAGGTGGCCGCGGCGCTCCCATGTCCATCCTCGGGGACACGCGGGTAATCGAATCCCTCGTCGCCGAGTGGGACGCCAACCGGTTCCGTAACCGCCAGCTTCTGACTCAGGCGAGTATCTGGGAGCCGGGTTTCGAGGAGCTCGGCTCCGGTCTGGTGAGCAGCCTGCGGGCCCTGCGCCGGGATCAGGCGACCTACGGCGCCGATATCGCCGCGCTGACGAACGCGGTGGGGAACGCCCTGGAGCGGGGCGAGCTGGCCCGGATCGAGCCGCTGCTCGCCGCCTTCCAGGCGGAACACCCTCAGCTCGCCGGCGTCGACGAGCTGCGTGCCGACGTGGAGGCCTACGGGCGTCTGCGCGAGAGCGCAGCGAAGGACCCGGTGGGCTTCGCGGCGGCCGTGGACGCCGTCCGCTTTCGCACCGAGCTGGTGCGTGGGCAGGCGGACCGCTGGTTGACCACGGTGGCGCTTCCCGAGGAGGTGGTGGCCGCGTACCGCCGGTCGCGCAGCGCCTGGCAGTCCGGCGACCTGCGAGGCGCGGTGGCCGCTCTCGAGCCGCTGGTCCCGGGTCCTCACGGCGACCGCGCCCAACGCACCATCGAACGCTACCAGCGGGTTCGCGACAGTTTCGACGCCCTGCAGGCGAGCCGCGAGGCCACCGATTACGACGCCCGGGTGGCGGCTTTCCGCGCGGATCTGGTGCCGGAGGAAGACGCCTTCTTCATCGAGGCCACCGAGGCCGACTATCGCCAGTATCTGGCGCGCCTGGAGGACGAGCTGGAAGTCCGCCGCCGCAGCGCGGAGGAAGCCTGGGGGCGATTCAAGAACGGTGGCGGCCTGCCCAGCATGGTGCGGGTGGAAGACGGCGTGTCGGAACGGTTCCTGCGCCAGGCGGAGCTGCTCTCCCGGGCGCACGCGGAGCTCAGCGACGGTGCCCGCGCCTGGCGCAGCATCGGCCGGTCGCCACCGCCCCAGTGGCAGGCGCTGACGGTGGCGGTGGAGAACGAGATCAAGCGGCAGCGCAGCGCGCTGGAGGACCTGAGCCTGGTGCTGGAGCCGGCGCTGCTCCAGGCGAAGCTCGAGCGGCTGCCCAACGTGGAGGATTGATCATGGCGCCCGTGTATCACCGATCGAGCAGGCGGCTCAACACCGTGGACGAGGATTACGGTCCAGAGGGGATGGCGATCCTCACCGACGAACCTTCCCGGCTCATGCGGGCCACCATACTGGTGCTGTTCGGCATGCTGGCGGCGGCGGTGGCGTGGTCGTTCTACGGTCGCGTGGACGTGATCGTCGAAGGCACCGGCACCGTGAAGCCGGAGACCCGGGAGAGCAAGGTCCACGTGCCCATCAAGGGGCACATCGCCGACATCTACGTGGCGGAAGGCATGCCGGTGTCGGCCGGGGACGTGATGATGCGGCTGAACTCGCCGAGCGCCATCGAGCTCGCCGGCCAGGCGACCCAGGCGAAGCTGAACCTGGCGTCCGCCGAGATCAAGCACGCCAGCTTTCCGGACACCCGCCGTGCCATGGAGAAAGAGCTCGAGGCCATCGCCCGCACTCTGGCCGCGGAGCAGCGCGAGTACGAACGCAAGGTGTTGGAGGACATGGCGAGGTTGGCCGAGGAGCAGACCCTGAATCTCGAGAAGGCGCGGGCGAAGCTGGCCAAGGCGCAGGAAGAGTGGGCGCACGCCAAGCGCGTTCTCGAGCAGCACGTGCGCCTGTTCGAGTCCCCGGGCGGCGGTGGAGTGTCCGGCCAGCAGGTGGAGGAGAAGCGCAAGCAGCTTCGGGACAAGGAGATCGACCTGCGCCTGGCGGAGGTGGAGCTGGGCGAGTTCGAGGTGAAGCTGGGCGAGGAGACCGCCAAGAAACGGGCCGAGATCGAGAAGAAGTCCCAGGAGCTTTTGGGGCTGGAGGCAAAGTACCAGGCCACCGTGCTGCAGCTCGCCAGTCAGGAGGAGCAGGTGGAAACCGACCTGCGCCTGGCCCGCGCGAAGGCGCAGGCGGCTTCCCAGGTCAGTTACAAGGACATCGACGACGACAACTACCTCTTGATCCGCGCGCCGGTGGACGGCGTGGTCACCTGGGTCACCCAGGCCCAGGTCGGCACCCAGGTGGACGACAAGGAGCCGGTGGTCTCCATCGCGCCGAAGGGGGTGCGCAAGGTGCTGGAGATCGAGATCAGTGAGCGCGATCGCGCCTTCCTCACACCGGGGGCGCCGGTGAAGGTGAAGGTCAACGCCTTCTCCTATCAGCGCTACGGCTTCCTGGACGGCGAGTTGGAGTACATCGCGCCGGCGAGCCACGTGAATCCCGCCACGAAGCAGACCGTCTACGGCGGCCGGGTGGGACTGGCCCGGGATCACTTCCGGGTCAACGGTGAAGTGGTGCCGCTGCACTACGGCATGGGCGCCAAGGTGGAGATCGTGGTGCGCGAGCGCCGCATCGTCGACCTGGCGCTGGACCCGCTCAGGAACGTGACCGGATGAGAACCACGAGCACGGGGGGCGACATGAGCCAGGACACGCGATCCATCGCCGACTTCCTCGCGGGTGTGGAGCTGTGCTCCAACTTCCGTAGCGAGCACCTCGAGTCACTGGCGGAGCAGGTGAAGGTCGAGCGTTACGAGTTCGGTGACAACGTCTTCGACGCCGGGGACGAAGGCACCGGCGTCTACGTCCTGCGCAAGGGCACCGTGCGGATCTTCACCAACGACGACGGCAAAGAGATCAGCATGGGCGTGCGCAAGGCCGGCGACGTGGTAGCCGAGCTGGGCGCCTTGCGCACGTTCCGCCACGAGTCGTCCGTGCGCGCCTCGTCCAGCGCCGAGCTGCTGTTCGTCTCCCACGAGGCGCTGGCGCCGCTGTTGGCCGCGGACCGGGACGCGGCGGCCTTCGTCACCAGCTACGTGGCGATCCGGGCCGCCGGCGGGGTGGTGAGCCGGCTGTTCGATCTGAAGGGCAAGGCCGACAAGGCGGACGTGGAAGCCCTGGTGCGCAGCGTCGGGGTGAAGCGGGTGAGCGCGGGGAGCGTGGTGCTTCAGCAGGGCGCCACGGACGACAAGCGGCTGTACTTCGTACGCCAGGGCTCCCTGAACGTGGTGCGTGAGGAGGAAGGCAACGAGTTCGCCCTGGGCACCATCGGCCGGGGAGACGTGTTCGGCGAGCAGAGCGCCCTGAAGCGAGTGGAGCAGCCCGCCACCGTCACCGCCGAGACCAACGCCGTGCTGCTGGTGGTGCCGGAGGACACCCTGCGCCGGGTGTTGGAGCTGAATCCCCAGGTACGGGGGTTTCTCGAGCAGCGCGTCGCCACCACGGAGCGGGAGCTGGAACGGCAGCGGCAGCTCGCCGAGCGGCGCGGCCGCAAGCACCTGCTGGATCTGGTGAGCAAGCCCAAGGCGGGGGAAAAGGTGCTGCGGCGCTTTCCCCTGGTGGAGCAGGCGGAAGAGAGCGACTGCGGGGCCGCGTGTCTCGCCATGATCTGCCGGTACTACGACATCCCGCTGACCCTGGGCAAGCTGCGGGAGATGGCCAACGTCACCACGGAAGGCGCCACCCTCGACAGTCTGGCGCGGGTGGGCGAATCCCTCGGTTTCACCACGCGCGGCGTGAAGTGCACCTTCGAGTCCCTCAAGGGCTTCGATCTGCCGTTCATCGCCCACTGGGAGGGCTACCACTACGTGGTGGTGTACGGGGTGTCGAAGCGCCACGTCTGGGTGGCGGACCCGGCCCGCGGCTTCTCGCGGATGACGGTGGCGGACTTCGAGAAGGGCTGGACGGGTACGTGCCTGTTGTTCGTGCCCTCCGCCGAGCTGGCCCCCGGGGTGGCGAGCGCCTCTCCCTGGGCACGGTTCGCCCGTTACCTGGCGCCCTTCAAGAACGTCATCGGGTTCATCCTGCTGGCCACGCTGGTCATCGAGCTACTGGCCGTGGTGCCGCCGGTGATCGTGCAGAACATCCTCGACCGGGTGGTGGTGCATGCCAACGTGGAGCTGCTCCACGTGCTCATGGTGGGGCTCGTCATCGCCCATCTGTTCGCGCGGCTTACCGGGCTGATGCGGGGTTATCTGACCACCTTCGTCACCCGCAATCTCGACTTCGCCATGATCTCCCAGTTCTTCAAGCACACCCTGTCGCTGCCGCTGGCGTTCTTCACGAGCCGGCGCACGGGCGACATCTTCGCGCGCTTCCAGGAGAACATGACGGTTCGCAACTTCCTCACCGAGTCCACCATCAGCACCGTGTTGAACTTCCTGATGATCTTCGTCTTCTTCACGGTCATGTTCCTCTACAACGTGACCCTGACGGCGCTTCTGATCGTGCTGATGATTCCGCTCGCGCTGCTCACCCTGGCGATCACGCCCCGGATCAAGCAGTACGCGCGGGAGAGCTTCGAGAAATCCACCGACGCCGAGTCCGTGCTCATGGAGACCTTGAGCGGTGCCGAGACGGTGAAGGCCATGGGCAACGAGCGCGCCATGCGCATGCGCTGGGAACGGCGCTACGCCGCCGCCCTCGACGTGCAGTTCCGGGCTCAGCGTTTCGATATCAAGGTGGGTTTCGTGAGCCAGATTCTGAGTGCCGTGGTGACCATCACCATCCTCTGGGTGGGCACCACCATGGTGCTCGCCGACGAGCTGTCCATCGGCCAGCTCATCGCCTTCAACATGCTGATGGGCAGCGTGATGACGCCGCTCATGGGCGTCATCTCCCTGTGGGACGAGCTGCACGAGACCGGCGTGGCCATGGAGCGGCTGGGTGACGTGCTGGACGTGGAGCCGGAGCAGAAGCCGGAGGACGCCGCCTCGCGCATCGTCCTGCCCAGCGTGAACGGCGACATCCGTTTCGAGAACGTGTACTTCCGCTACGGCGGACCGGAGAAGCCTTACGTGCTCGAAGGCGTCAGCTTCGACGTTCAGGCGGGGCAGCTCGTGGCCGTGGTGGGGCAGAGCGGTTCGGGCAAATCCACCCTGGCCAAGCTCATCGCCGGCTTCTACGCCCCCAACGAGGGCCGCATCCTGGTGGACGGCTACGACCTGGGTCAGGTGGACCGCGAGGTCTACCGTTCCCAGCTCGGTTACGTGATGCAGAACAACCTGCTGTTCTCGGGCACCATCACCGAGAACATCGCCGCGGGCGATGAGAATCCCGACCGCAAACGGGTGGTGGAGGCGGCGCGCCTGGCAGACGCCCACGCCTTCGTCAGCGCGCTGCCGCTGGGCTACGACCAGCTCGTCGGCGAGCGGGGCATGGGGCTCTCGGGCGGGCAGGTTCAGCGGTTGTGCATCGCCCGCGCCTTGTATCGCGACCCCCGGGTGCTGATCCTCGACGAGGCCACCTCGGCCCTGGACAGCCAGACGGAGAGCAACATCCTGCACAACCTCCAAGGCATGCTGGAGGGACGCACGGCGGTGGTCATCGCCCATCGGCTCAGCACCATCATGAACGCCGACAAGATCCTGGTCCTCTATGACGGCACTCTGGTGGAAGAGGGTGCCCACGCAGATCTCTTCGAGCGCGGCGGCATGTACCACCAGCTCGTGCGCCGGCAGATCGCCGGCAGCCTGTCGGTGTCGGAAGCCTGACCCCGCCGGGCCGGGTCCAACAGATTGCGGCGCGAGCGTTGGCGGTGCGCCGACACCCGGCCCGGCGGATGTGTCCGGGCTGCTGCCGGCATCCGCGGAAAAACCTCGCAGCAACAATTACTTGGGTGCTCGTTGGCGACTTTGTTCCGGGTTGGCACGGCTGCTGCTCCGGGTGCCGTGAAAGCCACCGGAACGGAGCATGCCATGTATCAGGACAGGGAAGACCGGCGCGACGACATCATCCTCGAGCTCGAGGATGGGCACGCCAGCGAGCACGACGTGGAGACCTGGTCGCTGGAGGACTTCGCGGACATCGTGGCGTTGGCGCCGGCGCAGCTCAGTTGAGGATGACGTCGAAGCCGACGCCCCAGATGGCATCGGAGCGCAGGCCGTCGTCGTTCAGCGGCACGCTGACGAAGGCATGCAGCGGCGCGTTGTAACGGTTGAAGGGATTGAACTTGACGGCGAAAGCCGCGTCCACCACGTCGTTGCCGATCTCTTCCACGTGGGGGTTGTGACGGCCGAGCACGTCGACGGCGAAGGTGAGCTGACTGTTGACCCGGGTATCGAAGCCCACGGCGTAGGTGAGGTTCTCCAGGTCGGCGTTGCTGTCGGCCACCTCGTAGGCGACGTTGACGTGTGGGGTGATGCGGCCGAGGGTCCTGGAGGCGATGAGCATGGCCCGGTAGCGGTTCTCGCCGGTGCCCAGCAGGTCGTCCTCGTCGCCCGTTGCGAAGGTCACCTGCCCGAGCATGGAGAAGTCGAACGGGCCGGTGTCGCCGCTCATGAGCTGATACTTGCTGCGCAGAATCACGTCCCCCAGGCCCGTTTCCTCGCCGCCGGTGCGGGAGAAACGCGCCTGATCGTCCTCGGCGAAGGAATGCACCGGATTGCCGCCGATGAGGGACCCGGTGGTGGGATTCACCAGCACCACTTCCGCCACCGACGACGCCCGGGCTTCCACGCTCACCACCGGTACCACCACGCCGATGTCCCAGCGGTCGCTCAGCCCGTAGTTGCCGAAGAAGGCGAAGACTTCCTGCTCGATGTCCAGGTCGATGTCGAGCTGAATCACGTCCTCCTCGAATCCGGTGAGCTGGCCGTCCGGTGGCGGTATGGGCGGCGGACCCACCTGGCAGCAGTCCTGGTGCATCAGAATGACGCTGAGGCTGCTCAGGTCCTCCCCGTCCAGTTCGTCGAAATCCTGATTCGAGTAGCCGAAGCCGAAGGTCATCCGGCCGCGGCCCACGGTGGTGGCGCGTTCGGCGAGCAGTGGGCCCAGACTGTCCTCCAGGGCGATGGGCACGCCCTGGGAAAGGTCGAAGGAGATGCCGGTGACGGTGGAGCTCAGAGCGTACACACCGATTCCCGACAGCAGCCCGTTGCTCAGGGCGTTGAGCTGCTGGATCTGGGATTCGCCGGTGAAGTGGGGTCGATGGGCGTCGGCGATGGCGGCGGGGATGCCCGGCGCCGCCGGCAGGATGATCCCGTTGCCGCCGTAGAGACCGGTGATGAAGTCGGCCAGATCTTCGGCCTGGCTGGGGATGCCGACGCTGGCGGCCGCCGCTGCCAGAAAGACGAAAAGGAATCTACGCTCGGCCACCTTCATGACCCGACCCCTCCCGTTGGCGGACGTTCAGTCTAGGCGGTGAGGGTAGGGGGTCAAGGTAAACGTAGGCGTTCGTCAATGTGGCCCGGTCACGGGTGGATGATGAGCAGGTATTTGGGCGATGATGCAGCGGACCGCCGGGAGATCACCATGCCTGAACTCGAAACCCTGTCTGCGACCGCCTCGAGCGACGAAATCCTCGCGATTCTGCAGCGCGACGGTGCGCTGATCGTCGAGGACGTGCTGACACCGACACAGGTGGAACAGGTGCGCCGCGAGATCACACCGTACGTGCAAGCCACCGAGTTCGGCCGCGACGACTTCACGGGCAACCGGACCACCCGCACCGGCGCGCTGGTCGCACGCTCACCGGCTTGCCGGAAACTGGTCATGAACGAATCCATCGTTGCGGCGGCGAACGCCTATCTGACGCCGTTCTGCGAGCGTATCCAGTTGCATCTGACCCAGGTGATCCGAATCACGCCCGGCCAGAAGAAGCAGGCAATTCACCGCGACCGCTGGGCGTGGGGCACCTATCTCAAAGGGATCGAGCCGCAGTTCAACACCATCTGGGCGATCACCGATTTCACCCGTGAGAACGGTGCGACGCAGGTGTGTCCGGGCAGCCTCGACTGGCCGGACGATCATCAGCCCGCGGAGGAGGAGATCGGTTATGCGGACATGCGCGCCGGCTCCGTGCTCGTCTATTCCGGCAGCGTCTTCCACGGCGGCGGCGCCAACGTGTCGGATGGCGACCGCATCGGCATCAACATCACCTACACCCTGGGCTGGCTCCGGCAGGAAGAGAACCAGTACCTCTCCTGCCCGCCCGAGATCGCCAGGACCCTCGATCCCGAACTGCAGGCTCTGATCGGCTATTCCATGGGCAGCTACGCCCTCGGCTACTACACGCCGCCCTTACCGCCCGGTCAGGGCCCGGAGGTGGTGCCGCCCCAGTTCGCGCTGGGCAAGCTCGACGCCGCCGCGGCGCAGTTCGGCTCCGCCGAGCTGCTGTCCGGGATTCGGGCGCAGGTCGGCGGCGCATCGGAGGGCAGCGACCAGGTCGGCGGGGACCAGGCGCGCTCCTGAATCTTGAACCTTCCCAATGTGGGAGATTGTTGAGAGCTTGACATTATCTTGTCAAGATCTTCACAATCCAACCGGGTTGCCGAGGCAGCCGCCGGCTTTGCCAGCCAGCCACATGGGGAGATGAACATGAGCTCGAACGAATTGCCTTGCCAGCGTCCCGGTCTTCGCTGGGCGCTATCGCTGGCGTGTCTATCGTTGCCTCCGGCGGCGTCCGCTCTGGCGGCGGAGCGAGCCGTCCTGGAGGAGATCGTGGTCACGGCGCAGAAGCGCGAGCAGAGCCTCGCGGACGTGCCCATCTCGATCAACGTGGTGGGCGGCGAGAAGATCGAGCGCTTGAGCATCGCCACCTTCGAGGAGCTCGAGGAGCACGTTCCGAGCCTCATCATCGCCGACTCGCCGGGCAACAATCAGATCTACATCCGCGGCATCGGCACCGAGTCGGGCAGCCTCGCGCTCGAGCAGTCGGTCACCCTGTTCGTGGACGGCATCTACGCCGGCCGTGCCCGGCAGTTCCAGGAGCCGTTCCTCGACGTGGAGCGGGTGGAGGTGCTGCGCGGACCTCAGGGGGCCTTGGTGGGCAAGAACACCTCTGCAGGCGCCATCAGCGTGGTCACCCGGCGCCCCACCCGGGAAACGGAGATCAGCGTGGAGGGCGAGTACGAGTTCGAGACCGACAGCTACGCCACCACCGCCATCCTCTCGGGGCCGCTGTCGGAGCGTTTCCTGGCGCGGCTGGTGGCCAAGTACGAGGACGTGGGCGGGTACGTGAAGAACGCCGTCACCGGCCGGGACGATCCTGCCGGGGATCGCCTGCTGCTGCGCGGCACCGGCGTGGCGGACGTCAGCGATGCGGTCACGGCGGTGGTCCGGCTGGAGTACGCCGAGACCGACCTGGAGGGGCATCCTTTCGTGACCATCCCGCTCGGCGGCAGTTACAGCGGCAGCCGGGCCGCCGACTTCCCCGAGTACGACGAGCAGCAGACGGTGAACGCCTCCATCACCGTAGACGCCGACATCGGCCGTCACGTGCTCACTTCCATCACCGGATACGTGGATCTCGACAGCGAGAACTTCGTCGACGCCGACTTCACGGCGGCGAACGTGCTCGGCGCCTCGTTCTTCGACGACCTGCAGCAGTTCTCCCAGGAGTTCCGCCTGCTGTCTCCCGCGGATCAACGGCTCAGCTATGCGGTGGGGGTGTTCTACCTCGACCGCGACATCGACATCTTCCGCCAGACCATGTGGAATCTCGGGCCGTTCACCGGCATCACGAACCGGAACTACGAGGAGGCGTCCGAGCTCTACTCCCTCTACGGCCAGCTCGACTATCGGCTCACCGCGGACGTCAGCCTGATCGCGAGCCTGCGCTACACCGACGAGGACAAGGACGCGGATCTGCTGCGCTACAACGACGGCCTCGCGCCGCCCAGCCAGCTCGAAACGCCCCTCTCCGGAAGCCTCTCCGAGGACGAGGTGGATGCTTCCGCCAAGCTCCAGTGGCAGGTGAACGACCGCACCATGCTGTACCTGAGCTACGCGGAGGGGTCCAAGGGCGGCGGCTTCGCCGGCGCGTCCGCCAGCGTGCTCGCGGAGAACTTCGAGTTCGGGCCGGAGAGCTCCACCTCCTACGAGGTCGGCGCCAAGCTCGACGTGCTCGGCGGCCGCGGCTTTGTCGGCATCGCCGCGTTCACGACCACCTACGAGGATCTGCAGACCGCGTCGTTCAACGGCGTGGCGTTCGATTTCGCCAACGCCGCGGAAGCGGACACCCGAGGCGTGGAGATCGAGTCCTCGCTGACCCTGAACGACGAGTGGCAGCTGAATGCATCGCTGGCCTATCTCGATGCCGAGTACGAGAAGTACGCGAACGGCGCCTGCATCGCGCCCGACCACGTGATACCCGGCTGCGTGGAAGATCTCGACGGCACCGCTCTGCCCAACGCGCCGGAGTGGAGCGGCCGGCTGGATCTGCAGTACCAGCGGCCGGTGGCCGATCTGCTGCTCACCGCCGATCTGGGGGTGAGCTTCCGCGACGACTACTTCGTGCACCCGAGTCTGTTCGACGAGGTGCACCAGGACGCCTACGCCAAGCTCGACCTGCGCCTGGAGCTGGCGAGCGAGGCCCGGGGCTGGAGCGTCGCCCTGCTCGGCAAGAACCTGACGGACGAGGAGACGTTCAGCCAGGGCTTCGAGACGCCGGGGTCGGCTCCGCCGGGCGCCATTCCGGACCACACCACCGCCACTCAGCTGCTGGACATCGGTCGCACCGTGGCGGTGCAGGCCCGCTACGAGCTCTGACGCTCAAGGGTCCGGCGTTGGCGGAGGGGCGGGCGCGTTCGCGCCCGTCTCAGCCGTCCACCTTCACCGGCGGCTCGGGCATGCTGGACTGCCGGGTGATCTCCTCGTCGCTCATGGCCATGATTCTTTCGTAGACCTTGGGCGGGTAGCGCATATGCGGCTTGGCGGGGTCGACGGGCGGCTGCGGCACCGCGCCGTCCTCGCCGGCGTAGGGCGCCGGCCGGCGGAAGCGCTCGAGCTCCTCGGCGGTTATGCCGGCGAGCTCCACCACCTCGGGATCGATCCACGCCCGCGGGTCGATGGCCGATTCGGACGTGGCGATTTCCAGGGTCAGCCCCTCCGGCCCGGCGAAGTACAGCGACTGGCACATGCCGTGATCGATGGGGCCGAGCACGTTGACCCCCCGTGAGCGGATGCGGTCGCGCATGTTCAGCAGCTCCTCCACCGTGTCCACGTTGAACGCCAGGTGCTGCATGGTCCCCGGGGCCGACGGCAATGCTCCGGAGCCGGCGTGGGTCTTGCCGAACTCGATGGGAATGGACTTGATCGCATCCATCTGCACGAAGGCGATGTAGCAGTGGTCGTTGGCCTTCATGAAGCCGTGCCAGGCGCCGTCGACGCCGTGCATCCAGTAAAGGGCGACCAGCTCCATGCCCAGCACGTCGGAGAAGTACTCGATCTGCTGCTTGATGTCGGCCGTGGCGATGGCCAGGTGATGAATGCCGTTCGCTTTCAACATGGATCGTCCTCCCTCAGGGTTCTGCGCAGCTCGCGCTTCAGAATCTTGCCGATGGGGTTGCGCGGCAGCGGCGCGCGGCGAAAGGTCACGCCGCGCGGGCACTTGTATCCCGCCAAATGCTCCCGGCAGTGGGCGATGAGCGCCTCGGCGCGGGCCGCGGCGCCCTCGTTCAACCGTACCACGGCGTGCACGGCTTCACCCCAGCGCTCGGACGGCACGGCCACCACCGCGCTCTCCGCTATCGCGGGGTGGGCGTCCAGCACCTGCTCCACCTCCACCGAATAGACGTTCTCGCCGCCGCTGATGATCGTGTCCTTGGCGCGGTCCACCACGTAGAGGAAGCCCTCGTCGTCCAGGTAGCCGATGTCGCCGGTGTGCAGCCAGCCGTCACGGAACGTCTCGGCGTCTTCCGCCGGGCGGTTCCAGTAGCCCTGGGCCAGGCCGGGGGAGCGCGTGCAGATCTCGCCCCAGGCTCCCGGCGGCGAGGGAACGCCGTCGGCACCGAGGATGCGCACCTCCACCCCCGCCAAGGGCCGCCCCGCCGAGCGCAGCCGCTTCGCGCCGACGATGTGATCCTCGGGCATGAGCGCGGCCGTGATGCCGGCCTCGGTCTGGCCGTAGATCTGCACGAAGGCCGTGTCCGGCAGGTGGGTCAGCGCCTCGCGGAGCTCGCTCTCCGAGATGGGAGAGCCCCCGTAGGTGATGCGCGCCAGGCGCGAGACGTCGCGGCGGGTGATGTCCGGATGCCGCACCAGGGCGCGGATCATGGCCGGCACCAGCACCGCGTAGGAGACCTGGCGGGTCTCGATGATCTCGAGCACCCGCTGCGGATCGAAGTGGTCCAGAGTCTCCGCGGTGCCGCCCACCAGCATGGCGCCGTAGCTGTTGGCGAGGCCAGCCAGGTGAAACATGGGGGCGACGAGCAGCAGGCAGTCGCTGCCGGACAGGCGCGCCACGGTCTGCCACTGCAGACAGGAGGTGACGATGCTGCGATGGGTGAGCACCACGCCCTTCGGGCGCCCGGTGGTACCCCCGGTGTAGCAGAGCACCGCGGCGTCCTCGTCGCCGCGCCCCTGGTCCGGCAGCGGCGGCGCCTGCCGGGCCGCGGCAACCAGAGAGTCCGCTGCGTCCTCGGCTTGCTCGGCCGCACCCAGGCGCAGTAGCCGCTCGACGCACGACGCTTGGCTGGCGAGTTCCCGCGCCACCTGCAGATGGGCATCGTCGGCCAGCAGAAAGCGGCTGCCGGAATCCTCCAGGCACGCCAGCAGCTCGGGCCGGGCCAGCCGCGTGTTGAGCGGCACCAGCACGCCACCCGCCCAGGGCACCGCGGCGAGCAGGGCGAAGAACGCGTCGCTGTTGGCGCTGAGCACCCCCACCCGCTCGCCGGGGGCGAGCCCGAGGGCGTGCAGCGCGCCCGCCAGCCGGGCCACCTGGTCCGCCAGGGCGCTCCAGGTGGTGGTCCGGTCGTCCTGGCGCACGGCGACTCCGTGGGGCCTGGCCGCCACGGCCGCCGTGAGCAGTCGTGTCACCGAGAAGCGGGAATGAGCGGGGTGCTGCTCCGCGCTGGTAGGGCTGCCGTTGGCGTCACTGTCGGCTTCGTTCATGAATCAGAATTCCGCGGCCGCCTGATGCGCTTCGGCACACTTGCGCGCCAGCAGGTCGTCGAGCTGGCCGGGGTCCAGCATGCCGGTGGGCTCGATCTTGATCACCCGGATGTCGTCGAGGCCGATGAGGCGAGCGATGTGCTCCAGGTACCAGCGCTGGAAATCGGTCTTGGTGCCGTCATCGGGTCGCGGAAACCGCGGCGCGTAGGGACTGCCGCTGGCCAGAACCAGCTGCAGCGGCCGGTTCTCGAGCATGCCCACGTACTCTCCCTGACGGTTCACGTAGAAGGTGAGCCCGGGCTGGCACACCAGGTCGATGTAGTGCTTGAGGCGGTAGGGGATGGAAAAGTTCCACATGGGGCTCGAGATCACGATCTTGTCCGCGGCCTTCAGCCGCTCGATTTCCGCCACCACCCCGGCCCATTCGCCGGCGGCCTCGATGCCGCTGCCACCCCGCACCATGTCCGCGATCTGCGCCATCTTCTGGTTGGCGCCCTCGCCGCCGAACGCGGGCAGGGCGACATCGAACAGCGGCAGGTGCTCCACCTCGTGGTCCGGGTACGCTTCGCGGTAGGCGGCCACGAATGCGTGACCCACGCGGGAGGAGAACGATGCTTCGCGCCGCGGGCTCGCTTCGATGTACAGCACTCGGGTCATGCGGGTTCCTAAACGGGGGTTGCGGGATCCATGCCGAGGAGCAGCCGGCCGTAGTTCTCGGCGCCGATCTCCAGATCGAACACGGTGTGACACGACAGGGTATTCACGTCGCGTTGGATGCGCTGCATGGGATGAGGCTTCAGATGGGCGCTGGCGCCGCTCGCCTCCATGATCCGGGTGACGGCGTCCCGGCAGGTGCGCACCACCTGGGCGACCAGCAGCCGCAGTCGTGCCCGCTCCTCGGCGGGGCAGACGTCCTCCCGGTGCCCCCAGACGGTGAGGTCCCGGCCCACCTGGCGCAGGATGGTCTCCGCCGCGTCGATCTGCGCCGCCACGTCGCCCAGCCGGATCTGCGCTGCCTGACGCTGGGCCTGGGGACTGGTGGTTCCGTACAGCGCCCGGGCGCCGAGACGTTCCTTGAACAGCGCCAGCGCCCGCCGTGCGGCCCCCAGGGCCGGAGTGGCCGCGGCGATGGTCAGAAGGGGCAGCATGGGATGGCGGTAGCAGGGGGACTCGTGCCACAGCGCCCCGGAGCCGCGCCCCAGGGCCATGCCCGCCAGGGACTCACTGTAGGCGGCGGGCACGAACAGATTCTCCGCGATCATGTCGTTGCTGCCGGTGCCCTCCATGCCGTCGCAGTACCAGGTGTCCGCCACCTCGATGCTCTCCCGCGGGACGATGAACAGGCGCGGGTCCGGCCGTTCGCTGTCCGTGACCAGGCCGTTCAGGATCACCCAGTCGGCGTGCATCACGCCGGTCCCCCAGGCCCAGCGCCCGGAGATGCGGTAGCCGTCCGCCACCGCCTCCGCGCGGCCGTTGGGGCTGATGCTGGCGGGCGCCAGGATGTAGGGCTGGGCGCCGAAGATGGCCTGCTGGGTTTCCGGCGGAAACTGCGCCAGCATCCAGTTGTGCTCCATGTAGAAAGTGGTGACCCAGCCGCTGGAGGTGCAGGCTTCGCTGATCGCCAGGCCGATGTCGATGTACGTGTCCGTGTCGATCTCGTAGCCGCCGAAACGCCGCGGCACGTAGGCTCTGAACACGCCCGTTTCCTCCAGCGCGTGGATGATGGCGTCCACCGGCTTGCGCTGGCGCTCCGCCTCGTCGGCGTGCTCGGCGATGGAGGGCGCGAGGGCCCGCACCCGCGTCAGCAGATCGGCGGCGGAAGCGTTTGCTGCGTCTGACATGAGGGCGTCCTGATCTCCGTGGGTCGAGTAGATTGTCTAGTTCTTGACATTAACGTGTCAAGATCAGGACAATTTGCCGACCGCAGGCGTCTGCGCGTCCCGCTGCGAGTGAGGAGGACGGAATGAAGATCGTGCGTGAGCCCTACGGCGTGGTGCACACGGATCCGGATCCCATGAAGGACACCTACGGGGGTTCCACGGGCGCGGTGTTCGTGGAATGCATGCGCATCCGGCCCGAAGCGTCTCCGTCCGCCAGGACGGTGGTGGTGTTCTCCCACCCCATCGGCGGCGGCGCGTTTCTGCCCATGGTCAACGCGCTCGCTCGCGCCGGCACCCACGTCATCTACTGCAACCCGCGTTACCGGGGCAACGACTCCGCACTGATCATGGAGAAGTGCGTGCTCGACCTCGGCGCCTGCATCCGCGATCTGCGGGAACGCTTCGGTTACGAGAAGGTCGTCCTGGGAGGTTGGTCCGGCGGCGGCAGCCTGAGCCTGTTCTATCAGGATCAGGCGGAGCACCCCACCATCACCCATACCCCCGCCGGGGACCCATTGAACCTGGTGGAGGCGGGCCTCGAGCCGGCGGACGGCATCATGCTGCTGGCCGCGCACGTGAGCCGGGCGGTGACCTCCACGGAATGGCTGGATCCGTCCATCACGGACGAGTCCCGGCCTTTCGACCGCGAACCGGAGCTCAACCTCTACGATCCCGCGAACCCCAATCAGCCCCCATACAGCGACGAGTTCGTGCGCCGCTTCCGCGCCGCGCAGCTCGAACGCAACCGGCGCATCACCCGCTGGGTGAAGGAAACCCTGGCGATGTTGCGTGCCGACCCGGACGGCGTGCCGGAGCGGCCGTTCATCGTCTACGGCACCATGGCCGACGTGCGCTGGCTCGACCCGACCCAGGATCCGTCCGATCGGCCGCCGGGGACCTGTTATCTGGGTGATCCGAAGACGGTGAACGATGGGCCGGTGGGGCTGGCGCGGTTCACCACGCTGCGGTCGTGGCTGTCCCAGTGGAGCTACGACGACACCCGGGCGGACGGTGTAGGCAACGCGTCGCGGATCAGCTGCCCGGTGCTGGTGGTGAACAACACCGCCGATCTGGCCTGCACACCCAGTCACGCCCAGCGGTTGTTCGATGCCGTGGCGCACGACGACAAGGAGCTCCACCAGGTCGTCGGTGCGGACCACTACTACACCGTGAGCCGCGAGAAGGTGCACGAGGCGGTGGCGGTGGTGCAGGACTGGCTGGAGCGCAAGGGCTTTGCCGAATAGCGGGGTCGACGCAGCCCGCTCCGTCCCGTTACATTGCCTGATTCCTTGTCAGCCGAGGGCCCCGTGGCCGATCCACAACGAGAATTCCTGCTGAAGGATCTTCTGCACGCCGTCTACTGGTTCGACGAGAGTCTGCAGAATCATCTGGAAGCGGCCGGCTGGCCGCGTATGAGCCGCACCAAGTCGATGATCATGATCAACATCGCAGACGGGGTGGCGCGGCCGATCCAGATCGCCGCCAATCTGGGCATCAGCCGCCAGGCGGTGCACCTGGCGCTGGGCGAGCTCGAGCAGGAGGGGCTGGTGTGGCTGGAACCGGACCCGGAAGACCGTCGGGCGAAGCGGGTGCGGTACTCCGACGATCCCCGGGGCATCAAGATGCGCGACGACGCGCTGCGCTCCCTGCATCGAGTGGAAGAGCTGCTCGAGGCGCGGGTGGGCCCCGGCGCCTATCGCCAGCTCTGCAAAGTGCTGCGTGCCGATTGGGGCTGCCCGCCCACGCCTGCCGAGGACTGGTGAGCCTGCGAGCGGACGTGCTTTCTGATCGACGACTGGCGGTGACCGCCGGCGCCGGTTGCTTTCGCGCCCGGATGGGTCTTTCATGTGGCGACCTTCACCAGGAACAGGAGTTTCGCTCATGGCCAAGCTTCCCCGTCCCGAAGGTCACCACACCATCACTCCCGGCGCCATGGTGCCCCATGCGGCGGAGGTCATCGCCTTCATGGAGTCCGCATTCGGCGGCAAGGTCGTGGACAGGTACGACGGCCCGGACGGCACCATCGCCCACGCCGAGGTGATGATCGGCGATTCCGTGGTCATGCTCGGTGATCCCATGCCGGGTACGAGCCCCATGCCGGCGAGCCTGACGTACTACGTCGACGACGGTCCCGCGGTGGACGCCACGTACCGTCGGGCCCTGGAGAGTGGCGCCACCTCCCTGAGCGAGCCGGCCGATCAGTTCTACGGCTATCGCTCGGCGAACGTCACCGATGTCGGCGGCAACCGCTGGACCATCTGCGCCGTGGTCGAGCAGTTGACCAGGGAGGAGATCGAGCGGCGTATGAGCGAGGTGGTGCCGAGCTGATCGAAAGTCCAGGCTCCGGGCGGCGCCTCGTCTCGCCCTTGAAACCGGCCTCCGGATGGATGAAGCTCCGCCGATTCCGTTCAGGGGGAGTTTCATGGAATCCGGCATGATCGCACCGGTCCTCGGCCTGGTGGCCTGGACCTTCGTCATGTGGGTGTGGATGTACGCCACCCGCATTCCCGCCATGCGCGCAGCCCGGGTCGACGTGGCCGAGCTGTCGCGCACCGGCGCCAAGCTGTCGCTGCCGCCCGAGGTGGAGCGGGTGGCGGACAACTACAATCACCTGCACGAGCAGCCCACCATCTTCTACGCCGTGGCCCTGGCGGCTCAGCTCGCCGGCGTGGCGGATCCGGTGAGCGTGGGGCTCGCCTGGGGTTATGTCGCCCTGCGGGTGGTGCACTCGCTGATTCAGGCTACCGCCAACGTCATCCCGCTGCGCTTCCTGGTGTTCGTGCTCGGCAGCGCGGTGCTGCTGGTGCTGCTGGTGAGGACGGTGCTGGCCCTGTGAGCCGGCTCCGTTGACCGCGTCGGGGGACGACACCGCCGGGCCCCGCGTCAGCGGCCGGTCCCGGCCGTGGGGCGCGTTCCTGTACCGGGATTACCGGTACCTGTGGGCGGCCATGATGACTGCCACCATCGTCATGTGGCTGCGCATCCTGGGCACCGCCCAGTGGCTGCTGGATGAGACCGGCTCCGCCGTGCTGGTGGGCTTCATCGGCGTGGTGCAGCTCGTCATGCAGGTTCCGGCGCTGCTGTGGGGCGGCACCCTGGCGGACCGCATCGACCGCAAGCGGCTCATGGCCCTGGCGAACGGCACGAGTTGCCTGGTGATGCTGGCGCTGGGCCTGCTGGACGCCGGCGCGCTGCTGACCCCGTGGATGGTGTTCGTCGCCATCGCGCTGACCTCCGCGTCGCAGATGCTCGCCAGCCCGGCCCGCTCCGCCATGGTGCCCATCGTCGTGCCCGCCAAGGATCTGATGCTGGCGGTGTCCACCGACACCGCCTCACAGAACGCGGCGGCCATCGCCGGGCCGTTGCTGTTCGCCCTGGTGGCGGCGGCCCTGGGGCTCGGGGCGGCGTTCTTCACCGCGGCGGGAATCGCTCTGCTGGCGACGCTCGTCCCCGTGCTGATCGGCGCCCCGGGCCGCGCCGTCGGACACCACGAGGACGCTCCCCGTTCCACGCTGCACCAGACCTGGGAGGGGCTGCGCTACGTGTCGAAGCACCCCATCCTGCCGGGACTGTTTCTCCTCGACACCGGCATCACCGTGGCCTCCTTCTACCGCGAGATCCTGCCGGTGCTGGCCCTCGGGCTGTTCGCCGGAGGCGCCAGTGCCACCGGTCTGCTGGGCGCCGCCAACTCCGCCGGCGCCATCGCCGGCTCGTTCCTCGCGCTGTTCCTGGTGGGGTACCGGGCCAAGGGCATGCTGGTGTTGTACGCGTCGCTGGCCTACGGCTTCGTGCTGTTCGGCTTCGGCACGGCCGGGAGCTTGTGGATGGGGCTGGTCATGATCGCGCTGCTCGGTGCGGCGGATGCGGTGACCGTGGCGGTACGCCAGACCACGGTCATGATCACCACCCCCGACCACATGCGCGGCCGGGCCTTCGCCCTCATGATCCTGGCGGCTCAGACCGCCAACAACGTGGGCACCATCTGGGTGGGCGCCTGGGCCGGTGCCATCGGCGCCGGCAACACCATGGTGCTGGGCGGCGTGATCTCCGTGGTGGCGACCCTCTTGATCTGGCGGCTGTGGCGACCGATCCGCGAGTTCCGCTCGGAGTGAAGCCGATGGCGGACTGGATCTCCCTGGTCGAGGCGGCTTATGACCTGACGTCGAGCCGGCGTGAATGGCTCGAGGGCCTGCTGCGTCACGCGGCGCCGTTGCTCGAGGGCGGCGACAGCGTCACCGGTCAGATCGTCTGCAACGAAGTGCCCGGCGTGGTGGTGGAGGAGGTCGCCGTGGTCGGTGACCAGGCCAACGTGGAGTATGTGAAGCGCTCCATCGCCACGGCTCCGCCGGAGGGTCTGGATCTGGTGTATCGCAGCGGCATCACCGCCTCGACCCTGAGCGAGGTCCTGTTCCCCAACGTGCCGGGCTCGGCGGAAGCCTTTGCGGCCGCGACGGAAGGCCGCTACCGGGACACTCTGGGCGTGGTCGCCTATACGGGAGTCGGCCGGATCGTCGCCGTGAATACGCCCCTGGCCGTGCCGCGCCTCATGAGCCCTCGGGAGCGGCGGCTGTGGACCCAGGCGGCGGCCCATCTGGGGGCGGGGCTGCGGCTGCGTCACCTGCTCGCCGCCGCGCCGTCGGATGCGGACCGGACCGAGGCCATCTTCACGCCCGGCGCGCGGGCCTGTGATGCCCGGGGGCCCGCCCGCAGGGGCTCGACCCTGGAGCATCTGCGGGAGGCGGTGAAGCGGGTCGAGACGGCTCGGGGTCGACTGCGCCGGGAGGACCCGGGCCAGGCGCTGTCGCTCTGGGAAGGGCTGGTGATGGGCCGCTGGTCGCTGGTGGACCGGTTCGAGTCCGACGGGCGCCGCTTCGTGGTGGCGGTGCGTAACGATCCGCCCCTGGGAGATCCTCGGGGGCTGACGCCGCGGGAGCTGCAGGTGGCGGACCTGGTGGGGCTGGGGCGGCCCACCAAGGAGGTCGGCTACACCCTGGGGATCTCCGAATCCGCCGTCAACAACGCCCTGGGGCGGATCCGCGCGAAGCTGGGGCTCGGCTCCCGCAGCGAGCTGGTGGCGTTCTTCGCGCCCGGGGGCGTGCGTGCCCGGCTCGCGCGCGTGGACGTGGGGGAGCAGCCGCTGCTGGTGGGCAGCTACGGTGGCGCGGCGGGGGGCCCGCTGCAGACCCTCACCGACGCCGAGCGCGACGTGGCGTTGCTGCTGCTGCAGGGCGCCACCAACCGCGCCATCGCTGCCCGGCGCGGCAGCTCCGAGAACACCGTGGCCAACCAGATCAAGTCGGTCTTCGCCAAGCTCGGCGTGCGCAGCCGCGCCGAGCTCACGGCCCTCCTCAGCCCGAGCCCGGAGTGAGCGCCCGCCCGCGGACGTCTCCGGTGCCGAATTGGCCATGGAAGTTTCTTTACAGTGAGCCATGATGGCCCTCGTTGCAGCGGCCGCCAGGGGTGACCCCGCGGCCCGAGGGATCCTGGGGAGGACACATGAGCAAACGTACCCGTTCGGTTCGGCCACGCCGCGCCTGGCTTCTGGCGCTGGGCACGCTGCTGACGGCGCCCGGCGTCGGCGCGGTGGAGATCCTCTACGCCGAGACCTCTTACGAGAACCTGCGGACGGGCGCCGCAGGCGATGATTCGGAGATCGCCGACACCGGCTTCGTGAGCGCCTTCAACTCCGTCTCCGGCTTCGATTTCGGCCCCGCGGAGGGCCGGGCGTACGCCGACGATACCGGTACGTTCTGGGTCAGCGCGCGCTCCGGTACCCCGGACGCGTACGAGGCCTACGCGGCGTCGGTGTGGCAGGACGCGCAGATCCGCGCCGACGGCATGGACGCGGCGCTCGCGGAGATCAGCGGCGCGACTCTGGAGCTCACGGACTGGGGCTCGGGCATCCTGAACGAGCTGCCCGCCGACCGCCAGCAGCTGTCGGCGAGCATACGCTTTCAGGCCGAGCTCAACGGCGTGGTGGTGTTCACCCACGAGGTGCGGCTCGAGGGGCGCGGCGGCTCGCCGGACAGTTACTCCCTCACCACCCCCAGCTCGGTGCCGGGAGGGGTGGAAACCTATGGCGAGGAGCTGACGGACACCGGCTACGTGCACACCGCCAGCTATTCGCTCGCGCCGCTGGTGGCCGCCATCGACCTGGGCAGCATCGCCATCGGCGAAGAGTTCAGGGTGCGCTACACCGCCGAGGCCTGGGCCGCCAACATCGGCGGTGAAACCTATGCTGCCGCCTGGTTCCGGGATCCGCTCTCGACCACCGGCGGCGGGATCGGCATCTCCTATGCGGCGCTGCCGGACGCCCCGGAGCCGCCGGTGACGGCGGTGCCCGAGCCCGCCAGCGCCTGGCTGCTGGCCATGGGCCTCCTGGGGCTCAGCGGCGCCCGCCGTGCCAGTGGCGCCCGCCGTGCCAGCGGCGCGGCGACCCGTCAGGCGCTGAGCCCGGCGTCGATGACGAGCTCGGAGCCGGTGATGTAGGCCGACTCGTCGCTGGCCAGGAACAGCACCCCGTTGGCGATATCGGTGGGCTGCCCCAGCACCCCGGTCGGCACCCGCAGCTGCGCCATGCCGTCCACGTCCACGGCATTGGCCCCGTCGCCGAGAGCGCCGGCGGTCACCTTGGTCCAGATGGGGGTGTCGATGATGCCCGGATGCACGGAGTTCACCCGGATGTTCCAGCGTGCCTGCGCGCATTCCAGGGCCACACCCTTGGTGAGCAGGCGCACCCCGCCCTTCGTGGCGTTGTAGCCGGCGAGCAGCGGGCTGCCCCGCAAGCCGGCCACGGACGACATGTTGATGATGGAGCCGCCGCCGGAGTCGCGCATGAGCGGAATGCCGTGCTTGAGCCCGAGGAACACGCCGTCCAGGTTGATGGCCGTCTGACGCCGCCAGTCCGCGAGGGACATCTCCACGATGCTGGCGCCGATACCGATGCCGGCGTTGTTCACCAGCACGTCCAGGCGCCCGTGACCGGCGCGGACGGCGGCCATGACCTCGATCCAGGCTTCCTCCGAGGTCACGTCGTGGTGCAGGTATTCGGCCGTGCCGCCGGCCTCGCCGATCGCCGCTACTACCTCGGCCCCCATGCCGTCCTGGATGTCCGTGATCACCACCCGGGCGCCTTCCTGTCCCAGCCGCACCGCGCACGCGCGCCCGATGCCGCTCGCGCCCCCGGTAATGAGCACCACTTTGCCTTCGACTCGACCCGCCATGGGAGACTCCTCATTTCGACGCCGGCAAGATTACCCCAGTCGGGGCCCTCGACGCTTCTCAGATCACGTCCTTGCCGCGCAGCTCGGTAATCTCGTCGGCGCTGTAGCCGAGCTCACGGAGGATTTCCTCGGAGTGCTCCCCCAGCTCCGGCGCCCGGGTGGGGGTGACCTGGGGCGCGCTGGAGACCCGTACGGGATGGTTGATCAGCAGGGGCATGCCGACGGTGTCCTGCGCCGGCACGGCCATGCGGTTCTCCAGCACCTGGGGATCCGCCACGGTTTCCTCCACGGTCGCTACCCGGTTGACCGGCACCCCCAGCTCGGCGAACACCGCGAGCCACTCGTCCGAGGAACGCCGGGCGACGATCTCCTGGATCAGCGCACCGAGCTCGGCCCGGTTCTCGAGCATGAGCTCCGGGGTCGCGAAGCGTTCGTCGGTCAGCAGATGCAGGGCATCCAGGCCCGTGAAGGTGAGGGACATGAGTTCCTCGGTGCGGACCATGTTGAACTGAAGCCAGCGGCCGTCGGCAGCCCGGTAGACGCGCATGAACGGCGTAGGCACCCGGTTCACCTCCCGGTACTTCGCCATGTCGGCGCCGGCCATGGCGCCCTGGGCGATGCACGACGCCGACCACAGGCCGTTGGCGAGCAACGACGTGTGCACGTGGGCCCCTTCGCCGGTCTTCTCGCGCTGCAGCAGGGCGGTCACGATGCCGGCGTACACGGCCACGGCCGTCGGGTGGTCGCCCATGCCGGGCAGGCCCTGGGTGGGGACGGTGTCCGGCTCGCGCATAAGCTCCATCAGACCGCTGCGGGCCCAGTAGGCGAGCTGGTCGAACCCCTTGCGGTCGCGCTCGGGCCCTTCCTCCCCGTAGGCCGTGAGCGAAGCGTAGATCAATCGGGGATTCAGCGGCCGCAGGTCCTCGTAGTTCAGCTCGAGGGCATCGCGCACCGGCCGCGGGTGGTTGGTGATGAACACGTCGCAGCCCGCCACCAGCCGGTGCAGCACGTTCATCCCTCGAGGGTCCTTGAGGTTCAGGGTCAGGCTGCGTTTGTTGCGGCCGTCCATCTGCCACAGGTAGCCGACCGGTGCGTCGGGAGGTGTCGTGGCGATATTGGAGAGCATCCTCAACATGTCGCCGTCGCCGGGCGTTTCGATCTTGATGACGTCCGCCCCGAAGTCGGCGAGCATCATGGCGGCCGCGGGCCCGGCGATCACCGCCGAAACGTCCAGCACCTTCAGGTCGGAGAACACGTAGGGTCGAGTGTCGGCCATCAGATCCGCAGTTCCTGGTGGTGGTGGGCTCATTCAGCCATCCGCGGGCGCCGCTGTCGACGTGCCCGGAGGTGCGCCGGCCGCCCCGGGCGGGCTATGCCGCCGGGTTCGCCGCGGGTAGAGTGGCGGCGAAGAGCGGAGTGGGGATGCTTCATGATCGGGGAAAGCTCTGCCGTTCGAGGCGCCGCCGGCGCCCTCGCGATGGCCCTTTCGGCATCGGCGGCGGTTGCCGGCGACGCGACGACGGACACGCAATGGCCCGCCTACGGCAACGATCCCGGCGGCCGCCGTTATGCCGAGGTGGCGCAGATCACGCCGCGCAACGTCGGCGAGCTGGAGATCGCCTGGACCTACCGCACCGGAGATCGGGGCGAGGGCATTCCCAGCCGGCATCGCATGGCATTCGAGGCCACCCCCATCCTGCTCGACGGCGTTCTGTACTTCAGCACGCCCTACAATCAGGTGCACGCCATCGACGCCGCCACCGGGCAGCCCCTGTGGCGCTACGACCCGGACCTGCCCCGCGACCGCCACTACGCCGAGAACACCTCCCGGGGCGTGAGCGCCTGGCGCGACCCGCTCGCTTCCCCGGACAGCGCCTGCGCCCTGCGCATCGTCGTCGGGACGCTGGATGCCCGCCTCATCGCCCTCGACTCCGCCACCGGCAAGCCGTGCGACGGCTTCGGTGACCGCGGCACCGTGGATCTGAACGCCGGAACCCGGCCGCGGGACCCCGGCAGCTACGTGGTCACCTCGCCGCCGGTGGTCTGGCGCGATCGGCTCATCACCGGCTCGGCGGTGGGCGACAACCAGGCCGTGGACGTGGAGCTCGGCATCGTCCGTGCCTTCGACGCCCGAACAGGCGAGCTCGTGTGGTCGTGGGATCCGATTCCGCGCGAGCCCGAGGATGAGCATTTCGCCGAGTGGAGCGAGGCCGGCGCCCGCGCCACCGGCGCCGCCAACGCCTGGTCCGTGCTCTCCGTGGACGAGGCCCGGGGATTGGTGTTCGTCCCCACCGGGTCGGCGAGCCCCGACTATTACGGCGGCGAACGCCCCGGCGACAATCGCCACGCGAATTCTCTGGTGGCCCTCCACGCGGCCACCGGCCGGGTGGTCTGGGCCCGGCAGCTCGTGCACCACGACGTCTGGGACTACGACGTGCCGGCGCAGCCGGTGTTGCTCGAGCTGCGGCGTGACGGCGCCGACGTGCCGGCGGTGGTGCAGGCGACCAAGACGGGCATGCTCTACGTGTTCCACCGCGAGACCGGCGCGCCGCTGTTCGACATCGAGGAGCGTCCGGTGCCTAAGGGCGGCGTGCCCGGCGAGGTGCTCTCGCCGACCCAGCCGTTCTCGGCCCTGCCGCCCCTGGTGCCCCACGGGCCGCTCACTGCCGAGGACGCCTGGGGGCTCACCTTCTGGGATCGCGGGCGCTGCGCCGAGCGGATCGCCCGCCACCGGTCCGAAGGCATCTTCACGCCGCCATCCACGGAGGGAACCATCGCCTGGCCCGGCAACGCGGGCGGCGCCAACTGGGGCAGCGTGTCGGTGGACCCGGTGCGCCAGCTCGTCGTCGTCGACACCAACCGGCT
>JAWLGU010000061.1:26987-28557 GCA_041690675.1 Pseudomonadales bacterium | reverse complement strand
CGCAGCAGGTTGGTGACCGCTACCCGCGACTTGCCCACCGCATCCGCCACCTGCTGCTGGGTGAGCTCGAACTCGTCTTTCAGGCGCTGCAGGGCGAACGCCTCTTCCAGCGGGTTCAGGTCCTCCCGCTGGATGTTCTCGATCAGCGCCATGGCCGACGCCTGCTCGTCGCTGACGTCCTTGACGATGGCCGGAATGCTGGTGAGCCCGGCCAGCTGGGCCGCCCGCCAGCGCCGCTCGCCGGCGATGAGCTCGTAACCGCCCTGGGGGCGGGGTCGCACCACGATGGGTTGCATAAGCCCCTGGGCCTTGATGGACGCCGCCAGCTCCTCGAGGCTTTCCTGGGTGAAGGTTCGTCTTGGCTGATAGCGGCCGCGCACCACCGACTCTACCGACAGCTCGTTCTGCTCGGCTGCCGGCTCGGCCTTGGTGCTGGCATCGCCGGACAGCAACGCGTCCAGTCCCCGCCCCAGTCGTTTTCTGCTCACGTGGCTACCCGAATCTCCGCATGTTCACCGTGCTTGCGCCGCAACTCCCCCGCCAGCGCCATGTACGCCACCGCCCCCCGGGAGTGGCGGTCGTAGAGTATGGCGGGCAGCCCGTGACTCGGCGCCTCGGCCAGGCGCACGTTGCGCGGAATCACGGTCCGGAACACCTTGTCGCCGAAATACTGGATGAGCTGGCGGGAGACGTCCCGGGTCAGGCTGTTGCGCGGATCGTACATGGTCCGCAGCAGGCCCTCGACCGCAAGCCCCGGATTGGCCCGTGCGCGCACCCCTTCGACGGTCTCCAGCAGGGCGGTGAGCCCCTCCAAGGCGTAGTACTCGCACTGCATCGGAATGAGCACCCCGTCGGCGGCGATGAGGGCGTTCAAGGTGAGGATGTTCAACGACGGCGGGCAGTCGATCACCACGTAGTCGAAGCGCCCGGCGTCCTCCGCCAGGCGGTCGCGCATGCGGAATTCCCTGCGCTCCTGACGTAGCAGCTCCAGCTCCGCCGCGGTGAGGTCGGTGTTGCCGGGGACCAGCTCGTAGCCCCCGGGGCATCGCCGGGTCACCTCGGTCAGGGGCACCCCGTCGATGAGCCAGTCATAGATGCTGGTCTCGAGATCGCTCTTGTCGACGCCGGACCCCATGGTGGCATTCCCCTGGGGGTCCAGGTCCGCCAGCAGCACCCGGCTCCCCGACATGGCCAGGGACGCGGCCAGATTCACGGCCGTGGTGGTCTTGCCGACGCCACCTTTCTGATTCGCGATCGCGATGATTCTCGTCACGCCCTGTCTCCAGTCTCGCCCGCTCGGGGCCCGCCATCCGCGGTGCGCTCGATCACCAGCAGCTCATGGGGCTCTTCGCGCCCGGGAATGTTCAGATGCCTCCGTTCCCGCAGCCGCCCGCCGGGCAGGGCACCGGTGGCTTCCGGCTCCCCCGCCGCTCTGCTGCGATGCATGATCAGCATGCGCCCCCCCGGGCGCAGCCGTTCGCCGGCCAGGGCCCACGCCTCCGTCACCCCGGCCACCGCCCGGCACACCACCGTGTCGAAGAGTGCCTCGGCGGAGGCCTCGGCGGAGGCC
>JAWLGU010000061.1:0-26887 GCA_041690675.1 Pseudomonadales bacterium | reverse complement strand
AGCCGTTCGCCGGCCAGGGCCCACGCCTCCGTCACCCCGGCCACCGCCCGGCACACCACCGTGTCGAAGAGTGCCTCGGCGGAGGCCTCGGCGGAGGCCCCGGCGCAGGCCTCGGCGGGCAACCTCCGGACATCTCCGCACCAGGTGCGAACGTTGCGGAGGCCGAGGCTGCGCACCACCTGATCGACGAAGCGGATCTTGCGCTCGCTCCGATCCACCAGGGTGAACGACAGCTCGCCCCGAGCGATGGCCAAGGGTACCCCGGGGAGCCCGGCGCCGGTACCCAGATCCAACACCCGGCTGCCCCACAGGTACGGAGCGATGCTCAGGGAGTCCAGCAGATGCCTGGCCACCAGCCGATGGGTATCCCGCCGGGACACCAGGTTGAAGGCCCGGTTCCAGCGCAGCAACAGGTCCCGGAAACGCAGCAGCGCTTCCGCCTGACGGTCCTCCAGCGACACGCCCAGGGCGGCGGCGTCCGCCACCAGGCGCGGCAGCTCCGCGCGGTCCTCTGCAGGGCGCCCCCCGGCGGAGCGCCCCTCGGCCGGCGGCGGCCCCTCAGGCACGAACGGCGCTGTCCGAGTCGTCAGCCGCCGCGGCGCCACGCTTCCTGGCGTGGACCAGCAGGAGTGACAGCGCCGCCGGCGTGATGCCGGGGATCCGTGCAGCTCGCGCCAGCGTCTCGGGTCGGACCTCCGCGAGCTTCTGACGCAGCTCGTTGGACAGCCCCGGAATGTCGTTGAAGGGCAGATCCCGCGGCAGCTCGATGCTCTCGTGGCGGCGCACGCGAGCGATGTCCTCCTCCTGACGGCGGATGTAACCCTCGTACTTGGCCTCGATCTCCACCTGCTGACCCACCACGGCATCCCGGTCGCCGAGCTCCACCAGGTCCGCCAGCTGCGCGATGCTCACCGCCGGCCGCCTGAGGAAATCGAGGAGGGAGAGGTCTCGAGCAATGCGTTCGCCGGTAGCGCTCTCCAGCGCGCCCGCCAGCACCGAGCCCGGCCGCACCAGGGTGGATTCCAGCCGCTCCGCCAAGGCGGTCACCGCCGCCCGTTTCGCCCGATGCGCCTGCCAGCGCGCCTCGCCCACTACCCCCAGTTCCCGGCCCACCCCGGTGAGCCGATGGTCCGCATTGTCCTCCCTGAGCCGCAGCCGGTATTCGGCCCGGCTGGTGAACATCCGATACGGCTCGTTCGCCCCCTGGTTCACCAGGTCGTCCACCAGCACGCCCAGATAGGCTTCGTCGCGGCGCGGCCACCACGCCGGCTGCCCCGCCACCTTGCGGGCGGCGTTGATTCCGGCCAGCAGGCCCTGGGCCGCCGCCTCCTCGTAACCGGTGGTGCCGTTGATCTGGCCGGCGAAGAACAGGCCTTCCAGGGCCCGGGTCTCCAGCGAGTAGTGCAGGTCCCGGGGATCGAAGTAGTCGTACTCTATGGCGTAGCCGGGGCGGGTGATGTGCGCCCGCTCGAACCCGGCGATGCTGCGCACCAGCGCGAGCTGCACGTCGAACGGCAGGCTGGTGGAAATGCCGTTCGGGTAGAGCTCGCAGGTATCCAGGCCTTCGGGCTCCACGAACACCTGGTGCTTCACCCGCTCGGCGAAGCGCACCACCTTGTCCTCGATGCTCGGGCAGTAGCGGGGCCCGGTGCCTTCGATCACCCCGGAGTACAGGGGCGAGCGGTCGAGGCCGGAGCGGATGATCTCGTGGGTGGTTTCATTGGTGTAGGTGATGTGACAGGGCACCTGGCGGGGGTGCTGATCCGGCGTGCCCAGCATGGACAGGCACGGCGTGGGATCGTCTCCCGGTTGCACCTCCATGACCGAAAAGTCCACGGTGCGGCCGTCGATGCGCGGCGGCGTGCCGGTCTTCAGCCGGCCCACCCGGAACGGCAGCGCCCGCAGACGGCTGGCGAGGTCGTTGGACGGCGCGTCCCCGGCCCGACCGCCGGGGTGATTGTCCAGGCCGATGTGAATGCGCCCGCCGAGGAACGTGCCCGTGGTCAGAACCACGGCGCCGGCCCGGAAGACGAGCCCCATCTGGGTGCGGACCCCGGCGACCCGGTCGCCGTCCACCACCAGATCCACGACCGGCTGCTGGAACAGCAGCAGGTTCTCCTGGGCCTCCAGCAGCGATCGCACCGCCTGACGGTACAGCACCCGGTCCGCCTGGGCCCGGGTGGCACGCACCGCCGGCCCCTTGGCGCCGTTCAGCACGCGGAACTGGATGCCGGCCAGATCCGCCGCCCGGGCCATGATGCCGTCCAGGGCGTCGATTTCCCGCACCAGGTGGCTCTTGCCGATGCCGCCGATGGCCGGGTTGCACGACATGGCGCCGATGGTCTCCAGGCTCTGAGTGAGCAGCAGGGTGCTCGCCCCCATCCGCGCGGCGGCCATGGCCGCCTCGCAGCCGGCGTGCCCGGCCCCGATCACGATCACGTCGAAGGTTTGCGGATGCTGCATGGTGGAATCACCCGGCGAAGCGGTATGCGATGGCGAACGGCACAGTATAAGGGCCTATTTGCCGATACAGAAACTGGCGAAGATCTCGCCGAGGAGGTCGTCGGCAGTCACGGTGCCGACGATGCTGCCGAGGGCCTGATGCGCCTCCCGGAGCTCTTCCGCCACCAGCTCGGCGGCAGCGCCCATTCGCAGCAGCTCGGCGGCCCGGTCCACGGCCGCCGCCGCCGCCTGCAGGGCCTCGATGTGACGGCGTCGGGCGGTGAAGGCGGTACCCTCGCCGACATAACCGACGCGCACCTTGATGGCCGCTACCAGCTCCGTCACGCCGGCGCCGGTGAGGGCGGAGACCCGCACCGTCGCGATGTCCCCCGCGGCCACCGGGCTCGGGCCCGGGCTGGCCCCGCTCAGATCCACCTTGTTGCGCACCCGCAGCATCCGAGCCGGCTCCAGGCCCGCGCGCAGCAGATCCTCGAGCATGGCGTCCGCGGCATCGGTCCGATCGTCTTCCAGCAGCAGCACCAGGTCGGCCTGCAGCGCCTGCTCCCGGGCGCGCCGCACTCCCTCCCGCTCCACCGGGTCCGAAGCCTCGCGCAGTCCCGCGGTGTCGACGATCTGTATCGGCAGGCCGTCCAGGGTGAGATCCGCGCGGATCAGGTCGCGGGTGGTGCCGGGCACCTCGGTCACGATGGCGCGGTCCTCGCCGGCCAGGCGATTCAGCAGGCTCGACTTGCCCACGTTCGGCTCGCCGACCAGCGCGACAGCTACTCCGTCCCGCAGCAGCACCCCCTGTCGGGTATCCCGCAGCAGCCCGTCGAGGCGGCCGCGGAGGTCCGCCACCCGCTCGGGCACCCGGCCCTCGGCGAGGAAATCCTGGTCCTCCTCCGGAAAGTCCATGGCGGCTTCCACGTACACCCGCAATTCCAGCACCGCCTCGTCCACGCCGGTCACCGCCTGAGAGAACGCGCCCTGCAGCGAGCGCATGGCGCCGCGGGCGGCGGCTCCGGAGGCACTGGCAATGAGGTCTGCCACGGCCTCCGCCTGGGCCAGGTCGAGCTTGCCGTTCAGGAAGGCCCGCTCGGTGAACTCTCCGGGCCGCGCCAGGCGGGCACCGCTGGCGAGGACCGCATCCAGCACAAGCTGCAGCACCACGGGACCGCCATGGCCCTGGAGCTCGACCACGTCTTCGCCGGTGAAGGAGCCGGGCGCAGTAAAGGCGATGGCGATGCCCGCGTCGATCACGCACCCGGCGGAGTCGAGGAACTCGGCGTAGGTGGCACGCCGGGGGGCGAGCCGTCGCCCCGTCAGGCGCTGCCCGATGGCGACAGCCGCCGGGCCGGATATCCGCACCACGCCGATACCCCCCATGCCCGGCGCCGTGGCCACCGCTGCGATGGTGTCCGCATCCACCGCCTCCGGGCGGGCTGCGCCGGCAGCGGCCCGGTCAGGCTTTGGCTGCGTGCTTCCCTTCATTCTGACGCATCACCCACCACTGTTGCGCGATGGACAGGACGTTGTTCACCAGCCAGTAGAGCACCAGTCCGGCCGGGAAGAACAGGAACAGCACCGTGAACATGATCGGCATCAGCCGCATCATGCGCTGCTGCATGGGATCGCCCACCGCGGGGCTCATGAGCTGCTGCAGGTACATGCTCGCGCCCATGAGCAACGGCAGCACGAAGTAGGGATCCATGGACGACAGGTCGTCGATCCACAGCACGAAGGGTGCGTGGCGCAGCTCGACGCTCTCGAACAGCACCCAGTAGAGTGCCAGGAAGATGGGCATGGGCAGGAGCATGGGCAGGCAGCCCCCCAGCGGGTTGACCTGCTCCTTCTTGTACAGAGCCATCATCTCCTGGGACAGCTTCTGCCGGTCGTCCGCGTAACGCTCCTGTAGACGTTTCATCTGCGGCGCGATCCGCCGCATGTTGGCCATGGAGCGGTAGCTGGCGGCGGAGAGTGGGTAGAGCGCAAGCTTCACCAGCACGGTGAGCAGGATGATGGCCCCGCCCCAGTTGCCCACCAGGGCGTGCATCCAGGTGAGGATCTTGAACAGCGGAACGGCCAGCCACCACAGAAAGCCGTAGTCCACGGTGAGGTTGAGGTTGGAGGCGATCTCCGCCAGTCGCTCCTGATCCTTGGGCCCGGCGTAGAATCGCGACGTCCATTCGCCGACGGCGCCCGGCGCCACCGTGCGCAGCGGCGACGTGTAGCCGACGATGTAGGTGCCGTCTTCCCGCTTCTGACCGTAGTACCGGTTGGTCTCGTCTTCGTTGGCGATCCAGGCGCTGAGGAAGTAGTGCTGGAGAAAGGCGATCCAGCCCCCGTGCACCGCCGCCCTGAACGTCTGTTCCTCCAGATCTTCGAACGACAGCTTCTCGTAACGGCTCTCGTCGGTGGTCAAGGCGGCACCGAGGAACGGCTGCGGGCCGAGGGTGAAGGGCTTTTCTCCGAACGGTTCCCGGTCGTCACGCTTGATCTGCGCGAACAGGCCGGCGCTGAGCTCCCCGCCGGTGCCGTTCTCCACCCGGTAGCGCACGTCCACGACGTAGGCGTCCGGAGCGAACACGTATGACTTGATCACCCGCTGCCCCTCGACCTCGGTGGTCAGGTTCACCGTCAGTGGCTGCTCCCCGCGAAGCACGTACTCGTTGCTCCCGGTCTGGTAGACGGGACGCTCGCCGCGCGCGTCGATACCGTCCGGTCCGATCAACCCGCTCTGCGCGATGTAGACGTGGCCGTTGCCGCGATTGAGCAGCAGGTAGGGCACCGGCTCGTCGATGTCGAGCCGGTACTGAGGAAGCTGAACGCGCACGATGTCGCCGCCGACCCGGTCGATCCACACCTGCAGGGTCGGGGTGGTGACCCTGACAAGCCGGCTCCCCTCCACCGCCACGTCCCGCTCCGTCCGGCCTCGCGGCTCGGCTTCACCGATCAGCGACGCATCCGGAACGTCCGAGGCACCCGCCCGATCCTCGGCCTCGGCGCCCGGCAGCGGGACCGGCGCCTCCAGCGGCACACGGTCGCCCACCTCCGGCTCGGGCGCAAAGTCGACGGCCGTCTCCTGCTGCACGTAGTCCTGGTTCCAGGCGAGGATCATGAGATAGCCCGTGACAGCCAGGCCAATGAGCAGCAGCACCCGCTGCACTTCGGTGGAAGGCATCTTCTTCAGGACTCCTTGGTAACCGTTGGGCGGCCGGCTTGCGTCCCGCCCGACACCGCAGGCGCGGCGGGGACCAGGTCGACGCCCCCGGCATGAAACGGGTGGCATCGCCCCAGGCGCCGCAGGGCCAGCCAGCCGCCACGTGCCAGGCCATGAACCGCGATGGCGTCCCGGGCATAGCACGAGCACGTCGGGTAGAACCGGCATTGCCGGCCCAGATAGGGGCTCAGGGTGAGCTGATACAGCCGGATGGCGGCGATGGCCAGGCGGCGCGGCAGTTTTTTGAAGGTCACGGTCAGCACGCCTGCAGTTCCGACAGCAATGCGTCCATCGAGGCCCGGTAGGCGTCGTTGGACGCGTCGTCCGTCACTTGAATGACTATGTCCATCGAGGGCAGCGCCTGGCGCCGGCGGCGGAACGTCTCCCGCAGCACACGTTTCGCCCGGTTGCGCTCGTGCGCTCGGCGCAATGCGCGTTTTCCCACCACGAGCCCCAGCCGGGCGGAGGGCATTCTATTCGCAACGGCGGCGAGACGTAACGGTCCGTGACGCTTGCGTACGGTGGCGGACCGGAATACCCGGTCGAACTCCCGCGAGTGGTTGAGGCGTACCTGCCTCGGAAACGCTTCCGCGGTGGAACTCAAACCACCGTCAGGCGGAGAGGCGCTTGCGGCCCTTGGCGCGGCGCGCGTTCAGGACCTTTCGTCCTCCGCGGGTGGCCATACGGGCGCGGAAGCCGTGGTTGCGCTTGCGCTTCAGATTGCTCGGTTGAAACGTTCTCTTCATGGGAGTCTCTGCACGGGCTGTATTTCTTCCGACACGTTCACCGCGGTGGGCCGGACGCTGGAAGGGGAGCGGATTTTAGGGACCGGGGGGTTGGGAGTCAAACAATAAGAGTATTGATTCGAAACGGATGAAAAAGAGAGTGGTTGTTGCTTGTTGAGGTGGCCGGAGGCTGTTGATATCCCTCTCGGGACCTCGCCGCGCGGGGGCTTTCGAGGGGTACGGTCCTGTGGAGAACCTCGGGGGTAGCCGCTACTGGAATGTGGGTATCGTCGGGTGCGAAAGTTACGAACCCGCTCGACGGAAATTATCCACAGGTTCTTCAGCGACTTCCTCACACGGGCTTCGCGCGGCGCGCGGCACGCCTCTCCCGGCGTCGACGCATAAGCTTTTGAATTTGCTGTTCATCCGCGAAAACCTCGGTTTTTTGTTGGGTTGCGCGTAGCCAAGGCTCGAACGATGTCGCTAGAATCCGCGCAAACTCGAACGAGATTTCCTAGAGCCTCGGCAGACGGGGCCGACTGTTTCTGGGGGGCATTCCGTGGGACGTTCTGTATGGGAGCGGTGTCTGGATCGGCTTCAGGACGAGCTGCCTTCGCAGCAGTTCAATACCTGGATCCGGCCACTGCAGGCGCGACACGATGGCGGTCAGCTGCAGATCCTGGCGCCGAACCGTTACGTGAAGAATCAGATTCAGGCCGCGTACCTCGGGCGCATTCACGAGCTGCTCGAGCAGCTCGGAGATCCGCTGACGCCGTTGGACGTCAGCGTTGACATCGGCACCCGGGAGTGGGCCGAAGGTCGGCCGCTGCGCGCCGACGGCAGTGCCGGGAGCATCGGGATTGCTGAGACGGAGCCGGTCATGACGAAGCGCTCCGATTCCGGCGGTGGGCGGGTCTCGGGTGAGCCCGGGCACAAGCTGAACGAGGATTTCGTCTTCGAGACCTTCGTCGAGGGTAAGTCCAACGAGATGGCGAAGGCTGCTGCCATGCAGGTGGCCGCCAACGCCGGGAAGTCCTACAACCCCCTGCTGCTCTACGGCGGGGTGGGACTCGGCAAGACTCATCTCATGCAGGCGGTGGGCAACTGCATCAAGCGTAATCAGCCCGGAGCGAAGGTCGTCTACCTGCACTCCCAGCGGTTCGTGCAGGACATGGTCAAGGCGCTGCAGCTCGGCACTATGGACCAGTTCATGCAGTACTACCGGTCCGTGGACACGCTGCTCATCGACGACATCCAGTTCTTCGCGAACAAGCTTCGCTCCCAGGAGGAGTTCTTCCACGTCTTCAATGCGCTGCTCGAGCGGGACCGCCAGATGGTGCTGACCTGCGACCGGTATCCCCGGGAGATCGACGGCCTGGAGGAGCGGCTGAAGTCACGGTTCGTCTATGGCCTCACCCAGGAGGTGGAGCCTCCTGAGCTCGAGACCCGGGTGGCGATCCTGATGAAGAAGGCCGAGGCGGAGCAGGTGGATCTGGATCCCGCCGTGGCGTTCTTCATCGGCGAGCGAATCCGCTCCAACGTGCGAGAGCTCGAGGGCGCCCTGCGCCGGGTGATCGCGAACGCCCGGTTCACCGGGAGCCGCATCACCATTGAGCAGGTGAAGCGCGCGCTGCGGGATCTGCTGGCGATTCAGGACCGGCAGATCAGCATCGACAATATCCAGCGCCTGGTGGCCGAGTACTACAACATCAAGATTTCCGATATCCTCTCGAAGCGGCGTAACCGGACCATCGCCAGACCGCGGCAGATGGCCATGTTTCTGGCCAAGGAGCTCACCAACCATTCGCTGCCGGAGATCGGAGAAGCATTCGGTGGTCGCGACCACACCACGGTCCTGCACGCCTGCAAGCGCATCGCGGAGCTGAAGGAAACCAGCGCCGATGTGAGCGAAGACTACCGGAACCTGGGCCGGCTGCTGTCCAACTGACTGCGGCCCGCGCCGGTGTTCCGCCGGGCCCGGCGCTCCGCGGTCGTGGACACCCGGGGCTTCGGGTCGGGCGTGACGAGGTAATTTCCACCGCTGCGATAGAGAAGGGAGCTCATGAAGTTCACCACCAACCGAGAGGCATTGCTACGGCCGCTGCAACTGGTGACCGGCGTGGTCGAGCGCCGGCAGACCCTGCCGGTACTGGCGAACTTGCTGGTGGTGGTCGAGGACGGCGTCCTGTCGCTCACGGGTACGGATCTGGAAGTGGAACTGGTGGCTGTGGACCACCAGGTGAGCATTCAGGAGCCCGGCCGCACCACCATCCCCGCGCGGAAGCTGGCGGACATCTGGCGCTCGCTGCCCGAGGGCGCAGAGGTGACGGTTCAGGTGGAACAGGACCGAGCGGTCGTTCGGTCGGGGCGCAGCCGGTTCGCGCTCGCTACCTTGCCGGCGGCGGATTTTCCCAAGGTGGAGAGCGGCCCCGGCGATCTCGAGTTGTCACTGCCCCAGGGCAAGCTGCGGCGGCTGCTGGATCAGGTGAGCTTCTCCATGGCGCAGCAGGACGTGCGCTACTTCCTCAATGGCATGCTGCTCGAGGTGAATCGCAATCATACCCGGACCGTGGCCACCGACGGCCATCGCCTGGCCATGTGCACCTTGCCGGGCGGCGTGCCGGACCGGGACGGGGTGCAGGCCATTGTGCCGCGCAAAGGGGTGCTGGAGCTGGGGCGGCTGCTCGACGACGGCGGCGAGTCGGTGGTCCTGCACGTGGGCAGCAATCATCTCCGGGTGACTCTCGGCCCCTACACGCTCACGACCAAGCTGGTTGATGGCAAGTTTCCTGACTATGAGAAGGTGGTGCCCCGGCGCGCCGACAGCACCCTGACCGGTGATCGGGAAAGCCTGAAGCAGGCCTTCAATCGGGCGTCCATCCTGTCCAATGAAAAGTATCGGGGCATCCGGTTGATCATGGATTCGGATCAGCTCACCATCCAGGCCAACAATCCGGAGCAGGAAGAGGCCGAGGAGCAGGTGCCGGTGTCCTATTCCGGCCCGCGTATGGAAATCGGGTTCAATGTCAGCTACTTGCAGGATGTCCTCAACGTGCTGGACACGGAGCAGGTCTACCTGAGCGTGGCGGACGCCAACAGCAGCGCGCTCATCGAAGGTGCCGGCAACGACGAAGCGCTGTACGTCGTCATGCCGATGCGCCTCTAGGCGGATCGGCACTGCCGCTGCCGCTGGCCCGTGTGGTTTCAGCGCCTCGACATCCACGATCTTCGTAACCTCGAGTCGGTCAGGCTCGAGCTCTGTCCGGGGCTCAACTACTTTCATGGTGAGAACGGTGCCGGCAAGACCGCCATTCTGGAAGCGGTCCATTTGCTGGCACGCGGCCGATCGTTCCGCGGTTCCCAAAGCACCGAGCTGATCCGCCGTGGCTGCACGCAGGTGCGGGTGAATGCTCGCGTTCTCGACGAGCACCGGGGGACTCTGGACATTGCGTTGGCGCGGTCCCGGGGCGAGCGGACGGAGCTGCGAATCGACGGACAGCCGGGCCGCAAGCTTTCCCAGGTGGCGGCGCTATTGCCGCTCCAGGTGATGGTACCGTCCCTGAGTGATCTGGTGTTCGGCGGGCCGGGGGAGCGCCGGCAATGGCTCGACTGGGGATTGTTTCACGTGAAACCTGAGTACCTGCGCACGTTGCGCAGCTACCTGCACGCGCTGCGGCAACGCAACGCGGCGCTGAAGGCGGTGGCTGCCGGTGATCTTGGGCGTGAAGGGCTGGCGGTCTGGAGCGAGGAGGTGGCGCGCCTGGGCGAGGCGGTGAGCGCCGAACGGGAGGCATATCTGGCGGACCTGCAGCCGGTGCTTGGCGACGTCTGCCGGGAGCTCGTTCCTTCATTGGAGCTCGAGGTCATCTACCGTGCCGGCTGGCCGAGGGAACAGAGCCTCCGGAAAGTCCTGGGTGATTCGGTACCAAGAGAGGTAAAATTGGGTGCTACGCAGAGTGGCCCTCACCGCGGGGACATCGAGCTGCGGGTCGCCGGCACGGTGGCCGGCGTGTCCGTGTCCAGGGGCCAGGGCAAGGCCCTGGCCAGCGCCATGATGCTGAGCCAGGCGCGCTTGCTGATGCAGACCGCCCGTAGGTCCAGCGTATTCCTCATCGACGATGTCGGTGCGGAGTTGGACCTGCCACACAGTGAGCGCTTCTTCCGCCTCCTCACTGGTCTCGGCGCACAGATGCTGGCGACGTCGAACAGCGGACCGTCGGCGCTGTCGGGGCTGAACGGCACGGAGATCGCCGTGTTCCACGTGGAACATGGCCGTATTCACAGGGCGGAGCAGGATTGAGCAGCGAGCAGAGGAACATGCATGGCTGAGAAGCAATACGACTCCACCAGCATCAAGGTGTTGCGTGGCCTGGACGCCGTCCGCAAACGGCCCGGAATGTACATCGGCGACACCGAGGACGGTACCGGCCTCCACCACATGGTTCAGGAGCTCGTCGACAACTCCATCGACGAGGCCCTGGCGGGCCATTGCTCGAGCATCGACGTGGTCATTCACCCGGAGGAGGCCATCACCGTCCGCGACAACGGCCGCGGCATTCCGGTGGACATTCATCCGGAAGAAGGCGTATCCGCCGCCGAGGTGATCATGACCACACTCCACGCCGGGGGTAAATTCGACGACAACAGCTACAAGGTCTCCGGCGGCCTGCATGGGGTAGGCGTCTCCGTGGTCAACGCCCTCTCCGAGGAGTTTCGCCTGACGGTACGCCGCGACGGCAAGGTCTACGAGCAAACGTATCGACACGGAGTGCCGGATGCCCCCCTCAAGCAGGTGGGGGAGACCGAGGATCGCGGCACCGAGTGTTACTTCCGACCCTCCGACCAGACCTTCCGAAACGTGGCGTTCCATTACGACATCCTCGCCAAGCGCTTGAGAGAGCTGGCATTTCTGAACTCCGGGGTGGAAATCCACCTGGCGGACGAGCGGTCCGGGAAGCAGGAGACCTTCCGTTACGAAGGGGGCTTGAAAGCCTTCGTGGAGTACCTCAACCACAACAAGACCGCACTCAACCGCGTATTCCATTTCCTGGCCGGCGACCGGGAAGACGGTATTGGCGTGGAAGTGGCCATGCAGTGGAACGACGGTTTCCAGGAGCAGGTGTTCGCCTACACGAACAACATTCCCCAGCGTGATGGCGGCACCCACCTCGCGGGATTTCGCGCCGCGCTAACCCGCTCCCTGAACGCCTACATCGAGCGCGAGGGTCTGCTCAAGAAGGTCCAGGTGAACACCTCGGGCGACGACGCCCGGGAAGGCCTAACCGCAGTGGTGTCGGTGAAGGTGCCGGACCCGAAGTTCTCTGCCCAGACCAAGGACAAGCTGGTATCCAGCGAGGTTAAGCCCGCGGTGGAGCAGGAGCTTTCCCGCGCCTTCACGGAATACCTGGACGAAAATCCGCAGGATGCCCGGGCGGTGGTCGGCAAGATGATCGACGCGGCGCGCGCCCGGGAGGCGGCACGGCGGGCCCGGGAGATGACTCGGCGCAAGGGCGCGTTGGACATCGCCGGCCTGCCGGGCAAGCTTGCGGATTGCCAGGAGAAGGACCCGGCTCATTCGGAACTCTATCTGGTGGAGGGTGACTCCGCCGGCGGTTCCGCCAAGCAGGGCCGGGACCGGCGCACCCAGGCCATCCTACCGCTACGGGGCAAGATCCTGAACGTGGAAAAGGCCCGGTTTGACAAGATGCTTTCCTCTGCAGAGGTGGGCACCCTGGTCACCGCCCTGGGATGCGGCATCGGCCGCACCGAGTTCGATCCGGACAAGCTGCGCTACCACCGGATCATCATCATGACCGACGCGGACGTGGACGGTTCCCACATCCGCACCCTGCTCTTGACCTTCTTCTTCCGTCAGATGCCGGAGCTCATCGAGCGCGGCCACGTGTTCATCGCTCAGCCGCCGCTGTACAAAGTGAAAAAGGGCAAGCAGGAACGCTACGTCAAGGACGACGTGGAGCTGGAGGACTACATCCTCCACCTGGCCCTCGAGAACGCCAAGCTGTACGTGAATCCCCAGGCGCCTGCCGTGGACGACGCCCAGCTCGAGCGGCTCGCCCGGGAATATTCCATACTCATGCTGCGGCTGAATCAGCACAATCGGGTGTATCCGCGGGTCATCACCGAGCGCCTCGTGGACATGGCCACGGTCACCGCCGAACGCATGGCGGACGAATCTGCCATGCAGGAGTGGAGTGAGGACTTACAAACTTCCATGGACATGATCGACGGCGATATGCCCGTGGTCAGCCTGGATTTCGACCCGGAGCACCAGGTGTTCGTGCCGGTGGTCCAGCTGCGGGTCAGGGGGATCACCGAGCGGGTTCGCCTGACCTACGCCTTCTTCATGAGCCCCGAGTACCGCGCCATCGCCGCCCTGGGCGAGCACGTGCACGGCCTGCTGGAGGACGGTGCCTATGTCCAGCGTGGCGACAAGCAGCAACCCGTGCAGAGCTTCGGGGAAGCGCTCGCCTGGCTGGTGGCCGAGGCCAAGCGCGGTCTGGACATCCAGCGCTACAAGGGGCTCGGGGAGATGAATCCCGACCAGCTCTGGCAGACCACCATGGATCCCAGCGTTCGGCGCATGCTGCAGGTCACCGTGGATGACGCCATCGCCGCGGACCAGATGTTCACCACCCTCATGGGCGATCAGGTGGAACCGCGCCGGGAGTTCATCGAGGCGAACGCCCTGCAGGTGGTCAACCTGGACGTGTAGCCGCTGCGGCGCCGTCTGTCGTGTCCGGCAGACGGGCCATCAGGGCCTCGAACTCCTGCAGCACGGCCGCTTGGATCTCCTTGCTGCTGCGGCCCTCCGTGAGGATGGGTTCGCTGATGAGTACCTGGATCTCGCCCGGCCGCTTACGGAAGGCGTGGGCGGGCCAGAAGGAGCCCGCGTTGTGCACGACCACCAGGATGGGCGCCCCGGTGGCCGCCGCCAGCGCTGCGCCGCCGGGCTGAAACCGGCCGGACTCGCCGGGGGGCATGCGGGTCCCCTCGGGGAACAACACCACCCAGATGCCGTCGGCCAGGCGCTGACTGCCCTCGTGGATCAGGGTCTTCAGCGCCTGGCGCTGACGTTTGCGATCGATGGCGATGGGCCGCAGCAGCCGGAATGCCCAGCCGAAGAAGGGAATATGCAGCAGCTCGCGCTTGATCAGCGTGGCCTGGGGTGAGAAGAGCTGCTGCAGAAACAAGGTTTCCCACGTGCTCTCGTGGCGACAGAGAACGATGCAGGGCCGCTCCGGGACGTGCCCGACCCCGATGATCCGATGGCGGATGCCACAGGTGAGGTGCAGCCAGAACAGGCAGAAACCCGTCCAGTAGCCGATGACGAAGCGGAAACGCCGTCGGTACGGGAGCAGCCACCCGACCAGCACCGCGAGACTGCCCCAGATTACCGTGGCCAGGGTGTAGCCGGTGTAGAACAGTACCGCGCGCAGGCTCAGCACGATGTTTCTTCCAGCAGGGCCTCGGTGAACGCGGCGAGGTCGTCCGCCACCCAGGTGACGCCCCGGGCCCGAGCCGCCTGCTCCACCTCCGAGCCGTGTCCGGTGCGCACCAGCACCGGGGTGCAGCCGGCGTTCTGCGCCGCCTCCACGTCCTTCAGATCGTCACCCACGTAGAACGTCTCCGTGGGTGAGGCGTGCAACCGCGCCATCATCGCCAACAGCATCCCGGGCCGGGGCTTCCGGCACTCGCAGCCATCGTCCGGGTGATGCGGGCAGTGGGTGAGCGCGTCGAGCGCTACGCCTTCCGCTTCCAGGGCATCCGCGAGCTTGCGGTGGATCTCCGCGAGATCGGCTTCGCTCAACAGGCCACGACCGACCCCCGCCTGGTTGGTGCACACGGCCACCTGCCAGCCGCTTCGCTTCAGCCGCGCGATAGCGCGGATAGCCCCGGGAATGGCAGTCCACTCGTCGGCGCCCTTGATGTAGTCGGCGGAGTCGAAGTTGATGACGCCGTCGCGGTCTAGCAGGATCAGTCTGGCCATTGGGGTCGCGGCAGGTACAATCGCCGGCGAATCTACGGTATCTGCTGTTCATGGTCAAAACGTCGCGATGCGACTGGTGCGGAGAGGACCCGCTGTATGTGGGTTACCACGACCAGGAATGGGGCGTACCGTTGGCCGATTCCACCGCACTGTTCGAGCGCCTCATGCTGGAAGCCATGCAGGCGGGCCTGTCGTGGTACACCGTGCTGAAGAAACGAGAGCACATGCGGGAGTGCTTCCGCGCCTTCGAACCCGAGGCGCTGGCGGCCGCCGACGATGCGGCGGTTCGTCACTGGCTCGACGACCCGGGGCTCATCAGGCATCGGGGCAAGTTGGAGGCCCTGATCGGCAACGCCAGGGCCTGCCTGGCGCTGCCGCAGCCGTTCGCCGAGTTCGTCTGGTCGTTCGTCGACTACCGTCCCCGGCAGAACCGCTGGCGCCGCCTCGCCGATGTGCCGGCTCAGACCGAGGAATCGACCCGCATGTCCCGGGCGTTGAAAAAGGCCGGTTTCCGCTTCGTCGGCCCCACCACCTGTTATGCCTTCATGCAGAGCGTGGGCATGGTCAACGATCACCTGATGGGTTGTCATCGCCACGCGCCCTGCCGCGAGCTGGGGAGCGGGTGGCAGCTCTGATCCGGCTGCTGGTGACGGGCCTGATACGGGCCCTCGCCCTGCTGCCCCTCGCGGCCCAGCGGGCACTGGGACGCTGGCTGGGGCGGATCGCCTGGGTGCTGCCCACCGAATCGGCGCGCGTAACGCGGGTCAACCTGGAACTGTGCTTTCCGGACCTGCAGCCCGCCGCGCGACGCCGGCTGGCCCGGCGGAGCCTGGAGCAGACCGGCCAGCTGCTCGCCGAGACCGGGGTCGTCTTTCACTGGCCCGAGGAACGCTGGCAGCAGCTCCTGGTGGTGGAGGAAGGGCAATGGCTGCTGGAGAAGGCGCGAGCGGACGGCCGAGCCGTGCTCATCCTGGCGCCTCACTTCGGCAACTGGGAGTTTCTGTCCCTGTACTTGGGCCGATACGCGGTGACGGCGCTCTACGATCCGCCCAGGCTGCGGCAGCTCGAGCCGCTGATTCTGAAGGCGCGCAGCCGGACTGGGGCAACGCTGCTGCCCATTGATTCCCGGGGCCTGCGAAGCTTCTACGAGACCGTGGCGCAGGGTGGCGTGGTGGCCCTGTTGCCGGACCAGGTTCCGGCACGGCGAGCGGGGGTGTACGCGGACTTCTTCGGCGTCCCGGCCCTGACCATGACCTTCGTGCACCGTTTGCTGAGTCGTTTCGACGTCGAGGTGCTGCTCGCTTCCGCGGCACGCTGCAGCGGCGGCTTCCGAGTGCGGTTCGCGGCGCTGGAAGAGTCGATTCGCCACCGGGATCCGGCGTGCGCGGCTCGAGCCATGAACGAGGCCATCGAGGCGCTGGTTCGCCTGGACCCGGCGCAGTACCAGTGGGAATACAAGCGCTTCAAGGGGCAGCCGCGCGGCCGGCGGAGTCCCTATGCGCGACGCCGCCGGTAGGGCGCGGAGCACACACGCCGTCAGCGGCGCCAGAAACCAGGGGTGAGCAGCACGAGCAGGGTGAAGATCTCCAGTCGGCCCAGCAGCATGGCCAGGACCAGCAGCCACTTCGCCACGTCGGGCACGCCCGCGTAGTTCAGCGCCACGTCTCCCAGCCCTGGACCCAGGTTGTTGAGGCAGGCGGCCACCGCCGAGAAAGCGGTGATGAAATCCTCCGGGGTGAGGAGCATGAGCAGGGAGACCATGGTGAGGAAGGCGATGACGTAGACCGAGAAGAAGCCCCACACCGAATCCACCACCCGATCCGGCACCCGCTGAAGACCCAGCTTGATGGTGAACACCCCGTTGGGATGGATGAGGCGGCGGATCTCGCGAATGCCCTGCAGGTAGATCAGCAGCACTCGCACCACCTTTATCCCGCCGGCGGTGGAGCCAGCGCAGCCGCCGGCGAAGGCGGCGAACATCAGCAGAACGGGCGCCGCCGAGGGCCAGGCGCTGAAGTTGCTGGTGGTGAAGCCGGTGGTGGTGGCGACGGAGACCGCTTGAAAGATGCCGTCGCGCCAGGGCCGGCTAGAAGCCGCCGGCTCTTCCGCGAGGACCAGGCTGACGATCAGCGCCACGCCGCCGAGGATGGCCAGGTACAGGCGCACCTCCCGGTCGTACCAGTACAGCCGCAGGTCGCGCCGGTGCCAGACCAGGAAGTGCAGGCCGAAATTCACGCCCGCGATGATCATGAACACGATGGCGACCCCTTCGACCGCGGGGCTGGCGAAGTAGCCGATGCTCTGGTCGTGAGTGGAGAATCCGCCGATGGCCACGGTGGAGAAGCTGTGGCACACCGCGTCGAACAGATTCATGCCGGCGCCCCAGAACGACAACGCGCACAGAATGGTGATGCCCAGGTAGAGAAACCACAGCGCTTTCGCGGTTTCCGTGATCCGGGGCGTCAGCTTGTTTTCCTTCATCGGTCCCGGCAGCTCCGCGCGGAAGAGCTGCATGCCGCCGATGCCGAGCATGGGCAGCACGGCGACGGCGAGCACGATGATCCCCATGCCGCCGAGCCATTGCAGCAATTGGCGGTAGAACAGTATGGATTTCGGAAGAAGATCGAGACCGCTGAGGACCGTGGCGCCGGTTGTCGTAAGCCCTGACATGGATTCGAACGCTGCGTCGGTGAAGCTGGTCTGCACGCTCTCCGTCAGGTAGAGAGGAAGCGCACCGAACATCCCGAGGCCGAAGTAGAACAGCACGGTGATGAGAAAGCCGTCGCCGCTGCGTAACTCGCCCGTGCGCCGGGTGAGAAGCATGAGGCCCAATCCCACCGCCAGGGTGATGGCGAACGCGGTGACAAAAGTACTAACGGTATCCTCGCCGTAGAGCAGCGCGACCAGCACCGGCAGAAGCATGGTGACGCTGAACAGAGACAGAAGAATTCCGGTCAGGTGGAGTATGACGGGAAAGTGCACGGTCAGAAGAAGGTGATGCCAACCTGAAACAGGCGCTCCACCGCGGCCACCTGGCGCTTGTCGACGAGAAACAGGATCACGTGATCGTCGGGCTCCACCACCACGTCGTCGTGAGCGATGAGCACGGTGTCGCCCCGCGCGATGGCGCCGATGCTGGCGCCGGGCGGAAGATTGATCTCGCCGATGGCCCGCCCCACCACCTTGGAGCTTCTCGCGTCACCGTGGGCGATGGCCTCGATGGCCTCGGCGGCGCCCCGCCGCAGGCTGTGCACCCGTGCCACGTCCGCCCGCCGCACGTAGGTGAGCAGCGAGCTGGTGGTGGCCTGTTGCGGCGAGATGGCGATCTCGATGTCGCCCCCCTGCACCAGGTCCACGTACGCGGGCTTGCCGATGAGGGTAATGGCCTGTCGGGCGCCCAGCCGCTTCGCCAGCAGGGACGACATGATATTGACCTCATCGTCGTTGGTCACCGCACAGAAGACGTCGCACTGCTCGACGTTCTCTTCGAGCAGCCGTTCCCGGTCGGTGGCGTCCATGTTCAGCACCACGCTGTGATGCAGGGTCTCCGCCAGGCTCTCGCAGCGGCTCTGACTGTACTCCAGCACCTTGACGGAATAGTACGGCTCGATCGCCTGGGCCAGGCGCAGGCCGATGTTGCCACCGCCGGCGATCATCACTCGGCGGAACGGCCGCTCCACCCGGCGCAGCTCCGACATGACGGCGTTGATGTGCTCCCGAGCGGCGATGAAGAACACCTCGTCGTCCGCTTCGATCACGGTATTGCCCTTGGGAATGATCGCCCGGTTGCGCCGGTAGATGGCCGCCACCCGGGTGTCGACGTTGGGCATGTGCTGGCGCAGGAAACGCAGCTCCTGCCCTACCAGAGGCCCACCGTAGTAGGCCTTCACCGCCACGAGCTGAATGCGCCCGTCGGCGAAATCCAGCACCTGGAGCGCGCCCGGATGCTCGAGCAGCTGACGGATGTTGTCCGTCACGACCTGCTCGGGGTTGATCAGCACGTCGATGGGCATGTGCTCGCCGCTGAAGAAGCCCTGCCGATCCAGATACGAGGCGGAGCGGATGCGCGCGATCTTCGTGGGAGTGCGGAACAGGGAGTAGCAGACCTGGCACGCCACCATGTTCACCTCGTCGCTGGAGGTCACCGCGATGAGCATGTCGGCATCGTCGGCGCCAGCGCGGCGCAGCACGTCGGGATGCGAGCCCCAGCCTTGCACGGTCTGGATGTCGAGCTTGGCCCTCAGCTCGTCGAGCACGTGAGGGTCCGAGTCCACCAGGGTGATGTCGAATCCCTCGCTGGCCAGATTGTCCGCCAGAGTGCCGCCCACCTGTCCGGCGCCGAGAATCAGGATCTTCATCTGGCCTTGCTCATGCGTGCGTAGTAGAAACCGTCCGTTTCGTGTTGCGTCGGCAGCAGCTGCCAGCCGTGCCGCGTCGCGCGACCCGATGCGAGCCGGATGGTGTGCAGCACCGCGTCGTGCCGGCTGCGCAGAAAGCCCGCGATCACGTCATCGTTCTCTGCGGCCAGGATCGAGCAGGTGCAGTACAGAAGGGTACCGCCTGGCTCGAGCACCTGCCACAGGTTTGCCAACAGCCGGCTCTGCAACTCGGCGAACGCGCGCACGTCATCGGCACGCCGCAGAACCTTGATGTCGGGGTGGCGACGCAGCGTGCCGGTGCCGGAGCAGGGCGCGTCCACCAGCACGTGGGTGAAGGACTCGCCGTTCCACCACTCGAGCCGTTCGGCGTCACCGAGGACCAGGGTCACCGCCTCATGGCCGAGCCGCTGGCGCTCCTGACCCAGCCGCGCCAGCCGCTCGGCTCGAAGCTCCAGCCCGGTGACCCGCGCTCGCGGGCACCGTTCCAGCAGATGGAACAGCTTGCCCCCCGGCGCGGCGCAGGCGTCCAGCACCCGGACGTCGGGCACCGAGGCGGCGTTCTGCATCAAGAGCGGCGCGGCGAACTGGGCGCCGGCATCCTGCACCGACACCAGGCCCTGCCCATGGCCCGGCAGATCCTTCACCGGAACCGGGTGCTCGAGCACCCGCGTCTCCGGACCGGGACGGACTTCGGCCGGGTCCGAGCCGCCGTCGTCGTGCCAGGCGCAGGCGGGCCGGCTGGTGAGTCCGGCGCTGGCGAGCATGCGCTCGTAGTCCTCCACATCGACACGGCAGCGGTTGATCCTCAAGCTCATGGGCGCGCGCAGATTGTTGGCTGCCATGAGCGTTTCCGCGTCCGGGTATTCCCGCCGCAGCGCGGCGTCGAGCCAGGGCGGGTGATCGAGCTCCCCCGTCGGCGCGGGTTGAGCCGCCACCGCTCTCAGCACCGCGTTCACCAGCCCCCGGGCCCAGGGTTTGCGCAGGGGTCCGCAGGCGCTCACCGTCTCGAAGATCGCAGCGTGGTCGGGGATACGCGTGTGCCTGAGCTGGTAAGCGCCCACTATCATCAGACACCAGAGATCCTGGTCCTTCGGCTTCACCGGGTGGCGCAGCGCCGCGCCCACCTGGCGCTCCAGCGAGAAGAAGTGGCGCAGGCTGCCGAGGAGGAGCTCCTGGATCAGGGGCTCTGCCGATCGGTCGGCCAGCACCTGATCGGTGGTCCGGCGGCGGACCACCACCTGATGGAGCAAGCGGGCCGCCTGGGCGCGTTGCTCCGCCGGCGCGCTCACGGCGGCGACTCGGCGTCGGCGAGGGTGGACCCCACTGCGAACAGGGTCGGATAGCCGTTCAGCGCATCGCCCGGAGACAGCGGCCGACCCTTCCCGAGGTTGAGCTGCAGGCGGAGCACGTTCAGCACCCCTTCCCCGCAGGCGATACGGATGCCGTCCCGCCCGGCGCCGGTAATGGTGCCCGGCGGGCCCTGGGCGGCGTCCGCCAGGGCGCGGGCGTCGAGCACGGCCATGCGGGCTGCACCGACGCCGGCGAACGGGGGAATGCGGTGGCGCAGGGCGCGCACTTGCCGCTCGATGTGGACGGCCGGGCTCGACCAGCGGATGGCGGCGTCGGCGCGGCCGATCTTGCTGGCATACTCCACACCGTCACTGGGTTGCGGCGTGGGGACGGCGTCTGGCAACTCGTCGAGGCAACGGAGCAGGGCTTCCGTGCCCAGCACCGCCAGCCGGGCTTCGACACCGGGAGTGTCCGCCTGGGGATCGATGGGGCAGGAACGGCAGGTGTAGACGGGCCCGGTGTCCAGGCCTTCGTCCATCTGCATGATGCACACCCCGGTGATCTCGTCGCCGGCCAGGATGGCGCGTTCCACGGGTGCGGCGCCGCGCCAGCGGGGCAGCAGCGACGGGTGCACGTTGACGCAGCCGAAGCGGGGGGCCCGCAGGATGGCGGGGGGCAGCAACAGCCCGTAGGCGGCCACAACGAGCACGTCCAGGCCCAGCGCGTCCAGGGCCTCGGCCTGCTCGGGTCCGCGAAGGCTCACCGGATCCCGCACCGGCAGCTCGTGGTCGTTCGCCAGGGATTTCACCGGGGAGGGTCGGAGCTTGCGTCCGCGCCCCACCGGACGGTCGGGCTGGGTGTAGACCACCTCCGGAATCCGCCCGCCCCGGATCAGTCCCTCGAGGATGTGCACCGCGAACTCCGGGGTCCCGGCGAAACCCAGGCGCAGGCCCCCGCTGCCGTTGCCGGCGCCGCGACGGTCCGCGCCCTGTGGCTGGATCCCCATGGCCCGGTCAGGCGCGCACGCGTTGCAGCTTTTCCAGCTTCTTGCGGATCCGGTTGCGCTTCAGGTTCGAGAGGTAATCGACGAACAGCTTGCCGTCGAGATGATCGCACTCGTGCTGGATGCAGACCGCCAGCAGCCCCTCGGCTTCCATTTCCAGGGGGGCCCCGTTCCGATCCAGAGCCCTGACCCGGATGTGCTCCGCCCGAGTGACCGGCTCGTAGAATCCGGGAACCGACAGGCACCCTTCGTCGGTCTCCACCTGTCCGTCCAGCAGCACGACCTCGGGATTGATGAAAGCGTGCGGGTCATCGCGGTTTTCCGACACGTCGACGACGATGATGCGGCGATGGACGTTCACTTGAGTGGCGGCCAGGCCTATGCCGGGGGCGTCGTACATGGTCTCCAGCATGTCGTCGATGAGCTCGCGCACTGCATCATCCACCTGCACCACGGGCTTGGCTTTGGTGCGCAGGCGCGGGTCCGGATACTCGAGGATGTTGAGAATGCTCATGTCGACTCTTCGCCGGCTCGTCCGGGCCGGGTAGTCCTGGGCCGGGACGGACCTATGGTGTTGGTGGAATTGAGGCTGCTAAGATTGTGAAGATTATAACTTTTCCGTTCCGCAAAAACTCGTATCGTTGCGCACGGGTGCCCGTCGGGCGCTATGGTTTCTCCGATCCGCCGACGACCGGCGGACGGTTCGTACGACTTTGACCGCCGGGACCCGCCGATGATTCACCGGCGACGTCGCGGCGGCATCGAGGACAATAAAGGATGAGCAAGATGCGAACCGTTCGCCGCACGCTCCAGGGTCTGGTACTGGCTTTCGCGGCGATTTCCACAGCGGCTGCCACCGACCTCTCCCAGTATCTGCGGGAGGACCACCCGGACGTGTACACGGTGGTGAAAGGCGACACCCTGTGGGACATCAGCGGCCGCTTCCTCGAGCGGCCGTGGTTGTGGCCCGAGCTGTGGCGGGTGAACCCGCAGATCGAGAACCCGCACCTGATCTACCCCGGCGACCGCATCGCTCTGGTGTGGGTGGACGGGCAGCCCCAGCTCCAGCTCGAGCGGGGCGTTGCCGGCCGGACCCAGCGCCTCACGCCGGACAAGCTGTCGCCGCGAGTGCGCGCCACACCGTTGGAGTCCGCCATCCCCGCGATCCGGCTGGATGCCATTCAGCCCTTCCTGGTGCAGAACCGGGTCGTGGCGCCGGGCACCCTGGACGCCCAGCCCTATGTGGTTCAAGGCGAGAGCGAGCGGCTGGTGCTCGGCGCCGGGGATCGGATCTACGTGCGCGGCGAGCTGCCCGACAGCCAGAGCTTCAGCATCGTGCGCAAGGGCCCCCTGTACGTCGACCCGGAGACCAACGAGGTGCTGGGCCGTGAGGCCACCTACATCGGCCTGGGTCAGGCCGTGGCCCAGAACGACGACATCGCCACCATGCTGGTCAGCAGCACCCGGGAGGAAGTGCAGGTCGGCGACCGCATCCTGCCCACGGAAGAGCGGCGCCTGCAATCCACGTTCTTCCCCAGCGCGCCGGCGGATCAGGTGCGGGGTCAGATCATCTCCGTGTTCAGCGGCGTGACCCAGGTGGGGCAGTACGACGTGGTGGCGCTCAACCGCGGCGAGCGGGAAGGGCTGGAGCCCGGCAACGTGCTCGCCATATACAAGCGCGGTGCCCTGGCGCGCGACCGCATCGCCAACGAGACCATCCGCCTGCCCAGCGAACGAGCCGGATTGCTGATGGTGTTCCGTACGTTCGAGAAGCTCTCGTACGCCCTGGTGCTGGAGACGGAGCGCCCGCTGGCGGTCTTCGACGAGGTTCGCAACCCCTGATCCGGCCTCCGCGATGACGGGGCGTCGTCGCGCCTGACAGCGGTCCGGCGTCTCACATCCGCCCTGCCGCCCGCCGATTATTCTGATCCTTTTCGATCGGAGGGCCGGTGGTGGGGCCGGAGGACACATTCCACCTCGCTGCGCTGGTCCACAGTCTCGGCCGCACCCGGGCTGCGGCGGCACTGGCCGAGGCGACCTCCGCCGCGGCGGCGCTCAGCCAGGTGGCTGAGCCCAGGGAAGACCCGGAGCGCCTGGCCGCCGTCTGCCGCTCCCGGCGCATCACGCCGCTCAGCGCCGAAGACCCGCGCTTCCCGCCGTCGCTCAGGCACATTCCCGACCCCCCTCTGATCCTGTACGCGCTGGGCGATCTCGACGCGCTGGAACGGCCGGCGGTGGCGCTGGTGGGCGCCAGGCGCTGCACCCGGCTTGGCGGGGAGGTGGCGTCCGACCTGGCGGGCGAGCTGGCCCGCTGCGGTCTCGGCATCGTCAGCGGTCTGGCCCGGGGCATCGACGCGGCCGCCCATCGCGCCGCGGCCCGGCACGGGGTGACGGTGGCGGTGCTGGGCAGCGGCATCGCCAACCCCTACCCGGTGGGGCATCGGGGACTGGTGGAGCTCATCCTTCGATCCGGCGGACTGCTGCTGAGTGAGTACTCACCATTCGCACCAGCCTTGCGGCACCACTTCCCGGAGCGCAATCGACTCATCAGCGGGCTGTCGGCGGCGGTGGTTGTGGTGGAAGCCGGCGAGCGCAGCGGCTCGCTGATCACCGCGCGCATGGCGCTGGAACAGGGGCGCGAGGTGCTGGCGGTTCCCGGGGCGGTGACCAGCCCGGTGAGCCGCGGCTGCCACCGGTTGCTGCGCGACGGCGCCGGGCTGGTGGAGAGCGCCGCGGACGTGCTCCACGCCCTGGGGCTGGAGGAGCGGGTGACCGGCGCCGCCGAGCCCGCACAGGTCGCGCCGGACGATCCCCGGCTGGCACGGCTGCTGGCGGCGGTGGCAGGCACCGTCACCACCCTGGACGAGATCGCCGCGGTGAGCGGGGTTCCCGGTCACGATGCTGCCGCCGGGCTGGTGGAGCTGGAGCTGGCCGGATTTGTCCGGCAGGTGCCCGGCGGTTATATTCGGCGCCCTCGCAGCTCGCAGTGAGCGAACACCGGCACTCCAAGGAGCAACCATCCATGTCTTTCGTTGCCATTCTGATGGGTTCGGAATCCGACTGGCCCGTCATGCAGGCCGCCACCGAGGTCCTCGATCGGCTGGCCGTGAATCACGAGGTGCGGATCACGTCGGCTCACCGGACGCCCCAGGCGACCGCCGAATATGTGGCGGACGCCGAGGCTCGCGGCTGCGCGGTGTTCATCTGCGGCGCCGGCATGGCCGCCCACCTGGCAGGGGCCGTGGCGGCGCACACCGTCCGCCCGGTGATCGGCGTGCCCATCGACAGTGGCCCGTTGTCCGGGTTCGACGCGCTCCTGTCCACGGCGCAGATGCCCGGGGGCATTCCTGTGGCGACGGTGGCCGTGGGCAAGGCCGGCGCCAAGAACGCCGGCTACCTCGCAGCCCAGATGCTGTCGCTGGCCGACGACGACCTCGCCCGCAAGCTGCAGGCGGACCGGGAGGAGAATCGCGATCGTATCCGCGTCCAGAACGAGCGCCTGCAGTCATCGCTGCAGAAGTGAACCCCTGGCACCTGCACCTGGCGGTGCGCGTGCTGCGGCGCGGCGGCCTGGTGCTGCACGCCACCGAAGGGGTCTGGGGGCTCGCCTGCGATCCGTGGAGCCCGGCGGCCGTGGACCGACTACTGGCGCTGAAGCAACGGGATGTCGGGAAAGGCCTCATCGTCATGGCCGCCGACGCCGAGACCTTCTCAGCGGAGCTCGACGCCCTGCCCGCCGCGGACCGCCGGCGGGTTGTCGAAAGTTGGCCCGGAGCGGTGACCTGGGTGGTGCCGAATCGGCAGTTCCCGGTGTGGATCACCGGCGGCCGCAACACGGTCGCGCTGCGGGTGACGGGCCATCGCCAGGCCCGCGCACTGTGCCGAAGCTGGGGCGGTGCGCTGGTGACCACGTCGGCCAATCGGTCGGGCCGGCCGCCGGCGCGCAACGCGCTGCAGGCCCGCGCCTGCTGGCGCGACCTTCGGGCGGCCGGCGCCGCGCTCGACGTCGACGTTCACCTGTTGCCGGGCGAGACCTTGGGCCGGGCCGGGCCCAGCGAGATCCGCACCCTGGCCGGGTGCCGCCTGCGAGCCGGCATGGGAGAGGAGGCACGCTGATGGATCGCTACGCCGTGGTGGGAAATCCGGTGGCCCACTCGCTGTCGCCGCGCATTCACCGCCTGTTCGCCGAGGCGACCGGTCAGGTACTGCGCTACGATACCCTGCTGGCCCCCCTGGACGGCTTCGCGATCACCGTGGGCGAGTTCTTCGCGGAGGGCGGGGCCGGATTGAACGTCACCGTCCCATTCAAGGGGGAAGCCGCCGCCTGGGTCACGGACCTGGACCCGGCGGCGCGCGCGGCCGGGGCGGTGAACACCATCGTGCGCCGCGGTGACGGGTTCCGGGGCTACAACACCGACGGCGAGGGTCTGGTGCGTGACGTGGTGCGCAACTGCGGCGAGTGGCTCGCGGGAGCGCGGATCCTGCTGCTCGGCGCCGGCGGTGCCGCCCGCGGCGTGGTGCGGCCCTTGCTGGCGGAAGGGCCGCAGTGTCTGGTGATCGCCAACCGCACCGCAGACCGGGCCGAGGCACTGGCGGCGTCGCTTCGCGACGTGGCGTCCGCGGATCGGGCCACGGGGCTGGGTCTGGCCGGGGTGGCGGACAGCTTCGATGTGGTGATCAACGCCACCTCTGCCGGGCTGTCGGGGCAGGCGGTGGCCGGACTCGACCCGGTGGCGGTGAAGAATGCGCTGTGTTACGACATGATCTACGGCGCGCCGGGGTCTCCGGGAGACACGGCCTTCTGCCGCTGGGCCGAAGAACACGGGGCCCGACGCGCGGTGGATGGGTTGGGAATGCTGGTGGAGCAGGCGGCCCTGGCGTTTCGGCTGTGGCGGGGCGTCGCCCCGGACACCGCCCCGGTGCTCGAGCGTTTGCGCATGGGGCGATTGGGCATGGAGAACGATCGATGACTCGACCTCGCTTCATTGCAGGAGCCGTCTGTCCGGAGTGCCGCGCCGTGGACCGGATAGTCGTGGAAGGCCGTGATCAGACCCGGCGGCGGCGCTGCGTGAGCTGCGGCTACACGGACTCGCTGCTGGCCGGAGCCGCCGCTCCGGCTACCCGTTTCTCGCGCCCGCGGCCGGCGGCGAGCGATCGCGACACCCCCGCGACCGCCGTCCGGATCGTCGAGCGAGACAAGCGCTGACGGTTGCGGTTCCGTTCCGGCTTTTGATCCAAATCAACTAGACGATAGGTAATCCCCCCTTCGGTTGTCTTATAGAGGCCCACTGCTATAATCGCGCCCGCAGATCCGAGCCGGCATCCGCGCCGCTCACGTCTCAGGGGTTCTGAAAAGGTAGTTCGTTTTCGCACAAGCCCTGTCGCCCGGGCCAGTGCCCGCGCGCCTCTCTACCGAGAAAGGCTTCCAAGGACGACGGCATCCGCCCGCCGGGATTGTTTTGTTTGCGAAAACCCAATGTGGATCAAGGTGCAACGGTGAAGAAATTGTGGTTGATGGGCTCCGCGTGCGGTGCGGGCGTCGCTTCGATGCTCCTCTCGGTCACGGCAGCGGCGAACGGCTTGAACATGCCCCGAGGGGTGACGGAAACCAGCCGCACCGTCTACGACCTGCACATGCTCATCGTCTGGGTCTGCGTGATCATCGGCGTGGTGGTGTTCGGCGCCATCCTCTGGTCGGTGATCCATCACCGCAAGTCGGCCGGTCACGAGGCGGCGCAGTTCCACGAAAGCACCCGTCTCGAGATCATGTGGACCCTGATCCCCACCCTGATCCTCATCGGCATGGCCTGGCCGGCGACC
>JAWLGU010000060.1:0-29166 GCA_041690675.1 Pseudomonadales bacterium | reverse complement strand
GTGGTGGGCGAGCCGCGCCGGCTGCCGAACAATTTCATTCGCGGCATCGCCGACCTGCCGGTTCGGGTGCACCCGCTGTAGGAGTTCAGTAATGACCGATCTGGTGCTCGCGTCCTTCGAAGCGGCCGCGGAGCTCAGCGGCGACATCACAGCCGACGTCTATCGCCGCTACTATGCCCGGTGCCCCGAAGCAGAACGGCTCATGAGCCACGTGGACCCGTACATGCAGGGACGCATGATGGAGGAAGTGCTCAACCTGCTGATGACGGCACCGGAGGATCTTCCGGACGGCTACCTGCAGTTCGAAACCGCCAACCACGCCTCCTACGGGGTGGTGCCGGACCTGTACCGGCCGCTGCTCGAGGCGGTGCGCGACGCGGTGCAGGCGGCAGCGGGCGACGTCTGGTCGCTGGCCTGGGATGCCGCCTGGCGCCAGCGCATCGACGAGCTGATGCGCCACCTGCTCGCCCACGCCGAAGCCGCGGCGCCGGACGCCGCCACAGCCGCCGTCCGTTGAGGTGCCATGGATGTCGGCCAGCACCGTGACCCTGCTCTTCGGCGCCCGGGGCGAAGCTCACAACCAGGCCGTGGCGCTCCGGGACTATCTCCTCGGTGAGAGGCCCTGACCTCAGCTCATGACCCGCGCCTTCCTCTCCATCGGCTTCCGCCCCTTCTATCTCGCCGCCGCCGTGTTCGCGGCCGTGGCGATTCCTGCCTGGTTCGCCGCCTACCGCGGCTGGCTGGTGCTGGGAGCGCCCCTGCCGGGCATGGCCTGGCACGCTCACGAGATGGTCTTCGGCTTCGCACCGGCGGTGATCTCGGGATTCCTGCTGACCGCCGTGCGCAACTGGACCGGGCGGCCCACGCCCGCCGGCGGGGCCCTGGCGGCGCTGGTGGGCCTGTGGCTGGCGGGGCGGGTTCTGCAGCTCACCGGGCCGGCGTTACCGGCAGCGCTGCTGGACGTGGCCTTCCTGCCCACGGTGGCGGCCGTGCTGGCGGTGCCGCTCTGGCAGAGTGGCAACCGGCGCAACGCCTTCGTGGTGCCCCTGCTGCTCACTCTGGGGGCCCTCAGCGCGGCGCACCACGGCGCGTACCTCGGCTGGGCCGATGGCGTCTGGGCGAGCCGCGCCATCACCGTGGCGCTGGACCTCATCGCCCTGCTGCTGACCGTGATCGGCGGCCGGGTCATCCCGGCGTTCTCCGCCAATGCCATTCCCGGTCTCAGGCCGCGCCGCTGGCCCGTGATCGAAGCTCTGGCCATCGGAGCGCTACTGGTGATCGTCCTGCTGGAGGTCAGCGGGCTCGCCGCCCGGCTTCCGCAGCCGGGGCTGCGGGCCCTGTTCGCCGCGGCGGGGGTGATCCACCTGGTGCGCCTGGCGGGCTGGCAGCCCTGGGCCACCCGGGGCAACGTGCTGCTGCTGGTCTTGCCGCTGGGTTACCTGTGGGTTCCCCTGCACCTGCTGCTGCGCGCCGGCCTGGACGGCGCCGGCGGCCAGATGGCGCCGCTGGCGCTGCACGCGCTGACCGTGGGCGCCATGGCGGGGCTCATGCTGGCCATGATGACCCGCAGCGCGCTGGGGCACACCGGCCGCCCCCTGGTGGCGGGCCCCTGGGAACGGGTGATGTTCCTGGCCATCCATCTGGGGGCCGCCAGCCGGGTGCTGGGTCCCCTGGCCTGGCCCGGGGCCTATCCCGCGTGGATCGCCGTTTCCGCCGTCTGCTGGACCGTCGCCTTCGCCGCCTTCGCCACCCGTTACCTCCCCATCGTCAGCCGCCCGCGCGCAGACGTCGCCGCGCTTTAGGTGAATCTACGGATTGTCGCTGGCTGGCTGCCTGCCTAGGTTCGAGGCTCGGCAAGCAGGATAGAAACCCATGGAATTCGCCATCTCGGAAGAAGCGCGCCTCATCGAAGATCAGGTGGTGCGCATGCTGAACGAAGACATCATTCCCGCGGAGCAGCGGGTCGCCGAGGAGAGCCGTACCACGCCGGACGGCGAAGACACGCCGGCGATGAAGGAGCTGCGGGCCAAGGCCAAGAGCCTGGGTCTTTGGAACCTGTTTCTGCCCGACCCGGAATGGGGCGCGGGTCTTTCCAACCACGACTACTCCATCCTCTGCGAGCACATGGGCCGCTCCGCCATCGCGCCCCGGGTGTTCAACTGTCAGGCCCCGGACACCGGCAACGCCGAGATTCTCGCCGAGTTCGGCAGCGATGAGCAGAAGAAGCGCTGGCTCGAGCCCCTGCTGGAAGGGGAGATCCGTTCCTGCTTTTCCATGACCGAGCCGGAGGTCTCCGGTGCCGATCCCACCGGACTTCGCACCCGCGCGGAGCGCGACGGCGACGAATGGGTCATCAACGGCCACAAGTGGTTCACCAGCGGTGCGGTCGGGGCGGCGTTCGCCATCGTCATGGCCGTCACCAATCCGAAAGGCGCCCCGCACGAGCGCGCGTCCATGATCATCGTCCCCACCGACGCGCCCGGCTTCGACCTGGTGCGTTCGGTGCCGGTCATGGGTCACAGCGGCGGCGGCGGCCACTGCGAGATCCGCTACGACGACTGCCGGGTGCCGGCGGAGAACCTGCTCGGACCGGTGCACGGCGGCTTCATGATCGCCCAGGCCCGTCTGGGGCCGGGCCGGATCCATCATTGTATGCGCGCCATCGGCATGGCGGAACGTGCGTTCGAGATCATGTGCCGGCACGCCAACGACCGGGACATCGCCGGCGTCAAGCTCGCCGACAAGCAGATCGTCCAGGACTGGGTGGCCACCTCGCGCATGGAAATCGACCAGGCGCGGCTTCTGACCCAGTATGCCGCCTGGAAGATGGACAAGGTGGGCAAGCGCGAAGCCCGTCAGGAGCTCTCCATGGTGAAGGTGGTGGTCCCCAACATGATGATGGCGGTGCTCGACCGCGCGATTCAGTGCATGGGCGCCCTCGGCGTCTCGGACGATACCCCGGTGGCCGCCATGTGGCGCAACGGCCGCGCGCTCAGGATCGCCGACGGCCCCGACGAGGTGCACAAGATGGTGATCGCGCGGAGAGAGCTGAAACGATTTGGGTGAGATCGCTGTCCGCTGTCCGCTTTCCGCTATCCGCCGGAAGGGAAGGCCGCCGACGCTGGCGACGACCTTCTTGCGGAAAGCGGAGAGCGGACAGCGGATAGCGCCATTCAATACACCTCATTCACCGTGTTGTACACATTGAACTTCCCCGTCGGCGTGATCAGCCGCTCGTCCTTGATCACCGCCTTGAGCTTCCGGGTCTTGTCGTCCACCACCACGATGGCGGACGGTTCGTCCAGGGTGTTCCACACCGAGAACCACACTTCGTCCCCGGCCTTGTTGTACTCGGGGTGAACCACCCGGCGCGGTCCGCTGTCGATACCCGCCCATTCGGCGATGGGCAGCACCTCGTAGCCGTCGTCGAGGTCGTTGATGTCGAACACCGCCACTGACTGGCTGACGGCTTCGTCGGGATTGAGCGGCGTGTCCACCCACAGGTTGGACGACTCCGGGTGGGTCTTCACGAACAGCGAACCGCCGCCCTGGCCTTCGAGCACACGCACCGCCTTCCAGGCATGGGGCAACTCCGGGTCGGTGGCGATGAAGGTAATGGCTGCGCTGCCCAGGGCGCTGGTCACCCAGACCGGGCCGTACTCGGGATCGATGAGATTGGCACCCCGGCCCGGATGCGGTATGGAGGTCACGTCCACCAGCGCCTCCAGATTGCGGTCCCGGGAATCCACCACGGCCACCTTGTCCGACTGGTTCGCCGCGGTCAGGAAGTAGCGTCGGGTGCGATCCCAGCCGCCGTCGTGGAGAAAGCGCGCGGCGTCGATGGTGGTCTCCGTGAGGGCATCGATGTTCCGGTAGTTCACCAGCTTGATGTGCCCGGTCTCCTTCACGTTGACGATGAACTCGGGATGCTCGTGGGAGGCGACGATGGCCGCCACCCGCGGTTCCGGATGGTACTCCTGGCTGTCCACGGTCATGCCGCGGGTCGAGGCGATCTTCAGCGGCTCGAGGGTCATCCCGTCCATGATCACGTACTGGGGGGGCCAGTACGCGCCGGCGATGGCGTACTTGTCCTCGAAGCCCTCGTATTTCGAGGTCTCCACCGATCGGGCCTCCAGCCCGATCTTGATCTCCGCAACGGTCTGCGGCGGATCCATGAACAGGTCGATCATGTCGATCTTGCCGTCCCGGCCGATGGTGTACATGTAACGGCCCGACGCCGATGGCCGGGAGATGTGCACGGCATAGCCGGTCTCGACGATGCTGACGATCTTCTTGCTGTCGCCGTCGATGATGGCCACCTCGCCGCTGTCCCGCAGGGTGACGGCAAACAGGTTCTCCACGTCGTAGTCGTGCTGCGGCTTAGCGGGCCGGTCCTCCGGCACCACCGACACCGACCAGCTCTCACGCATCTCGGGCATGCCCCATTCCGGCGGCTCCGGCGGCGGGTGCTGCAGGAAGCGGGCGAGGAGGTCGATCTGCTCGTCGCCGAGCTCTCCGGACGTGCCCCAGTTGGGCATGCCCGCCGGAGTGCCGTAGTTGATGATGGTCTTCAGGTACGGCGTGCCCTTGCCGCGGGTGATGTCGGCGGTGAGGGGCTTGCCCGTGGCCCCCTTGCGCAGCACTCCGTGACAGCCCGCGCAACGCTCGAAGTAGAGCTGCGTGGCCTGCTCGAACTCCGGCTCCGTCATGGCCGGCCCTTCCGTGGTCACCATGCGTCCCAACCGGGCCTGTCCCACCGGGCTGGTGCCCCCGCCTTCGTAGCGGAGCTGCGGCGTCTCCACTCCCGGGTGCGGACCGCCTTCCGCCTTCGGCCCTTCGGCTACCAGCTGACGCTGCTCCGCCACCTCCTCGGGCCCAACGTAGCCACCGTCGTTGCCCCAGGCGTTCAGCACATAGCTGAGAACGTCCGCCACCTGCTGATCGCTCAGGTAGTTGAGGTGCGGCATCACCGCGTTGTAGGTCTGGCCGTTCACCTCGACGGGCCCGGACAGGCCCTGGAGCACGATGCCGATGGCGCGCTCCTTGTCCGCCAGCAGGTAGTCGGAGCCGGCCAGCGGAGGAAACACGCCGGCCATGCCGGTGCCGTCCGCCTGGTGACAGGACTGGCAGTATTTCTCGAAACCCTCGTGCCCAGCCTCGAGCCGGGCTCGGGTCTCCCCCTGTGCCACCTCGGCCTGATGCACCGCCGGTGCCGCCACCAGGGAGCCGCTCAGAATCACGCCGCACACGGCTGCCGCGAGAATTCGTCCGTGGTTCTTGGTTCTCATCTTCCGCTCCTCGTTCGCTAAAGCCGCACGTGCACGGCCACTGCCCCGTAACGCCCCGGCGCCGCCATCAGGTCGATCAGCGGATCGCCTTGCGGCCGGCCTCGCACCGACGCCCAGCGCCAGTAGGTTTGGTTCGTGAGGTTGAACAGCCCCAGGTTCACGCGCACGTCGTCACGCGGCGTGTAACGGGCCGTCAGGTCGACCACCACGTAGCCGTCGGGCTCGAAGGGCTCGGGGTCGGCGTCGGCCACCCGCGTCTGTTTCGCCGCCGCCCGGACCGCCAGGCTCGTCTCCCACCGGGCGCTCGCCCGCCATTGCAGCCGGGTCACCAGGGTGGGCGGATCCACCGTGTTCAGCGGCTCCCCGCTCTCCCGGTCCTCGCCTCGGGTCCAGCTCGCGGCCACGTCGAGATTCAGGTTCGCCGCAAGGGAACCCGCAAGGCCCAGCTCCGCGCCGTAGACCCGGGCCCGCTCGATGTTTCGCGACTGGAACAGCAGCACCCCGGTATCCGGGTCCGGCCCCAGGTTGACCCGGGATTCGATGAAGTCGTCGTAGTCGGCGCCGAACAACGTGAACGTTCCGCTCCACGGACCGCCGCGGTAGCGCACGCCCAGCTCGAGCCCGTCCGAAGTCTCTGCCTCGAGGTCCGGATTGGCGATGGCGCGAATATTGAACATCGGGATGTCCAGGCCAACGTTCACGTCTTCGAACGGAGGGGCGCGGAAGCCGCGCGCGTACTGCGCGAACACATCCGCACGCTCACCGAGTTGCCACTGCGCCGCGAGCTTGGGCGCCAGCGCCGACTCCGTCACGTCCTCCACCCGGGCGCCGGGATTGTCCTCGCGAAAGCGTGCGTCAGCGTCCGCATCCAGCCGGTACCATTCGAGCCGAACGCCCGGTATCAACGTGAGACGCCCCAGGTCGATCTCGTCATGCAAGTAGAGGGCCGCTTCGGTGACGGTGGAGCTCGGAAAGTCCCGCACCGGCATCACCTCGCCGAGCAGCACCCGGGAGGACTCCCCGGACGCCACGTCCACCTGTCGGCCATCCCGGAATTCCTCCACCCAGGAGCGGCGCACCGTGCCGCCCCAGCCGAGCCGGTGGGCGAGCCGCCCCGAGTGAAATCGGCTCTCCATGTCGAGCACGAGACCGGCGTCGTCGAAGCGGTAGTCGAACTCCCGATGGATGGCCAGCGCAGGGTCCAGGCGCTCGCGGCGCTCGTCGGTGATCTGCCGCACCCGGTTGCGCTGCCCGTAGAGGATCCAGCGGCCGTGGTCGGCCCAGCGGCCCGTCACCGGAAAATCGTGCTCGAGCTGCACGCTGAACCGGCGCCGCTCATCGTCGCCTGTCAGAGTCGTCGTGTTGGCGAACTGCCGTCCGTACCCCAGCACCGCTGCCGAGCGGCTGTCCACCTTCTCCTCGAACGCCTGGCCCTTCAACCGCAGGGCGCCACCGCCCCGGAGCTGGCGGGCCAAGGTGAACATGACGGCGCTGCGGCGCCGATCCGCCTCGTCTTCCGCATCGGTGCCCGCGGCGTCCAGCGCCTCGGCCACGAGAACCGACCCGTGCAGCAGCGCGGACAGCGCCCCGGAGCGGCCGGCCACCCCGCCGCTCAACGCCCGAGCCCCGTCGGCGCCGGAGTAGGTGGCAGAGACGGACGTAGCAAAGGGTCGCCCCTGCAGGTATTCCTCCGGATCGCGAGTGACCACGGCCACCACGCCCCCCAGCGCGTCGCTGCCGAACAGGGTGGAGGCGGGCCCGCGCAGAATCTCGATGCGCGAGACGGCGTCGGCGACCAGGTAGTCCTGGCCAGCGTTGGCGAACGCGCCGATGTCGAACTGATCCGCCACCGGCACACCGTCGACGAGGGTGGTCACCCGGTTGCCCGAGAGCCCGCGAATGGTGAACTCGGTGGCGCCGAAGCGGTTGTCCGCCCGGGCCACGCTCACCCCAGGCGTGTACCGCACCACGTCCTCCGCCGCCAGCGCCAGCGCATCGAGCAGCGCGTCGCGGGTGATGACGTCCACGGTCCCCACCACGTCCTGCACCGGCCTGGGCAGCCGCGCACCCACTACCAGGATCTCTTCGATCGCGGCTGCGGGCGTGGCCGTCGCAGCCCCCGCAGCGCCGCAGGTGGCCAGTGACAGCCCGGCCGTGATCCAGCGTATCGCGCGCATGTATCCCACTTGCCTCTCAACGCTGACAGCCTAAGGCCTGGCCACGCCGCTGCCATCCCGGAAAACGCGTATATTCACCGGCCCCGGAACGTCCTAACGTGCGACAGATGCGTCCACGCCGATTCCTCATGGCCCTGTGGGGCACCTTAACCTTCGGCGCGGTGGCGGCTCAAGAGCCGGAAACCGCCGGGAGCGGACCCGTGGCGGCGCTCGTCGACGGCGGCGACATCGGTCTGTCGTTTCGCTACCGCTACGAGCACGTGGACGACGATGCCTTCGTGGAGGAGGCCGACGCGTCGACGCTGCGCTCACGGCTGTGGTTCCAGTCCGGCACCTATCGCGACTTCGCGTTCCTGCTGGAAGCCGAGGACATCAGGGAGATCGTGCTGAACGACTTCAACGCCGGTGCCGGCAATACCCCGGGCCGCAGCCGCTACCCCGTGGTGGCGGATCCGGAAGGCACCGAGGTCAACCAGGCCTACCTCGACTACACGGGCGTGAAAGGCCTCCGTGCGCGATTCGGCCGCCAGCGCATCAACCTGGACGACCAGCGCTTCGTCGGCGGCGTGGGCTGGCGGCAGAACGAGCAGACGTACGACGCCCTGTCATTAGATTGGGAGGGTCGCCCGGGGCGCATCTTCTACGCGCTGGTGGACAACGTGAATCGTGTGTTCGGCGAGGACGTGCCCGCCGGAGACCACCGCCAGGATCCCACCCACCTGCTCAACCTCAGCGCCGAGGTGGCGGACCTCGGCCGGCTCACCGCCTATCACTACACCATCGACAACGAGGACGACCCCAGCTTTTCCAGCCGCACCACGGGGTTGCGGCTGGAGGGCGAACGGGTCGGCGCCCCGCTCGCCCCGAGCTGGCTCGCCGTCTACGCCCGGCAGAGCGACTGGGCGGACAACCCGGCGAACTACGACGCTGACTACTGGTACTTGAAGGCCGGTCTCGGCCGTGCCGGCACCCGGCTGTCGCTGGGCTGGGAGGTGCTCGCCGGCGCGGCCGACGAGCCCGGCCGCGCCTTCCGCACACCGCTGGCCACGCTGCACGCGTTCAACGGCTGGGCGGATCAGTTCCTCACCACACCGGATGCGGGCCTGGAGGACCTCCATCTGATCCTCGAGCACCGCTCGGGCGACTGGGTCCTGGAGGGCCGCGCGCACCGCTTCGAGGCGGAAGACGGTGGCGGCCGTTACGGCGACGAGCTCGACCTGCGGATCGGCCGGCGCCTGGGACCGCATCTGAGTGCCGACCTGTTCGCCGCTCTGTTCGACGGCGACGACGGCGACGACGGCATGGAGGATGTGGCGAAGGTGTGGGTGATGGTGAGCGTTGAGCTGTGATTGGGCGCTGTCGCTTTCCGCTATCCGCTATCCGCTGTCCGCTATCCGCAAGAGCTGTGTTCCCCACCGAAGTAGCGCAAGCCGCTGTCCACGGAGAGGGTTCCCTGCTTCTGGCGACGGCCCTCTAGCGGAAAGCGGACAGCGGACAGCGGATAGCGACGTCACCCCCTCACCCTCAACAACCGCTGCAACGGCTCCGGCTCCGCCACCAGATCCGCCAGGGTGTAGCGGTCGAGGACCGCCAGGAAGGCGCTCAGCGCCTCGGAGAGGACGTTCTTCAGCATGCACTCGGGGGTGATCACACAGCGATTGTCGGGGCCGAAGCACTCCACCAGGACCATGTCGTTCTCCATGTCCCGGACGACCCGGCCCACGTTGATCTTCGCCGGCGGCAGCCGCAATCGCATGCCGCCTCCCTTGCCTCGCACGGTGTCGATGTAGCCCCGCCGGTTCAGCTCCTGCACCACCTTCATCAGGTGGTTGCGGGAGATGTCGTACGCTTCCGCCACCGCCTGGATCGTGCCGAAGCCATCCGGACGCACCGCAAGGTAGATGAGCACCCGAAGACTGTAATCCGTGTAGCGGGTCAGCCGCATCAGGACGCCTCGGGTTCGGGACGGCTCACCAGGAATCCACCTGCGGCGCATACCACCGCCGCCACGACGAGTTTCACCACCAGGGCATCGACCGTGAGCAGGGTGAGGATCAGGCTGAACGCCAACATGGCCAGGGCCAGCACCTTCGCCCGGCGCGACAGCGCCCGCTCGCGTCGCCAGGCGAGTAGATGCGGGCCGAAATGCGGATGCTCGAGGAGCCGCGCCTCGAGCTCCGGCGAGTGCCGGGAGGCGGACCAGGCTGCGATCAGCACGAACGGCGTCGTGGGCATCACGGGCAATACCACCCCAAGCGCCGCGGCGCCGAGTGCACCGGCGGTAACCAGACGGTACGCCAGCGTTCGCTCGAGTTTCATGATTCCGCCGCCATAACAGTCATTCAGGCCGAATCTTATCAGCATCCACCTGGCGCCGACAAAGCATTCGGTCCTGGTTGGGATCCCCTGATGTAGTGGTTTCCCCGTAGTGAGCTCCATCTAAACAGGTATATAGAATGCGGCTTAACGGTACTCAGGACCAGAACCATGCGAGACTCGATGCGACTGTGGCGCGTGCTCGGCGCCCTGTTCGTTCTCTCCTTCGGGGCCTTGGGGCTCATCGGCGGCGACATCTATCGGCAAGCGCCTCCCGTGCCCGATCGGGTGGTGAGCGCTGACGGCGACGTGCTCTACAGCCGCGACGACATCCAGCGCGGCCGCCAGGTGTGGCAGAGCACCGGCGGACACCAACTCGGCTCCATCTGGGGTCACGGCGCCTATGTGGCGCCGGACTGGACCGCCGACTGGCTGCACCGGGAAACCCTCGCGCTCCTCGACATCTGGGCCCGGGATCAGGCCGGCGTCGCTTACGGGGATCTCGGGGTCGACGACCAGGCGGCGCTGCGCTCCCGGCTGCAGCGCCACATGCGCCGCAACACCTTCGACCCCGATACCGGGACCATCACCGTGGAGCCGGACCGCGCCTTCGCCATCCGCGACACCGCGGCCCACTTCGCCAATCTGTTCGGCGACGATCCCGGGCTGGCCGTCCTCCGGGAACAGTACGCCATGGCGGAGAATCCGGTGCCGGACCCCGCGCGTCGCGACCTGCTCGCAGCCTTCTTCTTCTGGACCGCCTGGGCCGCGGTCACCGAACGACCCGACGCTGCGGTCACCTACACCAACAACTGGCCCCATGAGCCCCTGGTGGGCAATGTTCCCACCACCGCCAACGCGTTGTGGTCGCTGGCGAGCGTGCTGCTGCTCATCGTGGGCATCGGCGGCCTGGTCTGGTACTACGTGGCCACCCGGGAGCACGAGGCCCCCACGCCGCCCCAGCGGGACCCGCTGCTGTCCCTCACGCCCACTCCGTCGATGCGGGCGGTGCGCAAGTACTTCTACACGGTGGTGGCCCTGTTCCTGGCGCAGATCGTCCTCGGCTCCGTCACCGCCCACTACGCCGTCGAAGGCCAGGATTTCTACGGCTTTCCTCTGTCGGAATTCCTCCCCTACGCGGTGACCCGCACCTGGCACACCCAACTCGGCATCTTCTGGATCGCCACCGCCTGGCTCGCCACCGGCCTGTACATCGCCCCGGCCCTGTCCGGGCACGAGCCCCGCGGCCAGAAGCTCGGCGTGAACCTGCTCTACGGTGCGCTGCTGGTGGTGGTGATCGGTTCCATGACCGGCGAGTGGCTCGGGGTCCAGCAGGTGTTCGACCTGGACACCAACTTCTGGCTGGGTCATCAGGGCTACGAGTTCGTCGACCTGGGCCGGCTCTGGCAGATCCTGCTGTTCGCGGGACTCATGATCTGGCTTGTGCTGGTGGGCCGGGCCCTTTGGCCCGCGTTGATGCGGGAGGGTGAGCAACGAGGCCTCGTCGCGCTGGTGTTCCTCTCCACGGTAGCCATCGGCCTCTTCTACGGCGCGGGCCTCACCTGGGGCAAGCACACCCACCTGGCCATGGTGGAGTACTGGCGTTGGTGGGTGGTGCATCTCTGGGTGGAGGGTTTCTTCGAGGTCTTCGCCACCGCCGTCATTGCGCTGCTGTTCTCTCGGCTGGGCCTGCTCCGCGCATCGGTGGCCACGGGCGCGGTGCTGTTCGCCACCGTGGTGTTCCTCTTCGGCGGCATCCTCGGCACCCTGCACCACCTGTACTTCACCGGCACCCCCACGTCGGTGATCGCCATCGGTGCCATGTTCTCGGCCCTGGAGGTGGTGCCCCTGGCGCTCATCGGCTTCGAGGCGTACGAGAACTACCGCCTGACCGGAGCCGCACCGTGGGTTCACCGCTACCGCTGGCCGATTCTGTTCTTCGTCGCCGTGGCGTTCTGGAATCTGGTGGGCGCCGGCGTGCTGGGCTTCATGATCAACCCGCCCATCTCGCTCTTCTACGTGCAGGGGCTCAACACCACGCCCACCCATGGCCACGCCGCCCTGTTCGGGGTCTACGGGCTGCTGGGCATCGGCCTGATGCTGTTCTGCCTGCGGGGTCTCACGGACGACCGCGCCTGGAACGATCGCCTGCTGTCGCCCACGTTCTGGTCGCTGAACGTGGGCCTGGCCGCCATGGTATTCCTTTCGCTGCTGCCGGCGGGCCTGTACCAGGCCTGGGCCAGCATCACCGAGGGCCTGTGGTACGCCCGCTCGCCGGAGATCATCCACTCCCCGGTCATGGAGACCCTGGTGTGGCTGCGGGTGCCGGGCGACGTGCTGTTCGCCCTAGGCGGCCTGCTGCTGGCGCTGTTCACCCTGCGCACCTGGCGCCGCGCCGGCGCGCGGCCGGTGCCGGAGCCCGTGGGGCTGGCGGCAGGATGAACACCAGGCGCCAGCCGCCGTCCAGCGAAGCCTTCCATCCACGGCCGGAGCTCACATGACCCAACCCGATCCCATCGTCACCTCCCTCGAGGTCGCCGCCAGCCTGCGCGACGACCTCACAGGGCCGGTTTACGCGCGCCACGCGCGAGCGGCGCCGGATACCCATGACCTCATGAGTCACATGGACGCGTACATGCGCGGCCGCATGCTGAACGACCTGCTCGCCCTGCTGATGACCGAACCGGAGGAGGTGGATCCGGGATACCTCGCCTTCGAGGTGCAGTCCCATCGGGCGTACGGCGTCACGCCGGCCATGTTCCGGCCGCTGCTGGAGTGCGTCCGGGACACGGTGGCCGGCCTGCTCGGGGAACGCTGGACGCCGTGCATGGACGCCGCCTGGGGCAGCCGGATCAGCGCCCTCGATGGCCGGATCGCCGACGCCGCGTGCCCATGATGCCGCCTCAGTCGGCGGGCCCGCCGCCACCGGGAACGTGGCGCGGGAAGCGGGCGAACACCCGTCGGATCGCCTCCTCCACGTCCTCCGGACGGTAGGTGAAGTCGCCTTCCCGGAGCCGGCGCTGGGCAACGCCTTCCCAGACGAGCTGGTTACGCTCGGCGTCCACCACGTCCACGTGCAGGCTGCCTTCCGTGTACTGCCGCACGTCGGTCTCGTAGCCGAGCCACACTCCATAGCGGCTGTGGAACGTGCCGTAGCGGATGCCCACCCCCGGCCGGCTCATCCCTTCGACGACTTCCCGGGTGGCCACGAAGAAGTTGACCCGCAGGTCCGCGCCCTCCTCTACATAGCGGTAGCCCAGGGACTCGAGCTCCCGGCGGGCGCTCCGCTTCAGGTTCTGGCTGAGCACGGTCACCGTGCCGTCCTCACGATCGGTCCCCAGGGGCCGCTGGAAGGCGAAGGTCTCGTACTCGCTGAAATCCGCTTGGGGATCCCGAGCCACCTCCACCCGCGGCGCGCCGGCACAGCCCACCAGGGCGAACGCCGCGAGCGCGAGCATGCATCGGCGCCAGGGGCGTCCCAGCGGCGCCATCGAGTCAAACGGATGGGCTTTCATCAGTTTCCCTCACGTCGAGGTCCACGGGCTCGCGGTCCAGCACCTTGCGCCCCGTGAACATGGCCGAGATCAGGCCCCCGCCTTCCCACAGCTCCGTGAACACCACCGCAGCGATGTGGATCACCACGAGCGCCAGAATCACGTAGAACAGAATCTCGTGGGTCTCGATGAACGGTCCGCGGAAATTCCGCATGGCGTCGTAGGCGTCCGCGTCCACCAGGTCCGGGCGGTACGGGGCCAGCCCGGCGGGATCGACGCCCGGAGCCGCGATCCACTCGGCGATCCACCCGCCGAACGGCGGATAGTAGAGGTCGGTGCCCGCCAGCACGAGGCCCGAGAGCCCTTGAGCCAGCAGCACCAGAAGCATCAGCGTTATGAACAAGCGACCCAGCGGGTTGTGGCCCACGTACACCTGAGGCCGCGCCGACAGCAGCGCCACTACGTACTCCCGCGCGCCCCTGAAGAAGCCGCGGCCGCCGGGAAGAAACGCCCGCCAGCGGGCCCACCGGTTCCCCAGGAACGCCCACACCAGCCGCCAGAGGAGGTTCACCAGGAACACGTAGCCGACCCACACGTGGATGGTCTTGAGCAGCACCTTGCCGTCGTTGTCGATTCCCAACGCACCCCCGTACATGATGACCAGGCCCACAACGACGAGCGCCAGCACCGCCAGGAAATTGATCCAATGGAACCAGCGAGTGGCGGCGTCCCAGACGGGAACAGCGATCAGTTTTCGGGGGTTGGTCAACGGTTCCTCCAGTGGGAATCAGCGGTCACAAATGGTAACGGGCTGCGAGCGGGTCGTCACAAGCCCGTGAACTTGGCTTCCCGGCGCTCCAGAAACGCCGCCACCCCTTCCTGGTGGTCGTAGCTCTTGAAGCACTCGGCGAGCGCCTGGGTGTGGCGCTGCATGTGCGCGCCCACATCGGTGCCCAATCCTTCGTAGACCAGGGATTTGATGCGGGCATGGGAGAACGGCGAGCCCTTGAGGATCGCCTCCGCCAGCGCCCGGGCCTCCGAGAGCAGCGCATCCGGCGTAACCACCGCCTCCACGTAGCCGATAGCCAGCGCCTGCTCGACACTCAGGAACTCGCCGGTGTACAGCAACCGCAGCGCCCGGGAGGGCCCGATGATCCTCGGCAGCAGCCAGCTTCCGGCGCCGGTGTCCGGAACCAGGCCACGGTGGGCGAAGTTCCAGGCGAAGCGTGCGTTCGGGGTGGCCAGGCGGATGTCGCACTGGGAGGTGAATTCGGCGCCCATCCCCACGGCAGGCCCGTCGACGGCGGCGATCACGGGCTTGGGGCACTCCACCAGGGGCCACCAGCGATCCCGTTCCTCGGCGCTGCCCCTCAGGCCGCGTTCCTCGCCGGGCACGGTGGCCAGGTCGGAGAGATCCGTTCCTGCGCAGAATGCGCCGGGCACCCCCGTCAGGATCACGACCCGGGCGGCGGGATCGCCGCCGGCGCGGCGCACCACCTCGATGAAGTTGGACAGCATGACGTAGGTCATGGCGTTCTTCTTCTCGGGGCGGTCGATGGTGATGGTGGCGATGCCGTCCTCGACCTCGTACAGAATGTGATCCGACATGACGTTGCGACCTCGCGTTGCTCGGACTCCACTATACCCGGCGCGTCCGGGCACGACATCCGTCAGGGCTCGTCCTTGCTGCTGCGGAACGCGCGCCGGGCGCGTGCCAGCGCCTTCACGCGATCAGCGATGGCGGCATTGACGGTGTCGCCAGGGAAGCGCCCCTGCGTGTCGGGCTGCCCCGCGGGGATGCCGGTGAACAGCTCCAGTGTCTCGTCGATGGTCGTCACCGCATGAACGGCGAAGCGCCCCTCGGCCACCGCCTCCACCACGTCCCGGCGCAGCATCAGATGGTTCACGTTCGACTCGGGGATCACCACGCCCTGCGATCCGTCCAGCCCCCGGGCCCGGCACAGATCGAAAAACCCCTCGATCTTTTCGTTGACGCCACCGATGGCTTGAACTCGCCCGTGCTGATCCACCGATCCGGTAATCGCCAGCCCCTGCCGCACCGGAAGCCCGGAGATGGCTGACAACAGCGCCACCAGTTCCCCGGCCGCGGCACTGTCACCCTCCACCCCACCGTAGCTCTGTTCGAACACCAGGCTCGCAGACAGCGACAGCGGGTGCTCGCCGGCGTAGCGGCCGATGAGGAATCCGGAAAGGATCAGCACCCCCTTGGAGTGCAGGGGGCCGCCCAGCTTGGTCTCCCGCTCGATGTCCACCACCTTGCCGGAGCCCGCCGCCACCCGGGCGGTGATCCGACTCGGCCGGCCGAAGGCGTAGTCGCCGAGCTGAATCACCGACAAGCCGTTCACCTGGCCCACCCGCTCACCCGCCGTGTCGACCAGGAGGGTGTCTTCCAGCATCTCTTCCTGCAGCCGTTCCCGCAGCCGGCTCGAACGGCGCACCCGGGCGTCGATGGCGCACTGGACGTCGGCCGCCTCCACCACGCCGTTGCCTCGGGCGCAGTAGCTGGCCTCCCGCATCAGATCGGCGATGCGGCGGACCTCCGCGGACAGCTTGCCGCTGTGCCCGGCGACCCGGGCACTCTCCTCGACCAGCCGGGCCACCGCACCGGGGGCCAACGGCTTCAGCGACTCCTGGCGCGCGATGGTGCCGAGAAGCTGCGCCATGAGCAGGTTGCCCTCGCGGTTGCGCGGCATGCGGTCGTCGAAATCCGCCGCCACCCGGAACAGCTCGTCGAACTCCGGATCCCTGGCTTGCAGCGCGTAGTACAGTTCGCGGTCGCCGATCAGCACCACCTTGGTGTCCAGGGGGATGGGTTCCGGCTCCAGGGTCGCGGTGCGAATGCTCATGTACGCCTGACCCATGGGCTCGATGCGGATCACCCGGCTCTTCAGCGCTTGCTTGAGGGCTTCCCAGGCGAAGGGCTGCATCAGCACCTTGCGGGCGTCGATCACCAGATATCCGCCGTTGGCACGGTGCAAGGCGCCGCTCTTGATGAGGGTGAAATCGGTGACCAACGCACCCATCTGCGCCAGGTACTCCGCCTCGCCGATGAGGTTCTGATAGGTGGGGTGCTCCTCGAAGACCAGCGGCGCCCCCTCCTCCCCGCGATGGTCCACCAGCACGTTCACGGCGTAGCGCTGTCGGGTGGACGAATCCTGGGCCGGCATCGTGCCGAACGAGCGGACGGCACCCTCCGGCACTGGCCGCCCCGGCTCCGCGGAGGGCTGCGCCTCCGCCTCGCCCACGAACAGCTGCACGTGATCCAGAATGTCCGCGCGCACCCGCTCGAGATGCGCCACCACATGGGACTCTCCGTCATACTTCGCGATCAGATCGTCCATCAGGCCACCCACCGCCAGCGCCGCCGCGTCCCGGTCCAGGGCCTCGACCTCCGCCCGGAAGCGTCGCACCACCTGAGGCATGTCCTGCATCGCCTCCTGAAGCTCGCGGCCGATCTCCTCGCTCACGTTCTGCAGGCGCTCCTGTTCCTCCGCGGGGAGCCGCTCCACCTCGTCCGGCTCCATGGGCCGCCCGTCGCGCAGCGGCGTGAAGGTTATGCCTTGCGGGGTGCGGCCGATGGCGAGCCCCTTGTCTCGCGCCTTCTCCTGAATCCGCTCCAGGCGCTGGGACTGCTCTCTGCCGAGCGCCTCTTCGATGCGCTGGCGGCGGCGGCGATAGTCCTCGCTTTCGAAGGTGGCGGCGAGGGTGGTGTGCGCCTCGTCCACCAGCCGTTCCAGGTCGCGCGAGAAGTCGCAGCCACGGCCGGCGGGCAGCGCCAGCACATGGGGCTTGCGCGGCTCGGTGAAGTTGTTGACGTAACACCAGTCCGACGCCTGCGCCCCGTCCCGGGCGCGCTGGGTGAGAAAACGCCGCACGAAGCTGTGCTTGCCGGTGCCCGGCGGACCCAGCACGAACAGGTTGTAGCCGGGAACGTCCATCTCCACCGCGAAGCGCACTGCTTCCACGGCCCGGGCCTGACCGACCATGTCGCTGAAGTCGTCGAGCTCCGCCGTGGAGGCGAACTGGAACTGGGCGGGATCGCACCGATGAAAGATCTGATCCGGATCGAGTTTTCGCGCCAAGACGGGCTCCTGCTGACATGTGCCGCGGGTGGAATTCAAGAAGCGTGCCGGCTGGCGGGTGGTGGACCGGCCCTTGCATGACCACCGCCGGCCCCCCTCAGCCTGCGACAACGAGGTGACCATGCCGGATTTCGCAAAGCTTCGCCGCTCCATGATCGAGGACCAGCTCAGCCAGCGCGGGTTGAACGACCCGAAGGTGCTCGATGCGGTGATGACCGTTCCGCGGGAACTGTTCGTTCCCGAGGGTCTGGTGGATTCCGCCTACGAGGACACGCCGCTGCCCATCGCCGCCGGCCAGACCATCTCCCAGCCCTACATGGTCGCGCTCATGGCCTCGGCCCTCGATCTGCACCCCGACGACCGGGTGCTGGAGGTGGGTACCGGTTCCGGCTACTCGGCCGCAGTGCTGTCCCGGCTGGCCGGCCGGGTGTACACGGTGGAGCGGCACGCCGAGCTGGCGGAGAGCGCCCGAGAAGCCCTCGTCCCGCTTGGCATCGACAACGTCGAGGTGCTCCACGGCGACGGCAGCCGCGGCTGGCCCGAGCATGCGCCGTTCGATGCCATCGCCGTCGCCGCGGGCAGCCCGGAGGACATCCCCCAGGCGCTCCTCGATCAGCTCGCCGTGGGGGGCAGGATGGTAGTTCCTGCCGGCTCCGAGCACCTGCAGAAGCTCTGGCGCATCGTTCGCACCGGGCCCGCCGAGTACCAGCGCGAGAACCTGGGCAGCGTTCGGTTCGTGCCGCTCATCGGACGGGGGGCGTGGTCGGAAGGCGAGCTCGAGCTGGAGCCGCGCCCCGGGTCCACCCGCCGCGCCACGCTGCCCGAGCTGATCCGCCGCGACTGCGAGCCGTTCCACGGCATCGAGAGCGCCGACCTGAGCGGACTCATGGATCGTATCGGCGACGCCCGGCTCGTGCTGATCGGCGAAGCCTCCCACGGCACCGGCGAGTTCTACGACATGCGGGCGCGGATCACCGAGCGCCTGGTCTGCGACAAAGGCTTCAACGTGGTCGCGGTGGAAGCGGACTGGCCGGATGCCGCCGCCATCGATGCCCAGGTCCGGGAAGGCGCGCCGCCAGCGCCCGCCGACGGGAAGCCCTTCGCCCGCTTCCCCACCTGGATGTGGGCCAACGAATCGGTGCTGGCCTTCGTCGGTTGGCTCGCCGAGCACAATCGTGGCCTGCCCCTCGGCCGGCAAGTGGGCTTCTACGGCCTGGATCTGTACAGCATGTACGCCTCCATCGCCTCGGTGCTCGACTACCTGGACGATGTCGACCCGGAGACGGCGCGCATCGCCCGGGAGCGCTACGGCTGCCTGATGCCCTGGCAACAGGACCCGGCCGACTACGGTCGCCGCGCGTTGCATCGGGGCTTCACCGCCTGCGAGGAACAGGTGCTGGCCATGCTCGAGGAACTGGAGCACAAGCGTCGGGAGTACGTGAGCCGTGACGGCGCCCGCTTCTTCGACGCCAGCCAGAACGCGCGCCTGGTGACCAACGCCGAGCGCTACTACCGGGCCATGTACCACGGCGCCCGGCCGTCCTGGAATCTGCGGGATCAGCACATGTTCGACACCCTGCAGGCGGTGCTGGAGTTCCGCGGGCCCGACGCCAAGGCCGTGGTGTGGGCCCACAATTCGCACCTCGGCGACGCCCGGGCCACCGAGATGGGCGCCCAGGGCGAGCACAACGTGGGACAACTGGTCCGCCAGCACTACGGTGACGCCAGCTACCTCATCGGCTTCGGCACCGACCGTGGGACGGTGGCCGCGGCCTCGCGCTGGGGCGGGCCCATGGAGATCAAGCACGTCCGGCCCGCCCTGCCCGGCAGCTATGAGCGCGCGTGCCACGAAAGCGGAGTGGCGCGATTCCTGCTGCCGCTGCGGCGCGAGAGCATACGCCAGGCACTGCTGGAGCCCCGGCTGGAACGCGCCATCGGCGTCATCTACCGCCCGGAGACGGAGCGGCACAGCCACTACTTCGAAGCCACCCTAGCCCGGCAGTTCGACGAGTACGTCTACTTCGACGAGACCCGGGCGGTGACGCCGCTGGACGCGATTCGCACCGGGCGGGCGGCGGACACCTTCCCGTTCGGGCTCTGAGCCGGGCCCGCTCAGCGCGCGGGCGGCTCGAGAAACAGCGTGGCGGGGTGCTCCAGCAGCGACTTGAGCCGCTGGATCATGGCTGCGGCATCGAAGCCGTCGACGAAGCGATGATCGAAGGAGCTGGACAGGTTCATGATGGTGCGTACCCGCACCTGACCCGCCACCACCACGGGCCGATCTACCGCCTTGTTCACGCCGATGATGGCCACCTCGGGGTAATTGATGACCGGCGTGGTCACGATCCCCCCCATGCGGCCGAGGCTGGTGATGGTGATGGTGGAACCGCCGAGCTCGGCGCGGCCCGCCCGGCCGCTGCGCGCCGCCTCGGCGACCCGGACGATCTCCTCGGCCAGCCGCCAGAGGTCGAGCCGCTCGGCGTTTCTCACCACCGGCACCTTGAGCCCGTCAGGAGTCTGGGTCGCGATTCCCAGATGCACGGGCCGGTAGCGTTGGATCACGCCCGCCTCCTGATCGAACCGGGCGTTGCACTGCGGGAACTCCGCCAGCGCCCGGATCAGCCCCTGGGCGATGAAGGGCAGCACGGTGAGCCGGCGCTGGTAGGTCTCGCCGAGATGCCGGCGCAGATCTTCGAGCTCGGTGACGTCCACTTCCTCCACGTAGGCGAAGTGCGGGATCTCCCGCTTGCTCTGAGACATGCGCTCGGCGATCAGCCGGCGCACGCCGATGACCTTCACCGCCTGGTACTCGGCGGCCGTTCCGGGCTCCGCAGGAGCGCGGCCCTCGGCCGGTGCTCCGGCCCGGCCGCGCCCGATCACGGCCTCGAAATCCCTGCGCAGGATCCGTCCGCGCGGCCCGGAGCCGCGCACCTGGCGCAGGTCGATGCCGGCCTCCTTGGCGCGGCGGCGGATGGCCGGCGACGTGATGACCCGCTCGCCCCGTGCAACGCCCGGGGTTTCCGCGGCAGGCGGGGCCGCTGCCGGTTGTGGTGCGGGCTCGATTTCGGGCTCGGGGGTGGGTCCCGGCTCGGGTGCCGGTGCCGCCTCCGCCGCCTGGGGCGCCTCGCCCGCCGCGGGTGTTGGAACCGTCTCCGCGCCGGCCCTGGCGGCGCGCTTCGGCCGCGCGGCAGCGCCGGACACTTCGAGCGCGATGAGCTCCGCTCCCACCGCCACGATCTCCCCCGGCTGGCCGCTGGTGCGCAGCACCTTGCCGTCCACCGGGGCCGGCACCTCCACGTTCGCCTTGTCCGTCATCACGTCGACGATGACGTCGCCTTCCTTCACCTGATCGCCGGGTTTTACGTGCCACTCCACGATCTCCGCGTCGACGGTGCCTTCGCCGAGATCCGGCAGCTTGAACACGTACTCGCTCATTCCGCCTCCAGCACCCGCTCGATGGCCGCCGAAACCCGTTTCTGACCGGGAAAGTAGTCCCACTCGAAGGCGTGGGGATACGGCGTATCCCAGCCGCAGACCCGCTCGATGGGGGCCTCGAGGCTGTAGAAACACTCTTCCTGAACCGTGGCTGCGAGCTCGGCGCCGTAGCCGGAGAACCGGGTGGCCTCGTGGACCACGATGCAGCGCCCGGTCTTTTCCACCGATTTCTTGATGGCGCCGACGTCGAGGGGCGCCAGGGTACGGATGTCTATGATCTCGGCGTCCGCGCCCACCCGTGCCGCGGAGGCCTGAGCCACGTGCACCATGGTGCCGTAACAGAGGATGGTCACCTCCCCGCCCTCCTGAACCACCTCGCAACGTCCCAGGGGCACGGTGTAGTACTCCTCCGGCACTTCGCCCTTGGGGTGGGTGCTCCACGGCACCGCGGGCTTGTTCGGGTCGCCGTCGAACGGCCCGTTGTAGATCCGCTTCGGCTCGAAGAAGATCACCGGATCGTCGTCCTCGATGGCGCTGATCAGCAACCCTTTGGCGTCGTAGGGGTTGGAGGGCATCACCACCTTGAGCCCGCTCACGTGGGTGAACAGCCCCTCCGGGCTCTGCGAGTGGGTCTGGCCGCCGCGAATGCCACCGCCGCAGGGGGTGCGGATGGTGACCGGCGAGAAGAAATCGCCCGCGGTACGGTAGCGAATGCGGGCGAGCTGGCTGACGATCTGATCGAAGCCGGGGTAGATGTAGTCGGCGAACTGGATCTCCGCCACCGGCCGCAGGCCGTTCACGGACATGCCGATGACGGCGCCGACGATGCCGCCCTCGGCGATGGGGGCGTCGATGACGCGATGCTCGCCGTGCTTGCGCTGCAGCCCTTCGGTGGTGCGGAACACGCCGCCGAAATAGCCTACGTCCTCGCCGATGATCACCACCGCCGGGTCCCGCCCCAGCATGATGTCCTGGGCCGAGTTCAACGCCTGAATCATGTTCATCTGGGCCATGGCGTCACTCCTCGTCCGCGCCGGCCTCGAGGGCCCGAAGCTGCTCGCGCTGCGCGATGAGGTGGGTGGGCATGTCCTTGTAGACGTCCTCGAACAGCTCGCTCTTGTCCAGGAACGGGCCTTCGCTCATGGTGCCGTAGCTGCACGCCTCCTCCCAGCTCTCGGTCACGTGCTCCCGCAGCTCTTCCACCAGCGCCTCGTGCCGCGCCTCGGTCCAGCTCCCTTCGGTGATCAGATGCTGCTTCAGCCGTTCCACCGGGTCCCCGAGGGGCCAGGCCTGCCATTCGTTGCGCGGCCGGTAGCGGGACGGATCGTCGCTGGTGGAGTGGGCACCCGCCCGGTACGTGACCAGCTCGATGAGCGTCGGACCGTGGCCCCGGCGGGCACGCTCCGCCGCCCACTGGGTCGCCGCGTAGACCGCCAGGAAGTCGTTGCCGTCCACCCGCAACGCGGCGATTCCGTAGCCCGGCCCGCGCGCCGCGAAGGTGCGCCGCTCGCCGCCCGCGAAGCCCTGGAAGGTGGAGATGGCCCACTGGTTGTTCACCACGTTGAGGATCACCGGCGCCTGGTACACGGCGGCGAACGTCATGGCGTGGTGGAAATCCGCCTCCGCCGTGGAGCCTTCGCCGATCCAGGCGGCAGCCACGTCGTCCTCGCCCTTGATGGCGGCGGCCATGGCCCAGCCCACCGCGTGCGGGTACTGCACCGTGAGGTTGCCGGAGACCGAGAAGATGTTGCCGCGGGCCCAGTGGTACATGATGGGCATCTGCCGGCCCTTGCACATGTCCCGGGAATTCGAGAGGCACTGGCACATCAGGTCCACCAGACTGCGCCCCCGGGCAATCTGCAGCCCCTGGGTCCGGTAGTGGGGAAACAGCATATCGGACGGAGCCAGCGCCTGGGCGGCCGCCGCCGATACCGCCTCCTCCCCCAGGGACTGAATGTAGAACGAGATCTTGCCCTGGCGCTGCATGCGCAGCATGCGCTCGTCGAACAGCCGGGTGAGCACCATGTGCCGCAGCCCCACCTGCAGGTCGTGCTCGTCCAGGTGCGGGTTCCACGGCCCCTTGCCGCGATGATCGTCGTCCAGCACCCGCACCAGCTCGTCGCTGAGGTGAGCCATGTCCCTCACGCGGCTGGTGATCTCCGGGCGCTCCACGGCTCCCGCCGGCGAGAGCCTGACGTGGCTGAAATCGGGCTCCTCGCCCGGTCGCGCTGGGGTCGGCGGTACGTGAAGCTTGGGCTTGCGACTCATCGAGACCTCCGAAACGTGAGAGGCGCGCATTGTGCGTCAAACGAACGCGTCCTGCAGCCTCGAGACGGCACCGAGTTCCAGCGCGGTCACGGGGTCACCAACCCTGCGCACGCCCCTCGGTCTGCCGGCGGCCGTTCAGTGGTCGTAGGGCTCGATCCGGTCGCGGTATTCGAGAAACAGCTCGTAGTTGTGCTCGATGGCCGCGCTGCCGTCCCGCTGCACCCGCGCCGTCTCGAGCTGACTTTTCACCCACTGATGCTCGGCCCAGTTGCCACCGGCCCCTTTCACCACCTCCATCTCGGCCGTGCCAAGGCGCACCGCGTCGCCCACCCCGGAGAAGATGTCGGAGATGGAGGCCGTCTCCTCGTCCAGGTTCTCGTACTTCGCCGACAGGCGCTGGCGCAGCTCGGCCGTGCGCTCCAGGTTACGGGCGTACGTCGCCACCTGGGCCTCCGTGAGCTGTCCATCCGCCGGCGGCTCGTAGCGGTCCTCCGCCGCCTGGGCGGCGAAGTCGGCCTGCCGTTCCAAGCCGCCGAACATCCCGTAGCTGCCGTCGCCACTCGTCTCCGGCGCCTCCCGGCTCGAGGGTTCCACGGTCGATGAAACCAGCGCAGCGGCGAGGATGCCGGACACCACCAGATTCACCACGAAAGCCACCAGCAGCGACACCACGAAATGGGCCACCCGTTTGGGCTCCGGCACGGTCAGGAACACCGGCACGAACCGGTACAGCAGCACCAGGCTGTAGATGCCGGCCGCCAGAGCGATGACCCAGCCGATCCACGGCAGCGGCCCCAGCATCCCGCCGAGAGCACCGGGCACCGCGGCCAGCGAAACCGCCGCGAAGGCGGCGTCGTAGTTGCGCCGGCCTTCGAACATGCCCGCGAAGAAGTCGAAGATGAACGCCGCCACGAACATCAGCGCCAGATTCCACGCCAGGGCGAGCAGCGCGAACAGGGGGGCGGCGGCCACGGCTCCCAACATGAACGAGCCGCCGAAGATCCAGGACAGGATCCAGCCGCCGATGAACGCGGTCACGTACACCGGCAAGGTAACGTGCACAAACGTGGTCTTCCAGGGGGCCGCGGTGTCGCGGTAGGCCCGGGCGGTAGCGTCCGGCTCCTGCAGCACGCCGCGCACCCAGCGCATGGTCACGTTGGGATCGAAAGCAGGGTTTTCCACGTAGCTCACCTTGTCGGTAACAACGATAATGAGTCTAACGCAGATACGCTCGCAGGAGAGCGCCATGACGGACAAGCACCGCACCACCCGGATCGGCGACCACCAGCTGTCACCGCAGTCGCTGATGATGGGCTACGGCTACGATCCCCGGCTCTCGGAAGGATCGTTGAAACCTCCCATCTTCCTCACCTCCACGTTCGTGTTCGAATCCGCCGCGGACGGAAAACGCTTCTTCGAGGGCATCACCGGCCTGCGCCCGGGAGGCTCCGAGGGGTTGGTGTACGGCCGCTTCAACGGGCCCGACCAGGAGATCCTGGAGGACCGGCTGGCGCTGTGGGAGGGCGCCGAGGAAGCGGCGGTGTTCTCCACCGGCATGTCCGCAGTGACCACCGCGCTCATGGCCCACGTGAAAGCCGGCGACGCCATCGTCCACTCCGGCCCCCTTTACGCCGCTACCGAGAAGCTGATCGACGCGGTCTTCGGTAAGTACGACGTCACCTACCGCGACTTTCCCGCCAGCGCGCCGCTCGAACGGGTTCGCGCGGTTCTGGAGGAAACCCGGGCGAGTCGCCGTGTCGGCGCCATCTATCTGGAGAGCCCGGCCAATCCCACCAACGAGCTGGTGGACATCGAGGGCATCGCGGCGCTCCGGGACGAGCTGTGGGGGGACTCGCCGGACCGGCCCCTGATCATGGTGGACAACACCTTCCTGGGGCCGGTCTACCAGCAGCCCACGCGCCACGGCGCCGACATCTCAATCTACTCGCTCACCAAGTACGTCGGCGGTCACAGCGATCTGGTGGCCGGCGGCGTGGTGGGCAGCAGCGCCGTGCTGCTGCCCATCATGACCCTGCGCAACACCATCGGCACCATCACCGATCCCCATACCTCGTGGATGCTGTTGCGTTCCCTGGAGACGGTGGCCCTGCGCATGGAGCGGGCGGAGCACAACGCCCGGCGGGTGTGCGAGTTTCTCCGCGACCACCCCAAGGTGGAACGGGTGGGCTACCTGGGCTTTCTCGACCCGGACAGCGAGCAGGGGCGGATCTTCGCCCGCCACTGCAGCGGCGCGGGCTCCACGTTCTCGCTGCTGCTCGAGGGCGGCGAAGCGGAGAGCTTCCGCTTCCTGGATGCCCTGAAACTGGTGAAGCTGGCGGTGAGCCTGGGCGGCACGGAGAGTCTCGCCTCCCACCCGGCGGCCATGACCCATCTGTCCGTGCCGGACGAGCGCCGCCGGCAACTGGGTATCACCGACAACCTGGTGCGGATCTCCATCGGCATCGAGGACGCCGACGATCTGGTTGCGGATTTCGAGCAGGCGTTGAAGGTCGTTTGAGCAGACGCTTTCCGCTGTCCGCTGTCCGCCTTCCGCTGGAACGTTCCATCACGGTGGTCGTGATTGCCCAGCGGAAAGCGGATCGCGGATCGCGGATAGCGGCTCAGAACTGATTCATCGTATTCGCCGTCCCCCCCGCCAGCAGCGCCTTCTCACCCAGGAAGTACTCCTTGTGGTCGTCGCCGATGTTGGAGCCGGCCAGGTCCTGGTGCTTCACGGCCGCCAGGTCCCGGCGGATTTCCGCCCGCTGAACATCCCGCACGTAGGCCAGCATCCCCAGCTCGCCGAAGTAGCCTTCGCTCAGCCGGTCCGTGGACAGCGCCGCGGTGTGGTACGTGGGCAGGGTGATCAGGTGGTGGAAGATACCCGCCTTCGCGGAGGCCTCCTTCTGGAACTCGCGCACCTGCCGATCCGCCTCGGCGGCCAGCTCGGAGTCGTCGAACTTCGCATCCATCAGGCCCTTCTCCACCTGGGCCGGGTCCGGATAGGCAGAGACGTCCTTGCCCGCGGCCTTCCACTCGTTGTAGACGTGCTCGCGGAACTTCAGCGTCCAGTTGAACGACGGCGAATTGTTGTAGACCAGCTTGGCGTCCGGGCGCTTCTCGCGGATGGCGTTCACCATCTCGGCGATCTGCGCCACGTCGGGTTTCTCGGTCTCGATCCACAAGAGGTCCGCGCCGTGCTCCAGGCTGGTGACGCAGTCCAGCACCACCCGGTCGACGCCGGTGCCTTCCTTGAACGCGTACAGACCGTTGTCCAGGCGCTTTGGCTTGCAGAGCACGCCATTCTGATGAATGGTGATGTCGCCTTCCTTCAGCTCGGAGAGGTCGTTCACCGGCTCGGCGTCGAGGAAGTCGCAGTACTGCTGGCCCAGATCCCCCGGCTGGATGGAGACCGGCACCTTCTGGGTGAGGCCGGCTCCCAGGGAGTCGGTGCGGGCGACGATGATGCCGTTGTCCACCCCCAGCTCCAGGAACGCGTAACGCACCGCGTTCAGCTTGGAGACGAAGTCCTCGTGGGGCACCGTAACCTTGCCCGCCTGGTGCCCGCACTGCTTGGCATCGGAGACCTGGTTCTCGATCTGAATCGCGCAGGCCCCGGCCTCGATCATGCGCTTGGCCAGCAGGTAGGTGGCCTCCTCGTTGCCGAATCCGGCGTCGATGTCGGCGATGATGGGCACCACGTGGGTCTGGTAATCGTCGATCTTCTGGATGATGTCGTCCACGTTCTCGCCGCGCGCGCGGGCCTGATCGAGCTCGACGAAGATGTGGCGCAGCTCGCGGGCGTCCGCCTGCCTGAGGAAGGTGTAGATCTCCTCGATGAGGTCCGGCACCGTGGTCTTCTCGTGCATGCTCTGGTCCGGCAGCGGCCCGAACTTGGAACGCAGCGCGGCCACCATCCAGCCGGAAAGATAGATGTAGCGGCGCTCCGTGGTGCCGTGATGCTTCTTCACCGACATCATGGTCTGCTGGGCGATGAACCCGTGCCAGGCACCCAGGGACTGGGTGTACTTGCTCGGGTCCGCGTCGTAGGCGGCCATGTCCCGGCGCATGATGTCCGCGGTGTAGCGGGCGATGTCGAGTCCGGTACGGAACCGGTTCTGCAGCCGCATGCGAACCACGTACTCGGGGTTGATGGCCTTCCATTCCTCTCGCTGCTGCAGCGTTGCTCTGACTTCTTCGATCTGTTGCAGATACCCAGACATGAATGCGTTCCTGTGGCTGATGATGGTGACGATGTGCCTCGAGAGCGGCTCGTGCCCCTCGGATGAGCCGGCAACTTACCAGGCACTCGATCACAATAAAATGGAATATTTGATAACCAACATATTCTGCATGGAAATAGTTCGGCTCCGTTCAGAGCACGTGCACGCACCTGGCTGTCAGGCGATACCCAGATGCTTACAGCCTGTCCTTCGATCAGTGTAAAACCGTCGATCTACTTTACATGCCGACATCCCGTCTCACATATCTCTTTGAAACCATTGTCATTTTTCATTTGGCATGTTTCTTGTCTCTTCCAGGCCCAGGCCGGCCGTATCCGGGGCGAACGTGCCGACAAGAAGCGAACTGACAACGACAGAGATAGAGACAAGGGGAGAACACATGAATTTCAGACGTCTCTCGAGCTGGCTTGCCCGAGCACTGGTTCTGAGCTTCGGCCTCGGCTTCGGGCTGCATGCCCAGGCGGACCTGATCTATGCGGTCTACTCCGGGTCGGAGAACGGCGTGACGGTTCGCGACGCGGAGACGTTCAGCCAGATCAATTACTTCGACCCCGGGTTCCTGGTGGACGGCATCGCCGCAGGTACCCACGACGACATGTACCTGACCAGCGGCAACTCCATCTACCACTACTCCAACTCGGGCAGCCTGCTCGGCAGCTTCGCCTGGCCGTCGGACAGCATCACCTACACCAGCATCACCGTGGGCGACGGCCAGATCTTCGCCACCTACGAAGGCACCCAGACGGGCATCACCGTGCGCGACGCCACCACGCTGGTGCAGGCCACGTCGTTCGAGACGACTGTCAACAACGGTATAGGATCCGCCACCGCCGACGAGATGTACCGGGTGGCCGACAACCACATCACCCGGTACGACGACAGCGGGTCGCTCATTCTCGATTTTGCGTACTGGGACGAGGGGCTCACCTACACCAACAGCGACGTGGGCACCGGGCTGGTGTTCGCCAGCTACACCGGGTCCTTCACCGGCGTCACCGTGCGGGACGCGGTCACCCTGGCTCAGTCGAACTACTTCGATCCGGGATTCGCCATCAACGGCCTGGCGGCGAGCCCGGGGAACGAGGTGTATCTGACCAGTGCCAACAGCATCTACCGGTACACCGCCGGCGGGGACCTGATCGGCAGCTTCAGCTTCCCCGACAGCGGAATCGTCTACGGTGACATCGCGTACGCGTACAGCGTTCCGGAGCCGGGCACACTCGGCCTGCTGGGCGCCGGGCTCCTGACACTGGGCACTTTCCGCCGCCGCAGGCCCTGACCTTCGGCAGGGCTCTCGAGGGACCGGCGCGCCGGTCCTGAGACCGAGGCTGCCGCCGGGCGGTTCGGGAACGGGGATTGCACGAGAGGGCCATGCCTCGCGCCTCTCGAGCATCGCCGACGCCGCTGCCGGAGCTGGAGCTTCCGGCCAGGGGCGCAACCACCATCCGGGTCTCCGGAGCCGACGGCCGCACCCGCGAGGTGCGGCTGACCAACCTGGCCAAGCCGTTCTGGCCGGACCTGGGGCTGACCAAGCGCGACCTGCTGCTCTACTACGCCCGGGTGGCGCCGGTGCTGCTGCCCCACGTGCGCCGACGGGCCATGGTCATGAAGCGCTATCCCGACGGCTGGCGCGGCAAGCACTTCTTCATGAAGCGCACCCCGGAACACGCCCCGGCCTGGCTCGCCACCTGCCGCATCGAGCACGCCTCGGGCAACGTCATCGATTTTCCGGTGGTCGACGGGCTGGCGGCCCTGCTGTGGATCGTCAACCTCGGCTGCATCGACCTGAACCCGTGGTACGCGCGTTGCGACGACGTGCAGCGGCCGGACTTCCTGCATTT
>JAWLGU010000059.1:18805-29504 GCA_041690675.1 Pseudomonadales bacterium | reverse complement strand
AGATCCTCGTCCAGCGAGGTTTCGATGACGCGCATGAAGGAAGCCGGAAGTGGTAGTACACTGCTCGGGTCACTTTCACGTACTTCAGCATCCTGATGCAAGCGGTAGACGACGAAGTGCTGACCCAGGTGAACCGGTGGCTCGAGGCCGGCGAGCCGTGCTGGCTCGCCACGGTGATCGAGACCTGGGGCTCGTCGCCCCGCCCCGTAGGATCGCTGTTCGCCTGCAACGCCCAGGGCCGCACCGTCGGTTCCCTGTCCGGAGGCTGCGTGGAAGACGACCTGCTGGAGAAGCTCACCGGCGGCGAGCTCGCCGGCGAACGGCCTCAGTTCTTTCGTTACGGCATCAGCGCCGAGGAAACCGAGCGGTTCGGCCTGCCCTGCGGCGGCTCCCTGCACATCGTCATCGAGCCCCTGGCGCCGCAGCCCGACACCCGGCGCCACTTCGCTCACCTCCTGGCCCGCCTCGGCGAACGCGCCTGGGTGCAGCGCCGGGTGGAGCTCCGCTCCGGCGAACGCAGCGCCACCGACGTGGACGGCTTCGCGCCGCTCTCCTGGAACGCCGAGTCCCAGACCCTGGTCCACACCTACGGCCCCCGTCACCAGCTCTTCGTCATCGGTGCCGGCATGGTGTCGAAGTACCTGGCGGAGCTGGCGCTGAAGCTCGACTACCAGGTGACCGTCTGCGATCCGCGTCAGCACCTGCTGGACGATTTCGGCATCCCCGGGGTGCGCCTGGTCAACGACATGCCCGACGACGCCGTGCGGCGCCACGCCAGCGACCCGGCGTCGGCCATCGTGGCGCTGACCCACGACCCCCGCATCGACGACATGGGGCTCATGGAAGCGCTCTACACCCCGGCCTTCTACGTCGGGGCCATGGGCTCCAGCCGAACCTCGGCCAGCCGCCGGGAACGGCTGCGGGCCCTGGAGGTGGACGAAGCGGCCGTGGACCGGCTGCACGCCCCCATCGGCCTGCCCATCGGCAGCAAGACACCGCCGGAAATCGCCATCGCCATCATGGCCGAGATCATCGCCGTGCGCAGCCGGACGGCCGGCGCCGTGCGCGAGCATCTGGCCGCCGCCTCCGCCGGCTGACCTCTCCGGTGAGAGGTGGCGCACTGCTGCTGGCGGCGGGAGCCTCCCGGCGCTTCGGCAGCGACAAGCGCCGCCACCTGCTCGATGACGGCACCCCGATGCTCGTGGCCAGCGTGCGCCGGTACGCAGCCGCGTTTCCGAGCCTGATCGTGGTGCTGCGCCCGGAGGACGACGACCTGGCCGCGCTCGTCGCCGCGGCCGCCGACGACCTGGACGTGCGCGTGGTGCGCTGCGCCGACGCCTGCAGCGGTATGGGTCACTCCCTGGCCTGCGGCGCCCGGGCCGCCGCGTCGTGGAGCTACCTGTTCGTGGCGCTCTCCGACATGCCGTGGGTCCGCCCCCAAACCCTGCAGCGGCTGCGCGCAGCCCTCGAAGCCGCCCCCGCGGACGCCGTGGTGCGCCCCTTCCACCACGGACACCCCGGGCACCCCGTAGGATTCGGCGGCGTCCATCTCCCGGAGCTCGCGACGCTCCAGGGCGACGAGGGGGCACGGGAGGTGATCCGCCGGAACGGCAGAATCATCCGGGTGGACGTGGACGACCCAGGGGTGCTCCAGGATCTGGACGAGCCGCCAGGGGAGCCGGGGAAGGCGTAGCTTGCCCGAAAGGTGGCGCGATCAGCGGCTCCCACCCAGCCGGCTGCCCCAATCCAGCTTGCTGCGGCAGGACTGGTAGAAGTTGTGGTCCATGGGGTAGATCAGACGCAGCGGCGTGGGGTTCTTGCGGATGCGCACCTCGGCCCGGGGCCCCAGAGCGAAATCCACCTGAGAATCGCAGCTCACCTTGGCGTCCGCCGTGCCGGATTCCCCCATGACGATGCTGATCTCCGACTGCCCGCGAACCACCAGAGGGCGGGAGGTCAGGGTGTGGGGGAACATGGGGACGATGACGATGGCATCCAGCGACGGGTGCATGATGGGGCCGCCGGCGGAGAGCGCGTAGGCCGTGGACCCGGTGGGTGAGGCGACGATGACCCCGTCCGAGCGCTGGTCGTAGACGAACTGGCCGTCCACCCACAGGGAGAACTCCATCATCCGGGACATGGCCCCCAGGTGAACCACCACGTCGTTCAGCGCCGGTGACCGTCCCGTCTCCAGGTCGTCCTGCACCACGCGGGCATCGAGCAGGAAGTGGTCCTCGGTGCTGAACTGGCCTTCCAGCACGGCGGGCAGGCGGGTGTCGATCTGATCGGGGGAGATGTCCGCAAGAAATCCCAGCCCGCCCCGGTTCACCCCCACCACGGGCACGCCGAAGTGAGCCAGGTCGCGGCCCACCCCCAGCAGGCTGCCGTCGCCACCCACCACCACGATGAGGTCGCAGCGCTGTCCCAGCTCCACCCGGGGCACGACCTCGTCGGGAAACTCCTGCACCAGCTCCGCCGTGGCGTCCTCGATGAGCACGGTGCGGTCGTGCCGCGTCAGACACGCGTGCACGGCCCGCACGCTGTCGATGATCTCCGCGCTGCGCCGGCGACTGATCAAGCCCACCGTTGAAAAGACACTGGTCATCCCGTACCCCTCGAGGAAACCCTCGCACAGTACACAGCGCCCCCGGTGCGGACAATGGGCCGCCCGCCGGTGTGGAAATTTGCCCGGCGCGCAACTACCCTGCTCTACCCGCGCCCCCAGGAGGCGCCGACCGGAGCCGCGGAGCATGAACACCGCTGTGGACCAACGCTACCTGGACGCTTTCCGCCTGTTGCGCAACGGTGAGGGCGTGGCGGGCAACGGCGCCCTGTGGGCGCTGATGCGGGAGGAGGCGGCGGCGAAGGCCAGCCAGGAGCCGATCCTCGGCAGCTACTTCCATGCCACGGTGCTGAACCACAAGTCGTTCGGGGCGGCGCTCTCGTTCCGGCTCGCCAGCAAGCTCGACAATCCCATGCTCCCCACCATGCTGATCCGCGACGTGATCAACGAGGCCCTGGACGCGGAGCCGGACATTCTCACCAGCGCGGCGCTGGACATCGTCGCCGCCTACACCCGGGACCCGGCCTGCGAGGACCTCTCCACGCCGTTTCTGTTCTACAAGGGTTTTCACGCCCTGCAGGCCCACCGGATCGCCCACTGGCTGTGGCGCAAGGGCCGGCGCACGCTGGCGCAGTTCTTCCAGAATCAGATCAGCGTCACCCTGGGGGTGGACATGCACCCGGCGGCCCGGGTGGGGTCCGGCATCATGCTCGACCACGCCACCGGCATCGTCGTGGGGGAAACGGCGGTGATCGAGGACGACGTCTCCATCCTCCACGCCGTTACCCTGGGCGGCACCGGCAAGGCGAGCGGCGACCGGCATCCGAAGATCCGCCGCGGCGTGCTGCTGGCGGCGGGATGCAAGGTCATCGGCAACATCGAGGTGGGCGCCGGCGCGAAGGTGGGCGCAGGCAGCGTGGTGCTGCACGACGTGCCCCCCGGCGCTACCGTGGCCGGCGTCCCCGCCAAGGTGGTGGGACGCTCCGAGGGCCGGGTGCCGGCCCACGAGATGGACCAATCCCTGGACTAGGATGACGCCTGCAGGCGTTCCCGGGCGCGGCTGATGAGCTGGCTCATCACCTCCGGCGGCTGAGCACCGGGCACGGCAAACCGGCCGCCCAGCACGAAGAACGGCACCCCGGTGACTCCGGCCGCCTGCGCCAGGGCGAGCTCCGAGCGCACTTTGTCCACCTCGTCGTGGCCCGCAAGCATGCCGGCGGCCGCGGCGGCATCGAGGCCCGCGTCGGCCGCGGCTCGCGCCAGCTCAGCCGGGTCGCCCACGTCCCGGCCCTGGCGAAAGTAGTAGCTGAACAGCACCTCGGCCAGCTCGTGCTGCCGGCCGGAGAACTCCGCCCAGGAGAGCAAGCGGTGGGCGCGGAAGGTGTTGGGAGTCACCCGGATCGCCGAGAAGTCCAGATCGAGCCCCGCTGCCGCCGCCTCCTGCCGCACGCGCTGAAACAGCCCGCCGGCATCGACGCCCGCCCCGAAGCGGGCCTCGAGGAAGACGTCCCGGTCCACGCCCTCCTCGGGCAGGTGAGGATAGAGCTGGAACGGCCGCCAGGTGACCTGCACCCCTGCCCCCACGTCCGTGGCGAGCACCGCGTCGAGACGGCGCTTGCCGATGTAACACCACGGGCAGATCACGTCCGAGAAAATCTCGATCTGCATGGGCACGCCCCGGTGAAGAGGATGCCGGAGAGTATACCCGGCGGGGCGGGGCAATCGAGCCCCGGTGCCGGTCAGACGTCGCCGCGCAGCAGAGACTGCAGGCGCCGGTTGCGCTCCTGTTCGGTGCGCAAGGCGGACTTGAGCTTGCGGATCTCTTCCCGGTACTCCTTGATCTGGGCCAGGTAGCTCTCCTGCTGGCGGTGCATCTCGTCGCGGAACTCCGCGGTCACCTGATTCACCTGCTGGCGGTGCTGACGCGCGTACTGCTGCACGTTCACGCGCCCCGCCTCGCCGAAGGTGGCGGTGAGCCGGCCCTCCATGGCCCGGCGCTGCGTGAGTCCGACCCTGCCCTTGATGGCTTCGTCGAGCTCGAGCACCGCCGGCAACGGTTGATGCTCCCGCGCCGGCATGGCGGCGACGACGCCGCTCTGATTCACCGGAGCAGGCTTAAGGCCCAGGCGGTTGCGCCATACCGCCTTCTGAATCTGCATGGCCGGATGGGCCTCGCCTTCACCAGCCGGCTCCCACATGTTGATGGCGTGCCACGGCACGGGACACTGGCTGCGGCAGGCCATGGTGGTGGTGCCGGAGCCGAGATCCGGGCCGGCGCCGGCATTGTCCGCCATGTACTCCAGAGGCAGGTTGAAGGCGGGATCGACGCAGCCGTTCTCGTTGACCTTGAACTGGAAGAACACCAGCCCCCGCACCGCCAGCCCGGCGCCCACCTGCACGTAGGCGGCCTTCACCGTGCTCGCCGCGTGGCTGCCCAGCTTCGCCTTCTGCGCGAGCAGGCTCGAGAACTTGTCGTAGGGAAGTTCCAGCTCGAGCTTCGACCCGGTGGAATCGAACAGCACCACGAGTTCCTGAAAGCCGTGCTGGCTGGCCATGAGACTCCTCAATCCGCTCTGCTCGCCGCGCCCGGCGGGCCCGCTGTCGAAGGCTGATTAGAGCAGAGATTCCGGGGCGGACGCGGAGACGCCGTTCACGATGGCGGTGTGAGCCCGTTCAAAGTTCGTAGGCGTCGACCCAACCTGGCGTAGCCGCGTCAGCCGGGTCCTCCGGCCCGTCCAGGGGGCGATCCGGCTCGGCGATTTCCTCGAGTTCCATGGCATTTTCACTCCGCTGCAGGTCTTGGCATCCGCACGCCCGCTCAGGCCGGGCTGCCCGCTTCCAGCAGGGGCGCGATGTCGCCGTAGTGGAAGGCGGCGCGTACCGGCGAGTGCGGCTTCACGCTCGACTCCCGCTCCCGCTGCGCCACCGGCTCGGCGTATACCAGGGCATCGCCGCCGAGCTGCTGCACGTCGACGATCTGATAGCGGCTCTCGGCCAGGGCGAAGGTCCGTCCGATGAGGCTTCTCATGTTGCACCACCTCGCTGCTGAACGACGGTCAGCTTACGCGCCGGCGATGACTCGTTGATGACGTACTTTGTAACGCGCTTGTCGTTCGGATCGTGACGGAGGTCACCATTTGTTGGGGGACTTGACCACGTGCTCGGGGCTCGGCGGGCTCGAAGCCTTGTAAATCAACGACCTGAGTGATGGCACCGAACTTGCTCTCCAAGGTTCGCCGCGGGGTTGACGAAGCGCCTGCGGCACCCCATATGTGCAAGGAACAGAGAGGAGCCATGCTGAAACGATTTCTTCTGGGACTGGCCGGAACGGCGCTCGCCGTGCTGGGCGTCGTGGGCCTGCTGGTGCCCGTGATGCCCGGGCTGTTGTTCCTGGCAGGCGCAGCGGCCTGTTTCTCCCTGGCCTCCAGGCGCATCAAGAGACAACTGGAGAGCCGGCTCGGCCGATACCCCCGCTACCGGCGGACTCTGCGTGGGTGGTACCTGGGCCGCCACCTCCCGGTGTGGCGGCGCGCGCAGCTGACATTCTGGATGGCTCTGGGCAGCGTCGTCCCCAGCCGCGAACGCTGATCGCGCACATGGCGCGCATTCTCATATGCGGCACCCTCGCCCACGACGACATCGGCGAGTTCGACTCCGCCCTCGCGCCGCACACGCGAAACGTCAAGCTGACGCGCCTGCATCGCAGCTTCGGCGGCTGCGCCATGAACATCGCCTACAACCTGGCCGGGCTCGCCCACGAGAGCCTGCCGTTCGTCTACGTGGGCGACGACTACGCCGGCGGCTACGCGCGCCACGTGGCCGCCAGAGGCATCTCCGAAACCGGAATCTTTCATCTTCCCGGCACGCCGTGCGCGCGCGGCATAATCCTCACCGGCAGCGACGGCGCGCAGTTCACCGCGTTCTTTCCAGGTCCGTCGGGCGCGTCACGCTGGCAGGCGGACCTCGAGGGGCTGCTCGACGGACCCGTGGGCGGGAGCATCGATGCCGCCGTCATCGCCCCCGACCTGCCGGAGAAGATGCGTGGATGCGCCCGGTTGCTGAGGGACGTGCCGCTGTCGATCTGGTGCCCGGGCCAGTATTCGGAGCTGCTCGAGCCCGAGGACGTACGCGCCACGGCCGACACGGTGAACCTGATCATCGCCAACCGACACGAGTGGGCGGCGCTCTGCGGGCGGGTTCCCGCGGTCCGGCTGCTGGATGCCGGGCGCTGGGCGCTCGTCACCGACGGGCCGCGCCCCGTGGAGATTCTGCCCGAGGGGGCACGCGTGCCCGTTCCCGCTGCGCCGGCGAACGCCACCACAGCGGCCGCCGGCCATGACCCCACGGGCTGCGGCGACGCCTTCGTGGCCGGTGTCACCCATGGCCTGCTGGTCGGATGGTCTGCCGTCAGCGCAGCAGCGTTGGGTGTCCGTCTGGCCGGCCTATGCCTGCTGCAGCGCGGAGCCCAGGCCCACGAGGTCACCCTCGACGCGTCGGCACCGACGATGACCTGTTGATCTGGGCCTGCGCCACCGAAGCCTTCACCACGGGGATCTCGTGGTCGGCGAGCGGCGCCATTCGCCGTTTGCGCTCCAGCGCGGCCTCCAGGTAGGGCGCCAGCGTGCGTGCCTTCGCCGCCTCCCGCTCCTCGCGCCCCGCCACGAACTGCGGCATCACCTCCGCCGCGAACAGCTCCAGCGATTCGCAGATGTGCTGGTGCTGATTGCCCCCCGCCTGCTGCATCAGGATGACCTGGTCGACCCCCGAATCCTGCATGGACGACAGGTGCCGGATCAGATCCTCGGGCGTGCCGATGCCCGGCGCGTGCGCGAACTGGGTGGGGTCGTCGGCCTCGGCCAGGCGAACCAGCTCGTCGGTCTTGCCCTGGCGCAGGGCCTGGAAGTCCTGCCACAGCCGCGTGCGACCCGGCACCGTGTCCCGGGCCACCAGCGCCTGCAGCGCGTAGCCGAAGAACTCGAAGCCCTCCTGCCCGCGGCGGATGGCTTCGCCGCGGTCGTGATGGATCGAGAAGGACGACACCATGGCGATGTTGGCATTGACCCTATGACCGATGGGGACGCAGGACTCGCTCTTGATGATGTCGTAGTAGATCTCGCTCCAGGTCTTCGCCTCCTCGGGATCGACGAAGGAAAAGGCCAGCGCCCCCACCCCCAGGCTGGCCGCCACCCTGATGGTGTCGCGGTTGGTGCAGGCCATCCACATGGGCGGGTGCGGCTGCTGCAGCGGCTTGGGAAGCACATTGCGGCACGGCATGGAGAAGAACTCGCCCTCGAACCCGGGGTACGGCTCGAGCACCATCATGTTGGCGATCTGCTCGGCCGCCTCGATGGCCATGGCGCGTTTCGTCTTCGCGGGGATGCCGAATCCGCCCAGCTCGAGCCGGGTGGCGCCCTCGCCGAAGCCGAAGTCCACGCGGCCGTCGGACAGCAGATCCAGGGTCGCCAGGCACTCGGCCGTCCGCGCCGGATGGTTGTAGTTGGGGATCACCTGACGAATGCCGTGCCCCAGGCGGATGTTGCGGGTCCGGCCCGCCGCCGTGGCCAGGAACACTTCCGGAGCCGACGAGTGCGAGTACTCGTCGAGGAAGTGGTGCTCCACTTCCCACGCGTAGTCGATTCCGAGCCGGTCCGCCAGGACCACCTGTTCCAGCGCCTCGTGAAACAGCCGATGCTCGTCCCCCGGTTGCCACGGCTTGGGCAGCTGCAGCTCGTAGAACACCCCGAATCTCACCTGAACCTCCCGTCCCCGAACGATGCCCTCGAGCTTAGCCAGTTGCCGGCATGAAATCGACGCAAGGTGTCGAAAAATTTTTCACTCGCAATCAAGAAAAAACCACTAACCCGTTGATTTCAAGGATATCGTCTGGTACTTTAGCCCCCGATTTAGCCCTGCCGGCAAACGTCGGACTGCCGACGCTGGGGGACGCGCCTCGCGCTTGAATGGATTCAGGAATGCCCGGACAACAACGATGACAATCGGGCTGGATTTGAGCCGCCTTCGGGCGGCTTTTTGTTGCCGCCGAATCGCGTACAGTGGAGCCTGACCGCGGCCCGAGACGCTTTCATGAATCACCACTGGATCACCGACGCCCCGCGCGTCCCGCTGGGCTTCCTGCCGACCCCGCTGACCCCCCTCGACCGCCTGTCCGAAGAGCTCGGCGGGCCGCGGATCTGGCTGAAACGCGACGACTGCACGGGCCTGGCCACCGGTGGCAACAAAACCCGCAAGCTCGAGTACCTGATGGCCCACGCGCGGGCCGAGCAGGCAGACGTGGTGGTGACCTTCGGCGCCGTGCAGTCCAATCATGCCCGGCAGACGGCCGCGGCGTGCGCGGTGCTCGGGCTTCCCTGTCATTTGCTGCTCGCCCGCAAGGTTCCATGGCACCACCCCCGCTACGACACCGGCGGCAACGTGCTGCTGGATCACCTGCTGGGGGCCCGGGTACATCTGGTCGGGCCCGGGGAGATGCCGGCGCGCCGGGCGGAGCTGCTGCGCACCCTGGATGCCCAGGGCTCGCTTCCGTACGTCATTCCCGTGGGAGGGTCCAGCGCCGTGGGGGCCATGGGGTACGCCCGCTGCGCCATGGAACTGCTGGAGCAGAGCGAGGCGCTGGGGTTCACCCTCACCGACGTGATGCACGCGTCGTCGAGCGCCGGTACTCAGGCGGGCCTGCTGTGCGGCTTCGCCGGGCTGCTCGCCGACGACGAGAACCAGCGGACACCGCCCCGGGTGCACGGCATCAACGTCTCGGAGCCGGATCCGTCGGATCTGCACCGGGCCGTCGTGGAGCTGGCGGACGAGGTGGTGCAGCAGCGGGGGCTGGACGTGGCGATCGCGCCCGAGGACGTTCGAGTGGACCACCGCTTTCTCGGGGACGCCTACGGCGTGCCCACCCCGGCCACCGTGGAGGCCATCCGTCTGCTCGGCCGCACCGAAGGCGTCCTGCTGGATCCGGTCTACTCGGGCAAGGGCTTCTCGGCGCTGGTGGAGCGCGTGCGCCGGGGCGAGTTCCAGGGCGTCGACGACCTGGTGTTCGTGCACACGGGCGGAACCGCCTCTCTGGCCGTCTACGACGACGCCTTCGACAGCTAGCTAGTCCTCGTCCTCGACTCGCACCCGCACCACCAGCACGTCCCGCTCCACTCCGTGCAGCACCGCGCTGGCCGTGGAACCCAGCAGCAGACCGAGCCCATGACGCCCGTGGGTGCCGATGACGATGAGGTCAGCGTCGAGCCGGCGGGCGAGCTCGCGGATGTCGTACGCCGGCGCACCGAGGATGACGTGAGCGTCGTCGGCCGCCACACCGTAACGGGCCCCCAGCTCTCGCAGCTGGATTTCCGCCTGCCGCATGGCCTGCTCCTCGAACGATACGGCGCCCCCGGAGAGCGGCGCGATGTCGACACCGCCGTATACCTGGGTGAGCGGCTTGACCACGGTGACCGCAGCCAACCGGGCACCGCTCTGCTGCGCTTGCTCCCGCGCTTTGTCGAGCACCTGGGTGGATTCCTGGGAAAGATCGACGGCGGCGAGGACGTGCTTGTAGGGCATGGCGATTCTTCGATTATTGACAAGGTGACAGCCTAGGAGCGATGGCCGCGGCCGGCCATCGGGATATTCCCTTAGAGGCTGCGGATGGGTAGTGTACGCCGAACTCTTTTGCTGTACCTTCGAGACATCCCTGGTCTTCATACACGTGCCACAGGAGCGAACACGGTGGATTTAGACGAGATGAAGGACGTCCTCGAACGTCGGCGGGCGGAGCTCATCGAGCGCCGCGAACGGATCGCCCGCCATACCAGGCACCGCGAGGAACCCCTTTCTCAGGATTTCGCCGAACAAGCGGTGGAGCTGGAAAACGGCGAGACCCTGGTAGCCCTGGACCGCGAGGTGAACGCCGAGCTTCGTGGCATCGAGAAGGCGCTGCGCCGGATCGAAGACGGCACCTACGGTGAGTGCACCGAGTGCGGCGAGCCCATCAGCGAGCAGCGTCTGAAGGCGCTGCCCTACACCAGCCTGTGCATCGACTGCGCGAACGCCAGCGCGGCGCCCGGCCGGCGCGGCTGATCCCGAGCCAAATCAGTCCGGGCCGGATCAGTCCGGGCCGGATCAGTCCGG
>JAWLGU010000059.1:14991-18705 GCA_041690675.1 Pseudomonadales bacterium | reverse complement strand
TCCGGCGACGAGTCCAGCAGCGCCTGGCGCAGCCGGCCCAGGCGCGCCGGGTTGAGGGCTGCGCTGCTGTCGAACGGGATGACCTGCTCGAGCGGCGGCTCCTGCGTCTCGAGTTGGCGCTCCAGCACCGCCAGATCGGCATCGGACGGATCGCCCCCGCTCTGCGCGCGCCGGCGCACCCGATCCCGCAGCACGTGCGCCGGCGCCTGGCAATGCACCACCACCGCAGGTCGACCCAGGCGGTCGGCCAGCTCCAGGAACGGCCGGCGGCGCTCCGCGGCCAGGAACGTGGCGTCGACGATGACGTTCTCGCCGGAGCACAGCAGATCCTCCGCCACGTCGACGAGCCACCGGTACACGGCATCGCTGTGGGCGCGGTCATAGATGCCGCCGCCCACAGCGGCCCGAGCCGAGACCATGGGCGACAAACCCGCCTGGACCTTGCGCGCCACGTCGGAGCGCAGGCGTAACGCGGGCAGCGCCGGAGCCAGGCGCTCGGCCAGGTAGGATTTTCCCGACCCGGACACTCCGCACATGAGAGCGAGCCGCCCCGGCGGCCGGCCCAGATAGCCGGCCGCCCAGCGGGCGTGCACGAGGAACCGCTCCTCGAAGGCGGCCTCAGCCGCCTGCTCGCGCCGCAACGCGGCAACCTTCGCCCGCACCATGGAGCGATAGCCGGCGTAGAACGGCAACAGCCGGACGCCGTCGTAGTCCCCTGCACCATCCAGGTAGCCGTCGAGAAAGGCGTAGCCGAGATCGTCGCGGCCCCGTACCAGACAATCCATGAACAGAAACGCCACGTCGCTCTGCGGATCGATCCACCGAAGGGTGGGGTTGAACTCCAGGCAGTCGAATGCCCGGACGGTGCCGTCCAGGAGCACCAGGTTCGACAGGTGGAGATCGCCGTGACACTCGCGGATCCAGCCCTGCGCGAGACGCCGGGTCATCAGCGCCCGATGGCGTTCCGCCTGGCGGGCGGACGCCGAGCGAACGGCCTCCAGCAGGCTGCGATACGGCCGGGTGAACGACAACCCGCCGAGGTCGTCGAAGTTGTCCCGGGCGGGCAGCAGCACCCGGGGCTCCAGCTCCGCGGGCGGGAGCCGCTCTGCCGGCAGCTCCGCATGCTGCGCCGCCAGGCTGCGGCCGAAGGTCACCAGCAGGTCGGCGTCGAGCTCGCCCCGCTCGAGCACACGATCGAGCTCTGCGTCCGCGGGGAACTGACGCATCTTCACCGCCCATTCCACGGGCTGGCCGCGGCCGCCCAGCCGCAATCGGCCGTTCTCGTCCCGAACGACGGGCACGACGTCCAGGTACAGCTCCGGCGCGAAACGCCGGTTGCAGCGCAGCTCCTCGCGGCAGAAATGCTCACGCAGCGTCAGGGTCGAAAAGTCGACGAACGCGAAATGCACCGGTTTCTTCAGCTTGTAGGCCACGTCCCCGGTGAGAATCACCCAGGAGATGTGGGTCTCCACCAGCCGAAGGTCGCCGCACGCGTGGGGATACGCACCCGGGTCGAGCAGACCCGCGAGATGGTCGGGCAGCGACATGCGGCCAGCATAGCCGGATGGAGAACCCACTTCACCCGTCGGCGCGCACGCGCGCCTTGCCAGGACGACCGCCGGGGTGGACCATGGACCCTCCGACGAAGCGGCTGATTGCGATGAGCTACGTCCGCCCCCGACTCCTGGCGACGGCCCTGGAGATCACTCTGTTCGCCGCCCTGTTCAGCGCAACCTCGGGCAGCGCTGTCGCCGGGGAACCCCCCGCAGCGCAGGGACGCGATGTCTACATGCGCCACTGCGCGCGCTGCCACCAGCGGGACGGGGGCGGGGTCGAGAACCTCTACCCGAGCCTGCGCGAAGCCGCCCGCTCCTGGGAGGATCGCCAGCAACCCATCCGCACCGTGCTCGCCGGCCGCACGAGCTACTTCGTCATGGGCGGCGCGCGATTCGACAGCATCATGCCCGCCCACGGCTATCTCGGCAACGAGACGGTGGCCGCGGCGCTGAGCTACGTGGTCACCGCCTGGGGTGACGGCCAGGTCTTCGCGCAGCCGTTCACCGCGGACGAAGTGGCCGCCGTGCGCCTGGAGCTCTTGTCCGACCACCCTGCCCCATTCGAGCCCGCTCCCGGCCCCAGCCCCCTGGCGGAGATGGGCGCCGTGCAGTACGTAACCACCGAAGGACCGCCCATGACGGTGGAGGAGTTCGAGCGTGCCCGGCGTCTGTACTACGGCCGCTGCACCGGGTGTCATGGTGTGCTCCGGCAGGGCACGGCGGGGAATCCGCTCACCCCGGAGCTCATGCGCGAGCGCGGCACGGAATACATCAAGAGCGTGATCAGCTACGGCTCCTCGAAGGGCATGCCCAACTGGGGCACCTCGGATACGCTCTCCGGCGAGGACATCACGCTGCTCGCCCAGTTTCTCCAGCACCCGGTGCCACAACCCCCGGACATGGACGCCTACCAGATCCGCGACGGCTGGCGGCAGTACCGGGCCCCCGCGGATCGCCCTGACGAGCCGGCCCACGGCTACGATCTGGACCACATGTTCGTCGTGGCCCTGCACGACGTGGGAGAGATCGCCCTGATCGACGGAGCCACCCGCTCGCTGATCGCCCGGGTGCCCGTGGGCGGCGCCCCCCACCGCGTCACGGCCTCGTCCTCCGGGCGCTATCTCTACGTGATCTGCCGGGACGGCACCCTGGCCATGGTGGATCTGTACGCGGCGCCGCCGGAACGGGTGGCCTCGGTGCGGGTCGGCTACGAGGCCCGGGCCGTCGCCGCCTCGCGCTACCCCGGCTTCGAGGGCCGCTACGTGATGGCCGGTGCCTTCTGGCCACCCCAGGTGGTTCTGCTGGACGGCGAGACGCTGGAGCCCCTCCGGCTGATTTCGGCCCGGGGTTTCACTGCGGGCAGCCGCAACTACCATCCCGAGCCCCGGGTCTCCGACATCGCCGGCTCGTCCCGGCACCCGGAGTTCGTCACCCAGATCAAGGAGACCGGCCACGTCTACCTGCTCCCCTACGATGAGAGCGCGTATCAGAAGGTCCACGATCTCGAGGCGGTGCCCGAGCTGCGGGCCGGCACCTTCTCCGTCGACGGCCGCTACTATCTGACCCCCGCCGACAGCAACGCCATCTCCGTGCTGGATCTCGAGACTCGCCAGGTGGCGGCCGTGATCCCCGCGCGCGTGTTCGCGGGGAACCCGGGCGCCAGCTATCGCCACCGCGCCCTGGGGCCGGTGTGGGCCACCACTACTATGGTGGAGGACGAGCTGCTGCTCGTCGGGACGGATCCAGATGGGCATCCCGACGCCGCCTGGCAGGTGGTGCAGCGCATCGAGGGGCCGTCCAGCGGTTCGCTGTTCCTGGCCACCCATCCCGAGTCCACGCACCTGTGGATGGACACGCCGCTGGCCGCGGATCTGGAGGCCAGCCAGTCCGTGGCCGTGTTCCGCAAGCACGCTCTGGGCGACGGTTACCGCTCGCTGCCCATCGCCCGCTGGTCGGGGCTCGACAGCGGACCCCGGCGCGTGCTCCAACCCACCTTCTCCGCCGACGGCTCGGAGGTATGGCTGGTGGTGTGGAATCCCCAGGATCAGGCGTCAGCGCTGGTGGTGGTGGACGACGAGACTCTCGAGCCGGTCGCGACCGTGCGCGCGCCGGAGCTCATCACGCCGACCCGCATCTTCTCACTGGCCGCGCTTCGCGG
>JAWLGU010000059.1:7183-14891 GCA_041690675.1 Pseudomonadales bacterium | reverse complement strand
TTCGCGGGCCCGCGCTGGGACAGGTGACTGCGCAGGCCGAGTCGCCGCCGGGCCGCGGCGATGCCACGGATCCCGGCGCGGCCCTCTACCTCGACAACTGCGCCAACTGCCACGGCACCTACGGCGAGGGAGACGGCCCCATGGCGCCGGCGCTCGCCGTGGCGCTCAGGGATCTGCGCTCCCTGAGCGCGCGCAACGACGGCCAGTTCCCGGAACGGTTCGTCCGCAACATCATCGACGGGCGCGCCATGCGCGCCGCCCACGGCCCCGAGGGCATGCCGGTGTGGGGTGCGGAGTTCGCGCGGGAAGGCGACGGCGCCGCCGCCGAGGCGAAGATCCATGCGCTGGTGGATTTCCTGAGGCGGATACAGAAGGAGCCTTGAGACCGCGGGCGCGCCCGCTATCCGCTGTCCGCCGATGGCGCAGACACCTTCTCCAGCACCCTGCGCGTCACCACCGGCGACGTCAGCTCGAGAAAGATGGTAGTGCTCAGCACCACCGTGAGGATCATGTCCGAGAGCTCGGGCAGGCGTTGGGATGCCATGAGTGCCGCGCCGAGGGCGACGCCCGCCTGGGGCAGCAGGGCGAGCCCCATCCAGCGGCGGACGTCGGCATCGGCACCAACGGCCCGCGCCGCGCCGTAGGTCCCGAGCCAGGAGCCCGCCGCCCGCGCGACGAGATAGACCACCACAACCAGCCCCACATCGTCCAGAACGTCCAGCCGCAGGGAGCTGCCGGACAGCACGAAGAACAGGATCATGAAAGGCCACTCCACCCCGGCAATGGCGCTGAAGGGGCGTGCATGATGGGTGGCGAGGCTTGCCACCACGGCGCCCATGGCCATGGCAGAGAGTATGGGCGAGAGCTCGAGCGCGCTGGCCGCACCAGCGCAGAGCAACACGAAGCCGAAGGCTTCCGCCTGGATGGGCTCGCCCTGCCGCTGTCCGAGCTCCAACCGCCCCGTCAGCAGCGCCATGGGCACACCGAGCGCGGCGCCGAAACCGAGGCTCCCGGCTGCCTCGAGCATTCCCGATGCTACGAGCTCGCCCGCCTCCCCCTCGCCGCTCAGCCCCACCGCGGCAGCCAGCAGCAGCGAGAACAGGATCAGCGCCCAGGCGTCGTCGATAGCGACGACGGACAGGAGATCGTCGACGAACTTGCCGCGGGCGCGCCGCTCGGTCACCACGTCGAAGGTGGCGATCGGATCGGTGGCAGTGGCCACCCCGGCCAGCACCAGAGCCAGAACCAGGTCGACGCCCAACAGCCAAAGGACGACGGCCACCACAGCGGCGGCCCCCGCCACCTTGCCCAGCGCCAGCAGCGCCACGGCGACGGCGCGCGCCCGCAGGGCGGGCACGGACAGCTTCTCGCCCATGAGGAAGCCGATCATCGCCAGCGCGATCTCGGTCAGGGTGGGGAACCAGCCATCGATGAACTCGGCAGGGATCAAGTCGAAAGCGGTGGGACCAACGGCCACTCCGGAGAGAAGCAGCAGCGTGACCCTGGGCAGGGGCGTCCAACGGGCCGTGACGTCCGCGGCCAGGCCGAGGAGAAACAGCCCGCCGAGCACCAGCAGGGTCATGAAGCTGGCGAAGCGGCCCTGGGTTGGTGCACGGTGACCACGTCCGTTTCCAGTTGGTGCACGAGGCGTTCGGAGGTGTTGCCGAGCAGAATGCCCTTCACACCCTGGCGTGCGTGGGTGCCCACCACCACCAGCTCCGCTCCGGAATCTTCGGCCAGCGCGGCAATCACCTGGGTCGCCTGGCCTTCATCGGCATAGAGCCGGTGATAGGAAACGCCGGCCTCGTCGGCCACCTCCCGGGCCCGTTTCTTGATCTCCGCCTCGATCTCCTGCTTGAGCTCGTCGTAGTCCCGCAGCCCACCCAGCTCTCCGACCCAGCGCTCGAACAGGGGATAGGCCACCACCACGTCGAAGCTTCCCCCCAGCAATCGGGCCAGCGCTTCGCCTTCCTGGAGCAGCGCGCGGTTCAGGTCGGCGTGGGCCTCGTCGAACACGTCCAGGGCGCACAGAATCACCGGCTCCGGCACCCAGGCACGAGGCTTCACCAGCATGACCGGAACCTCCGAGCAACGCAGCAGATTCCAGTCGTCGGGGGTACGCACGATGGCGCCGAACCGCGGATGCAGCGAAGCACCCTTCACCACCAGATCGGCTTCGGTCTCTGCAGCGGCGTGGAGAATGCCTTCCCAGGCACGGGGACTCCACAGCGTGGCCGTTTCCAACCCGGGCAGGTCACCACGCACCCGTTCCACCATCTCCTCGGTGACGGTCTCCTCCGACTCCAGAATGAAGGTCTTCAGATCGGTGCTGGCGTCGATGACGCTGGCGGAGAGATCGGCGATGCCCTCGTAGGCCACCCGCACGGCGTGCAGCCGGGCGCCGCTCGCCAGCGCCAGGGTGCGGGCCTTCTCCAGCACGTAGGCGGCCTCATCAGGGTCGTCACCCAGCGCCACCAGCAGATTCCGCATGGATCTCAGGGTCATGTAGCGGTCCTCCGCAGCCATCCGCGACCCATGGTAACCACGGTTCCCAGGCCGGCAACATCCGTGGTTTCCGCGTAGATGGCGGCCTTCTCTCCATCGTCGAGTTCATGCACCATGGGAAGCGTACGGGTGACGGGGCTGGGCATGGAGCTGCGACGGGTCGCGGTGGCCAACGATTCTCTGGAGGGCATGGATCGTGCCCTCGAGAAGGCGGCCATGATCGAGCACTACAGCGGTGCAGAGATTCTGGTAGTGGAAGCCCTCTACGATCGCATCGCCGAGGAGCCGCCGGAGGTTCTGCCCCGGGAGGAGCAGGCGCGGCTGATGGAGGCGCTCAAGGCCGCCGAGCGTCAAGGTCTGGAGCAGCTCGTGGCGCCTTTGCGGCAACGGGTGGCCGGCATCGACACGCGCCTGATCTGGACCAAAGACGCCGCGGCCGGACTGATCGAAGCGGTCTCCCATTGGGCCGCCCAGCTCGTGATCAAGCCGGTGTCGCAACACCACCCCATCGCCGATTACCTCCACACCCCCCTGGACTGGGCGCTCATGCGCGACGCCCCCTGTCCGGTGCTGGTGTCCAAAGGCCCGTCCTGGCAGAACCCGCGTCGCGTGCTGGCCGCCGTGGACGCAGGCGACGAGCGCCACGCCGCCCTGTCACGGGAAATTCTCCGCACCGCGGCGACGTTGGCCGCCGTCCTCGGCACCGACCTGCACGTGGTCACCGCCTATCCGGATCTGGGTCAGCAGGTGAGCGATCTGCAGGTGGCCGCCGACTTCGAGGGCATCAAGAAGGACATGCGGGAGGCCCGCAGCCGGACCCTGGACACCATGATCCGCGCGCTGGACGTCCGCGTGGCCGAGCTGCACGTGCTGGAGGGCAAGCCCACCCACGTGATTCCCGCCCTGGCCCAGCGGCTGGACGCCACCGTGACGGTCCTGGGGACGGCGGCAAGGCGGGCCCTGGGCAAGCTGGTCTTCGGCAACACCTCCGAGGACCTCATCGGCCGCCTCGGCGGCGACCTGGTGACGGTGCACGCGCCATGGAGCTGACTCCCGAGCAACTGCGACGTCAGGCGGACGAGGGGGCCCTGGGCTTCACCTCCACCGCCGATCTCGAGCCGGCCCACGGCCGACTGGGTCAGGACCGGGCGGAGCACGCGCTGGAGTTCGCCATGTCCATGCGCTTCGAGGGCTACAACCTCTACGCCCTCGGCGCGCCGCAGATCGGCATGCACGACTTCGTTCGCGAGCGCCTGGACAAGCACGCGAAAACCCGGGAGACGCCGGACGACTGGTGCTACCTGAACAACTTCGAGGACCCTTCCACGCCGCACACTTGTCGGCTGCCCGCCGGCATCGGGCGCCGTTTCAAGCACGACGTGGCTGAGTTCGTCAGCGGCGTGCGCCGCACCCTCCCCTCGGCGCTGACCTCCGACGAGTACCGCCAGGCGTCGGCGGAGCTCACCCAGCGGCTTCAGCAGCGGCAAATGGCCGACACCACCGAGCTGCAGCAGGAGGCGGAAAGCCTGGGCCTCACGATGCTGCCGACACCCAACGGCTTCGCCTTCGCCCCCGTCCGCGACGGCAAGGTGATGGAGCAGGCGGAGTACCAGGCCCTGGAGGAAGCGCAGCGCCAGGAGATCAACGCCGCCATCGAGCACATGAACCAGCGGCTGCTCGAACGGCTCCAGGAGTATCCCAAATTCCACGAGGAGCTCATGCGCAAGCAGCGCGAGCTCACCCGCGACACCGCGGCCCGGGTGCTCACGTCCCTGACGGCCCGGCTGCGCAGCCGCTACCAGATCTACCCGGAAGCCATCCGCTTCGTGGTGGAAGCGGAAAAAGACCTGCTGGAGAACACCGAGCGGGTGCTGGTGCTGGAGCAGGGTGAGGCCGGCGCCCTGGGAGTGCCTCAGCCCGCCGCCGCTGCCGCGGCAGATCGCTTTTTCAAGCGCTATGAGGTGAACCTCATCGTCGACAACGCCGATCTCGAAGGCGCGCCGGTGGTCTACGAGAGCAATCCCAGCCTCGACAATCTGGTGGGCAAGCTCGAGCACCGGTTCGAGTACGGCACCCCCATCACCGACTACAGCATGATCCGTGCCGGCGCCCTGCACCGTGCCAACGGCGGCTACCTGCTGCTCGACGCCGACCGGGTGCTGCAGAAGCCGTTCGCCTGGGAAGCATTGAAACGGGCCATCTCCGACGAGTGCGTGCGCATCGAGTCGGTGAGCCAGCTGCTGAATCTGGCCTACTCGGTGTCGCTGGATCCGGAGGCCATGCCCGTCAGCTTCAAGGTGGTCCTGTTCGGTGACCGCAGGCTCTACCATCTGCTGCGCCACTACGACGCGGACTTCGACAACCTGTTCAAGATCGTCGCCGACTTCGACGACTACGTGGACTGGGACGACGAGCACCAGCGCGAGTACGCCTCCATGCTCGCCCGGCTGGTGAAGGACTCCGGCATTCGCCACCTCACCGCGGCCGCGGTCGCCAGCGCCCTGGAGCAGTCCAGCCGGCTGGTGGAGGACCGCCGGCGGCTTTCGGCGCGGGTCAAGGATATGGGCGACATCCTGCGCGAAGCCGACCAGTTGGCCGCCACGGAGGGCGCCACCTTCATCGAGGACCGGCACGTGGACGAGGCGATCCTGCGCCGCGCCTACCGGGTGGACCGCATCCGCGAGCTCGTGCACGAGAACATCACCCGCGGCGTGGTACTGGTGGACACCAAAGGCAGTCGCGTCGGCCAGGTGAACGGGCTGTCGGTGGTGCAGATCGGCAAGCTGGTGTTCGGCCAACCCTCGCGGATCACCGCTACCGCCCGCCTCGGCCGCGGCGAGCTTATCGACATCGAGCGGGAGGCGAAGCTCGGCGGCGCGATTCATACCAAGGCGGTGATGATCGTCTCCAACTTCATCGGTGCCCGCTACGCCCGGGAGCACCCGCTCTCGCTCCACGCCAGCCTGGTGTTCGAGCAGTCGTATGGCGGCATCGAGGGCGACAGCGCCTCCATTGCCGAGGTCTGCGCCCTGCTCTCCGCCATCATCGACCGGCCGGTACGCCAGGATCTGGCGGTTACGGGCTCCATGGATCAGTACGGCAATACCCAGGCCATCGGCGGCGTCAACCAGAAGATCGAAGGCTTCTACGACGTCTGCAAGGTGCACGGTCTGACGGGGACTCAGGGGGTCATCGTCCCCGCCAGCAACCTGGACAACCTGATGCTGCGCCAGGACGTGGTGGACGCCGTGGCCGAGGGCGGTTTTCACGTCTACGCCATGAACACGGTTGACGACGCGATGGCGCTGCTGTTTTCCGCTCCGGGCGGCCCGCCGGTGGATGCCGCGGAAGTGAACGGCGCCGTGGACGCGCGGATCCGCACCCTGCACGAAATCTACATCGCCACCAGCCGCGGACCGAAAGATGAGCCGTGAGTCCCGCATCCGGATCCTCGTCGCGCTGGACGGAACGCAACCCAGCGAGGCGCCGCTACGCCAGCTCGCCGGCCTGCTCGTGACGGAGGCTCTGGAGGTCACCGGGTTGTACGTGGAGGACGAAGACCTGCTGCGGGCCGCCAACCTGCCGGGGCTCCGGGAAATCACGTTCAGCGGCGAGCAGGCCGTCCTCGACGCCGAGCGGCTCGCCCGGGACATCGCCGGGGAGGCGGCCCTCGCCCGGGCCGCGTTCGAGCTGCTGGCATCCCGGCTCACCAGCGTCGACGCCCGGCTGCAGTATCGCTTCCTGGTGGCCCGGGGCCGGCACGCCGAAGAGCTCCTGCGGGCGGCCGAGGCCTCGGATTTCGTCCTGGTCAGCCGAGCCCTGCGTGCCGCCGGGCTGCGCCCGCGTTTCGGCAGCTGCTTCGCCGACCTGCTTCGCCAGCCCAAGGACGTCCTCGTGGTCAACGAGCCCTGGGATTCGGGCTCATCGGTGGTGGTGCTGCGCGGCAGCGAGGAGGCGATGCGCTACGGCCAGCGGATGGCGGAGTTCGAGGATCTCCGACTGGTGGTGGCGATCCCCCCCGGGGAGGCAGCCCCGGACCTGCCGGAAGGCGCCGTTCGGAGGCCTCTGCCGGACTGGCAGGAAGAGACCATCGCCGACCTGTGCCTGCGGGAAGACGCCCGGCTCCTGGTGGTCCCCGCCGCGACCGACCTGAACTGGGCGGAGCTGCTCGTCTCTTTGATGGACAAGCTGCCGTGCTCGCTGTTGAAGGTGAGGTAGGGCGCTTTCCGCTGTCCGCTATCCGCTTTCCGCTGGAAATGGCTTTCGGCTTTCAGCGGTCGGCGGTCGGCTGGCGGCAAGAGGGGGATTGATCAACAGCCCGTCGATGCAGCGTTCGAAGGACGCTCGACTTCGACACCGGAGGCAACCCAACCGGCACCGACACGAGCTACATGCTCGAGGAGCATATCGGCAGTCTGGATGGTCGTCACCGACGATCAGGACCATCATCCGGGAGATGAGCTCCGAGGTCGGGGCTTGGTTTGAGTTTGAAACCGGCCTTGGGGTTACCTGACAGGCGGGTTTTCGAAGGATCAGCTTCGGGAGCTCCAACTCCCAGCACTGAAAGCGATGGCGGCTATGGCAGCTCCTGCGAGTTATCGCGTGAGCGCGTTTTGGGTATCTTGGTAATAAGTACGTGGTAGGCGAAGCGAACAGATGATCTGGCGTACCGTCAACCATCTTAGGAGCGAGACAATAAGCGCAGTTCCTGAGGAGTAGAGATGAACCCGGAGCACTTGGGCAGAATCGTCGGCACCGCGTGTATGTTGCGGTGACTGGGCTATTGGTAGGGCTCACGCTGGCGTGGGTAATTGAGGCAAAGTACGTCAGCAGTCAGTTCCTGCGCACAATTTTGGGGAAAGTCTGCTTCGGGGTACTTTTCGGAGGCTCCTCTACCGTGCTCTTGGCTGTCAAGCTTGGATTCGGATCGTTCTATGGTGCATTGTGGTTCCTGGGTTTAGCTGGAACGGTTGTCTATCAGGCTGTTCAGGTCTATTTCGGCTATCAAGAACTTGACTAGCGACACCGCTGGAGAGAGCGGATATTCGATCGCTCCAGCGACTGGGTACGTGCCCTCGCCGGGTTCGACACAAGATGGACGTTTGGCGCAGAGGGCGGATCGTGTGGGCGTTGCTCCGGAACGGATTAGCAGCAAGGTGTCTCCAAGGGACGGGTGACGGTCGAAGCCGGCGATCCAATCACC
>JAWLGU010000059.1:0-7083 GCA_041690675.1 Pseudomonadales bacterium | reverse complement strand
CCGTCACCTCGCCGCGGCAACGACCCCATCATCGACATGGGCAGGGGGAAGACGATGGTGGAGCTCTTCTCGCCGGCGATCTCGGTCAGGGTCTGCAGATAGCGAAGCTGGATGGCCTCGCCCTGTTGGGACAAGAGCTGCGCCGCCTCCACCAGCTTCGCAGCGGCCTGCTGCTCGCCTTCGGCGTGGATGATCTTGGCGCGCCGCTCGCGCTCCGCCTCGGCCTGCTTGGCGATCGCCCGGATCATGCTCTCATCGATGTCCACATGCTTGATCTCCACGTTGGAGACCTTGATGCCCCACTGGTCCGTCTGCTTGTCGAGGATCTCCTGGATGTCGGCGTTCAGCTTCTCGCGCTCCGCCAGCAGCTCGTCGAGCTCGTGTCGGCCGAGCACCGAGCGCAGAGTGGTCTGCGCGAGCTGCCCCGTAGCTTCCATGAAGTTCTCGACGTTGATGATGGCACGATCCGCATCCACCACGCGGAAGTACAGAACGGCGTTCACCTTCACCGAGACGTTGTCACGGGTTATCAGGTCCTGGGACGGGACGTCGAGCACGAAGGTGCGCAGGTCGACCCGCACCATCTGCTGCACTACCGGGATGATCACCACGAGCCCGGGCCCCTTCACCTTGTAGAAGCGGCCGAGCATGAACACCACGCCCCGCTCGTATTCCCGCAGCACCCGGAAGGCGCTCATCAGGAGCGCCAGCAGGACGACGATGATGACTGTTGAGAATATTTCCATGTTTCTTCACTCCGCTGTGACGATGAGCGTGAGCCCCTCGATGGCCGTGATCCTGACCTTCTGTCCCTTCTTTACCGGCGCGTCGGTTCTCGCCTTCCACCGTTCTCCGAACGCCCACACCCAGCCGGTCTCCGAAAAATCCTCCATGGCCTCGGCGCTGCGGCCGATCATGCCCTCCTCCCCGGCCACCTGCTTCTGCTGCCGCGCCCGCACCGCCGCGCCGATGGCGAACAGGGAGAGCCCGGCGGTCACCGCGGCGAAGGCGCCCACCACCAGGAGCGGCACCTGATAGCCGGGGGCCTCCGTGTCCATCAGCATCAGCGAGCCGAGCACGAACGCCACTGCGCCGGCAAATCCCATGATGCCCAGGGTCGGGGTGAACACCTCCGCCACCATGAGGGCGATGCCCACCAGGATCAGCGCGAGGCCCGCGTAGTTGATGGGCAGCATCTGTAGCCCGTAGGCCCCAAGCAGCAGGCAGATCACGCCGATAACGGCAGGGAACACCATGCCCGGGCTGTAGAATTCCAGTATCAGGCCGTAGATGCCGAAGATCAGCAGACCGTAGGCGATGGTGGGATCGGTGATCACCGCCAGCAGGTCGTGGCGCCAGTCGGTTTCCACCCGGCGAACCCCCGCATCCGCCACCTCCAGGGTCACGGTCCGGGACCCCACGGTCACCGACGTGCCGTCGATGCGTGACAGCAGGGTGGGCAGATCCGGGGCGACGTAGTCGATGACGTTCTTCTCCAGCGCCTCCGAGGCGCGCAGATTGGCGCCGTACCGCACCGTCTCCTCCGCCCAGTCGACGTTGCGGCCCCGCAGCTCGGCCAGACTCTGCAGATAGGCCACGGCATCGTTGATGACCTTGCGGGTCATGGCATCCGCAGACTGCTCCGGAGAACGTCGCGCCGGCGCGTCCTCGCCGTCACCCTCCGGCGACTCTTCCGGCGCGCCGCCAGGGGTCGGAGGCGCGGGGCCGCCCATGCTCACCGGGGTGGAGGAGCCGATGTTGGTGGCCGGGGCCATGGCCGCGATGTGGCTGGCGAAGGCGATGTAGGTGCCGGCGCTGGCCGCCCGGGCTCCGTCCGGCGCCACGTAGGTGATGACGGGCAGCTCCGCCGCGAGGATGCCCTTGACTACCGCGCGCATGGACTTGTCCAGGCCGCCCGGGGTATCCATGCGAATCACCAGAGCCCGGGCCCCGGCCTGTTCGGCGTCCTCGATGGAGCGGAGAACGAGGTCGGCGGTGGCAGGCCCCAGCGGTCCGTCGAGTTCCACCAGCCACACCTGGCCGCCCGCGCTCGCCTCCCGCTCCGGCTCCGGGGTCGCCCCGAGCGCCGCCAGCAGGCCGAAAAGCAGGGTCGTCAGCGCGGCCAGGCGCATCCGCTCAGTCCCTGATACGCACGGTCAGCACGTCGCAGGGCGCGCCATGCAGAACGGCGTTGGCCGTGGAACCCAGAACCACCCGAGACAGGCCGTGACGGCCGTGGGATCCCACCACAATCAACTCGGCACTCACCTTCTCCGCCTCGGCGTGGATCTCCGTGGCCGGGCGGCCGTACAGCACGGCCACCCGCTCCGGAGGTATGCCGAAGCGGGCCACCCGCTCGCGTACGCTGTCGGAAATCTCGCGGCGAATGGTGGCTTCCATGTCCTGGAGGGGCCACGCCGAGGCGAAGGATGCGCCGCTCATGCCCGCGACGCCGTCCATGAGGGGCGGGATCACCGTGGCCACGTGGACGTTCTCGTTGCCCCGGGGATCCAGCGCCGTGGCCGCCTCGAGCACCTGATCGGCGTCGTCGGACGCGTCCACCGCGATGAGGATACGCCGGTATCGACCCTTCACGATTGCTCCTCGCCGATACGCACGGTGAGCACGTCGCACTCCGCGTGATGCAGCACGGCGTTGGCGGTGGAGCCCAGCAGCAGCCCCAGACCATGCTTGCCGTGCGAGCCCATGACGATCAGATCGGCACCGAGCTGCTTCGCCGTCTCCACCACCTGCGTGGCCGGCGCGCCGATGCTCACGTGCACGTCGCCGGGATCCACCTTGAACCTGCTCGATTCCGCCTCGACCCGACTGCGGGCCTGCTTCTGCGCCTCTTCCTCGAAGCTGACGCTGGCCTGGGTGTAGGACATCATGTCGAGCCCACCGTACACGTGGGTCAAAGGCTTGACCACCGTGCACACCGACAGCTTCGCGCCGTGCTCGTCGGCCAGCTGCCGCGCCCGCTCCAGCACCTCGCCGGCTTCCTCCGTCAGATCTATGGCCGCCAGTATGTGCCCGTATGCCATGTCCGCTCCTCTCCTGTGATCACCGCCCCGGGGAACTGTAACCCATGCCCTCCCCGGACTCCCGTACCGACTTTCCCCGGTGCTCCTTCGGGATTCCCTTACCCGCCATGATATAGAAAAGCGCTCGAATCTGGGTGATGCTGTGCGCTGGCCTCCACAGCGGGAACCGTACCGCATGTACCACAACATTCTGGTCGCCATCGACCTCCTCGAGCAGCCGGCGAAGCTGGTGCTGGAGCGGGCGCGGGAATTTCTCGCCGACCGCGGCAGCTTGAGCGCCGTGCACATCGTCGAGCCGCAGTACGTGCAGTACAGCTTCGATCCCACCTTCAAGAGCACCCTGTCGCGGTCGCTCGAGCAGGGCGCGCTGGACATCGCGTCGCGGCGCCTGGCCGAGCTGTGCGGGCCGTACGGCATCGATGCCGACCACCGCTACGTCATGCTCGGCCGCGCCGCGGACAAGATTCACGAGCTCGCCGAGCAGAAGGGCTTCGATCTGGTGGTGATCGGCTCTCACGGGCAGGAGGGACTGCGACGCCTGCTGGGCTCCACGGCCAACGCGGTGCTGCACGGCTCTCCCGTGGACGTAGCCACGGTGCGGATACCGAAAGCGTCCTGACGACGCGAATCGTGACGGTACCGGAGCAACATGGACAATCCCCTCTTCGACGCCAGCTACCGGCGGCTGTTCGGCGCCGACATCGCCGCCAACGAGGGGGCTGACGAGTTCTTCGAGGCGTTCTACTGCCGTTTCCTCGCCGACCCGGAGATCGCCGAGTTCTTTCGCGACACCGACATGAGCCGGCAGGCGGCGATGCTGCGCAAGTCCTTGTTTCACCTGGCTTGCTTCTACGTCACCAATGCGCCGACCGGGGAGCTGGAACGGATGGCACGGGTGCACTGGCGACTCGGCATCGGTGCCGAGCACTACGACCGCTGGCTCGACTGCCTGATGATTACGGTGAAGGAGTTCGACCCCGAGTGTGATCCGGCCACCGAGCTGGCCTGGCGCCTGGCGCTCACCCCCGGCATCACGTACATGAAGCTCTACGAGCACCTCGAGGGCGAGCGTCGGGCCGGCGACGAGCCCTCGCCGTGAGGCTACCCGACACCGACGCGCTGCCGCTGCCGGTTTTCGTCGCGGACGCCAAGGGTAGAATCGAGAGTGCCAACGCCGCGTTCCGCAAGCTCCTGCCGGACCGCATCGGCGAATCATGGAAGACGGTCTTCCCGGAGGCGGACCCCGCCACCGTCCGCGACCGGCTCGAGGAGCTGTATCGCGGCGCCTCCACGGTGCGGCTGTCCGCCAGCATCGTGGCCGGTGACGGCGAGCGTCGTTTCTTCGACGTGGTGCTGCAGCTGCTGCTGGACAGCGAGACGGATCCCACCCGCCTCATGGGCATATTGGTGGACGTCACCGAGCAGACCCGCCGGGAGGCCGAGATCCTGGCCATCCTCGACACCGCCGTGGACGCCATCGTCACCATCGACGAGTCGGGCCGGGTGGAGACCTTCAACAAGGCGGCGATGAACCTGTTCGGCTACAGCCAGGACGAGATTATCGGGCAGTCCGTGAACCTGCTCATGCCGGAGCCTCACCGCAGCCGCCACGACGAGTACATGCGCCGATACATGGAAACCGGCGAGAAACGGATCATCGGCATCGGCCGGGAGCTCGAGGCGCAGACCAAGTCCGGCCGCCGGATCCCCATCTACCTGGCAGTGAGCGAGATCCTGCTGCAGGGCCGGCGCCGCTTCACCGGCATCATCCGCGACGTCACCGAGCAGCGGGCCACCCGCGAGGCGCTGGCCGAGCAGCGCGAGAAGCTGGCCCACGTGGGGCGGCTCTCCACCATGGGCGAAATGACGGCGAGCATCGCCCACGAGATCAACCAGCCCCTCACCGCCATCTCCATGTACGCGCAGTCGAGCCTGAAGCTGGTGCAGCGCGGCGACCCGGATCTGGACAAGCTGGCAGCGGCGCTGGACAAGCTCAACACCCAGAGCCTGCGCGCCGGCGCCATCATCGAGCGCATCCAGCGGTTCGCCCGCGCCCAGGAGAGCCAGCGCGAGCTGGTGAACATCAACGACCTCATCCGCGATCTGGTCAAGCTGGCGGATGGGGACGCCCGGCTGCACGACGTCTCCATCACCTTCGACCTGGCCGAGGGCCTGCCGCCGGTTTACTGCGATCCCGTGCAGATCCAGCAGGTCGCGCTGAACCTGATCCGCAACGCAATCGACGCCATGAAGGACATCGACTGCAGGAACGGCAACGCCATGGCCATCACCTCCAGGGCTCTGCCCGACGGCCAGGTCGAGGTGGCGGTATCGGATCAGGGGCCGGGGGTTGCCGACGACCAGAAGAACCTGTTATTCAAGCCGTTCCACACAACGAAGAAGGAAGGCATGGGCATGGGCCTCTCCATCTGCCGCACCATCGTCGCGGAGCACGGCGGCGTGTTGTCGTACCGCAACAACCCTGACGTGGGCGCGACGTTCTACTTCACGCTGCCCCGCGGTGTGCCCGATGAGCAATGAGCCCGAGCCCACCGTTTTCGTCGTGGACGACGACGAGCCGGTGCGTGATGCCATCGGCATGCTGCTCGAGACGGTAGACATACCCTACGAGTCGTTTCCGACCGCCCAGGCTTTCCTGGACAGCTACGACAAGTCCCGGCGCGGCTGTCTGGTGCTCGACATCCGCATGCCCGGCATGAGCGGCCTGGAGCTGCAGCAGAAGCTGATCGAGATGCACGCCAGCATTCCCATCGTCTTCATCACCGGCCACGGCGACGTGCCAATGGCGGTGGAGGCCATGAAACGGGGTGCGGTGGATTTCATTCGCAAGCCGTTTCGCGATCAGGAGCTGCTCGACCGGATCCACGAGGCGCTGGATGTCGACGCCGATCAGCGCGAGGAGGTGGCCGGCCTGGAGGACATTCGCGCCCGGGTGCGGTCGCTGACCCCGCGCGAGCTCGAGGTGTTCCAGCGGGTCGCCGAGGGGCAGGCGAACAAAGTGGTAGCCATCGACCTGGGCATCAGCGAGCGCACCGTGGAGATCCACCGCAGCCAGGTCATGCAGAAGACGGGCGCCCGCTCGCTCGCCGACCTGGTACGCATGAAACTCACCCTGGACCGCGCCGACGACGGCCGCAGCTGAAGCAGCCCCGCCCCTCCATTAGGGGGATGTTCGTATTCCGCGGCTGCCGAGACGGCTCTAGCCTGCGCGGCAAACGTCCTGGAGTAATCGACATTCTCACCGAGGCAAAGCTGCACGTCTGCGTCATCGACGGTGACTCGGCGGTGCGGGACAGTCTTGCCACGCTGCTGACGCTGATGGGCCACGAGGTGCGCACCTACGCCGGCGGCGAGGAATTCCTCGACGCCCTCCGCGCCGCCCCCGAGTCGTGCGCCGACTGCGTGATCTGCGAAGCCGATCTCCCGGACACCAGCGGAGTCGACCTGCTCCAGCGTTTCCGGCGGCACCGTCCGGCGGCACGATTCGCTCTGCTCATGAGTCGCAAGGACGCCGCCTTCGAGGCGGCGGCCCGCGCTTCAGGGGCCGATGCGGTGTTCCAGAAGCCGCTGGTGCACGGAACGCTCAAGCGCTTCGTCGAGGCCTCCCGCCCCGTCTCCGGCTGCGGGTTCGGGAACTACGGATAGGCCCACCGCCGGCGGCTGCATACGATGCCGCCAACCCGCCCGGCCTCACGGCCGCAACGAGTTAAGGAAGTGTCATCGTGACCGAGGAATCCCCCTACAACTTGCAGGTGGTGCGGTGGTTTGCCCTGATGACGGTGGTCTGGGGCATCGTGGGCATGTCGGTTGGCCTGCTGATCGCCGGCCAACTCGCCTGGCCTGCCCTCAACTTCGACATCCCCTGGCTGTCCTACGGCCGCCTGCGACCCCTGCACACCAACGCCGTGATCTTCGCCTTCGGCGGCTGCGCCCTCATGGGCACCGCATTCTACGTGGTGCAGCGCACCTGTAAGGCCCGGCTGATCTCCGACAGCCTGGCCTGGTTCGTGTTCTGGGG
>JAWLGU010000058.1:23444-29536 GCA_041690675.1 Pseudomonadales bacterium | reverse complement strand
CACGCCATTCTTGCTCGGCTAGACGAACTCCACGCACGTATCCCTCGCACCACTCGTCAACGACTGTGATCGTTCGATCTTCCAAGCAGACCCTCCGTGACCGCATCCTCGTCGATACGATTCAGGAGGGCTTCTCCAAGCCAGTCCAGTTGGTCGCTGGTCAAGGGATCATGGGGAATCACGGTTGCTCCACGGAGGCGCTGCCTTCTTTCTTGTTGACGGCAACGTTACTGAGATCATTGCCCGGTTGGCTTGATGGCCATCGTAGCAGCGGTAGCAACGTTGGGGGTTGCCAGTTAGCCGGGCACACTCTTCAGCCCCTGAATGGCATCACGCAAAGAGTTGTCGATGGATTTCTCCCATGATGTGTGGCTGGACTCAGCGGGGTAAAGAACCGCGCGTGAGCTGTTGACCACACCACCTTCATATCCGCTATTGCTCTTTACAAGCCCAGCAACCGAGCTTGATGCATCCCCTCCCTGGGCGCCGTATCCAAGAACCAGAAAAAGCGATCGAGGCAAAATAGCTCTTACCCGAACCGAGTCTTCCGGTGACCGTGCCGAAACGGTGACGACTAATGACGACCAGCCACTGGTACCCGTCAGTCTTCGTTCAATGTCGCGCAATGATTCGGCGACGACCTCAAAAAGACGCCCCTTTTGAGTCTCCAGCGACTGGAACGAATCGGATCCCGGATTGCTGTTGCGTACCAGCACGACTACGCCCTTGCCGTTCGCTTCTGCGATCTCTACGAACGGCTCTATGGCATCCAACCCCATATAGGGATTGACGGTGACCGCATCGGCGTGAAGAAAACCGTTCTCACTCAGATACGCTTCGGCATAGCCGCGAGCGGTTTCTCCGATATCCCCTCTCTTTGCGTCAAGCAGTACCAGCAGGTCAAGAGATCTCGCCTGCTCAATCAAGGTTTGCAGAGCCTCGAGCCCAGGGATTCCCATTCGCTCGAAGAGGGAAATCTGTGGCTTGACGATCGCTACTTTGTCACTCGCAATGGGGAGCAACTCTGAGAAGAAGTTGAGGGCGGTAGCAGCTTCAGAACTTGCATGAAACTGACGTGGGATCAACTCGATGTAGGGGTCTAGGCCAACACAAAGCGGATGGCCCAGCTCACGGGTTCTTGCAACCAGTCGGTCTGCGAAGTTCTCCATATCGGCACATTATGCGGTCACCATTCGATCCCGCCAACGGACCGCCTTGAATCGATCTTCGTCGATAGGAGAACCAGTACGAACCGCTGCTTCTCCTGCTGGCTGGGTAGTGTCCCAACAAGTGGTGTACCTGAGAGGCGGTGGTAGCGGCCATGGCGGGTCTCCGTAAACTGGGAGTTGCGAGACAACCAGAAGAAGAGAACACCGCGATGACCGACGATAGGATGGCACTGCTGCAGCTCGCTGAGAAGCATGGGGATGGGGATTTTCTTCGAGAGCTGGGCCAGTGGACGCTGCAGCGTCTGATGGAACTCGAGGCGCAGGCGCTGGGTGGAGCGGAACCGTACCGTCCGCGCGTCAATGGCGGCACCTCAGATTCGGCAGACAGCCTCAATCTTGAATCCATCAGGATCGAGCACAAATGCGCCGTAGAATGGCTGAGTGTACTCTGGGCGCTCCCCCGGTTGCCCGGCGTCTATGCCACCGGAAGATACGGCCACGCGATAGAATCGGTCCACTTGTTCCCGAGTTGCTGCCGCAATACTGATGTGCAGGCCTCTTCCTGACTTGGCCGCTCCTGGTTGTGCTGCATGAATCCAGAATACCGGCGCCGGCCGCGTCATCGGGCCATAGCCGATTGACTCCGTCCGCTCCTTTCGTCTTCGGAATTCGAGTTCGGCAAGCACCGCGTCGTAGAACTTCGCTGATCTGGCTAAGTCGGCGACAGGAAGCGATACATGATCTAGCATTCGAGCGAGGACTCCTCTCAGGCTTCAGCGGCGAGGCCGTGGTCTCCGATGCGAAACACCTCCGTCGACAAGCCCGGATGACTCCGATACACCAGGGCGACTGTCTCTACACCCGCGAGAACGTGTTCAAGGTCGAATCGTAGACTCGGGCTGAGCTCGAGCGCCTGCGGTCGTGATCGCTGGACGGCTCCTTCACTCGGCGCAAGCAGCTCCTGCTTCATCAAACCCTTCACGTCCCATTCCGGCCCTTCACGAGAAGCACAACGCCTTCGGAGCCAGCTTCTCGATCCCTAGCTATTTCCCGGTACGCAGGTGAGTTAAACCATTCTTCAAAGTCGTCCGCATCGGGAAACTCGAGCAGAATCGCCTTCTCATGTGACCACCGACCTTCGACGACCCACGGTTTCTCATCGGCGGCTAGCAAAGTACCCCTGAACTGACGAAACACTTCGAAGAACCGGGCCTGATATCGTTCGTACCGGCTCCGATCGGTGATAGAAATCTGGGCGATTGCATAGACCGGCATACCGGTCTCCCTCGCGACTGACTTGCATGATCTCAACCGAGCATGAGCGACATCGCAAGCGACAAAATTTCAACACGAGGTGACCAGAACTCCTTTCCCGTCGGCTCACCGATTGCTCCAGACTTGGTTATCCTAGGCGGACATGATGTTTTCTTATTGCCATGGCTCAGCGACTACCACCTCTCAGCAGCTTACGCCTCTTCGAGGCGGCTGCTCGTCTCAAGAGCTTCAAGCACGCGGCCGAGGAGCTTGCGCTGACCCCGAGCGCGGTGAGCCACGGCGTCCAGACGCTCGAGCGCTGGCTGGAAAGACCGCTCTTCATCAGATCACCCGCAGGGTTGCAGCTCACAGAGACCGGAGCTTCCTACTATCCAATCGTCAAGGACGCCCTGGCACTCCTGATCTCCGGGACACAGGAAGTCACTGGACAGCGGGCGAGCCTGCTCTCGATCAGCGCAGCCCCGACATTCGCAGCGAGATGGCTTTTGCCAAGGCTTGCCGACTTTCGCCGACATCACCAGGATCTCGAGGTCACCGTCGATACCGCTCGCGAGGCTGTGGACCTCAGAAGCCGGTCCGTCGATCTGGCGATCCGAATGGGCAAGGGCGATTGGCCTGGCCTCGCTAAAACCCACCTATTCACCGAAGAGCTGGTGCCGCTTTGCTCGCCAGAAATGCGTGCTCGTATGGAGTCCACTTCCGATCTCAAGAAGCTGCCACTGATTCACCTGTCACCTGCCAGCGAGGACTGGGTAGCGTGGGCGGCCGCCGCCGGATTTCCGATTCCAGACCCTAGTGGCGGCTTCTCGTTCGATACCCTTCAGATGGCGTTCGAGGCAGCGGCCCAGGGGTTGGGCATCGTGATCGGACGTAAGCCGCTCGTGAACCAGGAGCTTTCCCAGGGCCGGCTCGTGGAGATCTGGCAGCCGGCAATCAAGAGCAAGACGGCCTACTGGTTGGTGACGCTCGAGGAGCGTGCCCACGAACCCCACATCCGAATGTTTCGCGACTGGATCGTCGACCGGTGTGCAAGTGAGTGCAATGGGACCATGGCCAACGCGGGAATCACAGAAACATGAGTGGCGTCATCGAGTTCTGGTTCGACTTCGGCTCGCCGTACGCATATTTCGCGGCGACCCAGATCGATGCGGTCGCGGGAAGGTGTCAGCGGAGCGTCATCTGGCGGCCGTTTCTGCTGGGCGCCGTATTCAAGGTAACCGAGATGAAGCCGCTGATTGATCAGCCGCTGCGCGGGCCCTATGCGCGCTACGACTGGAACAGGATTGCCCGAAAGCTCGGCGTTCCGTTCCAGCACCTGGAGCGTCCACCCGCGGGGCTCGTACCTAGCCGTGCCTTCTACTGGATCCACGAAATGGCGCCCGAGCTCGCATCCCCGTTCGCCAGAGCAGTCTTCGACGGGTTCTTTGGCGAAGGGCGGGACCTAGGCAGCCAGCAGGAGACCGTGGAGCTTGCCGCAACCCTCGGCATCGATTCGGACCAGTTGAGTGGTGCTCTGGCGACAGACCGGGTCAAGGAGACACTGCGGTCAGTGACGAACGATGCCATCGCCCGGGGTGTCTTCGGATCGCCAATGTTCATCGTTGACGGCGAGGCTTTCTGGGGCTTCGACCGGCTCGGAATGATGGAGGAATGGATTCGAGAGGGTGGCTGGTGATTCGTCGGCGATCAAGTGGACCGGCCGATGACGGCGGTGTCGACCAGGCCGACGAGCGGCACGGTCACGCCCGTTACCATCATCGGGCCTGCGTCCGTATCAATCCAGGTCCTGGAGGCTGGTGACACCTGTGGTCCGCCGGATACCAGGTCCAGCGGCGGCACGGGGATCCGTCCCATGGGCCACGACTCTACGGGCATCGAGAGCAGGGCCACGCAACAAACGATCAGAACGCCGGCCGTGATGACGAGGCGAAGGCGGCTACGACGCATGCTTCCTCAGCCGCACACGTTTCACCTTCAAGGCGTTCAGCAGAAGCTGCTGAAGTGTGGAAGCGACCTGCTCCCGGTCATGCCCGGCCTCGGCCAGATCGGCGGCCTGGTGCAGGAGTGCGAACAGGAACTGTGTCGTGGCGGCAATATCTGGAGCCTGCAGGGCCTTGTGGTCGATTCCTTCAGCGATCACGTCCGCAAGGCGTGACTTGACGTTGAGCCGCGGATTGTTGATGCCGACGTGCTCCACGGGCCCATGAAACACGGCTGGGTGCAGGCCTTCGAGCGACAGGGTCAGCTCGATGAATAGCGCCGGCAGGCCGCCGATCAGCTCGACCCAATCCGCGCAATCGCTCCGGTACCGCTCAAAGCGTTCATCGAGATCCTGAAAGATGCGGTCGCGCAGCTCGAGAAGAAACGACTCCCACTTCTCGAAGTAAACGAAAAACGTGCCCTTGGAGGCGTTGGCCGCCTGCACGATGTCTTCCACGCGAGCGTCACTGCCTTTCTGGCGGATGACCCGTTCGCCGGCCTCCAGCAACTCCAGACGTCGCTGTTCCGGCGCAAGCCGTCTGCGCGGCGCCTTCCCGTGCTGCTTGACCAAGGAGCCTCTCCCAGTATTGACTATGGGTCAATAGCGTACTAAGTTGGCTTCATCGTGACAAGGACGGATGAGGATTGAAGCGTACTGTCCTATTACTCCTGGGGTTACTCGTCGGAGGGCCTTTGATGGCGGCGTCGCCGGTGCATCTCAGAAAGTATCTGGATGTGGGGGACGCTCGGCTGTACATGACCATCCAAGGAACCAACGATGAAGCGCCACTGCTGATCTGGCTGCATGGTGGGCCGGGAGGTGCGGAGCGGCCGCTGTTTCGCATGTACAACGCGTCCCTGGAGCGACGGTTCGTGGTCGTGTATCTAGACCAGCGTGGCGCGGGGAGGTCGTTCGACCGTGAGGCGGATCCCTCCAAGCTGACCGTTTCCCGTCACATAGCAGACCTTGAGGTTATCATCGACTACCTGCTTGATGAGTTCGGGACCCGACAGATCGTTCTGGTAGGTCATTCCTGGGGGAGTGCCCTTGGCCTGCTCTATGCCCAAGCCCATCCGGATCGGATTGCAGCCCTCGTTGGCGTGGGACAGGTCACCTCGGAGATCGCCCGGCAAAGGTCCCAGTACCGTTTCGTCAAGGCTGAAGCGCTGCGGCGCGGTGAAGAGGACAGGTTGGCCAGGATCGAAGCGATTGGGCCTCCTCCGTTTACGGTCGAGCATGAGCTTGCCATCCAGCGGTTCGTCGAGCGGTATGGCGGGTACTGGCGCCACCGACCCAGTCTTTTCATGCTGGCCGCAAGAGCCGCCATCCGTGGCTATGCCATGCCCTGGGAGTTGCCGCGGCTGATCCAAGGCAACAATGTCTCGCTGCGTGCCATGAATGACGAGCTCCTCGAACTCGATCTTCGGGAGCGCGTGAAGTCGGTCGAGGTGCCGGTGGTCTTCATGCTGGGCCGCTACGATCGGCAGGTGGACTCATGCCTTGCGGCAGAGTACTTCGAGCAGCTGTCCGCACCGGCGAAGCGGCTGAAGTGGTTCGACACCGCTCACAACATTCCCTTTGAAGCCCCCGACGAATTCAACACCAGTGTCTCGCAACTGCTCGAGTCGGTCGGTGTTGATACGGTAGCGGTGTCGAAATGAGGTCGC
>JAWLGU010000058.1:0-23344 GCA_041690675.1 Pseudomonadales bacterium | reverse complement strand
CCGGGCCGCAGCCCGGTTCGGTATCCCATGCCGGGCGAGCACGCGCGCAATGCGCGAACGCTGCTCTACAGACCGCATGGGAAAAGCCCGGAAGAAATCATCGCAATCCAATCCGGGATGCCGGGTTCTGACGTCGTCCATCCAGGCGCGCGCCGACACGTCATCACCGGCCAGACCATGAGCCGCGACAGCGATCATGGCAATCAGTACATGAGCACCGGGCGCGTGTGCGGCCCGATCGGCCCAGACTGCGGCCTCGGAATCTTCGTTATCCATCATGTGCGTGAAGGCCCGCGTGGCGAGCATGGCGTAGTGCAGCGGATCCAGCGGGCTCAGCCGCATCGCCAGGTCGACGTGCGCCCGGCCGTCGCGGCCCCTACCCGAAAGCGTCTCGGTCCATCCCCGGGCATAGATACCCTGTGCGTAGTTCGGGCTGATGGCGGTGGCCCGCTCGAGCCAGGACAGGCTGGACTCCAGATCGCCCGCCAGCCAGTACGAGCGCCCCATGGCGAAATTGACGAACGGGTCCAGCGGGTCGAGTTCGAGCCCCCGTTCGGCGAAGCGTCGCGCTAGATCGATTTCCCCCGGCAGATCGTCGGTCTGATGCAGAAACGCCGCCTGGAAGTGCACGAAGGAAAGCCCGGCATGTGCCCGGGCGAACCCGGAGTCCAGCGTCACCGCCCGGCGGAACATCTCGCTCGCGGCCGCGTTGTCCTTGCGATTGAAGCGATACATGTGCTGAAGGCCAACATGATACGACGACCAGGCGTCGAGATCGTCACTCACGGCAAACTGCGCCACGCCGGCCTCGTGCTGCGGGATGCGGAGTTCGAGGGCAACGAGTATTCGCGCCGCGATCTCGGCGCGAAACGAGTGCACGTCATCGATCCTGCCGGAGAACCGGTCCGCCCAGACGATGCTGCCGTCGCGGGAGTCCACCAGCTCGACGGACACCACGAGGTGCCGGCCGACCACCTCGGTGGTGCCCTGGAGGCAGTAGCGAACGCCGAGCAGCCGGCCCACTTCGAGGGGGTCGGCATCGGTACCGCGCACTCGGAACGACGACGCGCGCGCCGTCACCAAAAGCCAGCGTAATCGCGACAACTCCAGTATCAGATCGTGGGGCAGAGCATCGGCGATCGTGGAAATCGCCCCGGGTCTGCCGACGAAGCGGAACGGCAGCACCGCAATCGATGGCCGAGCCGGCGCCTCCGCGGACTCCGGAATCGAGGGAGACGGACGCTCGGCACTCACGTCGGCGATGAAGCGGAACCCCTGCCGCGGCAGCGTCCGGATGTACCGCTGGCTCTTGCCATCGTCGCCAAGCGCCCGGCGCGCGGACTTGATGCGGCTGGCCACGGTAGCATCCGAGATGACACGTCCGTTCCACACCGTTTCGATGAGTTCGTCCGTGGTGACCAGGCGTTCCCGGTTCTCGATGAGCAGCGCGAGCACGGCGTAGACTTGGGGCTCGAGCGCCCGAATTCTCCCGCCCGTGCGCAGTTCCACCTTGGCGGTATCGAGTTCGAACTCACCGAATCGATAGATCATGCACCGGAGCATACATCAGCCGGGACAAAAACCGGGAAATCTCCAGACCCGCTGCAGATGTTCTGCAAGCCCCGCTGCGCGCCATCGGCCACGCTGCCCCCGATGCCAGAGGAGCCATCCTGTGGCGGGCTCAGCACACGGAGAACATCATGAAACATGTCCTGACGGCACTCCCGGTTCGCCTCCAATCCGGCGGCATCTGCATCCAGTCGCACGACTGGTCGGACCTCAATGTCGCCCGCATCCGCTTTCCCAAGGGGGCAGACGCTACCCCGCTACTGCAGGGGCTGCCGGAGGACCTGTGTCAGTGCCCGCACTGGGGCGCTGTCATAAAGGGCTCGATCCACGTTCGCTATGCGGACGGCAGTGAGGAGGTGGTGAAGGCCGGTGACGTGTACTACTGGCCGCCGGGGCATACCGTACGCGTCGAGGAAGACTACGAAGCGATCGAATTCAGTCCGTGCGGACCGATGCGCGACGTCGTCGCCCATCTGAAATCTCAACTCGAAGGCTGAAGGAGAAGACCCATGCCACTGGTCACGATCGCGCCTGCACTGAGCGTGGGTCAGCCTCGCGAGCGTGGAGGTTCCGACCAGGAGCGTGTCGCCACGGCACGTCTCGTGCATGAGGCGTGGCCATGGATACTCCTTCCATCTCTACGCTTACCGCCACCGCGGCGCTTCGTCCCGGGCGATGCCTCGGCCCACTGTTGTTGCTTTCGCTCGGCCTGGCCGCCTTCGGCAACTCATCGGATGGCGACGGCGAGGCCACGTCCGACTCATCAAGCAACTCCGGCGCAGCTCCCGTCGAGCTGCTCGACGCCCTGCCGGAGAACGGCACCACGCTGTTCGACCCCGGCATAGCGGACATCACGCTCTCTCATCTCGGCTATGCGGATTTTGCCGTCGCCATCAGCGGCGATTGCGCCGGCGGCACCACGATCGAGCGCACGCTGGTGGACGTCAGCACCGATTTCGATGCGCTGTTCGAGCACAACCAGGTGTGCGATGGGTTGGTCGACAGCGGCGCATTCGAGACGCTCGTGGAGGCAACGCGAGTCAACGGAGACAGCTACTCGGTCCGCCTAGATTTCTCCACCGCCATCGCATCGGCGCCGGATCTTCAGGTGCAGGACACGGCGACCACGCCTCGCGACTCGGTCGCGGACATGTTCCGGACGTTTCTGGACGATTCCCTCGTCGATGACTTGGACCTTCCCGATGCATTGGCCTCGCTGATCGGGGAGGCGGTGGAGGCGGTTGCCGAATCCGCGTACGGCGAGCTGCTGAACGCGGATCCGCTGTTCGGGGTGAGCGCCCAGCGTGTCACCTACGCCTCGAGGCGGCCTGACGGCAGCGCTTCGAATGAGCTGACGGGACTCGTCGCGTTTCCGGACACCGCCGCAGGGGGGTTCACGCCCAGGGACGCGATCATCGTGTTGAGCCACTCGACAGCCGTTACGCCGAGCGACCTGGAGCTCAGCAACGGCTGGTACGTGGTGGCGAATCTCTTCGCTTCGCGCGGCTATCTGGTCATCGCGCCCGACAATTGGGGCCGCGGCGGCACGGATACCGAGCCGGAGACGTTCCTCATGGCCACACGCACCGCGGCGAACTCCCTGGATCTGATACGCGCGGTACTGGCCGATCCCGCGTACGCGGCGGTACGTGGCTCGGACTCGCCACGAATCACCATCGTCGGCTACTCCCAGGGCGGACATACGGCGCTGGCGCTCTGGCAGGCCATCGCGGCGCAGGAACCGGCGCTCGAGGTGCCCGCGGTGTACGCGGGCGCGGGGCCGTACAACCTGTACGCGACGGCGCGGGGGGTAGTGCAACACGCGAACGGCTCGTGCGGCGGCGACGCGTACTGCCGTTTCGTTACGGACGAAACCACCGTGCCGTTTCTGAGCGAGCGCGTGCTGCCCGGCTACGTGGCGTACGCCGCCGATGACCTGATGCTCGGCGACCTGGTGGAGGAGGGCAGGCTGACGCAGAGCTTCGTTGAGGGGTTTCTCGGTACCGATCCCGCGTTCGACGACCTCAAGGGGCTGTTGCAGCAGGGCAGCTTTACCAACGTCACCGGCGGGCTCGAAGCGCTCGGCGACGCTGGCACCCGGTTCACGCTGGTTCATTCCCCCTTCGACCGACTGGTGCCGATTGCCAACACCGAGGAGCTGGGTTCGGTGCTGGAGCCCCACTTTTCGGTGGAGCTCCGCACGGAGGTCTGCAACTCCGCAGCGTACGAGGCCATTTTCGACACCACTGACCGTGTCGGCATCTCACACACGCTGTGCGGGTTCGAGATGCTGAACGACGTCTACGCGGAGCTGCGATGAGGCTGCGCCGTTACCAGAGCCCGTATTTCTGCACTTCCGCCCGGCCCACCACCATGTGGTGCACCTCGTCCGGCCCGTCGGCGAAGCGCAGGTGGCGCATGTCGGTGTAGAGCTCGGCCAGGGGCGTCCACTGGGAGATGCCCGCCGCACCGTGGATCTGGATGGACGCGTCGATGATGGCGCAGACCTTCTCCGGAACCATGGCTTTCACCGCAGAGACGTACACCCGCGCTTCCTTGTTGCCGAGCACGTCCATGGCCTTGGCCGCCTGCAGGACGGCGAGGCGCATAGCGTTGATCTCGATGCGGGCCCGCGACACCACCTCCAGGTTCTTGCCCAGCTTGATGAGCGGCTTGCCGAACGCCTCGCGGGTGGCGCCCCGCTTGACCATCAGCTCCAGCGCCTTCTCCGCCTTGCCGATGGAACGCATGCAATGGTGAATGCGTCCGGGGCCGAGACGGACTTGGGAGATCTCGAAGCCGCGGCCTTCGCCGAGCAGGATGTTCTCCTTCGGCACGCGCACGTTCTCGAATTTGATGTGCATGTGGCCGCGCGGGGCGTGATCGTGACCGAACACCTCCATGCCTTCCAGCACGTGTACCCCGGGCGTGTCCATGGGCACCAGTATCTGCGACTGTTGCCTGGACGGCGGCGCGTCCGGGTTGGTCTTGACCATGACGATCATGATCTTGCAGCGGGGGTCACCGGCGCCGGAGATGTAGAACTTCTCGCCGTTGATCACCCACTCGTCGCCGTCGAGCACCGCCGATGTGCTGATGTTCTTGGCGTCGGAGGAGGGCAGTCCCGGCTCGGTCATGGCGTAGGCGGAGCGGATCTCGCCGTTCAGCAACGGCTCCAGCCACTGCTTTTTCTGCTCCGGGGTGCCGACCCGCTCGAGCACCTCCATGTTGCCCGTGTCCGGGGCGCTGCAGTTGAGCGTCTCGGAAGCCAGCGGCGACTTGCCGAGCTCGGCGGCGATGTAGGCGTAGTCCAGGTTGCTCAGGCCTTCACCGTACTCGGAGTCCGGCAGGAAGAAGTTCCACAGGCCATTCGCCTTGGCCTTCTCCTTGGCGCCGTCGAGCAGCTCGAGCTGGCGCGGGTGCCAGGACCAGCGATCGGTCTTCTCCTTGTCCAGCGCGAAGAACTCCTCGGTGATGGGCTCGACGTTCTCGGCGATGTGCTTCTTCACCGCGTCCATGAGCGGCAGGGCTTCATCGGACATGGCCAGGTTGAACAGGTCTTTGTCCAGATCGGACATGGGCTCTTCCTCTTCTCGTGTTGGTTGATCGCTCGCGGGCGGCTCTAGCCGGCGTCGAAGGCTTCGTCCCGAATCTGCGGGCCAGCCGAGACGCGCCGGATTCTGCCGATCTCGTCCCGCTCCCAGCCCTGATAGACCTCCGCGAAGGAGGCGAAGATCTCGTCCAGCGGCAGATCGTCGTAAGAGCCCCGCTGACGGATGTATTCCATGTGCTTGCGGCCGTGGGCGTCGAACGGGTGCATCAGGGTGTCGTGCTCGGGGTCGAACTCGAGCGCACGGGTGCCGAATTTCTCGCACAGCTCGATGTTGAATGCGGTGCTGAGCTTGAGCCAGCGCCCGTTGATCAGCAGCTCCGCGTAACCGTGCCAGGCGAACACGTCCGTCCCCATGGTCGCGCTCAGCTTCTCGCTGGTGAGGTGGTTGCGGACGTCCGCGAAGCCGAGCCGGGCCGGAATCCCCCTGGATCGGGCCGCTGCCGCGAACAGCACGGATTTCGGGATGCACCAGTTGCGCCCGGACGTGACGACGGCGCTGGCGCGATACGCGGCGGGGTCGGTGGCGGTGGCGTAGGGATCGTAGCGGATGCCGTCGCGAACGGCGTAGAAGAGTCGGCGCGCGATCTCCACCGGATCCGTTGCGTCCCCCACGGCTGCGTCTGCGAAGGCGAAGACGGCCTCGCTGTCGCTGTCGATGAACCAGGTCGGCTCCAGCCATTTGGGGTCGATTTCGATGCTCATGCGCCAGGGCTCCCTCACGTCCATCCCGGAGCATACCAGCCGCGCGGGGAGAGCAGAAACGCGTCCGCCCGTGGTCAGCCAGGCGCGCCCTCGCCGTGCTCGGCGAGGAGGGTGGCGAGTTGCTGCCACTCGACCGGCTTGGTGAGGTGCAGATCGAACCCGGCCTCCTGCGTTTGCTGTCGATCTTCATCCTGACCTCGCCCCGTCACGGCCACGAGGCGCATCTCGCCGCCGTGCGGCAGGGCCCGTGCGCGTCGCGCCACCTCCACCCCGTCCATGTCCGGCAGACCCAGATCGAGGAGCACGACGTCCGGCCTGAACGCCTCGATCTGCTGGAGCGCCGTCCGCCCGTCGCAGGCGATCTCGGTTATCTGGCCGTTCATCTCGAGCAGGGTTTTCAGGCCCTGGACCGCATCCGCGTTGTCGTCCACGATCAGGACCCTGTGAGCTGCCACGGCGGGGATCGCGCGGAGGTCCACCGATGTGTCCTCGTCTAACACGCCGCCCAGCGGTAAACGCACGATGAACTCGCTGCCGCGACCGGGCCCTTCGCTCTGGGCTTCGAGGCTGCCGCCGTGCATCTCGATGAGCCGGCGGGACAAGGCGAGTCCGATGCCCAGCCCCCCGCCCCCCTTCGTGTCCCGACGATCCGGCGGGCGGCTGAACAGGGTGAACAGGGTGTCGATTCGCTCCGGCGCGATCCCGTATCCCACGTCCCGCACCCGCACGACGGCCTCACCGTCGCGGGCTTCGCTCGTCACTCGAATGGTTCCTCCCGGATCCATGAACTTCGCGGCATTGCCCAGAAGGTTGGCGAAGACCTGAGTCAGCCGCTCCAGGTCGCCGATCACCTGCATCGGCTCATCCGAAAGGTTGACCCGCAGCTGATGCCGGCGCTCTTCGACGAGGGATCTGACCTGCTCGATGGCCGCCTGGATGGGCGCCTTCAGGTCGAGGGCGGCGAGTTGCAGCTCGATGACGCCGCGGCTGATGCGGGAGATGTCCAGCAGATCGTCTACCAGTCGCACCAGGTGGGATAGTTGCCGATTCATGATCGGCAACAGATTTTCGAGCAGCTCCGGATTCCGCGGCGCCTGCTTCAGGATCTCCAATCCCGTGCGCAACGGGGCGAGTGGATTTCTGAGCTCGTGTCCGAGAAGCGCCAGGAACTCGTCCTTGGCCCGGTCGGACTCCCGCAGAGCCTTCTCTGCCGTCTTGCGCGCGGTGATGTCCTGAATCACGCAGATGCTGTACATGGGCTGGCCCAGATCGTCGCGCTGCAGAGCGTTCGTGAGCAGTACCCAGACCACGCGACCGTCCTTGTGGAGATACCGCTGCTCGATCTGATAGCCGCTTCGCTCGCCCCGCAGCATGGCATCGAAAAGGCCGGTATCGGCGGCCACATCGTCGGGGTGGGTGAGGTCGTCGAGCGTTCTGGCGGTGAGCTCCTCGCGGCTGTACCCGACGATTTCGCAGACCCGGTCGTTGACATGCAACCAGGCGCGGTCCGTCCCCACGTGCGCGATCCCGACGGCTGCGTTCTGAAAGGTCGCCCGGAACCGCTGCTCGCTTTCGCGCAGCGCAGCCCCCATGGCCTCGAGCTGCTGTACGTGCCACTCCGCATCGAACTGCTTGGAAAGTGCCGAGAAGACCACCTGCGACGTGGCGATCATGGCGACGGTGAATACCGCGAAGACCAGGGCCAGGGTGACGCCTTCACCGCCCACGGAGAGGTAGTAGAGCGTGACCGGCACCGTGCAGCCCAGAATGAAGGCGGCCGCGACTAGCGGGACGGCGGCGAGGGTTGCCGTCGCCCCGGCCGCCATACCGCCCATCGTCAGGATCAGCACGATCTGGACATGTGTCGGGGCCGAAGGAAGAAAGCAGGTCAAGGCGCCCCACAAGCTCCCCGAGACGATCGCCCAGGCGAGCGCCCTATAAAGACCGCGCCGGCTGCGCCGGGTGTCAGGCAGCGGCTGAGGCGGCTCGGAAGGCGCCCGAAGACGGGTGAGAACCACAGCGCCCACGGCGAGCTGCAAGACCAGCCAGACCAGGATGCCCGCGGAATAGCGCTGGGAAAGCAGGAACGCGGCGATCAGCAGGGCAACGACTATCGTGACGCTGCCGTTGACGGGCGACTGGGCCGCCAGGCGGGTCAGATAGGCGCGGGGAACGCCGCTGCGAAACTGCTCCAGGAGTTCGGGAACCCGGAATCCGCTGTCCGAATCATCTGAGCTTCGACTACCGCCCACACGCACCCCCAGCTGCCCCGGACGATGCCGGGTATTGGGCCTTCGTGCTCAGTACCTAGATTGACCCATCGGGCGCCTGGCGTCCATGGCCACTGTCATGCCGTCTCACGTTGTCCGGCCCCCTGCGCTCGGCTAGAGTTCGGAGCTTTTCCCGGAGGGTTTCATGGCGCACGCGAGCAGCACCGGGGCGAAGCAGTCCTGCGCAGAGTTCCTGGCGCTCGGCCACCCCATCGACACCCAGCGCTGGCAACTCGATCTCACGCCCAAGGTCAGCGGCGGCCGCGGGTCGCTGTTCGGCGGCGCCGGGCTCGCGGCCGGCATCGTCGCGTTCCAGCACGCCACCAACAAGCCGGTGATCTGGGCGACGGGGCAGTACCTGTCACTCACCCAGTTGGGTGAGACCCTGGATCTCGAGGTGATCCTGCCCGCCATCGGCCGCAACGTGGTGCAGGGCCGGGTGGTGGGGCACGTGGGCGACCGCGAGGTCATCACCGTCGTCGGTGCTGCCGGTTCCCGGCCGTCCGCGGCGGAGGGGTGCTGGGAGACGTTTCCGGCTCCGCCGCCGCCAGAGGACTGCCCGCCGGTCCCCCACGGCCAGGAGACCGAGAGCCTGCACGAGCACATCGAGCTCCGCCTGGCGCGCGGCTGTTTCGGGTTCTCGGGCTTCGGCACGCCGAGCGAGGACGGCCGGTCGCTGCTCTGGGCCCGGATGCCCGAGGTGGAGCACGACGCCGGCGCGCTCGCCATCATCGCCGACTACATGCCGTCGGTGGTGGGCAATGCGTTGGGCCGCATCGTGTACTGCACGAGCCTCGACAACACCATCCGTTTCGGCCGTCTGGAGCCGACCCGCTGGGTCCTCTGCGACAACCGCATGGAGTATGCCGGTAACGGCTTCGGTCACGGCACGGTGCATCTGTGGAGCGAGACCGGCACCCTGCTGGCCACGGCGAGCCAGTCGATGATCGTGCGCGACCCCGGGCCCGGCGCCTGACCCGAAGATTGCATGGTGATGCGGTCCTTCAAGGTCATTGTCCTGCTCCTTGCGGGAGTGCAGCTCATGTCACAACAGGCGGCCGTGGCGACCGACGCCCTGCAGTTCCACGTGGTGTTCAACAACGTGCCCTACAAGGCGGGTCTGGAGACGGGCTGGGGATTCGCCTGTCTGATCGAAGGCCTGGACACGACCGTCTTGTTCGACACGGGGGCCAGCGGCGAGGTGCTGGTGTCGAACATGGAGCACCTCGGCCTGGATCCGAAGTCCGTCCAGGCGGTGGTGCTCTCCCATCCCCACCAGGATCACACCGGCGGACTGAGCGCGGTGCTCGCCCGGCAGCCCGGGGTCACCGTGTATCTGCCCGAGTCGTTCCCCGCCGACTTCAAGCACTCCGTCCAGGCGGCAGGCGCGGCGGTCGACGTCATTGCGGGGCCCAGGCGCCTGTTCGACGGCGTGCACTCCACCGGAGTCATGGGCTCGGTCGTCAAGGAACAGGCGCTGATCGTGGATACCAGCGCAGGCCTGGTTCTCGTCACCGGGTGCGCGCACCCGAACGTGGCAGAGATGGCGGAGCGGGCAAAAAAAGTGCACGGCAAAGACATCTATCTGCTGATGGGTGGATTCCATCTGCTCAGTAGCAGCCGAGCCGAAATAAGGTCCGTCATCGCGCGGCTGAGAGAACTGGGTGTTCTGAAGGTCGCGCCGAGCCACTGCACGGGAGACGAGGCGATCGAGATGTTTCGGGACGCGTGGGGGGAGGAGTTCGTCGACGGCGGCCTGGGTGCCGTGATCGACGTACCGCGATGAGCCGGACGCCGGGCCGTTTCGGGCCGAATCTGTACGACCGCTGGCGCCACTCGGAGGTCGGTGTCATAACCGATCGCCTGGAGCAGAATCTGATTCTGCAGCTCGTCGGGCCGGTGAGCGGGCGGCGCGTGCTGGACATCGGTTGCGGAGACGGCGAGCTGGCCCTCGCGCTGCAGCAGCGCGGGGCAACGGTGGTCGGCCTGGATGCGTCCCCGCCCATGCTGGAGGCTGCGCGGGCCCGGGCGTCGATGCAACAGGCGGATCTGGCGCTCTGCCTCGGCCGTGCCGAACGCTTGCCGTTCGCCGACGAGAGTTTCGACGTGGTGGTCGCGGTGACGATCCTCTGTTTCGTTCCGGCGGCGGAAGCGACGTTCGCGGAGATCGGACGAGTGCTGCGTCCCGGCGGCCGTCTGGTGATCGGAGAACTCGGCCGCTGGAGCACGTGGTCCGCGGCGCGGCGGTGCCGGGGGTGGCTCGGCTCCGCCCTGTGGCGTTCCGCGCGATTCAGGACCTCGCAGGAGCTCCGGCGCCTGGCGAGAGCGGGCGGCCTGACGCCCGTCGAGGTCCGCGGCGCGATCTACTATCCGCGCTGGAAGTGGGCGGCGCGCCATCTGGCTCGCTTCGAGACCTGGCTCGGTAGCCGGACCACCATCGGCGCTGCGTTCCTGGCGCTCGCCGCAGTCAAGCCGGAAGGCGGCTCGCCGCGTGCGCAACACCCGTCTTCGCACCTGCCGGATCACCGCATCGCTCCCGACCGCATTCCGAGCGTGCATCCCCGCCGCCTCGACCCCGCGGAGCGTGCCCGGTTGGAAGATCGCATCGCACGCCGCCTCACCGAGCTGAACGCCGTGCTGATCGCGCACTATTACACAGCCGGCGAGATCCAGGACCTCGCCCGGGCGACCGGCGGGCACGTGGGCGACTCCCTGGACATGGCGCGTTTCGGCAAGGACCACGCCGCATCCACGCTGGTGATCGCCGGGGTGCGGTTCATGGCAGAAACCGCCAAGATCCTCTCGCCGGACAAGCGGGTCATCCTGCCGGCCCACGAGGCCGACTGCTCGCTGGACATGGGATGCCCCGCGGAGGAGTTCGCGGCCTTCTGCCGGCGGCACCCGGACCGCACGGTGGTGGTGTATGCCAACACCTCCGCCGCGGTGAAGGCGCTGGCGGACTGGGTGGTCACCAGCAGCGTAGCCGTGCGCGTGGTCGCCCACCTGCACCAACGCGGAGAAAAGATCCTGTGGGCGCCCGACCGATACCTCGGCGACTACGTGCGCCGGCGCACCGGCGCCGACATGCTGATGTGGACGGGGGCGTGCGTGGTGCACGAAGAGTTCGATCCGGCCGCCATCGCTCGGATCAAGGCGTCGCAGCCGGGCCTGGCCGTCCTGGTGCATCCGGAATGCCGGCCGGAGGTGATCGACCTGGCGGACGCGGTGGGCTCCACCAGCCAGATGCTGGTGGCCGCCGAACAGCTCCCGAACCGAGGCTTTCTCGTCGCCACGTCCGAGGGATTGCTGCACGAGCTTGGCCGGCGTCAGCCTGAGAAGACCTTCACGCTGGCGCCTGTCGTCGCCGGTACCCGATGTGCAGGAACCTGTCCGTGGATGGCCATGAACGAGATGGGGCTGCTCGCCGAATGTCTGGATGATCCGAACACCATGGCCGCCCACGAGGTTCAGCTCGATGCCGACATCCGCGCAAGGGCCCTGGTGCCTCTGCAGCGGCTGATGGACTTCGCATAGTACCCCGGTCTCCCGCGATCGATCTCCGGACGGCTTCAGCCGAGCAGGAGTGTGGGACCCGTCGGCGTCTTGAAGGCGCACGACAGATAGGGATTCGCCGCACCTCCGCTCGCGTCCAACCCGTGGAAGAAGGCCAGCAGAGCCGCGACCCGCCAAGTGACGGACGTCCGGTCGTCCGCGTAAGCCCGCAGCATCATGCCGCGAAAGAACTCGGAGAACTGGTCGTTGAAGGCGGCGACAGCGCTGGCGACGGCATGGTCCAAGGGATTGGCTTGCGCGACGACCTCGTTGACCGAAACCCAGGCACTGCGAGCCGTCATGATGGCCGTCTGCAGCTCGTAGACGGTCTTCCCCACGGTCCAAGCCGTCATGAATCGTGGCGAGGGGTTCCGCCCTCTGACATTCCCCAGCTCTCTCCATGCCTTCAGCGAGCTCCTGCCGCCCAGGTACCGCAGGAAATCGACGAGAGAGACGTTGTCGTGCTCCGCGTAAAGCTGACGCGTGATCTCGCGCTCGTCGGTGGCCTGGCGCTCGAACAGCGCGACGTACCGGGCCAGCAGATCCTCGATGTCTCCGTCCTCGAGCAGCAGGGTCCAACCGGACCAGGGCACGGGGACGTTCACCGAAATGACCACGTCACTGACCGCCCTGGCGCCGCCCTCGAACAGGGTCCGTTCCACAGCCTCGCCGAGACCGGGGCGGAAGATGCCGACGGTCTCCAGAGGCTCGAAGAAGCGCCGCACCTCGTCGCCGGACTCGAAGCTGTCGTCGCGGATGCTGAACTCCACGGTCACGGGGTTGCCGAGGTGCGGGCGGCGCAGGTAGTCGATGGCCCAGTGGGCGCGGATCGCCTGGCTCTCGTCACTCCAGAACGTGAGCGCGCTCCAGTGCCGCGACACCTCGGCTTCGCCTGTTGCCGCGGTCAACCGGTTGTGCAGGTCGTAGGCCACGACGACCCGGTCCGAGAACAGGGTGCTGCTGGAGATCCCGAGACCGAAGGCGTGGAGGGTGAGGGCGGACTTCTCCAGGTGCTCGACGGTGCGACGGTACTCACCGTCCAGCGTCACCGTCGACGGCAGCGCCCGAACCAGATCGGCGAGCCGGCGAAGATCCCCGCGCCACAGGCAGGCGTACAGCTCCTCCACCGCCGGCAATGACGCATCCGCTTCAGGTATGCGCAGGTGCAGGGTCCGGCTCACGGTTTCGCTACGGGACTTCTCGCTGGCCACAGCCACCGCGAAGCGTTCCTCGAGGTCGTCCCGGACGACGGCGATGACCTTCTGACGGAACTGGTTGTAGCGTCGATACACGTCCCGCAATGCTCCGATGAGCTCCTCGAGCGGCGGCCGCGCCGACGCGGCGGTGGCCAAGGCACGGTCGACGAGCTGGCTCACGCCCTTCAAAGGGCTGAGCAGGGCCGTGAGCGTGTCGTCGGGCAGCAGCCGTCGCGCGACGTTGGCCTTGCCGAAGGCCTGCTGCAGCTTCTGCACACCGCGCTCGAGCCCCTCCGCCAGGTAGTCATCGAGCCGCGCCTTCTGTTCCCCCGACAGCTTCAGCTCCCGGCTGAGATGGGCCAGCACCGCCTGGGCGGCTGCCGTGGCCGAATCGTTGAGCAGATCGATGTTCGCGCTGACGATGTCGTCGATCTTCTCCTCGAGCTCCGCTTGGATCTCGTCGGCGAACTGCTCGGTGGTCTGTCTGCCCAGAAGCATCTCGAAGAGCGGCGCGGCCTCGTGCCATCGGTCGCCGAGAATCCGGGCCAGCTCGGGCTGCAGGTTTTCCTTGCGAAGCCGTTCCACCTGCCCATCCAGGGCGGTCAGCAGCTCACGGACCTCCTCTCCTTCTGGCAGCGCTGCGGTGATGGTCGTGAGCAGGCCATTCCTCAAGCCCACGAGCCGCGCATCGACACCGAGCTCGAGCACGCTGCTCGTCGTGGTGTTCCGCATCTTGTCGAGCTTGACGAGGTAGGCCGAGCCCGATCGCTCGACGCTGAGGCTGAACTGGGCGGTGTCCTGGTAGTGCAGCTCGAGCGACGACCCGATGACGGCGGAGAGGTTCACGCCCATGGCGCTCAACGCCTCGGACAGCGACGGATTCATCTGAACCGTCATGCCGAGGGTGTTGTTCCAGGTGCCGGCGCGCTGAATACGCCGCAACCGGGTCCCCTTCATGCGGGCGACAACGGCGGAGAAATTCGAGGGGTCGGCGAGAACCGCGGGAAGATCGGCCAGGGTCTCGAGTGCAAGCCGGTCGCGCTGCGCATGCACCGCGAACTCCATGCGCCGGCTCTGGCGGAGCGCGGCGTCCATGCCCACGCCGAGCAATGACGACGAAGCCTGAGCTGCCGCACCCACTCTCAGATTACCCACGAAGCCGTAGCCGACCAGCGCCTCGCCGCTGGCGCTCTCAAGTTGGCGAACGCGCACCTTGGCTTCCGCCGAGAGCTCGAGAGCTATGGACTCGGTGGGCGTTCGCGTCCGGGCGATCTCCGTGAGCGCCAGCTCGTGAACACCGAGCTCGCCGATGCGTGACAGAAGGAAGCCGAAGCGGGCCGGCAGTGCCTCCTGCAGCACCTCGCGAAGACCATCCAGAGATCGTTCCGGATCCCGAAGAATTTCCTCGACCCGCTCGGCCAGGTCATCGGGCAGTCCCAGGGCGCCCACCAGATCGGTCAGATCGAACTCCTTCGACCCGACCCGAATCGCCAGCTCCGACATCGCTCCCCCTGTCTGACCAGTCGGTCAACGGATGGTAGGGGGATCACCCGTTCGGGTCCAGCTGGGCTCACGTCCGCACCCGGCGTACACTGATCCGGTCCCGCGACCCAGGTGGATTGGGATGGGTGGATTCCGATTCGCGTCGAGCGCGCTCACCATGATGTTCGTCATGGTTTCCGTTGCCTCTCACGGAGGGACCGAACCCGTGGACGAGAAGCGTGTTGGAGCTCGAGTAGGCCAGATGTCCCGGAGCACCGGGATGACGTTCGCGCCCGGGGTCGAGATGGCGCTCGAACGATCTCGTGCAGACGCGCAGGCACGGTCGAACCCGACGGTCACGGCCGAGCGCGTGCTGCTCGAGCTCCTGGACGAGGAGACGACTCGGGCGCTCCTGTCTTCCGAGAACGTCGACGTGGACGCGTTGCGGGCGGACCTCATCGAAAGCGCGCGCTCAGACTCGTCGGTGGCCGCGGCCGACGCGGAGCCGAGGGTGGCCGAATCGTTGCAGAATGCGATGCGGCGGGCCGTGGTCATGGCGCTCGCCTCGAACTCGAAGGGCGTCACCGGTGCAGATCTGGTCGTAGCCATTCTCGTGGAGGGGGAGAGCCACGCAGCGCAACTGCTCGGCAAGTACGGACTGACCCTCGAATCGGCTGAGAACACGAGGCTCGAGCAGTATCTCCGGCGCAACAAGGAGCAGGCGACGCGTCTGGCGGAGCTGCAGGCATTGGCGCGGACCCAGCGGGAGCAGACCGCGGGAATCACCTCGAAGCAGGCCCGCGGGACCCGCTTCGAAGTGGGCAGCACGGCGGATGCGGGTGGCGAGCCACGCGACGATATCCCTCACAAGGTCTACGTCCTCCGGGTGGCGAGTGGCGATGAGAATCGGGATCGCGTTCCGTTCAAAGCTGCGCTCAGCCGGAACGGCATTCTCGATCTGTACGTCGAGGAGACGCCCTTCGAGATCGAGTTCGTGGCCAGCACGGTGGTCGGGCTGTTCGAAGCCGTGGAAGGTGGAGACCGGCTGAAGGTGCAACTGATCACGGAGCTGGAGGGCGAAGAACGGGTCGTCTCCGGCTTCGGTGGTTCCGCCGGGGCGATCTTCAGGGACAGCCGCAATCGGCCCGGGCAGCGGTCCGGATTCCTCGACTGACGCCTACGTGGGGGTGCCTCGGCTCCTTGGCTGGCGCTTTGATCGCGCTGCTTCTGGCTCCGGCAGACGTTGGCGGAGCTAGCACAATCCGCCGAAACCGCTGTGGCGAGAATTTCAGGATGCGGGCTAGGTCACATCGGAGTGTAGGAAAAATGTAAACACTCTGCTCCCAGATAAGCAGAGCGGACCGGGCGTCTCGATCGCGACGGGTTGATCGGGGTCCGGATGCCGCAGGAGCAGGTGTGAACGGTACTCCGGGTTTCTTCGTCGGGCTACTCCTTGCCTTTGCGGCCAGCACGCTGTCGGGCCTGGCGCTCGCGCAGGAGGATACCCGTGCCGAGATGCGCAGCCTCGACGACCAGGTCCAGGAGATCAAATCGGACGTGCTGGGCATCGCGGCGGAGCTGCGAACTCTCGAGGAGCGGTTGCTCTTTCCCTCGAACACCCAGGTCACGGTGTTCGTCGCCCTCGGCGCGGGTGAAACCTTTCGGCTCGATGCCGTTAAGGTGGTCATCGACGACGAGGCGGCGGCACACCACATCTATAGCTTCAAGGAGCTGGAAGCGCTGCAGAAGGGCGGGGTCCAGCGGATCTTCATGGGCAACCTGCCAACGGGTGCCCACGAGATGGAAGTGGCCGTGCTGGGCAAGCTGCCGAACGGCAAGGACTTCAGCCGCACGGAACGCTTCTCGTTCGAGAAGGGCGTGGAGCCGAGCCTCGTTGGCATCACCGTGGCCCCCTCCAGCGGCGCACCCATCCAGTTCAAAGACTGGTAGCCATGCACAATCGGCTGCGAATCATCGGGCCGGTCCTCAGCCTTCTGCTCTGCACAGGCGCGGCGGGTGCCGGCGAGCTACGGGACCTGCATTTCGGCGAGGCCCTGTACTTCGCCGAGCAGGGCTACTACTTCGATGCGGTGGAGCGGCTCGACGCCGAGCTCGCGCAGCACTACGGCCTCGATGAGCCGGAGCTGGACCCCTTGGACTATCACATCGGCGAGGCCCGGTTCTTCGTCGGTGATTTCGAGCTCAGCTACCGCATGCACCACAAGGCCGGGCGGGCCATTCGCGCGGTGCTGGAAGGCAACGTGGATCCGGAAGTCCGCAACGAAGCCGCCTACCGGCTGGCGCGCATCCATTTCCAGAAGGGCCAGATGCGAGACGCTCTGGCGGCCCTGGAGCGGATCGACGGCCGGCTGCCGCCGGGTCTGAAGGGTGAGATCGAGTTCCTCGAGGCGAACGTCTACCTCGCCATGGGCCGGCCGTCTGCCGCCATCGAGACCCTGCGCCCGTTGCAGGGTGCCGATGCCCTGAAAGGCTTCTCCGCCTACAACCTGGGGGTCGCGTTCCTGCGTGACGGCCAGCGCCGCGAGGCCCTGCAGCAGCTCGATCGCGCCGGGCAGGTGAGCGCGGAGGATCCCTCCACCCGAGCCATTCGCGACAAAGCCAACCTGACCCTGGGCACGCTGTTGCTGGACGAGGGTGAGTTCCACGAGGCCTCCGCTCCGCTGGAGCGCGTGCGGCTCGAGGGGCCGTTCTCCAACCAGGCGCTGCTCAGCTCCGGGTGGGCGGCCATGTCGGCGAGCCAGGCGGATCGGGCCGTGGTGCCATGGAGCATCCTGGCGGAGCGGGAAACCACGGACGCCGCGGTGCAGGAAGCCTTGCTGGCGCTGCCCTACGCCTACGGCCAGCTCGGCGTGCACGGGCGGGCGGCCGTGCTCTACGGCCGCGCGCTCGACACGTTCGAGCACGAGCTCCACAAGCTCGACGCCTCCATCCGCAGCATTCGTGAAGGGAAGTTCCTCGAGGCCCTGGTCAGGGAGGAGATCCACCAGGACAAGAACTGGGTCGTGCGCCTGCGCTCGCTCCCGGAAACGCCGGAGACGTTCTATCTCACGGAGCTCCTCGCCTCCCACGATTTCCAGACCGCCCTGCAGAACTACCTGGACCTGGAGGAGCTGCGGCGCAAGCTCCTGACCTGGCAGGGCAGCTTCGACGCCTTCGACGACATGATCGACGGGCGGCGCGCCTATTACGAGCCGTTGCTGCCCGGGGTGGATCAGCAGTTTCGCGAGCTGGATTCGCGGATGCGGGTACGGCTCGAGCAGTACGAGCTTCTGGCCCGGCGGCTCCAGGAGATGCTGAGCATGCCGCGTCCGGAGTTTCTCGCCACCACCGAGGAGCGGGTGATGGGCGCGCGCCTGCAGTGGTTCGGCGAGCAGCTCGCGGAGGTGGAGGGCGATCCCGCCGATTCCGTCCGGGAGCGCATCGCCCGGCTCCAGGGCGTGCTCACGTGGCTGCTGCGCACGGAGTACGACGAACGGTTGAACCGGTTCGACCGGCACCTGCGCGAGCTGCAGACATCGGTGGATGCACTGAAGGCGCAGTACGAGGCCTTCGTCCGTGTGCGCCAGGCGGCGGTGCACAGCTACACAGGCTACGAGCGGCCCATCGGCCGTCTGCGCACCCGGGTCCGCGAAGCGCTCGCCAGGGTCGATCTGCTGATGGCACGCCAGGGGCACATGCTCGAACGGGTGGCGATTCGCGAGCTCGAGGGGCGGCAGAAGCGGCTCGAGGGATACCAGAATCAGGCCCGCTATGCGCTGGCCAACAGCTACGACCGGGCTGCCCAGTCCCGGGGAGGCGGCGAGCCATGAGCCGCCTCGGAGCCGCCATCGCCGCTGCCCTGCTGCTGCAGGCCTGCGCCGGCAATCCGGACCGGCACACCCTGGCGGAGCTGCGGGGCGTGGAGCCGGATCTTCAGGAGGTCACCCTGGGCGACAGCCTGGAAAAGGCGCTCGAGAGCTACCGGCGGTTCCTCCAGGAAACACCGGTCAGCGCCAAGACGCCGGAGGCCATGCGGCGGCTCGCCGATCTGCAGCTCGAGAAGGAGTACGGCATCGTCGGCGTGCCTGCAGCCTCGGAACCGGGCGATCGGCTGCCCGCCCATGACGCCTCGGCGCCGCTGGCGACGTCCGCCGAGGCTCCCCGTGTCGACGACGCAGCCATCGCGGATCTCTCCGAGGATCAGGCGGCGTTCGAGGCCAGGGCCAGCGGCGTACAGCCGCTGCCATCCGGAGCGGGTGTCGGCAGCGCCGGCACCGCCGGAACGTCGGACGCGGAGCCCAGGCAGGCGATCGAAACCTACCAGCGCATTCTGGAGGAGTACCCGTACTACGAGCGCAACGATCAGGTGCTCTACCAGATGGCGCGGGCCTACGACGAGCTGGGTGAGCCCGACAACGCCATGCAGATCATGGATCGCTTCATTCGCGAGTACCCGGACTCCGAGTACAGCGACGAGGTGTACTTCCGCCGGGCCGAGTACTACTTCGTGCGCCGGAAATTTCTCGACGCCGAGGAGTCGTACGCAGCGGTCATCGCCCTCGGCGAGCAGTCGGAGTTCTACGAGCTGGCGTTGTACAAGCTCGGATGGAGCCTCTACAAGCAGGAGCTCTACGAGGACGCCCTGCATCGTTACATGGCGCTGCTCGACTACAAGCTCGCTCAGGGCTACGACTTCGATCGTTTGCCGGCGGCGGCCGTTGAGGACGGCGAATCGGCCGTGGCGGCCGCCGGCGCCGCGGACGAGGAAGACGAACGCCGGGTGGCCGACACCTTCCGCGTCATCAGCCTGGCGTTCTCCAACCTGGGCGGCCCGGAGGTGCTGAACGCCTACTTCAGCGACAACGGCAATCGCCGCTACGAGGACCGCATCTACAGCAACCTGGCCGAGTTCTACCGCACCAAGCTGCGCTACAACGATGCGGCGACGGTGTACCGGTCGTTCGCGGAGCTGAACCCGTTCCACCGGCTGGCCCCGATCTTCAGCATGCGGGTGGTGGAGATCTACGCCGAGGGCGGTTTCGCGCAGCTCGTGGTGGAGGCCAAGCAGGACTACGCGCGGCGCTACGCGCTGGACGCGGAGTACTGGCAGCGCTTCGACCCGGCCGAGTCTCCCGAGGTGATGGCCTTCCTGAAGACCAACCTGCGGGACCTCGCGAGCCACTATCACTCGCTCTATCAGGACCCGGGCTTCGAGGAGGAGCGCCCCCAGCACTACGCCCAGGCGCTGGAATGGTACGGCGAGTACCTGGAGTCGTTCCCCAAGGACGAGGAGACGCCGGGCATTCACTATCAGCTCGCCGATCTGCTCTTCGAGAATGGCGATTTCGAGGGCGCGGCGCTGGCCTACGAGCAGACGGCCTACGACTATCCGGCCCACGACAAGTCGGCAGCGGCGGGTTACGCGGCCGTATTCGCTCACCGCGAGCACATCGAGACCGTGAGCGAGGGCGAGGCCGCCGAGGCGCGGCTCGCCACCGCGCGGCTTGCCACGGTGGAGAGCTCGTTGCGCTTCGCCGACACCTTCCCGGATCACGAGCACGCCGCCACGGTGCTCGGAGCGGCCGCCGACGATCTCTACGACATGGGCGATTTCCAGCGCGCGATCGCCGCGGGCCGGCAGCTCATCGAGGTCTATCCCGAGGCTGAGCAGCCGCTGCGGCGCGCCGCCTGGACCGTGCTCGCCCACTCGTCCATGGACCTGGCGCTGTTTGCGGACGCGGAGCACGCCTACGGGCAGGTGCTGGCGCTGACCCCCGAGGACGACGAAAGCCGGCAGGCTCTGTACGACAACCTGGCCGCCTCCATCTACAAGCAGGGGGAGGCGGCCCGGGCGCTCGAGGACCATCGCACTGCCGCCGACCACTTCCTGCGCATCAGTCTCGCGGCGCCCACCTCCAGCATCCGCCCGGCGGCCGAGTACGACGCGGCCACCTCGTTGATGAAGCTCGAGGACTGGGCGGCGGCAGCGGACGTGTTCCGCGGCTTCCGCGAAGCCCATCCCGGCCACGAGCTGCAGCCGGAGGTGACCAAGCAGCTCGCCTTCGTGTACCACGAGGCCGGCGACCTGGTCAGCTCGGCCGAGGAGTACGAGCGGGTCGCGGGGGACACGGAAGACCCGGAGCTGCGCCGCGAGTCGCTGCTCATGGCGGGGGATCTGTACGACCAGGCCAACTCGGACACCCGCGCGCTCGACGTGTTCTCGCGCTACGTCGAGGAGTATCCGAGTCCGGTGGATCTGGCGCTGGAGATCCGCTCCCGCATCGCCGGCTTCCACGAAGCGGCCGGCGCGCGGGACCTGTACCACGACGAGCTGCGTCGCATCGTCGCCATCGACGCGCAGGCGGGCGCGGACCGCACCGCCCGGACCCGCTACCTGGCCGCCACGTCGGCGCTGGTGCTGGCGGAGCTGCGCTACGAGCACTTCGACCAGCTCGCCCTGACCCTGCCGTTCGACGTGAGCCTGGCCGAGAAGAAGGCGCGCATGGACGGGGCGCTGGCGGCGTTCGAGAACCTGGTGGAGTACGGCGTGGCCGAGGTCACCACCGCCGCTACCTACTACATGGCCGAGATCTACGATCACTTCGGCGCGGCGCTCCTCGAGTCGGAGCGGCCCGCCGATCTCGATGCGGCGGAGCGGACGGAATACGAGCTGGCCCTCGAGGCGGAGGCGTTTCCATTCGAGGAGCGGTCCATCGAGGTGCACGAGAAGAACCTGGAGCTGATGCTCGCCGGCACCTTCGACGGCTGGGTGCAGCGCAGCCTCGACCGTCTGGCGACCCTGATGCCGGGACGTTATGCCAAGGCCGAGATCAGCAGCGGCTTCATCGGCCCGGTGGAGATCTTCGCGTACCGCACCCCGGGCCAGGACCCTGAACCTGGAGGAGCTGTGGATGTCTCGGCTGCGCTTTGACCGCCCCCGGCGAATTCGGTGGCACGGCGTGCTGCTGAGCCTGGCGCTGACCCTGGCGGGCTGCGGTGCGCAGCCGGTGCGCCCCGGCGGCGACGCGGCCGCCGCCGACGCGCGCGGGTCCGCGCGGCGGCCTGCACAGGCGCCGGGCAAGCCGGCGACGGTACAGGTGGACGAGGGCGTCGGCTTCACGGTCACCGAGGTGGTTTCCATGGGCAGTGCGGTCCGCTCCACCCATCGGGAGGCGCTGCAGCACCTGGCTGCCGGCGACTACGACGCCGGCATCGAGATGCTGCGGGAGGTCGTTGCCCAGGTGCCGAAGGCCACCGGCCCTTACATCGATCTGGGCATCGCCTACGGCCGCGCCGGCCGGCACGACGAAGCGGTGGAGGCGCTGTCCTCCGCCATCGCAGCGACCCCGGATCATCCGGTGGCTCTGAACGAGTTGGGCATCGCCTACCGGCGGCTGGGGCGCTTCGAGGAAGCGCGGCAGAGCTACGAGCAGGCGCTGGCGGTCTACCCCGGCTTCCACTTCGCGCGGCGCAACCTCGCGGTGCTGTGCGACCTGTATCTGGCGGACCCGGAGTGCGCGCTCGAGCACTACCAGGCGTACCGGAGCGCGGTGCGCGACGACCCCGAAGTGGACATGTGGCTGGCGGACCTGCGCAACCGGGCGCCCCGCGAGACTGAGGAGGAAGCACCATGACGATGAACACGATGAGAGTCATCGCGTGCTGCCTCGGGCTGGTCCTGGCCAGCGCGGGGCACGGCGACGAGACGGCCGCGGCCGGGGCGAAAGCGCTGTCGGGGATGTCGGTGCTGGGCAACAACGAAGCGCCCAAGTCCCTGGTGATCGTGCCGTGGAAGACCTCGGAGATCGGCGACGGCATCGGCGTGGACAACCTGCTCGATCAACGGGCGAAGCCTGTGGACAGAGACGTGTTCGAGCGCGAGCTCTCGTATTACGAGCTGCGCGCGGGCACAGCCGGTTCCGCCTCCGGCGGAGGCAAGTAGCAGTAGCGTTTCAATCGTAGAGAGGGTTATGCAATGGACTTCGTGTATTCGATCGTCGACTTCTTCGCCTCCGGCGGAGCCTTCATGTATCCGATCCTTCTGGTCTTCGCCGTCGGCGTGGCCATCGCCGTCGAGCGCTGGCTCACCTTGACGGCGGTCACCAAGAAGAATCAGGCCGCCTGGAGTGAGATCCAGCCCCTCCTGTCCGAGGGCGATTTCGACAAGGCCCGCGGCGTTTCCTCCAAGGATCACAGCCCCATGGGGCGGCTGCTTTCCATGGGCCTGGCGCTGCAGGGCGCCGTGCGCCGGCGGGAGGACGTGGAGATCGTGATGGAGGAGGGCATGATGGAGATCGTGCCGCAGCTCGAAAAGCGCACGCCCTACATCGCGCTCGCGTCCAGCATCGCCACCTTGCTCGGCCTGCTCGGCACCATCATCGGTCTGATTCAGGCGTTCACCGCGGTGGCCAACGCCAACCCGGCGGAAAAGGCCGATCTGCTGTCCGCCAGCATCTCCGTGGCCATGAACACCACCGCCTTCGGCCTGATGGTGGCGATACCGCTGCTCGTGGTGCACGCCCTGCTGGCGACCAAGACCAACGAGATCGTCGACGGCATGGAGATGGCCTCGGTGAAGGTGCTGACGGCGATCTCGACCCGCGCGCGCCGTCAGGGGGCGTTGCAGGAGGCGGCCTGAGCCCGTCGCAACGAGGAGGAGACCGTAATTCATGGCTAGAACCCATCACTACCGGCGCCGGGTCGAGGAGCCGACGGAGCTCGACGTCACCACCTTTCTCAACCTGATGGTGGTGCTGGTGCCGTTTCTCCTGATCACGGCAGTCTTCTCCAGAGTCGCCATCGTCGAGCTGGACATGCCGACGTCGTCTGGCGCGTCGAAGCCCGTGGAGCCGAGCTTCCGGGTGGAGGTGATGGTGCGCGAGTCGGCCATCGAGATCGGCAACGGCAAGGCCATCATCGCCCAGATTCCCAAGGTGGACGGCGAGTACGACCTGGCGACC
>JAWLGU010000057.1:8350-31362 GCA_041690675.1 Pseudomonadales bacterium | reverse complement strand
GGTTTCCAGGGGCACCCGGAAGCGAGCCCGGGGCCCCAGGATTGCCGGTACCTGTTCGACGAGTTCATCGGCATGATGGAAGCCCGCAATGCCTAAGCGCACCGACCTCCGGTCCATCCTGATCCTCGGCGCCGGGCCCATCGTCATCGGCCAGGCCTGCGAGTTCGACTACTCCGGGGCCCAGGCCTGCAAGGCCCTGAAGGACGAGGGTTACCGGGTGGTGCTGGTGAACTCCAACCCGGCCACCATCATGACCGATCCCTCGATGGCCGACGCCACCTACATCGAGCCGGTGGAGTGGCGCACCGTGGCCAAGATCATCGAGGTGGAGCGGCCGGACGCGTTGCTGCCCACCATGGGCGGACAGACGGCGCTGAACTGCGCGCTGGACCTGGTGCGCGAGGGGGTGCTGGAGCGGTTCGGCGTGGAGCTTATCGGCGCCAGTCAGGACGCCATCGACAAGGCCGAGGATCGGGAGCGCTTCGACCGGGCCATGAAGCGGATCGGCCTCGAGTGCCCGCGCTCGGCCATCGCCCACAGCATGGAAGAAGCCATCCAGGTGCAGAGCCAGCTCGGCTATCCCTGCATCATCCGGCCGTCGTTCACCCTGGGGGGGAGCGGTGGCGGCATCGCCTACAACCAGGAGGAGTTCGAGGAGATCTGCGCCCGCGGGCTCGACCTCTCGCCCACCAACGAGCTCTTGATCGACGAGTCGCTGCTCGGCTGGAAAGAGTTCGAGATGGAGGTGATCCGCGACCGCAAGGACAACTGCATCATCGTCTGCTCCATCGAGAACCTCGATCCCATGGGTGTGCACACCGGCGACAGCATCACCGTGGCGCCGGCGCAGACGCTGACGGACAAGGAATACCAGCTGCTGCGCAACGCCTCCATCGCGGTGCTGCGGGAGATCGGCGTGGAGACGGGTGGCTCGAACGTGCAGTTCGCCATCAACCCGGACGACGGGCGAATCGTCGTGATCGAGATGAATCCCCGGGTGTCGCGCTCGTCGGCGCTGGCCTCCAAGGCCACCGGCTTCCCCATCGCCAAGGTGGCCGCCAAGCTGGCGGTGGGCTACACCCTGGACGAGCTCACCAACGACATCACCGGAGTGACCCCGGCCTCGTTCGAGCCGACCATCGACTACGTGGTCACCAAGGTGCCCCGGTTCACCTTCGAGAAGTTCGTCGTGGCCGACCCGCGCCTCACCACCCAGATGAAGTCGGTGGGGGAAGTGATGGCCATCGGCCGCACCTTCCAGGAGTCGCTGCAGAAAGCGCTGCGGGGCCTGGAGACCGGCATGACCGGTCTCGATCCGATGCTGAAGGCCGAGGGCGAGGAGGCCCGCGAGATCCTGCAGCGGGAGCTGGCGATTCCCGGCGCCGACCGCATCTGGTACGTGGCCGACGCGTTCCGCTGCGGTATGAGCGTGGAGGAGATTCACGAGCTCTCCGCCATCGATCCCTGGTTCCTCGCGGAGATCGAGGATCTGGTGGCCAGCGAGGCGGCCCTGGGTGGGCTCACCCTGGCCGATCTGGGGCGCGAGGAGCTCTACGAGCTCAAGCGCAAGGGCTTCTCGGACGCCCGCCTGGCAAACCTGCTTCAGGTCGAGGAGGACGCGGTGCGGGGCCGCCGCCTGAGCCTGGACGTCCGCCCCGTCTACCGCCGGGTGGACAGCTGCGCCGCGGAGTTCCCCGCCGCCACCGCCTACATGTACTCCACCTACGAGGAGGAGTGCGAGGCGGCGCCCACGGACCGGCGCAAGATCATGGTGCTGGGGGGCGGGCCGAACCGCATCGGCCAGGGGATCGAGTTCGACTACTGCTGTGTGCACGCGGCGCTCGCCATGCGCGAGGACGGCTTCGAGACCATCATGGTCAACTGCAATCCGGAGACCGTCTCCACCGACTACGACACCTCGGACCGGCTGTACTTCGAGCCCGTGACTCTGGAAGACGTGCTGTCCATCGTCGAGGTGGAGAAGCCCGAAGGGGTGATCGTCCAGTTCGGCGGGCAGACGCCGCTCAAGCTGGTGGAGGACCTGGAGCGGTTCGGCGTGCCCATCATCGGCACCAGCCCGGACGCCATCGACCGCGCCGAGGACCGTCAGCGGTTTCAGGGGCTCATCGAGACCCTGGGGCTGCGTCAGCCCAGCAACCGCACCGCCACCGACGAGGCGTCCGGGGTGGAGGGTGCCCGAGCCATCGGTTTCCCCATCGTCGTGCGTCCCTCCTACGTGCTGGGCGGACGGGCCATGGAGATCGTCTACAACGAGGAGGAGCTCAAGCGCTACCTGCGGGATGCCGTGGTGGTATCCCACCGTTCCCCCGTGCTGCTGGACCGGTTCCTCGACCAGGCGGTGGAGGTGGACGTGGATGCGGTGTGCGACGGCAACGACGTGGTCATCGGCGCCATCATGCAGCACATCGAGCAGGCCGGCGTGCACTCCGGCGACTCCGCCTGCTCGTTGCCGGCTTACCAGCTCGGCAGCGACGTCCAGGACCGGATTCGCGAGCAGGTGAAGGCCATGGCCCGGGAGCTGGGCGTGGTGGGCCTGATGAACGTCCAGCTCGCGGTGCAGGACGAGGAGATCTTCGTGCTGGAGGTGAATCCGCGGGCGTCGCGCACGGTGCCGTTCGTCTCCAAGTGCATCGGCGTGTCGCTGGCGAAGGTGGCGGCGCGTTGCATGGCGGGCAAGAGCCTGGCGGAGCAGGGTTTCACCCGCGAGATCATTCCCCGGCAGGTGAACGTCAAGGAGTCGGTGTTCCCGTTCACCAAGTTCCCGGGGGTCGATCCCATCCTCGGGCCGGAGATGAAGTCCACGGGCGAGGTGATGGGGGTCGGGGACAGCTTCGGCGAAGCCTTCGCCAAGGCGAGCCTCGCGGCCGGGGTGATTCTGCCCCAGAGCGGCCGGGCCTTCATCTCCGTCAAGGATTCGGACAAGAAGGGGGTGGTGGCTCTCGCCGCCGACCTGGCGGACCTGGGTTTCCGCCTGGTGGCCACCCGCGGCACTGCCCGCTGCCTGCACGAGGCGGGGGTGGAGTGTCAGGTGGTGAACAAGGTGGCCCAGGGCCGGCCCCACGTGGTGGACATGCTCAAGAACGAGCAGATCGACCTCATCGTCAACACCACCGAAGGTCACCAGTCCATCCGCGATTCCGCGGCTATCCGCCGGCTCGCACTGCAGAACAAAGTGTGTTACACCACCACCTTGACGGGGGGCGAAGCGTTCTGCATCGCCATTCGTTACTCCCGCGAGAATCACGAGGTGAAGGTACGGCGTCTGCAGGACCTGTATCAGCAGTCCGCCTCGTAGATCCGCCCGAGCGCCCTCGGGCCCACAACTGTTGTTCGTGTCGGAATGGAGTCATCGTCTCTCATGCCAGTTCCCATGACCGTGGAAGGTGCCCAAGCGCTGCGTGAAGAGCTCAACCGCCGCAAACACGAGCTGCGGCCGCAGATCACCCAGGCCATCGCCGAGGCGCGCGAGCACGGAGACCTGAAGGAGAACGCCGAGTACCACGCGGCCCGGGAGCAGCAGAGCTTCAACGAGGGCCGCATTCAGGAGATCGAGAGCAAGCTGGCGGACGCCCAGGTGATCGACGTCACCAAGATCAATTCCACGGGCAAAGTGATTTTCGGGGCCACGGTGACCCTCATCGACGCGGACTCCGGCAGCGAGGTCCGCTACAAGATCGTCGGCGAGGACGAGGCCGACCTGAAGGCCAACAAGCTGTCGGTGATGTCACCCATCGCCCGCGGTCTCATCGGCAAGGCCGAGGGCGACGTGGCGGTAGTGAAGACGCCCAAGGGCGATGTCGAGTACGAGATCGACCGGGTCGAGCATCTGTAGGCCCGCGGCGCACCCTGCCGTGGCTCAGGCGCCGTATCTGGACAGGTTCGACAGCCTGGGGTTGGGCTCGGGATTGCGGCGAAACAGCACCGTGATGCGACCGATGTTCTGGACGATGGCCGAGCCGGTCCGCTCCGCCAACTCCCGGGCCAGGGCCCCGCGGGTTTCCCGATCTCCGGCCAGGATGCGGACCTTGATGAGCTCGTGGTCGTCCAGGGCCCGCCGGGTCTCCGCGGCGACGGCCTCGCTCACGCCCTGCTCCCCCACCAGAACCACCGGGTCGAGATGATGAGCGATGCGCTTGAGGCGCTTCCTGGTTGCAGGGTCGAGAGACTGTTCCATGGCGGCATTCTACTCCCGGGGGTCCGGCGCCGTCTCCACGGGCTGGAGCCTGCGTGAGCAAGCGCAGCAAGAGCAGTGACCGCTGGCTGCAGCGCCAGCGCCGGGATCCCTTCGCCCGCCGCGCCGTCGCTGAGGGACAGGCGTCCCGCGCCCATTTCAAGCTCGAGCAGCTCGACCGCAAGTTCGCCCTGCTGCGGCCGGGCATGACCGTCCTCGAGCTGGGCGCGGCGCCCGGCGGCTGGACACGCTACCTGGAAGAGCGTCTCGCCCACGGCCGGCTCATCGCCTGTGACCCGCGTCCCATCAGCGCCGGGCCGCGGACGGTGGTGATCGAAGGCGAGTACGGCGACCCGGAGACGGAGCGGGCGCTCGAGACCCTGCTCGGTGACGATGGCGTGGATCTTGTATTGTCGGATATGGCCCCCAACATGAGCGGTAACCGCACGATGGATCAGGCCCGCGCCATGGATCTGGCGGACCTGGCCCTGGAGGCGGCGGAGAGGTGGCTGAAACCCGGCGGTGGTCTGGTGGTCAAACTGTTTCAGGGAGAAGGGGTGGATGCGTGGGTAGCGGCGCTGAGGGATCGTTTCGCCGCGGTCCAGCTCACCAAGCCCAGGGCGTCCCGCCCCGAGTCCCGCGAAGTGTACCTGGTCGCCCGGGGCTTCGAGGTGTGACGCCGGCTGCCCGCGGGCCGTGACCACCCGCAGTTCCCCGCATCCGGTGAGTCGTGTAGGCTAGAACGCACGCTCCCCGGATGCCGATACCCCCCCTGGCGATCCATTGAAGAGGACAAGCCCTTGTCAGACATGGGAAAAAATCTGCTGCTCTGGTTGATCATCGCCGCCGTGCTGCTGACGGTGTTCAACAACTTCAACGTGAAGCCGGAACCGCAGTCCCTCAGCTACTCCGACTTCATCGAGCAGGTTCGTGGTGACGAGATCCGTCAGGTCACCGTCGAGGATCGGCTGATCCGCGGTGTTCGCCGCTCCGGGGACGAGTTCCAGGTCGTCCGCCCGGGGCTCAACGACCAGAAGCTGCTGGACGACCTCTACAACCACGACGTGGAGATCGTCGGCAAGCTGCCGGAGCAGCAGAGCATCTGGGCGCAGCTGCTCATCGCCAGTTTCCCCATTCTGATCATCATCGCGGTATTCATGCTGTTCATGCGCCAGATGCAGGGCGGCGGCAGCGGTCGCGGCGGGCCCATGGCCTTCGGCAAGAGCAAGGCGCGCCTGCTCTCCGAGGATCAGATCAAGACCACCTTCGCCGACGTGGCGGGGGTGGACGAGGCCAAGGAAGACGTCCAGGAGCTGGTGGAGTTCCTGCGTGACCCGGGCAAGTTCCAGCGCCTGGGCGGGCGCATTCCCCGCGGCATCCTGATGGTGGGCCAGCCCGGCACCGGTAAGACCCTGCTGGCCAAGGCCATCGCCGGGGAGGCCAAGGTACCCTTCTTCTCCATCTCCGGCTCGGACTTCGTGGAGATGTTCGTGGGGGTCGGCGCCTCCCGGGTGCGCGACATGTTCGAGCAGGCCAAGAAGCAGGCACCCTGCATCATCTTCATCGACGAGATCGACGCCGTGGGCCGTCACCGTGGCGCCGGGCTCGGCGGCGGGCACGACGAGCGCGAGCAGACCCTGAACCAGCTGCTGGTGGAGATGGACGGCTTCGAGGCCAACGACGGCATCATCGTCATCGCCGCCACCAACCGGCCCGACGTGCTGGACCCGGCGCTGCTGCGCCCGGGCCGCTTCGATCGCCAGGTGGTGGTCGGGCTGCCGGACATTCGCGGCCGCGAGCAGATCCTCAAGGTCCACATGCGCAAGGTGCCGCTGTCCGACGACGTGGATCCGGCCATCATCGCCCGTGGTACCCCCGGGTTCTCCGGCGCCGATCTCGCCAACCTGGTGAACGAGGCGGCGCTGTTCGCGGCCCGGGCGGGCAAGCGGCTGGTGGACATGGAGCAGTTCGACAAGGCCAAGGACAAGATCATGATGGGCGCCGAGCGCAAGTCCATGGTCATGTCCGAGAAGGAGAAGCGCAACACGGCGTACCACGAGTCGGGGCACGCCATCATCGGCCGGCTCATGCCCGACCACGATCCGGTGTACAAGGTCACCATCATCCCCCGGGGCCGGGCCCTGGGGGTCACCATGTTCCTGCCGGAGGAAGACCGCTACAGCTTCAGCCGCCAGACCATCATCAGCCAGATCTGCAGCCTGTTCGGCGGCCGCATCGCCGAGGAGCTGATTCTCGGGCCGGAGCACGTGACCACCGGCGCCTCCAACGACATCGAGCGGGCGACCCAGCTCACGCGCAACATGGTCACCCGCTGGGGACTGTCCCACAAGCTGGGACCGATCCAGTACGACGACGACGGCGGCGAGCCCTTCCTCGGCATGTCGGCGAGCGCCAAGCCCCGGGTGTTCTCGGAGGAGACGGCCCACGCCATCGACGAGGAGGTCCGCTCCATCATCGAAGAGTGCTATGCCCGGGCGAAGCGCCTGCTCGAGGAGAACGAGGACAAGCTGCACATGATGGCGGAGGCGCTGATGGAGTACGAGACCATCTCGTCCGAGCAGATCGACGACATCATGGTCGGCGCCAAGCCTCGGGCCCCCGGCGACACTCCGCCGCCCCCCGCCTCCGGCCGGGATGCGTCGGAGCCCCGGCCCGGCAAACCCATCGGCGGTCCTGCCGAAGAGCACTGATGGGCGGCGCGGCACCCGCATGAGGGCGCCGGCGCCCAGGGTGCTGTGCTGCGCCGGCCGCCGGCTCGAGCTGCGTCGGCCGGCCATCATGGGGGTGATCAACGTCACCCCCGATTCGTTTTCGGACGGCGGCTCCCTCATGGGAACCGCGCCCGACCTTCCCCGCATCCTCGACACGGCGGCGGCCATGCTGGACGCGGGGGCCGCGATCCTCGACGTGGGCGGCGAGTCCACACGCCCCGGCGCGGCTCCGGTTCCCGAGGCCGAAGAAGCCCGTCGTGTGATGCCCGTGGTAGAACGGCTGCTGGAGCTGGATACCATCGTCTCCCTGGACACCTGCAAACCGGCCCTGGCGGCCCGGGCGCTGGCGGCGGGTGTGCATCTCGTCAACGACGTGACCGGCGGCCGTGATCCGGCCATGCTCGAGGCCGTGGCGGCCAGCGATGCCGCCTTGTGTCTCATGCACATGCAGGGCGAGCCTCGAACCATGCAGACGGCGCCACACTACGATGACGTGGTATCGGAGGTGCGCGGCTTTCTGGCCGAGCGGGTGGCGGCGTGCCGGAGGCTCGGAATCGACGACCGGCGCCTGCTGCTGGATCCAGGGTTCGGCTTCGGCAAGACCCTGGCGCACAACCTGAGTCTGCTGAGGGACCTGGAGTCCCTGCGCATCGACGACCTGGCGCTGCTCGTGGGGCTGTCCCGGAAGCGGATGATCGGCGCCATCACCGGCCGGGCGGTGGACGACCGGGTGGTGGGCAGCGCGGTGGCGGCGGTGCTGGCCGTGGAGCGCGGCGCCGACGTGGTGCGCGTACACGATGTGGCGGAGACGGCCGATGCGCTTAAAATGCTGGCGGCAGTGACCGCCGGCGAGTGCACGGATCAGACGTAGGGGAACGGCCTTGAGCAGAAAATACTTCGGCACCGACGGAATTCGTGGGCGGGTTGGCGAACCCCCCATCACCCCCGAGTTCTGCCTGCGGCTCGGCTGGGCGGTCGGGCGCGTGTTCTCCCGCCGTGGGGGCAGCCACGTGCTCATCGGCAAGGACACCCGCATCTCCGGCTACATGCTGGAGTCGGTGCTGGAGTCCGGGCTGGTTTCAGCCGGGGCCAACGTGGGGTTGCTCGGCCCCATGCCCACCCCGGCGGTGGCCTATCTGACCCGCACCCTGCGTGCCGACGCCGGCATCGTCATCAGCGCCTCCCACAACCCTTACTACGACAACGGCATCAAGTTCTTCGACCATCACGGCAACAAGCTGCCGGATGACGTGGAGCTCGAGATCGAGGCCCAGCTCGACGGCTCCATCGCCTGCGTGGATTCCGACCGCTTGGGCAAGGCGGCGCGGATCGGCGACGCCGCCGGGCGCTACATCGAGTTCTGCAAGGCCACGGTGAATCGGGGGTTCCGGCTGCGCGGGCTGCGGGTGGTGCTCGACTGCGCCCACGGCGCCACGTACCACGTCGCGCCCGGCGTCTTCGAGGAACTCGGGGCGGAGATCTTCGTCATGGGCGGCGCGCCCAACGGCACCAACATCAACGACGGCTGCGGATCCACCCAGCCGGACGAGCTGTCAGCCAAGGTGCTCGAGCACCGTGCGGACGTGGGCATCGCGTTCGACGGCGACGGCGACCGCGTGGTGATGGTGGACGCCTCCGGCGAGGTCGTGGACGGTGACGAGCTGCTCTACATCATCGCCCGGCACCGGGCGGAGCAGGGGGGGCTTAACGGAGGCGTGGTGGGCACGGTCATGAGCAACCTGGGGCTGGAGCAGGCCCTCGGCGGCCTAGGCATTCCCTTCGAGCGCGCCAAGGTCGGCGATCGCTACGTGCTCGAGCTCATGAAGGACAAGGGGTGGCAACTCGGCGGCGAGTCCTCGGGGCACCTGGTGTGCCTGGATCTCACCACCACCGGGGACGGCATCGTGGCGGCGCTGCAGGCCATGGTGCCCATGGTGGAGCGGGAGCACTCGCTGCAGGAGCTGCGCCAGGGCATGACCAAGCTGCCGCAGACCATGATCAACGTGCGCACCGCGGATCCCGCGGTGCAGGCGGCCTCGCCGACGGTGGCACAGGCCGTGGCAGCCATGTCCGCCCGGCTCGGCAACCGGGGCCGGGTGCTGCTGCGCCCGTCCGGGACGGAGCCGGTGATCCGGGTCATGGTAGAGGGCGAGGATGCGGCGGAAGTGGCTGCCATCGCCGAGGAGCTCGCGGCGGCGGTGCAGGTCAACGGCGGCTCGCTCCAAACGAACTGAAGCGGTGGCGGGTCGGCGTTGTGCCGAATGGCACGAGCCGTTACCATTGCGCGCCCTTTGAGAACGGCGGCATTCGCCATGCGCAAGCCTCTCATCGCCGGCAACTGGAAAATGCATGGGGACAGTGCCTTCGTGGCGCGGTACGGAAAGGCGCTGGCCGCGGAATCCCTGCCGCAGAGCGCGCAGATCCTACTGTTCCCGCCAATTCCCTACGTTCGCGAGCTGGCCGCGGCGCTGGGTGACGCCGCCGTAGGGCTCGGAGTGCAGAACGTGCACGCCGAGGCCGAAGGTGCCTTCACCGGCGAGGTGTCGGTGGAGATGGCGCGGGATCTCGGCGCAGGCTGGGCGCTGGTGGGGCACTCCGAGCGGCGAACGCTGTTCGGCGAGACGGACGAGGACGTGGCTGCCAAGGTCCGGGCGGTGCTGCGAGGCGGGCTGGTCCCGGTGGTGTGCGTGGGGGAGACCCTGGCGGAGCGTGATGCGGGCTCCGCGGAGGCGGTGGTGACCCGGCAGATCCGGGTGGTGGCCGAGTCGGCCGGCAGCGACGCGCTGGCGGCGGCGGTGGTGGCGTACGAGCCCGTCTGGGCCATCGGCACCGGGCGCACCGCCACGCCGCAGCAGGCCCAGGAGATGCACCGATTCATCCGCGGCGTGGTGGCGGAGCTCTGTGGCGCCGACGCAGCATCGGCGCAGCGTGTTCTGTACGGCGGCAGCGTGAAGCCCGGCAACGCGGCGGAGCTGCTGGCTCAGCCGGACATCGACGGAGCGCTGGTGGGAGGGGCGTCGCTGCAGGTGGCCGATTTCACCGCGATCGCCGGGGCCGCCGAGAACATTGGAGACGAGACGTGAACATGTCGACCGTGGAAACCGTGCTGATGGTGCTGCTGGTGGCGGACGCCCTGGCCCTGGGCGCGCTGGTGCTGCTTCAGCACGGCAAAGGCGCCGATGTCGGCGCCGCTTTCGGCAGCGGCAGCGCCAACACCGTGTTCGGCAGCGCGGGCTCGGGCTCGTTCCTCACCCGGCTGACCGTGTGGCTGGCCATCGGCTTCTTCCTGATCTCCTTCGGCCTGGCGTACACGGCGAAGGAACGCGCGACCGAGCTGGAGACGCTGGGTATTCCCCAGGTGGAATCCGCCGCTCCGCAGGAGTCCGCACCGGCGGATAACGGCGAGCGGTTGACTACAGAGCCTGAACGTGTAGATTCCGACATCCCCGATGTGTGATCGGGCCCCGAAGCCGAAGTGGTGAAATTGGTAGACACGCTACCTTGAGGGGGTAGTGGGCTTACGCCCGTGGAGGTTCGAGTCCTCTCTTCGGCACCAACTCGAACGGCCACCCGCACGGCGGGCGGCGAGCCGTGAATGCGTCGGGCCGGCTGCTGCATGCGGCCGCGGACCCCATGGTATCTGGAGCACCGCGCGAGATGCAGTCGCAGAGCCCGAGCCGCCCCCAGAGTCTCGCCAGGTGGCCGTCTCCCGCATGAGGGGTCGCCGGACGCCCGCCGGGAAGAGACGCGCGACGATGCTGCCGCCGCGGTCTATGTGATCACCCGGGAGCAGATTCTACGGTCCGGAGTCACCAGCCTGCCCGAGGCCCTGCGCCTCGCCCCCGGCGTGGAGGTGGCGCGCAACGGCGCTCATTCGTGGACCATATCCATGCGCGGATTCAGCAGCGACCTGTCGAACAAGCTGCTGGTGCTGATCGACGGCCGCAGTGTCTATTCTCCACTCTACGCCGGTGTGTTCTGGGATGCACAGGACACCCTGCTCCAGGACGTCGAACGAATCGAGGTCATCGGCGGGCCGGGCGGAACCGTTTGGGGCGCCAACGCCGTCCGGCAGCCCGTGGGGCGCGTCGGTGACGATGAGGGTGGGGCCCTTCACGGCGCGGGTGAGCTGCCGCAGCCGGCGGTTCTGGCTGGAGCCGATGAACAGGACCTCGTCCCCCTCGAGCTCGCGGATGGATCGCAACCGGCGCACCACCACCTCGCGTCCCTGCACGCGACGCTCGCCCACGAACCGCTCCAGCTCGTCGGCTACGTCCGGTGCCCGCAGCACCGCGAAGGTGATCACCGCGTCTTCGTCGCCGGCCCATTCCACGTAGGTGGCGAAGTGGAACAGGAACGCGGCCTTCACTTCGTCCTCCGCATATCGGGCTCGCGTATCGGATGACGCCGGCTGCGCGCCGGCTTTGAACGGAAGGAGCGTACCGAGACAGGCGAGGGTCAGGAGCAAGGCCATTCGAAAGGGCGCCGACGTGGCACGCGCCGGCCTGGTCAACTGCATTCGTGGATTCTTGTATTTCTCGCGCCGGATCCGGGGTAGATCACATCTCACGACTCGGATACCAGTTCTTCGAGCACCCCCTGAACCTTCTTGAGGTCCACCGGTTTCACCAGATGGGCGCTGAATCCGTGCTGCCGGGATCGCCGGCGGTCCTGCTCCTGGCCCCAGCCACTCAGTGCCACCAGCACCGTGTCCGCGGCGGCGGGAAGCTCGCGAAGCAGGCTCGCAAGCTCGTAGCCGCTCATGTCCGGCAGGCCGATGTCGAGGAAGGCCACGTCGGGCCCCAGCGCCTCGGCGGCGCGAACCGCGCTGGCGCCGTCGTGGGCAACCCGGACGTGGTGTCCCAGCGCCTCGAGCAGCATGGCCAGGCTGGTGGCGAAATCGACGTTGTCGTCCACCAGCAGGATGCGGTGCCGGTCCGCGGACCGAGGCGCCGCCTCGGCTCCGTCCGCGGCCGCGGCGCCGTCCAGCTGCGCCGAGTTCTCGGGCTCCGCCGGCACCGCGTCGATCTCCACCAGGAAGCGGCTGCCGCGGCCCGGGCCGTCGCTGAGTGCCTCGATGCTGCCGCCATGCAGAGCCACCAGGCGTTTCGCCAGCCCCAGGCCCACCCCGAGCCCGGCTTGACCACCCGCTGCGGTGCCGTCGTTGCCCTGGATGAACATCTCGAAAACGGTGTCCAGGGTCTGCTGCGTCATACCGATGCCGTTGTCCGACACGGTGACCCGGACCCGGCCGTGGACGACCTCGGCGTTGAACGTGATGCGCCCGCCCGGCTGGGTGTACTTGGCGGCGTTGTTCAGCAGGTTCGAGAACACCTGGGAGAGGCGCACGGCGTCTCCGCGGACGAATACGGGATGCCCCGGCGTCACGACGTCGAGGCGATGACGGCGTTGGTCGATGAAGGGCCGCACCGTGTCGATGGCATTCTGCATCACCGCGGCCAGATCCACGGTCTGCATCTGTACGGTCAGCTTACCCCGGGTGATTCTGGAGACGTCCAGCAGGTCGTCGATGAGTCGCACCATGTGGGCGAGCTGCCGCTGAATGATCTCCCGGGCGTGGCGCGCTTCCTCGGCGGTGCCGGCGGATTCCATGATCTGCAGCGCCGTGACCATGGGCGCCAGAGGATTCCGCAGCTCGTGGGCCAGGGTGGCCAGGAACTCGTCCTTACGCTGGTCCGCCACCCGCAGGGCGGCCTCGGCGTAACGTCGCTCCTCGGTCTCCTCCACCAGCCGCCGGTTGGTGGCCTCCAGAGCTTCGGTCATCCGCCCCACCTCCGCGAGCATGGCGTTGAAGGAGTCCACCAGCACGCCGATCTCGTCCTCGGTGGTCTTCTCGGCGCGCTGGGTGAAGTCCCTGCGGCTCATGACCCGCCGCGCGATGTCGGTGACCGCCAGCAGCGGGGCAGTGACGCCGCGCTGCAGACAGGCGGAGGTGAGACCGGCGACCGTCAGGCTCAACAGGGTGACCAGGCCGACGATCAGCGAGTAGTCCTTCAGGCGCAGTGCGAGGTCGTCGGTGGAGCGCAGGTACACGGTACCGATCCGCTGATCGTTCGCCACCACGGGATGGATCAGCTCCAGGCGGCCGTTGACGAACCGGGAGCCCCGCGGCGTGGCGAGTTGCGGGGGCGGCGGCGGAATACCCTGGCGCGCGTACTGAGCGAAGAGCGCCCCGTCCGCGGTGTAGAGGGCCGCGGCGACGATGCCGCGGCGGTTCGCCAGCAGCGCCAGGTTTTCGGCGGCGCTCACCGGGTCGTCGAACTGCAGCGCCGGTGTGCTGGTGCGGGCCAGGATGTCGGCCTGGGTGGTGGCGTCGTTGACCAGGAACTCCCGGTAGTTGCGGGCCTCGTAGGTGACCAGGGCGGCCGCCGACACCATGAGCGCCACCAGCGTGGTGAGCATGACGACGGACAGTACCTTGAAGCGCAAGGAACGCCTGATGACCCTGAGCATTGAGCGCCGAGGTTCGGAGGAGTCGCGCATTATGGCAGTTGACGCGGCCGCCGAGTAGGAGCCGGCGCCGGGGCCGGCGCCGCTTGACCGGTCATCGGGGGGCGTATATCGTTTTCCGCCGTCCGCAGTGCCATCCTCGACGTGCCCGTCGAAGGTTTTCTTCCATCCGTGGTTGCGGGAGCAGCCTCGAGTCCCCTATAATTCGCGCTCGCTGATGCGGGGTGGAGCAGTCTGGTAGCTCGTCGGGCTCATAACCCGAAGGTCGTAGGTTCAAATCCTGCCCCCGCTACCAAAGGATTCGGAGGGCCCCCCTGAGGGCCTTTTTCGTAGCAGGTCCTCCAGGGGCGCACGACGTCCCGGATGCTCGAACATCCTGCGTACATCCTTGAGGTGGCCACCACGTATCGGTGGATCGCCTGCGCGTTGTCGGCAAGGGCCCGAGGTGATCGGGCGGCGCCGGTCACGAGAAAAATGGGCGCATGCCCATTTTTTTTTCCGCACGCGGAGCAGAAACGAGCGAGTAGAGTCGATTCGGAAATTTGAACAGACGCGAGAACCAGATCGAGGGCCTGCTGGCCCCGGCGGTAGAAGCTTTGGGATGCGAGCTGTGGGGCGTGGAGTACATGTCCCAGGGCAGGCGTTCGAAGCTCAGGGTCTATATCGATCGGCCCGCGGGGGTCACGGTGGACGACTGTGAGCGAGTGAGCCGGGAGGTCAGCGACCTGCTGGACATCGAGGATGTCATTCCTTCCGCGTACACCCTGGAGGTGTCCTCTCCGGGCATGGACCGCATTCTCTTCAAGCCGGGGCACTACCAGGCCAACCTGGGGGCCACCGTGGACGTGCGACTGAATTTCCCCTTCGAAGGCAGGAAGCACATCGTCGGCATCCTCGTGGCCATCGAGGACGACGAGATCGTCGTGCGTCCGAGGGAGCAGGGGGAGGAGGCCGAAGAGTTCGTGCTGCCCCTGGAGAACGTCCAGCGGGCGCGGGTGGTTCCGCAGTTTGATTGATGGTTGTCGAAGCATATCGGCCCTGACGAGGATCGAAAGAGATGAGTAAAGAAGTGCTGCTGGTCGTGGATTCCGTCTCCCACGAAAAAGGCGTGCCCAAAGACGTGATCTTCGGGGCGATCGAAGCTGCGCTGGCCACTGCGACCAAGAAGCGTTACGACGAGAACGCGGACTTCCGCGTGTCCATCGACCGGGAGACCGGCGATTACGAGACCTTTCGCCGGTGGACGGTGGTGGATCCGCAAGCGATTCTCGACGACGAGGACGAGGAAGCGGACTGGAACGCCTCGGCCATGCTGACCATCGAGGAGGCCCGTGAACGTAAGCCCGACGCCGAGTTGGGAGACGTGATCGAGGAGCCCGTGGAATCCGTGGAGTTCGGCCGCATCGCCGCCCAGACGGCGAAGCAGGTCATCGTCCAGAAGGTGCGGGAAGCCGAGCGCGCCCAGGTGGTGGAGGCGTACCTGCCCCGGGTCGGCCAGCTGGTGAGCGGCACCGTGAAGAAGCTGGGCCGCGACAGCATCATCGTCGACCTCGGCAACAATGCCGAGGGGCTGCTGACCCGGGAGCACCTCATCCCCCGGGAGACGTTCCGCGTCGGCGACCGCCTGCGGGCCCTGCTGCTGGACGTGCGGCCCGACAATCGGGGGCCGCAGCTCATCCTCACCCGCACCTCGCCGCAGATGCTCATCGAGCTGTTCAAGATCGAGGTGCCCGAGATCGCTGAGGACATCATCGAGATCCGCGGCGCCGCGCGGGATCCCGGCTCGCGGGCCAAGATCGCCGTGCGCACCAACGACGGCCGCATCGATCCCGTAGGTGCCTGTGTCGGCATGCGGGGTTCCCGGGTTCAGGCGGTGTCGGGGGAGCTCGCGGGCGAGCGCATCGACATCGTGCTGTGGGACGACAATCCGGCACAGCTCGTGATTAACGCCATGGCTCCCGCCGAAGTGGAGTCCATCGTGGTGGACGAGGATGCCGGCTCCATGGACATCGCCGTGGCCGAGGACAACCTGGCCCAGGCCATTGGCCGGGGCGGCCAGAACGTCCGGTTGGCCAGCGAGCTGACGGGCTGGACTCTGAACATCATGACCGAGGAAGAAGCGGTCGCCAAACAGGAAGAGGAAGCCGGCAAGCTGATGAGCGACTTCATGGAGTCGCTGTCGGTGGATGAGGACGTGGCCGCCGTGCTGGTGGAGGAAGGCTTCACCAACCTGGAGGAGATCGCCTACGTACCCATCGAGGAAATGAAGAACATCGAGGGCTTCGACGAGGAGATCGTCACCGAGCTCAGGAATCGCGCCAAGGACGCGTTGCTGACCAAGGCCATCGCCAGCGAGGAGTTGCTTGGCGAGAACGAGCCGGCGGAAGACCTCCTCAGCATGGAAGGCATGGATCGCCACCTGGCGTACCTGCTTGCCAACAACGGCGTGAAGACCATGGAAGACCTGGCGGAGCTGGCCGTGCCCGACCTCCTCGAGATCGCCGGAGATCTCGGCGAGGAGAAGGCCGCCGAGCTCATCATGACCGCCCGGGCGCCATGGTTCGAAGAAGCCGAGGAGTAACGGATATTTCAGGGGATCACGGCATGTCAGATGTCACGGTTAAACAACTGGCAGAATCGGTCGGCGCTCCCGTGGACCGGCTGCTCAAGCAGATGAGCGAAGCGGGTCTGCCTCACACCAGCGAAGCTGAGCCGGTGTCGGAGGACGAGAAGCAGACTCTGCTGGCGTTCTTGAAGCGCAGTCACGGTTCCACCGACACGACGCCCAAGAAGATCACGCTCAAGCGCCGGTCGGTGGGAACGTTGAAATCCGGCCAGGGGCGCTCGGGGCGGAACGTGACCGTGGAGGTGCGGCGCAAGCGCACCTACGTCAAACGTGCCGAGCTGGAGCCCGCCGAGGAAGCGGCGCCGGAACCGGCTCCGGAGCCGGTGCCCGAATCGGTGGCGGAAGCCCCCGCCCCGGCGGAGGCCGCTGCGCCGGAGCCGCAGCCCCAGCCGGAAGTGCAGCCGGAGCCGGAGCCTGCTCCGGAGCCGGAGGCCGCGCCCGAGCCCGAGCCCGTGGCGGAGCCGCCGCGCCCCGCGCGCAAGCTGAGCGCCTCCGAGCTCGAGATGCAGCGCATCCGCGAGCAGGAGCAGGCGCGCATGGCGGCGGAGCAAGCGTCCCGCCGCCGCGAGGCGGAGCGCAAGGCCGCGGAAGAGCAGCGTCGCGAGGAAGCGAAACAGAAGGCCGAGCAGGAGCGCCTCGAGGCGGAGCGCAAGGCCCAGGAAGCGGCCGAGGCCAGGAAGGCGGCGCCGGACAAGGCGGCGGAGGCTGCGGTGGCTGCCCAGGCTGCCGCGGTGAGCAGCGAGAAGGCCGGTAAGCATCGGCGAGGCCGCGAACGCGAGCGCGGCAAGGCCGAGGAGGGCCCCCGCGGCCGGCGCCGTGAGCTGTCGCTCAAGAGCGAGCGGCGCGGCAAGCGCCGTGCCCACCACGGCCCGTTGAAGGTCGACCAGCAGGGCGGCGAGTTCCGGCCCACGGACTTCATCGCGCGTGACGTGGAGATTCCCGACGTCCTCACGGTGGGCGAGCTGGCCAACCGCATGTCGGTGAAAGCCGGCGAGGTGATCAAGACGCTGATGAACATGGGCGTGATGGCCACCATCAACCAGACCGTCGATCAGGACACCGCCATCATCGTGGTGGAGGAGATGGGTCACCGGCCGAAGGTGATCCATGCCGATGCGATGGAGCAGGCGCTGGAGAGGTCCCTCGAGGTGGAGGGGGAGGAGTATCCCCGGCCACCGGTGGTGACCGTGATGGGCCACGTGGACCACGGCAAGACGTCGCTTCTGGACTACATCCGCAAGACCCGGGTGACCAGCGGCGAGGCCGGTGGCATCACCCAGCACATCGGCGCCTACGGTGTGGACACGCCCCACGGCAAGATCACCTTCATCGATACCCCCGGCCACGCGGCGTTCACCGCCATGCGGGCCCGGGGTGCCCAGACCACGGACATCGTCATCCTGGTGGTGGCCGCGGACGACGGGGTGATGCCCCAGACCGAGGAAGCCATCCAGCACGCCAAGGCCGCCGGGGTGCCCGTCGTGGTAGCCATCAACAAGATGGACCTGGAAGGCGCGGACCCGGAGCGGGTAACCAGCGAGCTGGCGTCCAAGGACGTGGTGCCCGAGGAGTGGGGCGGCGACACCCAGTTCGTCAAGGTGTCCGCCATCACCGGTCAGGGTATCGAGGAGCTGCTGGAGGCCGTGCTGCTTCAGGCGGAGATTCTGGAGCTGAAGGCCGTACCGGAAGCGCCGGGGCGTGGCGTGGTGGTGGAGTCGCGACTGGATCGCGGCCGTGGCCCCGTGGCCACGGTGCTGGTCCAGAACGGCACCCTCAAGCAGGGTGACATCATCATCGCCGGTGAGCACTTCGGCCGGGTGCGAGCCATGCTCAACGAGCTCGGCGAGCAGGTGAAGGAAGCCGGCCCTTCGGTGCCCGTGGAGGTGCTGGGCCTGAACGGCACGCCGGCGGCCGGGGACGAGTTCTCGGTGGCCAGCGACGAGAAGACGGCGCGCGAGCTGGCGGAGTTCCGGCGCGACAAGAGCCACGAGCACCGCTTGGCGCTGCAGCAGGCGGCGAAGATGGAAAACATGTTCGCAGGCCTGGGCGAAGGCGAGAAACGGGTGCTGAAGGTGGTGCTGAAGGCCGACGTTCGCGGCAGCCTCGAGGCCATCACTCAGGCACTGGCCGAGATGGGCAACGAGGAGGTGTCGGTGAACGTGCTCGGCTCCGGCGTGGGCGGCATCACCGAGACCGATGCCAACATGGCGCTCACCTACGGCGCGGTGATCTTCGGCTTCAACGTCCGGGCGGACAATACGGCCAAGCAGATCATCGAGCGCGAAGGTATCGAGCTGCGCTACTACAGCGTCATCTACGAGCTGCTCGACGACGTCAAGCAGGTGCTCACCGGGATGCTGCGTCCGGAGATCCGCGAGGAGATCGTCGGCGTCGCCGAGGTCCGCGAGGTGTTCCGCTCGCCGCGGTTCGGCCAGGTGGCGGGCTGCATGGTCACCGAGGGCACCGTCTACCGCAACAAGCCCATCCGCGTGCTGCGGGAAAACGTGGTGATCTTCGAGGGCGCGCTGGAGTCGCTGCGGCGATTCAAGGAGGACGTCAACGAGGTCCGCGCCGGCACCGAGTGCGGCATCGGGGTTCGCAATTACAACGATATCCGCCCCGGCGACCAGATCGAGGTGTTCGAAACCAAAGAGGTTGCTCGAGAGCTGTGAGCCATGGATTCCGGACGTGACCTACGTGTCGCCGATTTCATCCGCGACGAGCTGGCCGCCATCATTCAGCGGGAGATGCGCGACCCGCGGGTGGGGATGGTGAACGTCAACGAGGTGAAGGTGAGCCGCGATCTCTCCTACGCGGACGTCTACGTGTCGTCCATCGAGGCCCGGACCCCCGAGGCCCGGGCCGAGCTGGTGCGGGTGCTCAACGGTGCGGCGGGCTTCTTCCGCTCCGAGCTGGCGAAGCGGCACCGCATGCGCACCACGCCGAAGCTGCGGATCCACTACGACGAGCTCATGGAACAGGGGCCGCGCCTGGAAGCGCTCATCGAGAAGGCCGTGGAGGCCGACCGCCGTGCCGGCGGGAACGCGGCCGGCGGTACCGCTACGGGCGGTAACGCCCGCGAGGACCGCGACGATGGCTAGGCGCAGGCGCCGCGGCCGCGACGTGAGCGGCATCCTGGTGCTGGACAAGCCCCAGGGCATGAGCTCCAACGAGGCCGTGCAGAAGGCGAAGCGGCTGTTTCATGCGCAGAAGGTGGGCCACACCGGCGCGCTGGATCCCCTGGCCACGGGGGTGCTGCCGTTGTGCTTCGGCGAGGCCACCAAGTTCTCGCAGTATCTGCTGAATTCGGACAAGAAGTACCTGACGCGGTTGAAGCTCGGGGTGGCCACCGACAGCGGCGATGCGGACGGCAACGTGATTGACACCCGCCCGGTGGAAAATGTGAACGAAGCCCGGGTAGAGGATGCGCTGCGCTTCTTCCGGGGCGAGATCGAACAGGTGCCGTCGATGTTCTCGGCGGTGAAGCATCAGGGCCAGCCGCTGTACAAGCTGGCCCGCCAGGGAATCGAGATCGAGCGGGAATCCCGACGGGTGACCATCTTCGCCAACGAGCTGGTTGCGCTCGAGGGGAATGAGCTGACCCTGTCGATCCACTGCAGCAAGGGCACGTACGTGCGCACCATCGCCCAGGAGCTCGGCGAGCTCCTCGGCTGCGGGGCGCACGTGATCGCGCTGCGGCGCCTGGCCGCCGGCCCCTACACGGAGGCGGACCTGGTGACCTTCGAGACCCTGGAGGCAGCGCTGGAGAAAGGGTCCCTGGACCCGTTCCTGCTGCCCGTGTCCAGCGCCGTGGGCCACTGGCCCGAGGTCACCCTGAACGACGACACGGCGTACTATCTGCGCCAGGGTCAGCCGGTCATCGTGCCTCACGCGCCCAGCAGCGGCTGGGTCCGGTTGTCCCAGGCGCAACAGGAAGGGCCCGCCCGGTTTCTCGGGGTGGGCGAGGTGCTCGACGACGGCCGGGTCGCCCCGCGGCGGCTGGTCGTTGCGGCCTGAGGCGTCTGCAAATATGCGCGGATGTCTCGATTTCGAAGCAATGCATATTGGAGAAAGCAAAAATGGCACTTTCAGCAGCAGCGAAAGCTGAGATCATCAAGGAGTACCAGGTCGAAGAGGGCGACACGGGGTCCCCGGAAGTACAGGTTGCCCTGTTGACCCACAACATCAACGCGCTGCAGGAGCACTTCCGCTCCCACAAGCAGGATCATCATTCCCGTCGGGGGCTGATCCGCATGGTGAACCAGCGCCGGAAGCTGCTCGACTATCTCAAGCGCAAGAACCCGAACCGTTACGCAGAGCTGATCGGTCGGCTGGGACTGCGCCGCTGAGCGACAGCTCGCGGACTCTGCCGCTCGGCGGCAGTCCGAACGACGGCGGCCGCTGACGAGGTTGCGGCCGCCGCTACAGGAAATGGAGGAATACAGTTTGAATCCCGTTACGAAACAATTTCAGTTTGGCGAGCAGAGCGTGACCCTGGAAACGGGCCGCGTCGCCAAACAGGCCACCGGTGCGGTGCTGGTCACCATGGGCAACACCGTGGTGCTGTGCACGGCCGTGGGCGTGAAGCAGCCCCGGCCGGGGCAGAGCTTCTTCCCGCTCACGGTGAACTACCAGGAGAAGACCTACGCCGCGGGCAAGATCCCGGGCGGCTTCTTCCGCCGGGAGGGGCGTCCTTCCGAGAAGGAAACCCTGACCTCGCGCCTCATCGACCGGCCGCTCCGGCCGCTGTTCCCGAAAGGGTTCATGAACGAGGTGCAGGTGGTCTGCACGGTGATGTCGGCGGACAAGAACGAAGACCCGGACATCGCGTCCATGCTGGGCGCCTCCGCGGCGCTCGCTGTCTCCGGTATTCCCTTCAACGGCCCCATCGGCACGGCCCGGGTGGGCTACAAGGATGGCACGTACCTGCTCAACCCCAGCTACTCCCATCTGCTGGAGTCGGAGCTGTCCATGGTGGTGGCAGGCACCGACCAGGCGGTGCTGATGGTGGAATCGGAAGCCAAGGAGCTCACCGAGGACGAGATGCTCGGCGCGGTGCTGTTCGCCCATCAGGAAATGCAGGTCGCCATCAGCGCCATCAAGGAGCTGGCGGCCGAGGCCGGCAAACCGCGCTGGGACTGGGAACCCCCTCCGGTGGACGAGAGTTTGAAGGAGGCCGTGGAATCTCTGGTCAAGGCCGAGCTGGGCGAGGCCTACCGCATCACCGACAAGATGCAGCGCCAGGGCCGGGTGAGTGAACTGCGCGCCCGGGCCGTGGAGCAGCTCGCCGGTGGCGAAGCGCCCCGCTTCGACGCCGAAGAGGTGTCGAACATGTTCGGCAAGGTGGAGAAGGACATCGTCCGTCAGCGGGTGCTGAACGGTGAGCCGCGGATCGACGGCAGGGATCTGCGCACGGTGCGCCCCATCGACATCCAGGTGCCGTTCCTGCCGAAGACCCACGGCAGCGCGCTGTTCACCCGAGGTGAGACCCAGGCCATCGTGGTGGCGACCCTGGGCACGCTGCGGGATGCCGCCCTCATCGATGCGCTGGAAGGTTCCTACAAAGACAACTTCCTGCTGCATTACAACTTCCCGCCGTTCAGCGTCGGCGAGGCCGGCATGATGACCGGTCCGAAGCGCCGGGAGATCGGCCACGGCCGGCTGGCTCGGCGTGGCGTTCAGGCGGTGCTGCCCACGGTGGACGACTTCCCTTACACCATCCGTGTCGTCTCCGAGATCACCGAATCCAACGGCTCGAGCTCCATGGCGACGGTGTGCGGCACCTCGCTCGCGCTCATGGATGCCGGGGTGCCGGTGAAGGCGCCGGTGGCGGGTGTGGCCATGGGGCTGGTGAAGGACGGCAACAAGTACGCCGTGCTCACCGATATCCTGGGTGACGAGGACCACCTCGGCGACATGGACTTCAAGGTGGCCGGCACCGGCAAGGGCGTGACGGCCCTGCAAATGGACATCAAGATCGCCGGCATCACCGAGGAGATCATGGAAGTGGCGCTGCATCAGGCGCTCGAGGCCCGTCAGCACATTCTCGCCGAGATGGCCAAGGTCATCGAGAAGCCGCGAGATCAGCTGTCCGAGAACGCTCCGTCCATGAAGGTCGTGATGGTGCCCGTGGACAAGATCCGCGACGTCATCGGCAAGGGTGGCGCCACCATCCGTTCCATCGTCGAGGAGACGGGTGCGGATATCGACATCGAGGACGACGGCAGCGTGCGGATCTACGCTGAGAACGCCGAGGCCATGGAGGCCGCGGTGGCCAGGGTCCAGGAAATCACCGCGGAAGCCGAGGTGGGCAAGATCTACCACGGCCGGGTGGAGCGCATCGTCGACTTCGGGGCGTTCGTCAACATCCTGCCGGGCAAGGATGGCCTGCTGCACATCTCGCAGATCGCGGACGAGCGGGTGGAGTCGGTAACCGACTACCTGCAGGAAGGCCAGATGGTGGACGTGGTGGTCCTCGACGTGGACCAGCGCGGGCGCATCAAGCTCTCCATGAAGGAAGTCCCCAACTACGCGCAAAGCGCGTAGTTGGCAACTACTGCGCAAAGCGCGTAGTTGGGCCGATCACGGCTCGGGGGGTGTCCGCCTCCCGGGCCCTCGGTCGCTACCGGACTCTCGTCATCCTCAGCCCAGCGCCGCCGGCGGCTCCATGGGCGTTCTCTCCAGCGCCGCCTTCAGCGCGAAGTAGAAGGCCTCCGGATTCGCCTCCAGCTGAGCGTCCTCGAGATCGTCGAACTCCGTCTCCAGATCGAGATCGTCCATGATGCGCGCCCTCGTCGCGTTGGCCGTCCACTGATCCTAGTTTCCGGCCATGGCACTGCCGTGACGTGGTTCCTGTTTGCGCGATCGCGGTGCTCGGCCCCCTGACGCGTCAGCGTCAGGCCCTGACGCGGTTGGCCACCAGCTCGTCCACCACCGCCGGATCGGCGAGGGTGGTGGTGTCGCCCAGGTTGTCGAGCTCGTCCGCTGCGAT
>JAWLGU010000057.1:1295-8250 GCA_041690675.1 Pseudomonadales bacterium | reverse complement strand
GCGTCAGGCCCTGACGCGGTTGGCCACCAGCTCGTCCACCACCGCCGGATCGGCGAGGGTGGTGGTGTCGCCCAGGTTGTCGAGCTCGTCCGCTGCGATCTTGCGCAGGATCCGGCGCATGATCTTGCCCGAGCGGGTCTTGGGCAGCCCCGGCGCGAACTGGATTACGTCCGGTTTCGCGATGGCGCCGATCTCCCGGCGAACCAGCTCCACCAGCCCGTCGCGGAGCGCGTTCAGGTCCGGGTCACTGCCGCTCATCAGGGTGACGTAGGCGTAGATGCCTTCGCCCTTCAGCTCGTGGGGGAAACCCACCACGGCGGCTTCCGCCACCAGCTCGTGGAGCACCAGGGCGCTTTCCACCTCCGCGGTACCGATGCGATGGCCGGAGACGTTCAGCACGTCGTCCACCCGGCCGGTGATCCAGTAATAGCCGTCCGAATCGCGGCGTGCGCCGTCACCGGTGAAGTAGTAACCCGGGTAAGCCGAGTAGTAGGTGTCCACCACCCGCTGGTGATCGCCGAACACCGTGCGAATCTGCCCCGGCCAGGTGTGGGTGATCACCAGGTTGCCTCGCGCCTCCGTCTCCTCGATGAGGCGTCCGTTGTCGTCCACGAGTCCCGGCTGCACGCCGAAGAAGGGCAGGGTGGCTGAACCGGGCTTCAGCGCCGTGGCGCCGGGCAGCGGCGAGATCATGATGCCGCCGGTCTCCGTCTGCCACCAGGTGTCGACGATGGGGCAGTGGCCTTCACCCACCACCCGGTGGTACCACTCCCAGGCTTCCGGGTTGATGGGCTCGCCGACGGTGCCCAGCAGGTGCAGGGTCTTGCGCGACGTCCGCTTCACCGGCTCGTCGCCCTGCGCCATCAGTGAGCGCAGCGCGGTGGGCGCGGTGTAGAAGACGTTGACCCGGTGCTTGTCCACTACCTGCCAGCAGCGGGAGGGGTCCGGATAGGTAGGCACCCCTTCGAACATCAAGGTGGTGGCGCCGTTGGTCAGAGGGCCATAGACGATGTACGAGTGGCCGGTGATCCAGCCCACGTCGGCCGTGCACCAGTAGACGTCACCGTCGTGGTAGTCGAACACGTACTTGTGGGTCATGGCCGCCTGCAGCAGGTAGCCGGCAGTGGCGTGCTGCACCCCCTTGGGTTTGCCGGTGGAGCCGGAGGTATAGAGGATGAACGAGGGATCCTCCGCCTCCATGGATTCGGGCTCGCACGTGGCGGGCTGGTCCGCCACCAGATCGTGGTACCAGACGTCCCGGGAATCGTCCCAGGTGACGTTGGCGCCGGTGCGCCGCACGGTGATCACCGTATGCACATCGGGGCAGTCGGCCAGCGCCACCTCGGTGTTTTCCTTGAGGGGCACCGTGCGGCCTCCCCGCACCCCCTCGTCCGCGGTGACGACGCAGCGGCAGTCCGAGTCCAGAATCCGGTCCTTCAGCGAGTGGGGTGAGAAGCCGCCGAACACCACGGAGTGAATGGCGCCGATGCGCACGCAGGCGAGCATGGCGTAGGCGGCCTCGGGAATCATGGGCATGTAGATGCACACCCGATCTCCCTTGCGCACGCCCCGTTGCTTGAGGCCGTTGGCGAGTCGGCACACCTCGTCGTGCAGGGTCTGGTAGCTGATGGTCCGGTCCTCGTCCGGATCGTCGCCTTCCCAGATGATGGCGGTCTGGCCTGCGCGCTGGGGCAGGTGCCGGTCGATGCAGTTGTAGCTGATGTTGAGGCGGCCACCGGAGAACCAGCTCACCTTGCCGGCACGCATGTCCTGCTCGAACACGGTGTCCCACTTGCGATCCCAGTCGAGGAAGATGTCCGCCTGCTCCGCCCAGAATCCCTCCGGATCCTCCACCGACCGCTGGTACATGGCCCGATACTGCGTGTCGTTGATGAAGGCGCGTTCCTGCATGAACTCGGGAACGGGGTAAGTGTGCGGTTCGGACATGTCCTGCTCCTCCTGCCGATAGCCGGGTGGGGGCCCGTCAGCCGGTGTGCTGGCGTCCGCGCAGATGCTCGATCAGATGCCGCGTGGAGGCGTCCTGGCCGGCCGTCGGGGTCGCCTCGCCGCTCAACGCCTCGTGAATCGGCAGCGCCAGCCGTTTCCCCAGCTCGACCCCCCATTGGTCGAACGAGTTTATGTCCCAGATGACGCCCTGGCAAAACACTTTGTGCTCGTACAGCGCCAGCAGGGCGCCCAGCGAGTAGGGCGTGAGACGATCCAGCACCAGGGTGGTCGTTGGCTTGTCGCCGGTGACCCGCCGGTGGGGATCCTCCGCGTCCTGACCTGCCATCATCGCCTGGCTCTGAGCCAGACCGTTGGCCAGCAGCCAGCGGTGGTGGTCGGCGAGGTCGTGATCCGGCTGCGCCGTCAGCACGAAGTCGGCGGCGAACGCCCGGGTGCCCTGGTGCAGGAGCTGGTGGAAGGCGTGCTGGCCGTTGGTGCCTTCGCCGCCCCACACCATGGGCATGGTGTGCACGCCCACCGGTGAGCCATCGTGGTGAACCGATTTGCCGTTGCTCTCCATCTCCAGTTGCTGCAGGTAGTCCGGCAGGAGCCGCAGCCTGCGGTCGTAGGGCAGCACCAGCTCGCTGGCGGCGCCGAGGAAGTTGCAGTTCCAGATCCCGGCGAGGGCCATGAGCAGGGGGCCATTGCCCGCGAAGGGGGCGTGCCGGAAGTGCAGGTCCATGTCGTGGGCCCCGTCCAGCAGCTCGAGGAAGGCCTCGGGTCCGGCGCGGAGCGCCAGGGGCAGCCCCACGGCGGACCACAGCGAGTAGCGGCCGCCCACCCAGTCCCACATGGGGTAGACCCGGGTCTCGGGAATGCCGAACTCCGCCGCCGCCGGAACGTTGGCCGTCACTGCCAGGAAGTGCTGGGCCAGGGCGCCGACGCTGCCGGTCCGCTCCAGGAACCAGCTTCGAGCCGACTGGGCGTTCACCCGGGTTTCCAGGGTGGAGAACGATTTGGAGACCACGACGAACAGCGTGGTGGCCGGGTTCAAGCCGTCGAGGGCGGCGCTCAGCGCGTCGCCGTCCACGTTGGCCACGAAGCGGCAACGCGGACCGGGGCTGTCCCGGTTAGTGAGGGCTTCCACCGTGAGCTCAGGGCCCAAATGGGAGCCGCCGATGCCGATGTGGACCACGTCGCAGATGGCCCTGCCGGTGTGTCCGCGGAGGTCGCCGGCTACCGCCTGGGCGGCGAACCGGAGCAGGCGATCCCGGGTCTCGACTACCGCCGCTTCCACGTCCGCGGGTGCTTCGCCCGGGCCGGCCCGGAGCGCCGTGTGCAGCGCCGGACGGTCCTCGGTGGTGTTGACGCGAGCGCCCTGGAACAGCCTGTCGATGGCCGCCGCCATGCCCTGCTGCTCGGCCAGCTCCAGCAGACCGGCCAGGACGGCGGCGTTCAGGCGCTGCTTGCTGAGATCCAGGTGCAGCCCCGGCAGCTCGACCCGCAGGGCGGCATTACGGTGCTCGTCCTCCAGCAGGGTGGCGGACGGGGTGCCGGAGAGCTCGGATGCCAGCCGGCTCAGGGTTTTCCAGGCGGGTTGTCGTTCAGGGCCCGGCATGGCTCCGTCTACAGCAGCGTGGGGTTGGGATTGAAGTACTGGCGCAGTCCGTCCATTTCCAGCACCTGGCCGAGCAGGGCGTCGAAATGAGCGTCATTATTGGCGAAATCGATCTCGGTGGCGTTGACCACCAGCAGCGGCGCGGCGTCGTAGTAGTGGAAGAACTCCGTGTACGCCCGGTTCAGGGTCTCCAGATAGCCGCTCTCGATGTCGCGCTCGTAGCGGATGCCGCGGCGGCGAATGCGCGCCAGCAGCACGTCCACGGGTGCCTGCAGATAGATGACCAGATCGGGATGGGGCGGCTGCAGCTCCAGGCTGTCGTAGATCTGCCGGTACAGGGCGTACTCGTGGTCGTCCAGGGTCAGGCGCGCGAACAGATCGTCCTTGTCCATGAGGAAGTCCGAAACCAGTGTGGGCCCGAGCAGGTCGTCCCCCGGCAGCTCCGCCACCTGGCGCGCCCGATGCAAAAGGAAGTAGAGCTGGGTCGGTAGCGCGTGCCGGCGACCTTCCCGGTAGAACCGGTCGAGAAACGGGTTCTCGGTGGAGGGCTCGAGCAGCAGGGGATAACGGAAGTGGTCGGCGAGCCGGCGCGCCAGGGTGGTCTTGCCCACGCCGATGGGGCCCTCGATGGCCAGAAAGCGGGGCGGCGCCCGGTCCTGAGCGGGATCGTTGGAGGTGCTGAGCTTGGCCTGGCTGTTCATGCTTCGGGACCTGGCGACTACGCTCATCATCTACGCGGCCGCGCGCCCGTTCAAGGCTGCCCGGACGTTCAATCCCCCCCGAGTACCCCAGCGTCCGGGGGCTTGCGCCGCCGCCGACGCTTGCGGCGCTTTCCGGACTTGCCCTCGGTTGACGGCGCGCCACGCAGAGCCTCGATCATCGCCTGCATGCCCGGCCCGTCCTGCTCCTGATAGGCGGTCCACCACTCGGCGGCGTCGCTCACGGGCTCGCCCGCCTGGCTGCGCAGCACCAGGAAGTCGTAGGCGGCGCGGAATCGCTCGTGGGCGTGGATCTGGGTGATGGCTCGGTAGCGGTGGGACTCCAGGCGATGCTGCAGAGCCCACACGTCCCGGATGAACTGGGAGAAACGCCGGGGGATGGAGATCATCTGCTGCTGCTCCGCCAGTGCGGCGCCGGCGGCCATGGCGCGGGCTTCGGCGGGCTTGTGGGTCTCCTCCGACTCGGCCTGCCGGGCCTGAACGTCGCGCCACAGCATCACGGCCAGCAGGAACGCCGGCGTGACCGGCTTACCGTCGGCGATGCGCAGGTCGGTGTTGCGCATGGCCAGCGGCACCAAGGTGTCGTCCGGTGCGGTGCAGGGGAACAGGGCCCAGCGCAACCGGGTTGGCGCCAGATACTCCCAGGCCTCCAGCGCCTTGCCCGTGACGAACAGCTTGCAGACCTCGTCAAACAGGCGTGCCGGCGGGATGGCCCGGAGCAGCTCCGCCACCTCCGGGATGGCAGCCTCGATCTCCGGATCCAGAAAGAAACCGAGCTTGGCGTGGAAGCGCACCGCCCGCAGGATGCGCACCGGGTCCTCGCGCAGCCGCACGGCGGTGTCGCCGATGAAGCGCAGCCGCCGATGCTCGAGGTCGTCCAGGCCGCCGACGAAGTCGATGATGGCTTCGGTGCCGGGGTCGTAGTAGAGGGCGTTGATGGTGAAGTCGCGGCGAAACGCGTCCTCGTCCATGGTGCCCCAGACGTTGTCGCGCAGGATCAGCCCTGAATCGGCGTGGCGGCGCTCGTCCTCCTCCTCCGCCAGGCCCTTGCGGAAGGTGGAGACCTCGATGATGTGGCGTCCGTAGCGTACATGGGCGATGCGGAAGCGGCGCCCCACCAGCCGCGAGCGGCGGAAGATCCGCTTCACTTCCTCGGGCGTGGCATCAGTGGCGACGTCGAAGTCCTTCGGCTCCAGTCCCAGCAGCAGGTCGCGTACGCAGCCACCCACCAGCAGGGCCTGGTGGCCCGCTTCCGTCAGCTTTTTCACCACGTCCAGGGCGTTCCGGTCCACGTCGGAGCGCTGCAGACCGTGCTCCGTTGCGTGCAGATGCTGAGGGGCGGCGGCGGTCACGCGGGGTTCCGCCGGGGGCCCCGCTGGCGCGTGCGCTTGCGCGGGATATTCAGGCGCTGGCGGCGTTCCCACAGGCTCTTGCGGCTGATGCCCAGCTTCTCGGCCAGCTCGGTCTCGGTGAGATTGTCCTGATGAGCCAGCACGAAACTGACGAAGTAATCTTCCAGGGACGTCCGTTCGGTGCCGGACCCCGACTTGTCGGGCTCGGCCCGCGGGTGACCCTCCAGCGCCAGCAGATCCGCCTCGATGGTCTCGCCGTCGCAGAGGATGGCGGCGCGTTCCAGGGCGTTCTCCAGCTCACGGACGTTGCCGGGCCAGGCGTAGTCGAGCAGAGCCTGGCGGGCCCCGTCCGCCAGCCGCAGCGCCTGCTTGCCGAGGCGCAGCCGGGCGCGGGCGAGGATGAATTCGGCGAGCTCCAGCGCGTCGTCCCCCCGTTCCCGGAGCGGCGGAATCTCCAGCGCCACCACGTTGAGCCGATAGAACAGATCCTTGCGGAACTGCCCGCTGCCGATGAGCTTGTCCAGATCGCGGTGCGTCGCGGTGATCAGCCGCACGTCCACCGGCATGGTTTCCGTGGATCCGAAGCGGCGCAGCTCCCCGGCTTGCAGGACCCGCAACAGGCGCGCCTGCGCCTCCAGCCCCAGCTCACCGATCTCGTCGAGGAACAGGGTGCCGCCGTTGGCGGCCTCCAGCAGGCCGCTGCGGGCGCGGTCGGGGTGGCCGTCCGGGGCGCTGTAGCCGAACAGCTCGGTCTCGATGATGTGTGGCGGCACCGTGGCGCAGTTCAGCGAGATCATGGGGGTGCGGGCACGCTGACTGCACGCGTGCAGCGCCCGGGCGACCAGTTCCTTGCCGGTGCCGGACTCGCCGCGGATGAGCACCGTGGAGTCGGTGGGGCCGATCTTGGCGATGCGCGCATAGAGCTCCTGCATGGCCGGGCTGTGGCCGATCATGGGGAAGTCACCGCCCACCGCCTGGCCCGCTCGCGGCCGGCGCTCCGCGATGCAGCGCTCCACCGCGGCCACCAGCTCGTCGTCGTCGAAGGGCACCGCGAGATAATCCGCGGCTCCGCGCTTCATGGCCGCCACTGCCTGGCGCACGTCCGGGCATTGCGCCACCAGGATCACCGGCGTGGTCTGAAACGCCGACAGCACTTCCAGTCCCTCCGCCGCCGACGTGGCGATGCCGGCGATGACACAGGGGTGGTTGCCGTGATCCAGAGACTCCAGGGCCTGGGGGTCCAGGCGGCCAGCGGGCGCCTCGGCGGATGCCTCGGCGGATGCCTCGGCGGATGCCTCGGCGGATGCCTCGGCGGATGC
>JAWLGU010000057.1:0-1195 GCA_041690675.1 Pseudomonadales bacterium | reverse complement strand
GCCTCGGCGGATGCCTCGGCGGATGCCTCGGCGGATGCCTCGGCGGATGCCTCGGCGGATGCGTTGGCAGGCGCCTCGGCGACCTGGAAGCCGTTGGCTTCGAGAACGTCGCGGAGCCGCGCCCGGAAGGGTGCGTCAGGCTCGACGATGAGTACCTGGCTCATGGTGGTGCATGTTAACAAAGGCCCGATGGTTACTCACGATGCCCGGAAGCGCCGGGCGGATCGAGCTTCGTCACGGTTGTGTCGCCACCGGGAACGGCCTCGACAGAGAATCGCGTAGCGGCCTGGGCGAGCAGCGCCTCGCAGGAGTCCGGTGGATCGTCCGCCAGCGCCCCCAGCCCCAGGATGGACAACACCCGCCGCAGGTTCTCCCGTGGGCGGGACAGATCCAGGGGGGGCGCGTACGTCTGTTTCGACAGCTTCTGGCCTGCTGCATTCACCAGCAGCGGTACGTGCGCGTACACGGGCACTGGCAGATCCAGGCACTGCATCAGGAACACCTGCCGGGGCGTGTTCTCCAGCAGGTCGCGCCCGCGAATTACCCGGGTGATCCCCGGATCGCCGTCGTCCACCGCGGTGGCGAGCTGGTAGGCGACGATGCCGTCCCGGCGCAGGACCACGAAATCACCGGTCTCGCGCGCCAGGTCGTGGCGCTGAAACCCCTGCACTCGATCCTGGAACTCGATGACCGCCTGCTTCACCCGGACCCGCGCGGCGCTGTCCCGCCGCGGCCGCGTGTGGGCTCGGCAGGTGCCGGGGTACACCCGGTGGCCCGCAAGCCGGCTGCGGGAGCACCGGCAGTAGAAGAGCCGGCCATCGGCGGCGAGACGGTCCAGGGCGGCTCGGTAGCGCTCCTCGTGCTCGCTCTGACGCATGACGGGCCCGTCCCACCACAGCCCATGGTGCTCGAGGGCGGTCAGTATGTCCCGTTCCGCCGACGGCTGGTTGCGGGCCCGGTCCAGGTCGTCCAGCCGCACCCGCCAAGCCACGCCTTCGGCGCGGGCATCCAGGTAACTGGCCGTGGCGGCCAGCAGCGATCCCAGGTGCAGCGGTCCCGTGGGGGACGGCGCGAAGCGTCCGGCGCCCGAGGGACCGTCACGGCTCAACCGTGAAGCTGCTTCTCTTTGATTTCGTCCAGTGACTTGCAGTCCACGCATTGAGTGGCGGTGGGGCGAGCCTCCAGCCGTCGCAGC
>JAWLGU010000056.1:6090-31945 GCA_041690675.1 Pseudomonadales bacterium | reverse complement strand
CGCGCCGGGGGCGAGCGCTGGAGCGAGGGCACCCCCGGAGGGGGCTGCGCGAAGCCGCGAAACTCGATCCAGCGGCCGATCGCGGGGCTACGCGACCTCACGAACGTTCCGGCGACGTCAGCGCCGGGAGAAGCGCAACCGATCCCTCCAACGTGCTGACGGCGGCGTGAACGACGGTAGCTGGCGAGGCGGCAGCGAGCGGGCGCGGGAGCGAGTTTCGCGGCGACTGTCGCGCAGCCGAGCGCAGGCGATCGACCCCGGCGTCCGCGCCGGGGGCGAGCGCTGGAGCGAGGGCACCCCCGGAGGGGGCTGCGCGAAGCCGCGAAACTCGATCCAGCGGCCGATCGCGGGGCTACGCGACCTCCACGTACGTTCCCGCCGCCGTCAGCGCCGAGCGAAGGGCATCTGGATCAAATGATGCCCCCCGTCCAGCAGCACCGTCTCCCCCGTGACCAGCTCCGCGCCGCTGAGCAGATAGACGATGACCTCCGCCACCGTGTCCGGGGTGGCGGTGGTCCTGAGCGGCGTGCTCTGCTCCAGATAGGCCTTGGTGCGCGCGTAGGTGTCCGGCCCCATGCCCTGCTCCAGCCAATCGCCCTGGATGAAGCCGGGGCAGACGGTGTTGAGGCGAATCTCGGGGCCCAGCACCCGCGCCAGCGACAGGCCGAGGGTGATCATGGCGCCCTTCGAGGCGGCGTAGGCGATGGAACTGCCTATCCCCATGACTCCGGCGATGGAGGCGACGTTGACGATGCTGCCGCGGCCGCCCCGCCGCATGGCCGGCGCCACCGCGCGCACCATCTGGTAGGCACCGATGGTGTTCACCCCGTAGATCCGCTGGAAGTCTTCGGCTGAGAGTCCCTCCAGGTCCGCGTGGTCGCAGAACTTTGTTGTTCCGGCGTTGTTGACCAGCGCATCGATGCGCCCCCACTTGTCCTCCGCCGCCGCGGCCAGACGACGACAGTCGGCGTCGTCCGCGACGTCTGCCCGCACCACCGCGGTCTCCACGCCGAAGGCCTCGCAGGCCTGCCGGGTTTCCTCTGCGCCCGCTTGATTGTGGGCGAAATTGATCACTACGTTGCAGCCCTTCTCCGCGAGCTGTCGCGCCGTCGCTGCACCGACTCCGGACGACGACCCCGTAACGATGGCGACTCCACCTTCCAGATCCATCGAGCCCCTCCTGCTGTTGAAAGCCTGAAACGCTAGCAGAAACGGCCGTGCCGTGGCACCACGGGGAGCGCGGGTTCCGGTACACTGCGCCGCTGCTTGGACGTGAACGAGGATCCCATGGCATTCGCACCCTTCGATCTGCGCGGCAAGGTGGCCGTCATCACCGGCGGCAACGGCGGCATCGGGCTCGGCGTGGCGGAGGGTCTTGCCCAAGCGGGCGCCGAGGTGAGTATCTGGGGCACCAATGCGGAGAAGAACGCCGAGGCACTGAAGCGGCTCGAGAGTCACGGCACCCGGGTCAGCGCCCAGCGCTGCGACGTCACCGACGAAGGGGACGTGGCGCGTTGCTTCGCCGAAACCCTGGCGCTGCACGGCCGCGTCGACGGCTGCTTCGCCAACGCCGGCATCGGCGGCCGCGGCACCCGCTTCGACGACATGACGAACGAGGAGTGGCAGCAGGTGCTGTCGGTCAATCTGGACGGCGTGTTCTACACCTTCAAGCACGCCGCCCGGCACATGCGCGAGCGCGCGGAAGGCGGTGATCCCGGCGGCCGCCTGGTTGGCACCGCCAGTCTCGCCGCGCTGTCCGGCCAGGCCCGGGGCGAGCACTACGCCGCCACCAAGGGGGGCCTGGTCTCCATGATCAAGGCGCTGGCGGTGGAGTACGCACGCCACGGGGTCACCGCCCACACCATCCTTCCGGGCTGGGTGGAAACCGCCATGACCGCCGGCACGTTCGCCAACCCCAAGTTCTTCGACAACGTCATGAAGCGGATCCCGGTGCGCCGCTGGGGACGCCCCGAGGATTTCGCCGGCATCGCCGTCTATGTGATGAGCGATGCCAGCGCCTATCACACCGCCGATACCTTCCTCATCGACGGCGGCTACTTCACGTTCTAGATACGAGAGTCGACCATGATCGAAGCAATGTTGTGGGATTTCGGTGGCGTGCTCACCACCAGCCCGTTCGAAGCCTTCAATCGCTACGAGGCGCAGCGCGGCATTCCCAGAGATTTCATCCGCACCGTGAACGCCACCAACCCGGAGAGCAACGCCTGGGCCCAGTTCGAGTCGAGCCGGGTCACCCTGGACGAGTTCGACCGCCTGTTCGCCGAGGAATCCGCCGCCGCCGGCCACCGCATTCCCGGCCGGGAGGTGATCGACCTGCTGTCGGGGGACGTCCGTCCCCGGATGGTGGAGGTGCTCCGGTGCTGCAAGGCCCGGTTCCGGGTGGGCTGCATCACCAACAACGTGAAAGGTGGCCACGGACCCGGCATGGCCACCAGCAGCGAGCGGGCGCTCAAGGTGGCCGAGGTCATGGCGCTGTTCGACCTGGTGGTGGAATCGAGCGTCGAGGGCGTGCGCAAACCCGACCCGCGCATCTACGAGCTCGCTTGCCGCCGGCTGGAGGTGTCCCCGGAGCGCACCGTGTTTCTGGACGACCTGGGCATCAACCTGAAGCCGGCCCGGGCCATGGGCATGCAGACCATCAAGGTCCTGGACGAGGATCAGGCCATCGAGGAACTGCGCCGAGTCACCGGGCTCGAGCTTCCCTGACGGGTCCTCGCTGGGCCCGGGGCTCGAGGGTGACGCCGTGCAGCACATCGCCCAGGTGATCCACCAGCTGAACCAGCAGGTGACGCGGCGTCACCGACACCGCCAGGAACCCTGGACGGCTGGTCCCGAAGACCGTGCGCGGCGTGTCGCGGAAGCCGCGCACCCGGGAACCACCGCCGGAGACGAAGTGGTGCACCGACTCACCTTGCAGGTGCTCCAGATGGTGATCGTGGCCCGCCAGGTAGGCGTCCACCCCGTGCTTCTCCAGCAGCGGTTCCAGCAGCCGGGCCAACATGGCCGAGGGGCCGTGCCGGCCGCCGCCGGAGTAGATCGGGTGGTGCCCCACGACGATGGTCCAGGTCGCCGAGGTCTCGGCCAGCACACGATTGGCCCAGCGTAGCTGCGCGCTCACGGCCCACGGCTCGTCGTCCGGAGCCTCGGGAGGCGACAGCGAGCGCAGGGGCGTGGTGTCGAGGAACAAGAGCCGCAGCTCCGCATCGTCACCCACCGGGAGGCTCCGGGTGTAGTAGCGCGCCGGCATGCGCCAGCGATCGCTGTGCGCGGTGTAGGCGACCTGCGCCGCGACATCGCCGCGCCAGTCGTGGTTGCCCAAGGTCGGATACCAGGGCACCTGGAGCGATGGATCGACGTAGACGTCCTCGAAGGAGCTCCGCCAGTGGGGATCGTCGATACTGTCCACCCCGGAGGGGTAGAAGTTGTCGCCGGTGGTGACCACGAACGCCGCATCCAACTCGTCCGCCACCACCGCCATCTGCCGGGCCACCTCGTCCTGGTGGTAGCCGCCGCGCCAGCCCCAATCCCCCACCACCAGGAAGCTCACCGCCTCGGGGGCGCGCTGCAGCGCCGTGGCCCGGTAGGGCTCGCCCGGCTCGTCATCACGGAACGAGCCGCCGCAGCCGAAGGCGGCGCAGGCCAGCACCACCGGGAGAAGGGCTCTCGATGCGCGGGGCGGGAGCACGCCGGCGGCCGCTCAGCCGCCTTCGATTCGCTGCATGAAGAACACCTCGCTGCCCGGCTCGAGGGGCTCGAGAAACGCGTCCTGACAGATCTGCCCGTCGATGGCCGCCGCGCTCTTGCCGAGGGCCTCCCGCGAGCCGGGATAGCGGGCATCCAGAGCCTCGAGAAGCTCCCGGAAATTGCCCGCTTCCACCTCGATCTCGCGCTCGCCGCCGGTATGGCCGAGCAGGTGATTGGGGAACACCACCCGCACCATGGCCGGCTCAGCCTCCCGCGTTCTCCAGGGCGGCCACAAGCCGGGGCGGCGACAGCGGCAGCTCGTTGACGCGGATGCCGATGGCGTCCCGGATCGCGTTGGCCGCCGCCGCCAGCGGCGCGACGATGGGCGTCTCGCCCACGCCCCGCACGCCGTAGGGATGGCTCGGATTCGGCACCTCGACGATCTGGGTGTCGATCATGGGCAGATCCGAGGCCACCGGGATCCGGTAGTCCAGAAAGCCGGCGTTCTCCATGACGCCGGTGGCGTCGTAGATGTACTCCTCGTTCAGCGCCCAGCCGAGACCCTGGGCGGCGCCGCCCTGCATCTGGCCTTCCACGTACGCCTTGTGAATCGCGCGGCCGGCATCCTGAATCGCGGTGAATGCGAGCACGTCCACCTTGCCCGTCTCACGATCGACCTGCAGATCGGCGATGTTCACCGAGAACGACGCGCCCGCGCCCTGAGCGTTCAGCGAAGCACGGCCGAGCAGCGGCCCCCCGGTCTTGGCGGCATTGGCGGCGATGTCCGCCAGCGACAGCGGCTTCACGTCGGCGTTGACCCCCGGCGCCGGCACGGCCTGGCCGTCCTCCCAGAGCACCTGATCCTCGTCCACGCCCCAGGTGGCCGCGGCCCGCGCCTTGCACTGGGCGATGATGTCCTCGCACGCCCGCACCACGGCCATGCCGGTGGCGAACGTGGTGCGGCTGCCGCCGGTGACGTTGGAAAAGCCGGTGCTCTCGGTATCGCCGATGAGCGCCCGCACGTTCTCGTAGGGCACCCCGAGGGTTTCCGCCGCCATCAGGCACATGCTGGCCCGGGAGCCGCCGATGTCGGGATTGCCCTCCACCACGGTGACGGTGCCGTTCTCGTTGATGTGCACCTCGGCGCTGGACTGCATGCCCACGTTGAACCAGAAGCCCACGGCCACCCCCCGGCCTGCCCCTTCCGGCAGCGGGCGGGTGTAGTTGGGATGCGCCTTCGCCGCCTCCAGGCACGCTTTCAGCCCGATGGGGGGGAACTTGGGCCCGTACGGGGCCTGGGTACCCTCCTCCGCCGCGTTCTTCACCCTCAGATCGATGGGATCCATGCCCAGCTCGCGGGCCAGCTCGTCCACCGCGCACTCCATGGCGTGCATGGACTGGGGCGCGCCCGGGGCCCGGTAGGCGGCCACCTTGGGCTTGTTCACCAGCACGTCGCAGGCTTCCACGTGGAAGTTCTCGAGGTTGTACGGCGCGAAGATGGACATGGCGCCGGGGCCCATGGGCGCGCCGGCGAAGGCGCCCGCCTCGTAGGCCATCCAGGCCTTGGCGGCGGTGATGGTGCCGTCCTTCCGGGCCCCCAGCTTCAGCCTGATCAGGGTGCCCGAGCTGGGCCCGGTGGCGCGGAACACCTCCTCCCGGGACATGGTCATCTTCACCGGCCGGCGGGCCTTGCGGGAGAGCAGCACCGCCACCGGCTCCAGATAGATCACGGTCTTGCCGCCGAAGCCGCCGCCGATCTCCGACGCGATGAACTTGAGGTCGGCCACGTTCATCTTGAGCACCTTGGCCGTCATGGCGCGGAACTCGAAGTGGCCCTGGGTGCAGCACCACACGGTGGCCTGGCCGCCCTCGTTGGTGTTGGCGACGCACGCGTGGGGCTCGATGTAGCCCTGGTGGGCCATGGGAATCCGGTACTCGCCCTCGACGATCACGTCGGCCTGGGCGAAGCCCTGCTCCACGTCGCCCCGGCCGAGCTGCATCACCGCGGCGACGTTGCTGGGCTTCTCCGGCTTCTCCGGCAGGTTCCGGGTGTAGCAGTTCTCGTCGAGCAGCGGCGCGTCCGCCTTCATGGCGTCGTCCAGGGTCAGCACCGGCGGCAGCACCTCGTACTCGACATGAATGGCCGCCAGCGCTTCCTCCGCCAGCCGCTGGGAGGTGGCCGCCACCGCGGCCACCGCGTGCCCGTGATAGAGCACCTTGTTCCGGGCCATGATGTTCTTCGCCAGATCGGCCACGTCGCCGCCGCCCTCACCGCCGATCTCGCCGTGCTCCGCGTCCGGGAAGTCCTTGCCGGACACCACCGCGAGGACGCCGGGCATGGCTTCGGCGCGGCTCGTGTCGATGCTCAGGATGCGAGCGTGGGCGTGAGGGCTGCGCAGCACCTTCCCGTAGATCATGTTGGGCAGATTCAGATCCGCCCCGTACTGGGCCCGCCCGGTAACCTTGTCCACCCCGTCAGGCCGGACAGGTGAAGTTCCAATTTGTTTGAATTCAACAGCTTCAGCCACTTTTCTCGAGCCTCCTGTAAGTTCCTGGGGCCGCCGGCGCACCTCCCGAGCGGGTCACGCGGGGTACGCCAGCTCCTTGGCGACGTCCTGCACGGCGCGGATGATCTTGTCGTAGCCGGTGCAGCGGCACAGGTTCCCCGCGAGCCAGTAGCGAATGGTGGTCTCGTCCGGATCCGGATGCTTCTCCAGCAGCGATTTGGTGGCAACAATGAGGCCAGGCGTGCAGATGCCGCACTGCAGCGCCGCGTGCTCCAGAAACTTGCGCTGGATGGGGTGCAGGCCTTCCTCGGTCGCGATACCCTCGATGGTGGTCACCTCGTGACCCTGGCTCTCCACCGCCAGCACCAGGCAGGAGCAGACCAGGCGCCCGTCCAGCAGGACGCTGCAGGCGCCGCAGTCGCCGGTGGCGCAGCCTTCCTTGGTGCCGGTCTTGTCGAGTTCCTCCCGCAGCACCTCCAGCAGGCTCTGCTCTGGCGCGCAGAGAAACTCCACCTGCTCGCCGTTGATGGACGTGGTGACGTGAACCTTGCTCATGCTGCCGCTCTCCTAAACCTGTTTCGCCTGGGCCTGGGCCCGGTCTCGCGCGATGGCGCCGGCCCGCCGGCACAGCACCCCCACGACCTTGCGCCGATAGACGTCGGTGCCGCGCTTGTCGGTGATGGGCGACGCGGCGGCGGAGCAGGCCTCCCCGGCAGCGGCCAGGGCGGCATCGTCCAGACGCGTGCCCACCAGCGCCTCCGCCGCCGCCGGTACCAGCAGCGGACGGGGTGCCACGGCGCCGATACCGACCCGTGCGGCGGTGCAGGTGCCGCCGGCATCCAGGGTCACGGCCACGCCGCAGCCGGCCACGGCGATGTCCATCTCGGTGCGGGGCGTGAAGCGCAAGTACGCGCTGCCGCTGCCGGGCGGTGGCCGCTTGATCTTGAGCCCGAGCAGGAACTCGTCGGGCCCGAGCGCGTTGCTGCCTACGCCGGTGCAGAACTGCTCCACAGGCAGCTCCCGGACCCCGCCGCTGCCGGCGATCTGACAGATCGCGCCCACCGCGATCATGGCCGGAATGGTGTCGCCAGCCGGCGAAGCGTTGCACAAATTACCGCCCAGGGTGGCGCGACCCTGGATCTGCGTGGAGCCGATCAGGTCCGCCGCCTCCAGCAGCCCGGGCAACAGGCTCACCAGCGTCTCGTTCTCGTTGAGCTCCGCGCTGGGAATGGCCGCACCGATGAACACCTCCTCGTCGGAGATGGTCAGGCGGTTGGTCTCGGCCAGCTTCTTGATGTCGACGATGGTTCGGGCCTCGCGGTCGATGCCGCGCATCTGCACCAGCAGATCGGTGCCACCCGCGAGCACCTGAGCGCGCTTGCCCAGGTTCGCGTGCTCCGACAGCACCGTGAGCACCTCGTCCACGCTGGTGGGCGCAACATACGCAAACGCTCCCATGAACCCTCCCTGACAGTGAATGAACGAAGCAATCTAACACGAAGTTTCGCCCCCATGTACACTTGCGCCATGAACAGCGAGCTCTACCGACAGCATCTGCAGACCCTCGCGGCACGCTGGGCCGAGGCCCTGTCGTTCGCGGGCTTCGACGCCGCCGTGGTGGCCGCCGGCGAACCCCGGGCCTACTTCCTCGACGACCTGATGGTGCCCTTCCGGCCCAACCCCCACTTCGCCCAGTGGCTGCCCCACGGCGACTGCGCCCACGCCATGCTGCTGATCCGGCCGGGCGAGCGCCCGCGCCTGTTCTTTCACCAGCCGCGCGACTACTGGCACCAGCCGCCCCAGCTCCCCGAATGGGCGGAAGCCCATTTCCAGGGGACGGTACACGGCGAGCTCGATGCGCTGGAGGCCGCGGTGGGCGAGGCCATGGGACGGTTCAACCGGCTGGCGTTCGTCGGCGAGAGGGAGCCCGGAAACCTGGGGGACGCCCAGCACAACCCGCCGCTGCTGCTCAACCACCTGCATTATCACCGGGCCTACAAGACGCCCTTCGAGGTGAGCTGCATGGCGGAGGCCAACCAACGTGCTGCGGCGGGACATGCCGCTGCCCGGGACGCGTTCCATGAAGGGGCGAGCGAGTTCGACATCCACATGCGCTACCTGACCGCGTCGCGGCAGACGGCGACGGACCTGCCCTACTCCAGCATCGTGGCGCTGAACCACCACGCCGGCGTGCTCCACTACCAGCACTACGACCGCGACCCGATCCAGCCGGCCCTCAGCTTTCTCATCGACGCCGGCGCCAGCGCCCAGGGCTACGCGGCGGACGTCACCCGCACCTACCCCGCCGAAACCCCGGACGCCACGGCGTTCGCCGAGCTGGTGGCGGCCATGGATGCTGCCCAGCTCGGCCTGATCGAGGCCATCCGCCCGGGCATGGATTACCTGGAGATCCACGAGGCGGCCCACCTGGCGGTGGGACGGGTGCTCGCGGCGCACGGGCTGGTGCGAGCCAGCGCCGAGACAGCGGTGGAAACCGGCATCACCCGGGCGTTCCTGCCTCACGGCATCGGCCACCTCATCGGCCTGCAGACGCACGACGTCGGGGGCCACCAGGCCAATCCCGAAGGCGGCCTGCGGCCACCGCCGGAGCGGTATCCGGCGCTGCGGCTGACCCGCCGGGTGGAGCCGGATCAGGTGTTCACCATCGAGCCCGGGCTGTACTTCATTCCCATGCTGCTCGACGAGCTGGCCGCCGGAGACGGGGCCAGGCTGGTGGAGTGGGAGGCCGTGGCCGCGTTCCGGCCTTTCGGCGGCATCCGAATCGAGGACAACGTGGTGGTGACGGAATCCGGCACCCGCAACCTCACCCGGGAAGCGTTCGCCCGGCATGGCTGAGCTCTCGGTCGAACGTCTGTTCAGCGATCCGCCGCTGTTCGGGGCCCTGCCCCAGAGCCCGCAGCTCGCGCCCGACGGCGTGCACGTCACCTACCTGCGGCACGCCCCGGACGATCGGGAACGGCTGGATCTCTGGCGCCTGAACCTGGAGACGGCACAGCACGAGCCGTGGATCACCGGCGACGCGGTGCTGGCGGCCCTGGGGGACGTGGCCGAGGCCACGGCGGAGGAGAAAGCCGAGCGGGAGCGGCGCCGCCAGTTCGCCCGCGGCATCACCCGCTATCTCTTCAGCCCCGACGGCAGCCGGCTGCTGCTGCCCGTGGAGGGCGCGGCGGTGCTGGTGACGCTGGAGACCGGCGAAATGCGCCGTATCACGCCGGCGGGCACCCGGCAGACGGACATGGGCTTCTCGCCGGACGGCGCGAGCGTGAGCTACGTCCGCGGCGGCAACCTCTACCGCTATGACCTCGGCCGCGACGAGGAGCTGCCGCTCACCAGCGACGGCGGCGGGCCGGTGAGCAACGGCATCGCGGATTTCATCGCTCAGGAAGAGATGCACCGTTTCGAAGGTTACTGGTGGTCGCCGGACAGCCAGTGGCTCGCCTACACCCGGGTGGACGAAAGCCCGGTGGCGGAGTCGCTGCGCTACGAGATCGAGGCCGACTCCATCACCGTGGTGCCCCAGCGGTATCCCTACGCGGGGGCGGTCAACGCCGATGTCCGGCTGCTGGTGAGGCGGGTGGAGAGCCGGGACGTCCGGGAGATCCCGTATCGCGTGGAGCAGGACGACTACCTGGCCCGGGTCGGTTGGCTCGGGGGCCGCCTGGCCGTGCAGCGCCAGAGCCGCGACCAGCAGTCCCTGGATCTTTTCGCCTTCGATCCCGAGACCGGTGACGGCGCGCGACTGCTCACCGAGACGTCGCCCACCTGGATCAACCTGCACGACAACCTGCGCCCGCTGGAGGCCGGGGCGTCCGGCGACGGGCCGCCGCCGTTTCTGTGGACATCGGAGCGCACCGGCTGCAGCCATCTGTACCTCTACGAGGGGGGCGAGGGACGGGCGCTGACCACCGGCGAAAGTCGCGTGAACGGCGTGCTGTGGGCCGACCGGGAACGCGCCCTGGTGACCGGCTGGTTCGAGACGCCGACGGAGCAGCACCTGTACGAGGTGCTGCTGGACGGCAGCTCGGCGCCACGGCGGCTCACTCGGGATCCGGGCTGGCACGAGCCGGTGGTGGACCGCCACGGCCTGCAGGTGCTGGATCGCTTCGGGAGCCTCGCGGTACCGGCGCGGCTGGACCTGCTGACGTTGACGCCGGGCGCCGCGGACACTGCCGTACTGCGGGTTCTGAGCGAGGAACGGGTCGAGCCTGAGCACCCCTACTTCCCGTTCGCCGACGCCCACGTCACCCCGCAGCTCGGCACCCTCGTCGCCGAGGACGGCCAGCGCCTGCACTATCGCCTGACCGCCCCGGCCGGCACGATGCCCGACGGCGGTTTTCCGGTGATCGTCTACGTCTACGGCGGGCCCGGAGTGCAACGGGTGCGCAACGAGTGGGCGCCGCTCCTGCTGCAGCTGCTCTGCCAGCACGGGTACGGAGTCCTCGAGCTGGACAACCGCGGTTCCGGCAACCGCGGGCGACGCTTCGAGGCGCCGATCCACCGGCGACTGGGCGACGCGGAGGTGCGCGACCAGGTAGTGGGGGCGCGGTTTCTCGCCGGCCTGCCCTGGGTAAACTCCAGGCGCATCGGCGTCTTCGGCCACAGCTACGGCGGTTACATGACCCTCATGTGCCTGATGCAGGCGCCGGAGGTGTTCAAGGCCGGGGTGGCGGTGGCGCCGGTCACGGAGTGGCCACTCTACGACACCCACTACACGGAGCGTTACCTGGGCACGCCCCAGGAGAACCCGGACGGTTACCGCGCGAGCTCGGTGCTCTCGCACCTCGACGGACTCGCCGAAGGGCTCGCGGGCGGACCCGCGAGCCGGCTGTTGATCGTCCACGGCATGGCGGACGACAACGTGCTGTTCACCCACAGCACCCGGCTGTTCCGCGCCCTGCAATCACGGATGCTGCCGTTCGAGATGATGACCTACCCGGGCGCCAAGCACGCGCTGCAGGAGCGCGACGTCTCCATTCACCGATTCAATCTGCTGCTGGACTTCTTCGGACGACACCTATGAGCAACGCCACGGACTCCACCGAAAGCCTCGCCGTAAGGCTCGCCACTCCCCAGGATCTGGAGCTGCTGGTGGAGTTCAACCGCGCCATGGCCGCGGAGAGTGAGGACAAGGGCCTGAACGTGCCCACCCTGCGCGATGGCGTGACGTACCTGCTGACCCATCCCCAGGAGGGCTTCTACCTGGTGGCCGAGCGTGACGGCGAGGTAGCGGGCAGCCTCATGGTCACCTTCGAGTGGAGCGACTGGCGCAACGGTCGCTTCTGGTGGATTCAGAGCGTGTACGTGGTTCCGGCACACCGGCGCCGCGGCGTCTATCGGGCGCTGCACGAGCACGTGCGCGCGCTGGCCCGCCAGGACGAACAGGCGTGCGGGCTGCGGCTGTACGTCGAAAGGGAGAACACGGGCGCCATGGCCACCTACCGGGCCATGGGCATGACCGAGACCCACTACCGCCTCTACGAAGAGGAGTTCTGAGGCGCCGCGCGCCGGAACAGCCTGAAGAAGTTGGCACCGGTGGTCCGCGCCAACTCGTCCGGGCTCTGGCCGCGCAGCTCGGCGAGAAAGCTCGCCGTATCCACCACGAAGGCCGGCTCGTTGGGCCGGCCTCGATGGGGCACGGGCGCCAGCCACGGGCTGTCCGTTTCCACGAGCAGACGATCCTCCGGCACCCGCCGGGCCACCGCCCGCACGTTCTCGCCGTTCCTGAACGTGACGATGCCGGAAATGGAGACGTAATAGCCGAGATCCAGCGCGGCGGCCGCGAGCTCCCAGGATTCGGTGAAGCAGTGAAGCACCCCGGTGACGCCCGGATGGGCGCGCAACCGGGCCAGCGTGTCCGCCTCGGCCGCGCGGGTATGAATCACCACGGGCAGGTCGTGCCGTCCCGCCAACGCCAACTGGAGGTCGAAACGCTCCTGCTGGAGGCGCCGGGCATCCGGGTCCGCTTCGTGGAAGTAATCGAGGCCGGTTTCCCCCACCGCGACCACCCTGGGATGGGTGAGGCGTTCCTCGATCCAACCCGGATCCTGGGCGGCCGCGTCCGGGTGCTGACCCGCCGACGCCCAGACGTCCGGGTGTGCCTCGGCCAGCGCGATCACCTGGTCGATGCCCGCGCGGTCCACGCCGATGCAGAGAAATCCCTGCACGCCGCGCTCGCGGGCGGCCCGCAGGCGCGCCTCCGGGGCCTCCAGATAGTTCAGATGACAGTGGGAATCGACGAGCAAGGTTGGGCGAATCGCCGGCTCACATGGTATGGGTGTGGCGGTCCGACTGCAGCGCGCCCGCCAGGTAGGTTTCGATCTTGGTGCGGGCCACGTCGTCCTGGTCGTTGAACTGGACGCCGATGCCCGCCGCACGGGCGCTCTGAGCGCCCTTGGGCGTGACCCAGACCACCTTGCCGGCCACCGGAATCTTCTCGGCCTCGTCCATGAGGTTCAGGAGCATGAAGACCTCGTCGCCGAGCTCGTACTCCTTCTTTGTGGGGATGAACAGACCACCGTTGCGAACGAACGGCATGTAGGCCGCGTACAGCACGGCCTTGTCCTTGATGGCCAGCGAGAGGATGCCGTTGCGGGCACCGCGTTTGCCGTTCATGGCGCCGAGTCCCTGTTCCGAGCCGTCATCTTGCGCAGCCGCCCCGGGGCTGTCAACGCGCCGCCTGAGACGAGGGTCACAGAGATCTGCGCCGCGCGGTGACCGAGTTCACCCCCTGGCGCCTCGCCAGGCGGCGCCAGCGCTCCACCAGCCGCTCCGCCAGCAGCCGCTCGTTGGCGCTGTTCGAGGACACGAGCTGGCGGCGCGCCCAGACGAGCTCGTCGGCAAACCCCATGACCGCCCGAGTCGAGACCGGCCCCAGCCGCTCCAGGCTCCACGTGCCAGCCGCCAGCGCCAGCAGATAGCGATACCAGCGGGCCAGGGCATCCGTCAGGTTGCGTTCCAGCAAGGCTTTCGCCACGCCGCTGGCACCGGGCTCCTCCAGGGCCCGCCGCAGCAGGTCTTCCAGCGGCCGCTCCCCCGCTTCCACCGCCTCCATCACCGCCACCGGCGCGCCTCCGTGCTCGAACAGCTGGCGCTCCAGGTCGTCGGCGCCGCCGCGCGCCGCCACCCGCTCCTCGAGCCAGGCGCGGGCCGCGGCGGGGTCCGGACGGATCACCAGTGACTGACAGCGGCTCCGTACCGTCGGCAGCAGGCGTCCGGGATGGCAGCTCGCCAGCACCAGGTGGGTGCCCGGGGGGGGCTCTTCCAGGGTTTTGAGCAAGGCATTGGCGGCGTTACGGTTCAGGCAGTGGGCCGCGGCCAGCACCACCACCTTGCGCGGGCCCGCCTGAGGCGTGCCGTGGGTGAATTCGGCGAGCTCGCGCACCGCGTCCACCTTGATCACCGCGCCCTCGGGACGGATCCAGCGCAGGTCCGGGTGAGCCAGGGTCGACCCGTCCAAGTCCCGCTCCTCCCCCAGCAGGTAGAGCGCCAGCCAATTGGCGAACGCCTCGTCCCCCCAGCCCGGCGGCCCGGATACCAGCACGGCGTGCGGCATTCCCGGACCCGCCAGGCGCTGGCGTACGTGCTCCGCCAGGGGCCCCTGCCAGGGCAGCGAGCTCACCGTGTGGACTCCGCCATGAAGGCGTCGAGGGCGCGAGCGAGCCGGCGCTGTACCTCGGGGATCGAGCCGTCGGCATCGATGACCCGGAATCGGGAGCGAGCGGCCGCACGGGACAGATAGGCCTCCCGAACGCGCTGAAAGAACGCCCGGTGTTCCCGCTCGAAGCGATCCCGTTCGCGATCCCCGAGACGCTTTTCCGCCGCTTCCAGCGGCAGATCGAGATACAGCGTCAGATCCGGCTCCAGGCCGCGCTGCACCAACCTCTCGAGCTGGGCGATCACCGATTGGCTCAGCCCACGGCCGCCGCCCTGGTACGCGTAGGTGGCGTCGGTGAAGCGGTCGCAGACCACCCAGGTGCCCCGTTCCAGGGCCGGCTCGATAACCCGGGCCAGATGCTGGGCCCGGGCCGCGAACACCAGGAGCAGCTCGGTGAGCTCCGCCATGGGTTCCTCGGAGACCTCGAGCAGCAGCCGGCGAATGGCTTCCGCCAGCGGCGTCCCCCCCGGTTCCCGGGTGGTGATGACCTTCACGCCCGCCGCCGCGAGACGCTCCGCCACGAAGGCCAGGTTGGTGGACTTACCCACCCCCTCGCCCCCTTCCAGCGTGATGAACCGGCCCCGGTCGCTCATGATGCTGCCCGCCCGCGGCTCGAGACGCTCATCGCAGCTGGTACCGGCGCACGGCCTGCTCGTGCTCGTCCAGGCTCACCGAGAACTCGCTGCTGCCATCACCGCGGCTGACGAAGTACAGGTAGTCGCCGTCCGCGGGATGCAGCGCAGCGTGGATGGAGCTGGCGCCCGGCAAGGCGATGGGCGTGGGCGGCAGGCCGCGGTGCAGGTAGGTGTTGTAGGGCGTGTCGCCCCGCAGGTCGCGGCGCCGCAGGTTGCCGTCGAAGACCTGGCCGATGCCGTAGATCACGCTGGGGTCCGTCTGCAGCCGCATGCCCTGCTGCAGGCGCAGCGCGAACACCTGGCTGATGATGGGCCGGTCCTGGTCTTGGCCGGTCTCCTTCTCGATCAGCGACGCGGCGATGAGCACCTCGTAGGGCGAGTCGTACGGCAGGCCGGCGTCCCGCTCCGCCCACTCGCTCTGCAGCAGCTCCGACATGCGGCCGTAGGCCCGGCGCAGCACGTCGGCGTCGCTGTCGCCGCGGACGAAGTGGTAGGTGTCGGGGAAGAACAAGCCCTCGGCGTGCCCTTCCGGCAGGCCGAGCTGCCCGAGCAGGGTGTGCACGGTGACGCCGTGCAGCTCGCGTTCGAGCTGCGGGTGACTCCACAGCATGGCCAACGCCTGCATGATGGTCCAGCCTTCCAGGATCTTCACGTCGTAGGTGACCACCTGCCCCGCGACCAGGCGCTCGAGGACGCTGGCGGGGCTGTCCTCCGCGGTGATCCGGTACTCGCCGGCCTGCACCCGCCTGGCTTCCCCCGACAGTCGCGCCATCGTGCTCCAGAGCCGGGGATGCTCGATGATGCCGAGCCCGTGGAGACGGTGCGCGAAGCGACTGAACGCCTCCCCCCGCTGCAGCGTCACCACGGTCTCCTGCGCCCCGCCCAGCGGGGCCCGGTTCCAGTGCAGCGCGTACCACGCCGCCGCGCCCGCCACGCAGCCGGCAAGCACGAGGGTCAGCAGCAGAGCTTTGCGCCAGAGCTTCAACGCTTAAGAGAATCCGCACACCATGGCGCGATTCTACACGAGGGAACGCCTCAGACCTGCCGGAACAGGAGCGTCCCGTTGGTACCGCCGAACCCGAACGAGTTGGACAGCGCAGCCCGCACCCGCGCATCGCGCGCCGTGTGCGGCACGTAGTCCAGATCGCAGCCCTCACCCGGCTCGTCCAGGTTGATGGTGGGCGGCAACACCTGATCCCGGATCGCCAGAATGGTGAAGATGGCCTCCACGGAGCCCGCGGCGCCGAGCAGGTGCCCGATCATGGATTTGGTGGAGCTGACGGCGACCTTGGTGTCGTTGCCGAAGACCCGCTTGATGCCGCGGGTCTCGGAGACGTCGCCCTGGGGGGTGGAGGTGCCGTGGGCGTTGATGTAGTCGATGTCCTCCGGATTCATCCCGGCGTCGTTCAAGGCGTTCTGCATGGAGGCAGCGGAGCCCTCCCCGTCCTCCGTGGGACCGGTGATGTGGTAGGCATCACCGCTCATGCCGAAGCCCGCCAGCTCGCAGTAGATCTTCGCTCCCCGGGCCTTGGCGCGCTCGTACTCTTCGAGCACCAGCACCCCGGCACCGTCGCCCAGCACGAAGCCGTCGCGGTCCTTGTCCCAGGGGCGGCTGGCCTTCTCCGGCGCATCGTTGCGGGTGGAGAGGGCCTTCATGGAAGCGAAAGCCGCCACGGTAATGGGCGACGTAGCCTGCTCGGCGCCACCCACCACCATGACGTCGGCATCACCGTTCTGAATCATGCGGGCGCCGAGACCGATGTTGTGGGTACCCGTGGTGCACGCTGTCACCACGGCGATGTTCGGGCCCTTGTAGCCGTAGCGGATGGACAGGTTGCCCGAGATCATGTTGATCACGCTCGCCGGCACGAAGAACGGCGAGACCCGACCCGGACCCTTTTCCAGCAGCGTGCTGTGGGTCTCTTCGATGGTGTTGATGCCGCCGATGCCCGAGCCGATGGCGAGGCCGTAGCGGTGAGCGTCGTCCGGATGATCCGGCAGGCCCGCATCCTGGACCGCCTGAATGGCCGCCACCATGCCGTACTGGATGAACGGATCGATACGCCGCACTTCCTTGCGGTCGAGATAGTCGGAGGGATCGAAACCCTTCACCGACGCCGAGAAGCGCACGGCGTACTCGCTGGTATCGAATGCTTCGATGGGCGCGGCACCGCTCTTACCGGCCAGGGCATTCTGCCAGCTCGTCGCCACATCGTTGCCGATGGGCGACAGCATGCCCATCCCTGTCACCACTACGCGTCGCTTGCTCATGTCGTCGGTTCCATGTACGTCGGCCCAAAAGCAAGAAGCCGCACTGCCTCGAGAGTGCGGCTTCCGGCGGAGGCAGCGGGAAGTGTTCCTTTACTGGTGGGCCAGAATGTAGTCGATGGCTTCTTTGACGGTGGTGATCTTCTCCGCTTCTTCATCGGGGATCTCGGTCTCGAATTCCTCTTCGAGGGCCATCACCAGCTCGACGGTGTCCAGCGAGTCAGCGCCGAGGTCTTCGACGAACGAAGCATCGTCCTTCACTTCGTCTTCTTTGACCCCGAGTTGCTCACAAATGAGTTTCTTCACACGTTCTTCTACGCTGCTCATGCGGCGGTTATCTCCCAATCAGGTTCCTGGGGTGCAGGGCGACGCGCATTCTATAGAGGGCGCATACCCAATTCAAGCAAAGCCCACCCGCCGTGCGGCTTGACTAACTCGCTGTTTTTTGTAGCGATTCTCGCCATCCGCGGGTGCCATCTACCGCCTGCGCGGTAGCCTTCTCATGCCATGTACAACCCCCCGTTCACGTGCAGCGTCTCTCCCGTGATGTAGCCGGCGGCGTCACTCGCGAGGAACGACACGGCGTGGGCGACGTCGCTCACCGAGCCCATGCGCCCCAGCGGAATGCGCTCCCGCATGGCCGCCACCTGGTCGTCGGTGAGCTCGCCGGTCATGTCGGTCTCGATGAAACCGGGAGCCACCGCATTGACCGTGATGCCCCGGCTCGCCACCTCGTGGGCCAGGGACCGGGTGAATCCTTCCACCCCCGCCTTGCTGGCCGCGTAGTTGCTCTGGCCGGCGTTCCCCATGCGACCCACCACGGAACTCAGGTTGACGATGCGTCCCCAGCGGGCCTTCATCATGCCGCGAAGCGCCGGCTTGATCACCCGGAACAGCGCGCCGAGGTTGGTCTGCACCACCGCATCCCACTCCTCCGGCTTCATGCGCAGCAGCAGGTTGTCCCGGGTGATGCCGGCGTTGTTGACCACCACGAGCGGCAGGCCGCAATCCCCCTGCAGCAGGTCGAAGGCCGCGTCGACGGACGCCGCGTCGTCCACCCGCATCACCAGGCCGCGCCCGGCGCCGCCCAGAGCCTGCGCGATCGATTCGGCGCCCTCCTCGGTGGTCGCCGTGCCCGCTACGTGGTAGCCATCGGCGGCCAGCCGCTCGGCGATGGCCCGGCCGATTCCTCGGGACGCGCCGGTCACCAGAGCCACGCGTGCGTTGGCATTCTTGTCGTCACTCATGCGCTCACTCCCGCCCCAGCGCCTGACGCAGGGCATCCAGGGTATTCGTGTCGGCCGCGTCGAGGGACTTGTCGATACGCTTGATCAGACCGCAGAGCACCCGTCCCGGGCCGCATTCCACCAGCCGGTCCACGCCCCGCTGTGCCATGGTTCGCACGCAGGCGCTCCACAATACCGGCCGCGAGATCTGCTCGAGCAGTTTCCGCCGCAGCGAATCCGCATCGGCGGCCACCGCCGCATCCACATTCTGCACCACGGGGATCTCCGGCGCCCGCAGCTCCACCGCGGCGAGCTCGTCGGCAAACGCCTCCTGCGCCGGCCGCATCAGCTCGCAGTGGAACGGTCCGCTCACCTGAAGGAGTTGAGCACGTCGCGCGCCCAGCTCCTTGCAGCGCTCGGCAGCGGCCTGCACTGCCGCGGCGGAGCCGGCTATGACCACCTGCCCCGGCGCATTGTAGTTGGCCGCGGACACCACGCCCTGCACCTGACTGCAGGCCTGCTCGACCTGCGCGTCGTCGAGACCCAGGATGGCCGCCATGGCGCCCTCCCCCTGAGGCACCGCCTCCTGCATGAGCTGCCCGCGCCGATGCACCAGCCGCACCGCGGCGGCGAAATCCAGCGCGCCGGCACACACCAGGGCCGAATACTCGCCGAGGCTGTGGCCGGCGACGCAGGCGGGGCGTTCGCCCCCTTCGGAACACCAGATCGCCCAGAGCGCGACGCTGGCAGTGAGCAGAGCGGGTTGCGTGATCTCCGTCCGCACCAGCTCCGTATCCGGCCCCTCGCTGACGAGCCGCCACAGGGGCCGCGAGATGGTCTCGCCGGCCTGTTCGAAGTGCTCCTGCACCTGGGGGTATTCGGCGGCGATGTCCGCCAGCATCCCCACGGATTGCGAGCCCTGTCCGGGAAAAACGAAGCCGAGCGACATCGCCACCTCCTTCTCGACGTATCTCCAGCCCCGTTCGCCAGGGCGGCGCGTTGATATTTTTGTCACCCCGTCAGCCGGGAGCCTGGCACTCCGCCGCCAGCCTGACGGGAATGCGCGCTTCCACCTCGAGCAGGGCCTCGCGAATGGCGCTCTGGAACCCTTCCGAATCCGCAGAGCCGTGGCTCTTCACCACCACACCGCTCAGCCCGACGAAGCTGGCGCCATTATAGCGTTGAGGATTGAGCTCGTGGCGCAGAGCCTGCAGCTTGCTGCGCGCCAGTGCCATGGCCGCCTGCTCCAGAGGCCCCAGACCGTCCAGCCAGGTCCGCACCAGGTGGCCCGCCATTCGCGCCGCACCCTCGATGGACTTCAACGCCACATTGCCGGTGAATCCGTCCGTCACCACCACGTCGGCGCGACCCGAGAACAGCGTGTTGCCCTCCACGAACCCGACGTAGTCGATGAGCGGATCGTCCTGCAGCACCTCGGCCGCCTCCTGCAGCCGCGCAGGCCCCTTGCGGGACTCCGTGCCGATGTTCAGCAGCGCCACCCGTGGCGCCGCCACTCCGCCCACGTAGCGGGCCGCCATCGCCCCCATGTGGGCGAATTGCTGCAGATGCCGGGCGCTGCACTCCACGTTGGCGCCCAGGTCGAGCATCCAGAACGGCCCTTCCATCCCCTGGAGGTCCTTGCAGATGGCGGGCCGGTCGATGCCCGGGACCATGTCCAGCAGAGAACGGGAAAGCGCCATGAGCGCGGCGGTGTCGCCGCCGGAGACCACGGCGTCCGCCTGGCCGAGCGCGTGCAGCAGCAATGCCTGACGCATGGAGGAATCGGGCTTGCGGCGCAGCACGTCCGCGAGGTTGTCGCCGGCGGTCACGTGCTCCGCGGCGTGATGAATCGCGATGTCTTCGTCGCCACCGGCGAGCGCCGCGCGGATGCGCCGCTCATCCCCAACCAGGATCAGCTCGGCGCGGTGAGCGAACGCCGCCGCGGCGGGAACGGTGACCTCGGGCCCTCCATCCCCGCCCATGACGTCCACGGCGATGCGAGGACGAGTCGTCACCGGGCCGGTTCGATCCCTTAAGCGGGCTCGGGGTCAGTCGGTGCCTTCGATGACCTTGCGGCCGCGGTAGTAACCGTCAGCGCTCACGTGGTGACGCCGGTGGGTCTGCCCGGTGGTGGGCTCGATGGAAAGGGCCGGCTTCGACAGGGCGTCGTGGGAACGGCGCATGTCGCGGCGCGAGCGGGACTTCTTGTTCTGCTGAACTGCCATGGGGCCTCCAAAAGAAATAACTCTGCCTGATCTACCGCTTCAGCACCGACAGCACGTGGAACGGATTCTCCTCCGCTTCCGGCTCAGGCGCATCCGGCGCGGGGTAGCTGAGGGCCGGCGCGTGCGGACACGGCAACTCGGTGCACAGACGCTCGGGCACGCCGAGGATCAGCTCGTCTTCCACCACGTCGGCGATGGTCACCGCGTCGGTGTCCGCCACCAGCACGTCCAGCTCGTTCGCGAGTGCGCTGGCGACCGCAGGGTTCCTGACGATGCACAGCTCGAAATCCGCTCGCAGGGTGCGTTCGAAATGCTCCAGGCAGCCCTGACAGGTGGCGTCCACCCGAGTTTCCGCCGAACCTTTCACCCACGGACGGCCGTGCTCATCGAGGGAGAAGGTCATCTCGACGTGCAACCTGCCCTGACCCGGCGCTACAGCAGCGAGCCGCTGCAAGTCAGCCGCTTGCACCGAGCGCACGACCCGGGCACCCTGCCTGGCCAGATCCAGGTAAGGCAGACGCTCATCGGGGCGGGTATTCATAGCGGGCGCAATCATAGGTATGCCGACCCCGCCTGTAAAGCGCCAATTGCTGTTTGATGGACGACGTAAGCGCCTAGAATTTCGAATGTTTTTCCTTCTTTCACGCAGCGGAGACGTGATTTCGTGAGCAGGCTGGTTCTGGCGTCGAGCTCCCGCTACCGGGCGGAGCTGCTGGCGCGGCTCGAGCTCGAGTTCGAAACCCGGGCCCCGGACGTGGACGAGTCGCCGCTCCCCGGCGAGGCCCCCGAGGCCCTGGTGACGCGGCTGGCGCGCAGCAAGGCAGCGGCGGTGGCCGCCGAGCTGCGCGAGGCCGGCGCCGACCCCGCCGGTCTTCTGGTCATCGGCTCGGACCAGGTGGCGGTGCTCGGCAGCGAGATTCTCGGCAAGCCGGGCACCCCCGAGCGGGCCTGCCGTCAGCTCGAAGCCCTCTCCGGCCACGCGGTCGACTTCCGCACCGGATTGTGCCTGCTCGACGCCGGCAGCGGCCAAGCCCAATGTGCGGAGGTGGTGACCCGGGTGCGATTCCGCGATCTGCGGCCGTGCGAGATCGAGGATTACGTGGCCCGTGAGCGGCCGCTGGATTGCGCGGGCGCCTTCAAGTCCGAAGGGCTGGGCATCGCCCTGTTCGAAGCCATCGAGAGCGACGATCCCACGGCTCTCATCGGGCTGCCGTTGATCGAGTTGTGCCGCATGCTGCGCCGCGCCGGGGTGCGACTGCTGGGGTGACTCGAGGAGCCGGCCGACTCACTGAGTCGGGCGCTCACGCGTGCGCGAGCCCGCGCCGGCGATCGCGGCCCAGGCGGCGGCGAAATCCTCGGGCAGCGGCGCCTGAAAGCGCACCCGCTGGCCCCCGCGAAACAGCACGAGCTCGCTGGCGTGCAGGCACAGCCGGCGAATGCCGAGGGCCTGGGCCAGGGCGAGCTGATCCCGCCCCGCGTACTTCTCGTCGCCCATCACCGGGTGACCGCTGGCCTGAGCATGCACCCGGATCTGGTGGGTGCGCCCCGTGTGCAGGCGAGCTTCCAGCAACGTCCCCTGCCCCGCCTGCTCGAGGATAGCGAAATCGGTGCGACTGGCCTTGCCTGCCGCCGCCACCCGGACCCGCCGCTCCTGGGACGCGGTCAGATACCGCTCGAGGGGCAGCCGGACCGTAGTGAGCCGCCGCGGCCAGACGCCGTGGACGGCTACGACGTAATGTTTCTTGACCTCACGCTCCCGCAGGGCCCGATGCAGCTCCAGCAGCACCCGCCGTGACTTCGCCACCAGCAGACAGCCGGAGGTGTCGCGATCCAGGCGATGCGCCAGCCCAAGATCCGCATCGGGGTAGAGACGGCGCAACGCCTCGATGACCCCGAACGACAATCCGCTGCCACCGTGCACCGGCATCCCCGCCGGCTTGTTCAGCACCAGTAGGTCCTCGTCCTCGAACACCACCGCGCGCTCCAGGGAAGCCAGCAGGCCGCTGCCGATGAACGTACCTTCACTGCCCCCGCTCTCGGCGAGGCCGAACAGCGGCGGGATGCGCACCTCGTCGCCGGGCGCGAGCCGGTGGGTGGGCTTCACCCGGCCACCGTTCACCCGCACCTCGCCGGTGCGCAGCATGCGGTAGATCCGGCTCTTGGGCAGGCCTTTGAGCTCGCGCATCAGGAAGTTGTCCACGCGTTGACCCGCGTCCTGGCGCACGATGAGCCGGCGTGCTGCCGGGCGATTCGCCGAAGTATCAGGGCCGTCCATCGATCAAAGAATTTTTTTCAGGGGTTTGAAGCACTTACTTAGGACTGCTACTATCGATCCGCCTCTCGGTGTCATTCATCACCGAGAAGGCCCGTTGCCGGTGGCGGCGCTTCCCCCAGGGGCTCGGTAGGCGAAGGTGCGAAGGGTAGGTACGACGACACCCGACTTCAGCGCACACGTGGACGGGGCTCGGATGGAAAGAGAAGCCGCGACCGGAGAAGCGTAACCAAGAACCGCTTGAACAACCATCAAGAGTGTTTCAGTTAAGCCAACGGTAGGGCGAAACGCAACAGAGATGTGCCGTGCTCCGCCGGTTGCGGAGCGGCAGGCCCTGACGGGCCCATTGTCACCGGCGCCATCTCGTGAGGCAGAAACGACGCAGTCTGCGCCGGCTGCATGGCGGCGGCAACCACCGAATTGCCGCCACAGGCCAGGGCGGGCGCAGAAGAACCTGGATTGGACGACAGACCAGACAGGTAGAACAGGTCGAGCGAAGCGGCGCCACCCGCTGCGGAGAGCAAGATCCGCGGCCCGAAGGTACCGCGGCGCGCGAGCCGGCGATAGATCGCGAGAAATCGACGCGAGGACGACAGTATTTTCCGCGGTGGCCCATTCCGCCGCGACGAACCCTGACATGAGCCTCGACCAGACCCCTCGCCCACCGGCGTACGGGCCCAGACCTCGCGGTGTCCGTGCCCCCGCCAGCCGACGATTGGTTCTCCACAGCCGGCCGTCCTGAACGAGGTTCCGGCCTCGCCTCGTTTCGCCCTCCGTAGCATCGAGCGCCACCGGGCGCTCTCACAGAGGGATTCGACGTATGAAACGAATGCTGATCAACGCCACGCAGTCCGAAGAGGTGCGTGTCGCCCTGGTAGACGGGCAAAAGCTCTACGACCTGGACATCGAGAACCGCGAGCGCGAGCAGAAGAAAGCGAGCATCTACAAGGCCCGGATCACCCGGGTGGAGCCGAGCCTGGAAGCGGCCTTCGTCGACTTCGGCTCGGAGCGTCACGGCTTTCTGCCGCTGAAGGAAATCGCCCGCCAGTATTTCTCCGGCAAGGAGAAGTCGGAGAACGGCGGCGGCCGAACCATGATCCAGGACGTCATCTCCGAAGGCCAGCAGATGCTGGTGCAGGTGGACAAGGAAGAACGCGGCACCAAGGGGGCGGCGCTCACCACGTTCATCAGCCTGGCCGGCCGTTACCTGGTGCTCATGCCCAACAATCCGCGCGCCGGGGGCATTTCCCGGCGCATCGAGGGCGACGACCGTGAGGAACTGCGGGAGGCCCTGAGTCAACTGGAGATCCCCCAAGGCATGGGGGTGATCGTCCGCACCGCGGGCGTCGGCCGCAGCGCCGAGGAACTGCAGTGGGATCTGGACTACCTGCTGCAGCTCTGGGAAGCCATCAAGAAGGCCGAGGCCGAGGAAAAGGCGCCGGCCCTGATCTATCAGGAAAACAACGTCATCGTCCGCGCCATCCGCGACAACCTGCGCCGCGACATCGGCGAGGTGCTCATCGACGGCAAGGAGGCGTACGAGGAGGCCAAGACCTTCATCGAGCAGGTGATGCCCCACTACGCCGACAAGGTCAAGTTCTACGCCGATCCGATTCCGCTGTTCAGCCGCTACCAGATCGAGAGCCAGATCGAGACCGCCTTCCGCCACACGGTGCGGCTCCCGTCCGGGGGCAGCCTGGTCATCGATCCCACCGAGGCCCTGGTCTCCATCGACATCAATTCCGCCCGGGCAACCAAGGGCGCCGACATCGAGGAAACGGCCCTCAACACCAACCTGGAAGCGGCCGAGGAGATCGCCCGCCAGCTGCGACTGCGGGACGTGGGCGGGCTCATCGTCATCGACTTCATCGACATGGCCAGCGCCAAGAACCAGCGCTCCGTGGAGAACAAGATGCGTGAAGCCCTGGAGGCCGATCGGGCCCGAGTCCAGGTGGGCCGCATCTCCCGGTTCGGGCTCCTGGAAATGTCACGCCAGCGCCTGCGCCCGTCGCTCGAGGATCTCACCACCGAGGTATGCCCGCGCTGCAGCGGCCAGGGGCGCATCCGCGATACCCGTTCCCTGGCGCTGGCCATCCTCCGGGTCATGGAGGAAGAAGCCCTGAAGGAGCGCAGCTCGGTGATTCGCGCCCTGGTGCCCCTGAACATCGCCGCCTACCTGCTGAACGAGAAGCGCAGCGACGTGTATCAGATCGAGCAGCGCACGGGGGCGCACATCGTCATCATCCCCAACGTGAACCTGGAGACGCCACAGTACGAGGTGCAGCGCATCCGCGACGACCAGGTGGCCGAGGAGATGGAGGTACCGAGCTACACCCTCACCGACGTCGGCGCCCAGCAGGTCGAAGTGGACATGCCGCGGGAGCCGGCACCGGTGGCCCGCCAGGCGGCGGTGCAGGCCATCGCCCCCAGCAAACCGGCACCGCGGCCGAGGCCGGCGGCCGAAGCCCCCGAAGCGGCCGCTGCGCCGGCCCCCGAGCCGACTCCGGCAGCCCTCACGGCACCTCGCCCGGGTCTGCTGCAGCGCATTACGGCCACGCTCTTCGGGACCGGCCTCGAGATGGCCGAAGCGCCACCCGCGAAGGCCGCCGCGGCGGCGCCCGCCCAGCCGGCGGCCGAGCGCGACGACAGCCGCAACGGCGGAGCGCGACGCGAGCAAGCGGCCGACGGCAACGCCCGGGAAGGCGGCCGGCGTTCCCGGCGTCGTCCCCCGCGCAGCCGGGGCGAAGCCGGCCAGGAGCCGAAGTCCGTGGAGACGGACCGGCAGGAGGAAGGCACCCGGACGTCCGGTCGCCGCGGCAACGGCCGCCGCGAGGACGAGGCGCAGCGAACCCGGTCGGCCGGCGAGGAGCACGACAAGGACCAGGCCCGCAGCGGTGAAGGCCGTTCGCGGCGCCGCCGCGGCGGGCGCGGCCGTTCCGCGGAGGCTGGTGCCCGGGAGTCCACGGACAAGGACATTCCGGCCACCGAGATGCCGGCACCGCAGGCTGAGATCATTCCCCTCGAGGAACGCCGGCCTTCGCCGGAGGCGTTGGCGGCCAGCAAGCGCATGCCGAAACGCGACCGCTCCAAGCTCGAGGACGGCCCGCCCAAGCCCCCTCGCCCCCAATCCGCGGAGCGAGCGCCGGAGGCCCCCGCAGCGGATACCGGCGAGCCGACTACCGGCGAACCGGATGCAGCCGCTGTGGCGAGCCCGGCCGACCGGGCCGTCGCGTCGGCGATAGCGCCGGCAGCCGCGGCCGAGACGTCGATGGAACCAGCGGAGAGCGCCCCGGCTCCGGGCGAGGCCCCCGCCGAGGGCCCTGCCGAGGCGTCCGCCGAGGC
>JAWLGU010000056.1:0-5990 GCA_041690675.1 Pseudomonadales bacterium | reverse complement strand
CCGCCGAGGCAGCAGAGGAGGCAGCCGCGGAGGTCGCCTCCGAGCCGCAGCGAGAGCGGACCGAGGCGGAGACTGGAGCTGCCGCAGAGGCCGAGCGCCCCGCCCCGGCCCCCGAGCAACCGCGCCGCCCGCAGCGGGCGTACAACGATCCCAGGGAGGTCCGGCGGCGCCAGCGTGAGGCGGAGCTGAAGGCCCAGGGCGTGCTGCCCAGGACCGGGGATCAGTCCTGACCGAGCACCCGGGGCTCGAGCTCCAGGCGCACGTCGAAGCGACTCTCCACGTCGCCGCGGATGTCCTCGCTCACCGCGAGGACGTCCCGCCCGGTGGCCCCTCCCCGGTTCACCAGCACCAGCGGCTGCCGGTGCCAGACCGCGACGGGGCCCACCTGGCGGCCTTTCCAGCCGCAGAGGTCGATGATCTGGGCAGCGGAGAGCTTGATCCGCCCCCCGGTCCCCTCGCGGGAGACGAGCTGGGGATACCGGCGGCACAAGGCCTGCCCCGCCGCCGGCTCGAGCTCCGGGTTCTTGAAGAAACTCCCGACGTTGCCCACGCGCCGCGGGTCGGGGAGCTTGCGCCGACGCACCCGGATCACCGCTTCGGCCACCTGGACCGGTGACGGCCGCGCCCAGCCCAGCCGCTCCAGCTCCAGCGCCAGATCCGGATACTCCACCACCGGCACCCCGCCGCGCCGCAGCTCCAGGGTCACGTCGAGAATGACCAGGTGGGCGGCTTCCGCCGATTTGAAGCGGCTGTCCCGGTAACCGAATCCGCAGTCGTCGCGGTCGAGCTGCAGAATCTTCCCAGTCCGCGGGTCCAGGGCCCGCAGGCTCAGGAACCGGTCGGCCAGCTCCACCCCGTATGCCCCCACATTCTGCACCGGCGCGGCGCCCACGGAGCCGGGAATCAGCGCCAGGTTCTCCAGCCCGGAGAGCCCCTGTCCCAGGGAGAACCGCACCAACTCGTGCCAGCTCTCGCCCGCCGCCGCGGTGATCCGCGCGCCGCCCCGGACCGGCTCCACACGCCGGCCGCGCAAGCGCACCAGGCACACCACGCCCGGCACCCGGGCGCGCAGCACCACGTTGCTGCCGCCGCCGAGGACCGTCCAGGGCAGGCGGCGGCGCTGGGCGTCGGCGGCCAGCTCCGCCAACTCGTTCGCGCTGTGCGCCACCACCACCCGGTCCGCGCGGGACGGTACGCCGAGGGTGTTGGCGGCGCTCAGGCTGTCCCCGGTCATACGCCCGGCTCGACCCAGCGGAACGTGAGGTTCAGGCGCTCCGCCACGGGGCGCCGGGTCTTCGGCAGCGCGTGGCGAAGGGCGCCGTCCATGAGCAGCAGTGAGCCGTGCTCGAGCTCCAGGGCACACGACCTGGTGCCGCCGGGCGGCCGCACCAGGAAGCGCCGGGCGGCGCCGAGTGACAGCGAGGCGATGCGCTTGCCCAGCCCCCGCTCCGCATCGGTGTGCCAACCCATGTAGTCGGCTCCGCTGCGATAGCGGTTCACCAGCACCAGGTTGCTGACCAGGCCGTGCTCCGCCGCCAACCCGCGGACCAGGGGCTCGAGCTCGGGCAGCCAGCCGTCACAGCGGTGGTCGGCGCCGGAGTATCGGTAGTTGACTCCGGCATCGCCGTACCAGGCCACCAGCCGCGGCACGGCCACCTCGCGCCCGTACAGCTTCAACGACTCCTGCCGCCACGGAGCCGCGGCCATCAGGCACGTCTGCAACGCCGAGGCGGCGTTCCGCTCGAGAAACTCAGGGCGGTAGCTGACGAGCCCCGCCACCGGCTCAGGCACGTTCAAGCCGCTGCCTCACCCGGTCGAGGTCCGCCGGCGTGTCCACACCTGCGGGCACGTCTGCCGCCGCCGCCGCGACGCGAATCGGCACCCCCGCCTCCAGCAACCGAAGCTGCTCCAGTGACTCGAGAATCTCCAGCCGCCCCGGCGGCGTCGCCACGAAATCGCGCAGCGCGGCGAGCCGATAGGCGTAGATGCCCACATGCCGGCGCCACGGCCCGTCCTCCGGCACGGGCCCGTGCTCCGGCACCGGACCTTGCCGCCGCTCCCCCGCCGGGAGCGCCGCGAAGGCGTCCCGGGCATAGGGAATGGGAGCGCGGGAAAAGTACAAGGCGAAACCGTCGGCGCCGCTGACCACCTTGACCACGTTGGGGTCGAACACTTCCGCCAGATCGTGGATGGGGCAGCTCAGGGTGGCCACCCGGGCGTCCGGATCATTCAGCAGCAGATCCGCCACCTGGCGGATCACCTGGGGCGGGATCAGCGGCTCGTCCCCCTGCACGTTCACCACCACGGCGTCGTCCGGCCAGTCCAGCGCCTCGGCCACCTCCATGACGCGATCGGAACCCGAGCGGTGGTCGGCGCGGGTCATGCGGGCCCGGAAGCCGGCGTCATCCACCGCCTGCCGTACCCGTTCGTCGTCCGTGGCCACCACCACGTCCCCGGCACCGGACTCTGCCGCGCGGGCTGCCACCCGCACCACCATGGGCGTGCCAGCCACATCCGCCAGAGGCTTGCCCGGCAGCCGGGTGGAGGCATAACGGGCGGGTATCACCACCTTGAATGCGTCGCTCACGAGCGCAGGATCCCGTGCTTGCTCATCACCTCGCCCACCCGGGCCTCGCCCGGCCCGTCGAGCGCCACGTCGATCTCCAGGTACCAGCAGTCATCGGGGAGATCATCCAGCAACCGGAGCTTCACCGCATCCTTCTCGGTGCAGACCACCGGCCAGGCATCGTCGAACGCGAGCTCGCCACCCTGATAGCGATGGTGGTCCGGATACGGGTGCAGCAGCGGCCTCAGGCCCAGATCCTCGAGGGTCTGGGCGAAGCGGGCTGGATTGCCCACCCCGGCCACGGCGTGCACCTGGTCGTGGCGCGCGGCGAACGCGTGCACATCCACCCGCTCGCCGGTGGCCAGGCGCACGAAGCAGCGCGGCACCACGGTCATGACGCACTCATCCTCGCGCAACCCCAGCGATGCGCCGTTCACCACCACCAGATCCACTTCCTCCAGCCGTTCCGGCGGCTCGCGAAGCGGGCCCGCGGGAAGGCACAGCCGGTTGCCCAGGCCACGGCTGCCGTCCACCACGGCGATCTCCACGGTGCGGGCCAGCGCGTAGTGCTGCAGGCCATCGTCGGCGATCACCAGATCGCACCCGGTGGCGCCCAGCAGGTGCTCCACGGCCCGCACCCGGTCGGCGCAGACCACCACAGGGCACCCCGTGCGGGCGGCGATGACGGGCGCCTCGTCCCCGGCCAGCTCCGGGTCCGTATCCGGGCGGACCCGCAGGGGATCGCCCTGGCGGCGGCCGCCGTAGCCGCGGGAGACGATCCCCGGCGAGAAGCCCCGCTCGCGCAGCCAACCGGCCAGCCAGATCACCAGCGGCGTCTTGCCGGTACCGCCTACCGCGATGTTGCCCACCACGACCACGGGCACCGGCGCCCGCCAGGGCGTGCGGGTTCCGGTGAGGTGGGCGAGCCGGCGCCGCGCCGCCACCCGCTGGAAGAGCCAGGAGGCGGGTTTCAGCATGCGGATCCAGCGGCGGTCGGAATACCAGGCGCGGGTCACCGGCGACGGTGCCCGCGTGGGGCGGGGCAACGGCGGCCGCCGGCGGGGGCTGGTCTTCTCTCCCTTGGTCACCGGCTCCTCGAATTGAGCGGCGTACAGGGTCGCGTAGGCGCCGCCCTGCTCCAGCAGCGAGGCGTGGGTGCCGGACTCGACGATGCGCCCGTCCTCCATGACCAGGATCAGGTCCGCTTTCTCGATGGTGGAGAGGCGGTGGGCGATGACGATGGTGGTGCGCCCCCGCATCACCTCCTCCAGTGCCGCCTGGATGTGGCGCTCGGATTCCGCGTCCAGGGCGGAGGTGGCTTCGTCCAGGATGAGCAGCGGCGCGTCCTTGAGCAAGGCCCGGGCGATGGCCACCCGCTGCCGCTGGCCGCCCGACAGCAGCACCCCGTCGTCCCCCACCACCGTGTTCAGGCCCTCCGGCAGACCGTCGATGAACACGTCCGCGTGGGCCCGCACCACCGCGTCGCGCACCGCGGCGGGATCCGCGTCCGCCAGGGTGCCGTAGGCGATGTTGCGCTCCAGGGTGTCGTTGAACAGGGTCACCTGCTGGGTCACCAGGGCGATCTGCCGGCGCAGCGAGCCCAGCGTGTAGCTGGCGAGCGGCCGGCCGTCCAGCAGGATCTCGCCCCCCGTGGGCTCGTAAAAGCGGGGTATGAGGCTGGCGAGGGTGGATTTGCCGCTGCCGGAACGCCCCACCAGGGCCACCGTCTGCCCCGGCTCGATGGTGAGGTTGATGTCCTTGAGCACCGGCGTCGCGGCACCTTCGTAGGCGAAGTCCAGATGGCGGATCTCCAGATGCCCCCGTACCCGGTCGACCTCCACCGTGCCCTGATCGGCTTCCGGCGCCTGATCCATCTGTCCGAAGATGTCCTCGGCAGCGGCGAGCCCCCGCTGCAGCCGGGCGTTGACCTCGGACAGCTTGCGGATGGGGTTCGCGAGCATGCCCGCCAGGCCGAGGAAGGTCACCACCTGACCGGTCGTGAGGCCACCGCCGATCTCCGGGCGGAACAACAGCGCGATGAGCAGCGCCAGCGCCGCCACCACGAAAATCTGGACGAGCTGGGTGCTGGTGACCTTGGTGGCCACCATCCGCAGGTTCTGGCGGCGGTTGTAGCGGCTGGACCGGTGGAAGCGGTCGCGCTCGTAACGCTCGCCACCGAAGATGCGCACCACCCGATAGCCGGTCACCGCCTCCGAGGTGACGTGGGTGACGTCGCCCATGGAGCTCTGGATGCGCCGGCTGATGCGGCGGAAACGCCGGCTGGCGTACATCACCACCAGGGCCACCAGGGGCGCGGTGGCGACGAAGATGGCGGTGAGCTTCCAGCTCAGAAAGAGCATGTATCCCACGTACACCAGCACCTTCGCCCCATCCTGAATGAGCGACTTCAGAGCGTCCGTGCCGGTGTCCCTGAGCTGGGCCACGTTGTAGGTGATGCGCGACACCAGATGCCCCTGGGAGCTGGCGTCGAAGTAGGCGCTCGGCATCTTGAGCAGCTGATCGAAGAGCTGGGTGCGCACGTTGTGCACGACGCTGAACGAGATCTGGCTGAGCAGCAGCTCGCCGGAGATCTCCCCCAGCGCGCGCACCACCACCGTCACCAGCATCAGCAGCGGGATGGCGTACACGGGCTCCACCGCGACCTGATCCCAGCCGTCGATCAGGTCGCCGAACAGCTTGACGAAGAACGCCTCGGCGCCGCTGCCGACGAGAAATCCCACCACCGACAACAGGAACAGGGGCCAGTACGGGCGAACGTAGCCGAGCAGACGCTTGTAGGTCTGCCAGTCGCCCGCCGGGACGGCCGTGCCCGGAGCCTCTGCGCCGGCCGGATTGGCGACGGCCGCGGGCTTGCCTTCCCTGGCATCCATGGCCGTTACTCTTCGTCTTCCGGCTGCCGGGTCGTGATGCTCACCCGCGACAGGCCCACCCGCCCGGCGGCGTCCATGGCGCGCACCACGTACTGATGTGCCGCGTTGGCGTCGGCGGTGATGATGACCCGCACCGAGGGCTCACGCTCCGTCAGCACTTCCCGCAGACTCCGCAGCAGGGTGTCCATCTCGCTGTTCACCAGGAGCTGGCCATTGACGGCGTAATCCCCGCGACGGTCGACGGTGATCTCGATGACGTCGTTCTCGACCTCCTGGAGCTCGCCGCTGGCCTCCGGCAGGTCGATCTTGAGCTGGGTCTCGCGAATGAAGGTGGTGGAGACCATGAAGAAGATCAGCAGCAGGAACACCACGTCGATGAGGGGCGTCAGATCCACCCCCGCCTCTTCGCGCTGCCGGCGCCGGAAGTTCATAAGCGGGGCTCTTCCTCGGGCCCGCCCTGCATGATCTCGACGAGCTTCACCCCCTCCTGCTCCATGATCACCATGAGCTCGTCCACCCGGCGCAGGAAGAAG
>JAWLGU010000055.1:29102-31998 GCA_041690675.1 Pseudomonadales bacterium | reverse complement strand
CGGTCGCCAGAACACGCTCCAGCCAGCGGTGGAAGTGCTGGAGCCCACCTTCGTTGCGCCCGAAGCAGACCGTAGGCATCAGTCCCGAGGCCAGCGCCCGCTGCTGCCGGACCGACGTCGGTAGATCTTCGTCGGCAACCACGTGCGCCAGAAAATCACACAGCCGGCCGGCGGCTTCGCGGGCGGCCTCATCTGGCGGCTGCGCCATCAGATAGGTCTGAACGGTATAGGACTCATCGACCCGATCACCGGGGAAGATCTGTGAGACCAGCACGCCGCGCCCGCCGTCGTAGAAACTGTTGATCGAAACATGGGGGAAGAGGATCCACTCCCCCAGCAGCATCGCCTCTATCGGCCACTCACTCTCCGGGCGATCCGCATGTGCGAACAGATCCGCGCTGTCGGGGAACGTGCGGCTCCTGTCGTACGCCGGACGGGTCAGCCGCTGGTGCGGACCCCAGAAATAGTAGAGGGTCCTGTTGCTGACTCCAGGACCGAACGTCTCCTTGTGCAGCACGGGCAGATGGTAGAACTCCAGATGGGCATCGAAGGCCAGCTTCCAGTTCGCACCAACGAGCACGCGGCTGTCGACGTAGTGCCACGTCTCGAGACCGAAGTGCTCGAGCAGGCGGTCGTAGCCGGATAGAAAGGCACCGACGTCCAGCTGGGAGTCCGGGTCGAGCACCACCCAGATGAGGCCCGCCTTCTCCAGCAGCGGGAACTGCTTCAGGCCCATTGCGGCCGGGTCGATGTCTCCGAAGTGCCGCCGCGAAGCGACGCCGACCAGGGCACCTGCCCCGTCGAAGGTCCAGCCGTGGTAGGGACAGACGAAGCGGGAGGCCGCGCCGCGGCCCTCGGCAACCATGGCACCGCGATGGGTGCACGCGTTGAGGAACGCACGGGCGACGCCATCGCCGCCACGAGCGAGCAGAACCGGCACGCCGGCAACCTCCAGGGTCTTGTACTGACCAGGCTCACGGAGCTCGCAGCTCGCGGCGAGGACCAGGGGCAGCCGTCGGAAGATCAGCCGTCTCTCGCGTTCGAACCGCTCGACATCGGTATAGAGGGCGGCCTCGATCTCCAACGTTCCCGGCGCGAGACGCACGGTCCTGTCGCGGGCGTGAGCGAGCGTATCCCTGGCAACGTTCAACAGCTCGCCTCTCACCGGGTCCTGCGCATTGGCCGCCCCGCCAGCGCATGGTGCCCGAGCGCCCGCGCTCCCCTCCTGCATGCTCGTCTCCTCATCCGCCACCTCGTTCCCCTCACCCAGCCGCACCGGCAAGGTGCCTGGCAGCAATGTACGCAAAGGTCATCGCCGGCCCGATGGTCCCGCCGGCCCCAGGATAGAAGCCGCCGAGCGCTGAAGCGGCGCAATTGCCGGCAGCATACAGACCACGGATCGGCTCTCCGGTCTCATCCAACGCGCGCGCATGCTCGTCGGTGGCGATGCCGCCATGCGCGCCGAGGTCCCCGGGATAGATGCGGAGCGCATAGAACGGAGGTCTCGTGATCGGAGCGAGGCAGGGATTCGGCCGATTGGTCGGATCGCCGGCATAACGATCGAAAGCGGCCTCGCCGCGATGGAAGTCCTCGTCGACGCCACGGACGGCAAAACCGTTGAACCGGACGAGGGTCTGTTTCAACCCCTCCTTGTCGATACCGAGCTGATCGCACAACGCGTCGATGTCCGGCGCTCGCGCGAGGAATCCGGATTCGATGGCGCTCTCCGGGGTGATGCCCGGCAGCAGATGACCGACGGGATACCGGTCCCGAAACGTCTGATCGAACACCATGTACGCCGGAATCGCCGCTCCATTGGCCCGCTGCGCGTCGAACATGGCGCGCACGAAGACCCCGTACGGCTGTGCCTCGTTGGTGAACCGCTGCCCACGTGCGTCGACGATGATGTGCCCCGGCTTGCCCCGCTCGAAGATCACGATGAGCGGGCCCACTCCGGGAACGAGGCACGACGGCGCCCACCATGCATCGTCCATCCGAGCCAGCGCAGCGCCTGCTCTGTGCGCCGCCAACTGACCGTCCCCCGTATTCGAGGACGTGCCGGACGAATGATCCACGACGCCCGCTGCGGGGAGATACTGCTCCCGCAAGGCGGCGTTGTGATCGAATCCACCCGTGGCGAGGATCAATCCGTGACGCACCGCGATCCGCACGGCTCGCCCGTTACCGGCAAAGACGGCCCCTTTCACACGGCCGTCTTCCACGACGAGCGACTCGAGCGGATGCGACAGATGCAGGGCTATGCCGGCTCGCTTGGCCGCGTACGCCATCCAGCCGATCAGGGCGGCGCCGCCCGACACGTATCCGGCGCCGATCAGCTTGCCCCACACGGAGCGCGGAATCGCCCGCCAGGCCTTCATGCTCTCCGTGAGATCCGTTCTGAACGCCGCCAGGCGACGAAGCTCCGTCATGGTTCCCACCACCGGCAGATTCCGCGGCCGATGCAGCATCCTGAGCCGCCAATCGCCGAGCCTGGTGCTCGGGAACACGAGCGGCTCGACGGATCTGCCGCCCCCATCAGCCGCACTGGCTCCGCCCGGCGTCTCCGCATGGTAGTCCGGAAATCCGGCCATGCGAGCCACGCGAACGAAACCGCTTCCGGTCATGTATCTGAGCATCTCCGGAGCGTATCTGACGAAGGCCTCGATGCTGGCTTCGCTCGATCGGTTGCCGACGTGATGCCTCAGGTATCGGAGCGCAGCATCGGAATCCGCCGACGACTCCATGAGATGATTGCCTGGTACCCAGGCCACACCGCCGGAGAGCGCCGTCGTCCCCCCGAATACGTCGGCCTTCTCGAACATCTCGACGCGAAGCCCCTGCGCGTGCGCCGTCAGTGCCGCCGTGAACCCCGCAGCGCCGGAGCCCACGATCGCAA
>JAWLGU010000055.1:4158-29002 GCA_041690675.1 Pseudomonadales bacterium | reverse complement strand
CGAATACGTCGGCCTTCTCGAACATCTCGACGCGAAGCCCCTGCGCGTGCGCCGTCAGTGCCGCCGTGAACCCCGCAGCGCCGGAGCCCACGATCGCAATGTCGACCTCCCGGTCCCAGTCCAACCCCGTCATCCGATCCATCCACTCCCAGCGTTGGCCCCAGCACAGTGCGAGAGTGCCATCAGAGAGACCCGAGTCAAGCACACGGACCGCCACGGCTGACGGAGCGGACAGCGGATGCGCCAGGAACCGGCCCTCCAAGGGCTTTTGCCTTCCCGGTCGCAGCGCGGCAAACTCCCCGGTGATTCCAGAGCGGAACCTCCGCCTGCGTTCGATCGACGAGGTGTCATGGATCTACTGCTGATACGCCATGGGCTGCCCCTGCACGTCGAGAATCCCGACGGCGAGCCCGCCGACCCGCCACTGTCCGATGCCGGCCGGGCGCAAGCGGAGCGGATGGCCCGGTGGCTCGCCCGCGAACGCATCGACCGGCTCTATGCCAGCCCCCTGCAACGGGCGCGGCAGACGGCCGAGCCGCTGGCCGACCTCCATGGCCTCGAGATCGAGTTGCACGACGGCGTGGCCGAGTACGATCGCCACGACGCCAGCTACGTCCCGATGGAGCGGCAGAAGGAGGTGGACTACGCCCGCTGGCAAGCGATCATGCGCGGCGAAGCCATCGCCGATTTCAATGACTTCGCCGGCCAGGTCGTCGCCGCTCTCGAGGATATCGTCGCGGCCAATCCCGGCAAGCGGGTGGCAGTCGCCTGTCACGGCGGCGTCATCAACGTCTGGAGCGCCCACGTGATCGGCTTTCCGCCGCGGTTCTTCTTCAATCCCGACTACACCAGCATCAATCGGTTCGTCTGCGCGCGCTCGGGGGAGCGCACCGTACGCACCCTCAACGAGGCAGTGCATCTCGACAACGTGCAGGGCTGAGCCGGGGGAGGCGCGCGAGCCGGCCGCTGCCGCGGAACTCCAATGCCCGCGATATCCCCGAGGAGCTCGAGACAGCCCGCCTCGAGCGCTTTCAGCGCGGCCGGGCACCGCCTCCCACCCTGATGATCTCACCGCTCACCCAGCTCGCGGCATCCGAGGCCAGATACAAGCATGCCGCGGCGATGTCGCGCGGAGTGCCCAGGCGGCCGAGGGGAATCTTCCACTCGGCCAGCACCTCGTGCAGCTCTGCCTCGGTCTTGCCGATGGCCTTCAACATGACCTCCGTCGGAATGGCACCCGGAGCGACGGCGTTCACACGGATCTTCGGTGCGAGTTCTGCCGCCAGGGTCCAGGTCAGCGAGTTGATACCCGCCTTGGCCGCGCCATAGTGTGCGCTGCCGGGCACCGGACCGGTACCCGCGCCCGACGTGATGTTGATGATGCTGCCGGTGTCCATGTGCTGCGCGGCGGTGACGCAGCCCCGGTAAACGGCGGTGAGGTTCAGGGCGATGGTGCGATCCCACTCGTCCCGGGGCAGCTCCCTGAGCGGCATGCGCATGGGCGAGCCGCCGGCATTGTTGACCCACACCGTGAGCCTGCCGAAAGCGTCGACTGCAGCTCGGGCCAGCCGGTCCAAGGCCGCGTCGTCCGTGACATCGGTGGTCACGGCCAGAGCCCGAGCTCCGCTGTCGCGGATCGCGGCGGCGACGGCATCGATCTCACGGGTCCGGCGCGCGGCCACTACCACGGCGGCCCCCGCCTCGGCGAAGCCGCGAGCTATGCCCTCGCCGATTCCGCGGCCACCGCCCGTCACCACCGCCACGTGCCCGGTGAGGTCGAACAGGTCGCGAATCCCGCCCTCTGCTGACGGCTTGCCGGTCACGAACGCACCTGCCGTCAGCGCTTCGGGGGAAACGGGCCCGGCCAGCCTTCCGACACCAGGCGCTTCGGCCAGAGGAACTGCAGGCTGCAGTGCTTGATCCTCCAGTCACTGCCCTGCTTCTCGTAACGCTCGTCGTACAACCCGTACCAGATCACCGGGTTCGTGCGCGGATCCGGCTCATGGACCACGTCGATGAGGTAGGTCCGGCTCACGGCCGTCGTAGGGCCGGTCAGCTCCACCCACTGATTGGTGGTGACGTGCATCCCGCCATAGGGCACGCCCTCCTTGAACACCTCGTGGTAGTTCCTGCGGATCTCCTCGCGCCCGTGCCACGTGCCGTAGGGGCCGAACTCGCAGACCGCGTCCTCGGTGAAGATCTCCGCCAGCGCGTCGATGTCGCGGCTATCCATGAGCTGCGAGTACAACAGCTTCACCTTGCGGATCTTCTCCACGTCGAGCAGCGCGCGCAGCTCGCGGATCTCCTCGGCACTCAACGATGTGTCGGCCACGTCTCGCCCTCCCCTTTCCCGGTTTACCTGTCTCGAGCGCTCAGGTGGTGGCCTCGCCGCGCCGGGCGTAGCGGGGCGGCCGCTTGCCGGTCTCGTCCACCACATCGAACTCCTCGGCCAGATCCTCGACCCATTGAATGCTCCCCGAGCGCTCCATCAGGTCGTTGGCCGCCAGCAGCGCTGCCGCTGCCCGGCCCACGAACAACGGGGTCTGAGCCTGGGAAAGATCCATGTCGCGGCCCTGCGCCGCGTCCTGGATGAACTCCGTGGCCACCGATCCCGGGTACAGCACGACCGCGGCTACCCCTTTCGGCTTCAACTCGATGGCCATGTCGGCGGTCAGCCGATCCAGGCCGGCCTTGCCCGCCCCGTAGGAGCAGGAGAAATGGTAGCTCTGACCGCCCGGTGAGGAGACGTTCAGGATCGCGGCGCCCGGGCCGGCCGCGAACAGCAGCGGGGCCGCATGCCAGCTGGCCACGTAATGCGAACGCAGCCCGATGCCGACTTGGTCGTCCCAGATCTGGATCGGGTGATCCCAGAAACCGCCGCCCCAAGCTGGCGGATCGGGGATCTTGTAGACGTTGTTCACCAGGATGTCGATGTGGTCGACCTCCGAGGCGATGCGCTCGAACAACGCCTTGATGTCGTCATCGGAACCGTGATCGCAGCGAATCGCACGACCCTCGCCGCCCGCCTCCGTCACCAGGCGCGCCGTGGTGTCGATGGTCCGCTCGCCCTCGCCGGTGGTACGGCCGGTGACGTAGACCACGCAACCCTGCTCTCCCAAAGCGATGGCGATACCCTTGCCGATGCCTCGGCTCGCGCCGGTGACGACGGCGATCTTTCCTTTCAGCTTGCCCATGGTGCCCTCTTGCTGGTGATACGCTCGGGACGGCGGTTGACATTTGCAGGCCCGAGCAAAACAATCGTGTCAGACGGTTTTTGATAAGTAAAGTCGGGAGACGAGGCGACCCATGTTCAGCGAATCCGACGTCAGCACCCTGCGCGCACTCATGGAGTACGAAGCTGCCCGGAAGGCGCCACCGGAAGGGTTCCCCGCACTTCCCGATATCCCCGGCGGACGCTACACCGATCCGCGATTCTACGAGCTCGAGCAACAGTACATCTGGCGCAAGTCGTGGTTGTTTGCGGCGCACATCGATGAAGTTCCGGAGCCGGGCTGCTTCCGGCTCTGGGAGAGGGCCGGTCAGCCGGTAGTGATCGTTCATGCCGAGAGCGGACAGATCAACGCGTTTTACAATACCTGCCGGCACCGCGGTGCGCCCGTCGTCACCGAGGAGTCGGGCAGGCGACCGCGTCTGGTGTGCCGTTATCACGGCTGGACTTACAGCCACGAGGGAGAGCTGCTGGCGGTCCGGGACCCTGAGGATTTCAAGGACCTGGATTTCTCCTGCCGGGGTCTGAAGCGCGTGCGCTGCGAGCGCTTCGGCAATCTGATCTTCGTCAACTTCGACGAACAGGCACCTGCCTTGCGGGAATGGCTGGGACCCATCGCGGACGAGTGGGAGGAGTTCGGATTCGACCGTTGCCGGCTTGCCGCCCGTCACATCTTCGACCTCAATTGCAACTGGAAGGTAGCCATGGAGGCCAATACCGAGGTCTACCATGTGCGCAGCATCCATCCGAAGACGGTGTCGCCGATCCTCGACGACCGGCGCAACGTGAACACCCTGTATTCGAACGGGCATGGCCGCATGATCGCACCCCGGCCGAAAGGCTCGAACGAGGAGTCTGCTTACGTGCGCGCGCCGGGGCCGGAGATCGACACCGTGGGCGAGATCGCCCGAACCTGCACCCAGTCCTATGGCATCTTTCCGAACTGGGTCTCGCCACTCAGCCAGCGCGGCATACCGCCGCTGCTGTTCTGGCCGAACGGCATCAACAAGTGCCGGCTGGAGACTTGGACGATGACGGCGGACTGGGGCGACGGCCCGCGGCCCGACCACTGGACGGTGAACGACGGCGAGAGCCTGAACATCGTGCTGCAGGAGGACACCCAGTTCGGCGAGTGGATTCAGAAGTCCATCGAATCCTACGGGTTCAGCGGCATTCCGTTGAGCTACCAGGAAGCACGAATCTATCACTGGAACCAGTGGGCCGATCGCATGATCGGCATCGAGAACATTCCGCCGGAGCTCCGGGTAGCGCAGGTCATCGGCGACGAGTGGATCCATCCCAACGATCCCCGCCTCGCCGAGTTGGACCGTCTCCCCTAGCGCGGCGGCCTCAAGCCGTCGCCTCCGCAACCGCTGCCGTCTACGCGGCGCTTTGCCCCGCGATGCGCCCATAGAACGACCCGGGTCCAAGGCTGAGCCCGCTGGCGTAGCCCCGGCCATCCTGGGGAATGCTGGAGACGCAGGCACCCGCGGCGTAGAGGCCGGGAACGATCCGTCCCCGATGATCCAACACTTCCGCATTGACGGTGGTCTTGAGCCCGCCGAGGGTCAGGTATACGTAGCGCGAGTTGCCGTAAGACACGTCGAACGCAGCGAAGGGGCCCTGATCCAAAGGCTTCAGCCACTCCGAATGCTTGTAATACAGCGGATCACGGCCCTCGGCCGCGTAGCGGTTGTATTCCGCCAGGGATCGCTGCAGCGAACCTTCCGGCAGCTCCAACCCGCGCTCCATCTCCGCCACACTGTCCCAGCCGTCCACCAGCCGATGCCCGATCGCAGTCGCCTCCGGATAGGCGAAAACCTCCGAATCGACGATCAGATGAGCCGCCGCATCCGGCTGTTCCATCAGCACGTCCGCGGTGCGGCCGTGATAGGAGTCCTCGGCAACGAACCGCTCGCCCCGCCGGTTGACCAGAATGCCCTTGATGAGCTGGCCGGGCGGATAGAAGGAGCCGGTGGCGATGACACCTTGCATCCCCTGGGTTGCGGCGCCGGCGGCCTGGCCCAGCAGGATGCCGTCGCCGTCGTTGTTAGGGATACCGAGCGGCTCTGCGTGCTCAGGCAGCTGCGGCACGTAGCGACGCACCATCTCCCGGTTCATGCCGAAACCACCGGCGGCGAGCACCACTCCGCGGCGCGCGCGCAGGCATCGGCTGCTCCCGCTCTCCCGCACCCGGACGCCGACCACACGCTGGTCGCCGTCCTGGACCAGGGCCACCACACGGGTGTCGTAGAGCGTGCGCACACCCGCCTCGGTGCAGCGGCCGATCAAGGCTCGCATGACCAGCGCCCCGCCGCCGTCACCCACCTTAGCCACCTTGTGCCCCCGCGGGGCCGGCTCGGCGACCTCTCGGTAGGGCCACAGCTTCTCGTTGCCCGTGGAGCAGAGGCATTCGCTTCCCGGTGCGATCACCGCCTTATCGCGGTAGTAGCTGCGCTCGAACGGCACGCCCTGATCCTCGAGCCACTGGAAGTGCTCGACCGAGCCGTCGCAGAAGCGCCGCACGACGGCCGCATCCGGTGCGCTCGTGCTCGCCATCAGAAACTTGTACATCTCTTCTGGCGGGTCTTCGTAGCCGAACTGCTTCTGCACGGGTGTGCCGCCACCCAGATAGAAGATGCCGGCGGAGAGCGCGCTGGCGCCGCCGCCGCCACTGGCCCGCTCCATCACCAGCACATCGGCCCCCGCGCGCCGTGCCTCCAGCGCCGCGCAGGCGCCTGCGATGCCGTACCCCACCACGATCACGTCGGCGACGTCGTCCCACGAGCCCACCTGATCCGCACGCTCGCTACTCTCGACGATCGGATTCATACCCCTCGAGTCTCCTGGATGTCCGCCTGCGAGAGCGCGTCCAGCTCGCACTGACCCGAGTCTATCACGCCCCGGCAGATAAGCGTCACTCCTGACGGTTTTCGAGGCTGCTCCGCGGGGAGGCCATGCTCGAGGACCGGAGCAGCCGACTGCTAGCCCTGGCTGAAATGGGAGTAGCATCTGAGCCGAGGAAACGGTTGGATAGAGCGACTGAGACCCAGGACAGCTACAGCTGAACCAGCAAGGAGTTCGCCATGTCGCAACCGATGTCACGCATAGAGATCGAGAGCTGGCCCGAGCAGCAGACCCGCGGCCACAGAATCCCCGGATACCGCTACACCTCCCGTGAGTTCTTCGAACAGGAATGGGAACACATGTGGACCAAGGCCTGGCTGCTGCTCGGGCGGGAGTCGGAGCTCCCCAACCCCGGGGACTGGCAGATGGAAGAGCTGGGGCCGGAATCGATCCTGATGGTCCGCCAGAAGGACGGCAGCGTGAAGGCCTTTTACAACGTGTGCCAGCACCGCGGCAATCCGCTGGTCGACGCTCCGAAGGGCAGCGCGCGCCGGTTCGTCTGCAAGTATCACAGCTGGGCCTTCATGCCGGACGGCGAGCTCAACTTCGCGGCGGACAAGGAGGATTTTCCGGAAGGCAACCCCTGCGGAAAGCTCCGCCTGGAGGAACTCGCCTGCGAAACCTTCGCCGGCTTCGTCTGGGTCAACATGGACCCGGACTGCGTCAGCCTGAAGGAGTTTCTGGGGCCCATCTGGGACGCCTGGAGCGACCTCGATCTAGAAGGCTGGAAGCGCACCATGGCGCGCTCCGCGTGGCTGCCCTGCAACTGGAAGGTGGTTCTCGACAACTTCAACGAGTCCTACCACGTACCCACCGTGCACCAGGGGGCGACGCCGGACACGGACCGGAAGAAGATCCGTGGCCACATCGACACCTACTACAAGGAGACCCGCTTCGACCTGTCCAACGAAGGTCACAACCGCATGATCATGAAGGGCGGCTTCGGCGTCGGCTCCACCGACAACGAAGGCAACATCGTCGAACCCCTGGCGAGCCAGTTGCGGGCCTGGGACATCGACCCCGACGAGTTCAAGGGGCGCCCGGAAGCCACCCGCGAGGCGCTCCAGCAGGCGAAGCGGCGCCTTGGCCCGGAACGCGGCTACTCCCACTATGCGAAGGTGCCGGACGAGCAGCTCACGGACGCCTTCCACTACACCCTGTTCCCGAACTTCGCCGTCTCCGTCTGGTCGGACGGCTTCCACTTCCTCCGGGCCAGGCCGCACCGTTCCGATCCGGAGCAGTGCCTGTTCGACAACTGGTGGTACTCGAGCCCCGCTTCCATCGCGGCCGGCGATCTGCCCATGGGTGGCAGCTTGGCGGACGGCAAGGAGGCCGAGGTGAAGATGATCGACTACCAGACCGAGTCCATCGGCCCCGGTATCCAGGACGACGTCCGGGTGTTCATTACGCAGCAGCGAGGGTTCCGCTCTCGTGGCTACAAGGGCGCCTACCTGTCGAACCAGGAGAAGCGCATCCGCCGCTACCATGAGCTGATCGATGACTACATCGAGGGCCGGCTTCCCAGGAAGAAGTGACCGAGCGGCCCGAGTGAGGCGAGGTGTTGTGAACAGCGACATTGACTACGACATCACCCGACCGGGTGATCCGTCCCTTCCTCCGGGGCAGGCGCGGAATCCCGGCCGAAGCCATCAGGACGTGATCAGGAGCGAGAGCAGCGGGAACGATCCGGGCCTGACCGCCGAGCGCTACGAGTTCCTCGGCGACGACGGCATTCCGTTCTCGCGGTATACGTCGCAGGATTTCTACGACCTCGAGATGAAGCACATGTGGCCCCGGACCTGGCAGTGGGCCTGCCGGGAGGAGCACGTTCCCAAGCCCGGCGACTACACCGTCTACGATGTCGGGCCGTACAGCGCTCTGGTGATTCGCGGCCGGGATTCGCGGATTCGGGCCTTCGTGAATTCCTGCCCGCACCGCGGCATGCAGTTCGCCGACGCCGGGTCGTCGGGCAGCGGCAAGCAGTTCATCCGCTGCCCGTTCCACGGCATGTCGTGGCAGCTCGATGGGCGCTTGCGCGAGATCCCGTGCCGCTGGGATTTCCCGCACGTGCGCGACGGGGAGTTCGCCCTGACGGAACTGCCCTGCGACACCTGGGCCGGGTTCGTGTTCGTGAACTTCGACCCTGAGGCGCCGCCGCTCGTCGACTATCTCGAGGTGCTGCCGGAGCACTTCCGGAACTGGGGGCTGGAGCACCGTTACGTGGCCATCCACACCCGAAAGGTGCTGCCCGGCAACTGGAAGATGTGCATGGAAGCCTTCCTGGAGGCCTACCACGTGCTGGCGACCCACCGCGGCAACCGGAAACACGGCGGCGCCGGCTGGGCCAATGCCCAGTACGACATCTTCGGCCGCAACGTGACCCGCTTCATTCACGGTCCGACCGGCCAGGAGGGACAGAGCGAGAAGGAGATCTACGCCATGCTCGGGTACGATCCGGATGATCTGCCACCGGGCATGACCGCCCGCGAGCAGCACGCCGAGAACCTCCGGGCCAGCCACGGCGAGGCGCTCGGCGTCGACCTCTCCCACGTGCCCACATCGATCGTGCTGGACTCCATCGAGTATCACCTGTTCCCGAATGCCTGCTTCTTCCCCGGCATCCGCATCCCGCTGGTCTACCGATTCCGGCCGCTGGGCCTGGATCGCACCCTTCACGAGATCCTGATCATGAAGCCGGCGCCCGACTCGGGGGAGCGACCGCCGCCTGCCGAGGTCATCGACCTGGACATCGATGCTTCGTACACCACGGTCGACGGCTTCTTCCTCGGCCAGGTGCTGGACGAAGACACGGAGAACTTCCACCGTCAGTGGGCAGGAATGCAGGCGTCGCTCAAGGACGGACAGATCTTGGGCAACTACCAGGAGTCGCGCATCCGTCGCTTCCACGAGACTTTGCTGGAATACTTTCCTACCTGACGATGGAGGACGCAGATAATGATCGAATTCCACGACCCCAGGGCCCGTACCGAGATACCGCTCCAGGCGTACACACTGGGGCTCGATCTGGAGCAAACCCCGGGCGCCACGGTCGGATTTCTCGCCAACGGTTTTCCGGATTCCGGCCCGTTTCTCGAGGCCGTCGCCGGGGCCCTCGCGGGGCGCCTCGACCTGGCCGCCAGGCACTGGAACAAGGGCAACGCCTCCATTCCGGCGGGTCCGGCCATACTCGACGAGATCGAGGCGAGCTGCCAGGCGGTAGTCGCCGCCTACGGACACTGAGGAAGCTGCACCACCGGCACCGTGCGTGACGGCATCATGGTTGCAGAGCGCGGCATCCCGGCCGTCGCTCTGGTGACCGAGAAGTTCTGGTCCCAGGGCGATTTCGTCGCCCGCTCCCTCGGCATGCCCGACATCCCGCGCGTGAAGCTGCCGCATCCGGTGGCGGGTACCGGTGCGGGGCACCTGCAGCGTATTGCGGAATCGATCGTGCCGGCCATCCTGAATGCGTTGCGAGGGCCGGCATGACGGACATGCTTTCGGCAGCGGACGAGGCGAGCGCCCTCGAGCAGCTTCACGCCATGGGGTGTACCGATGGCCTGCCCGTGGTCGTGCCGACCCGCGAACGGGTGGAGCGACTGCGCCTGGCCACCGGCCTGGACGCGGACATGGTTCTGGGCAGCATGGGACCAGCCGGTGGGGTGGCCACGGTGGAGAAGGTGGCGGTAGCCGCCGTCATGGCGGGCTGCCTGCCCGATCACATGCCTGTGGTGCTCGCCGCCGTCCAGGCGGTGATCGATCCGGCGTTCGACCTCACGGAGATGCAGTCGACCACCCACTGCACCGCGCCGCTCATCATCGTCAACGGCCCGGCCCGCGCTGCATGCGGCGGCATCACCGGCGGGTTCGGAGCCCTGGGGCCCGGCCACCGGGCCAACGCCAGCATCGGCCGCGCGTTGCGCCTCGCCATGATCAACATCGGTGGGGCGCGACCCGGGGAGTCCGACATGGCGCTGCTCGGTCATCCGGGAAAATTCACCTATTGCCTCGGCGAGGACGAGGAAAGCAGCCCGTTCCCACCGTTGCACACGTCGCTCGGTTTCGCGCCGGAGGACAGCGTGGTGACCGTCATCGGTGCCGAGGCGCCGCATTCCGTGCTGTACAGCCCCACCGGCGACGTCAGCGAGGACGCGCAGCGTCTCGGGCAGGTGCTCGCCATTGGCCTGGCCAACATTGCCACCAACAATGCGCAGCTCAGGCAGGGCGCTGCCGTGGTCGTTCTGAATCCGGAGCACGCCGAGGTGTTCCACAGGGCGAACCTGTCCCGCGAGGCGATACAGAAGCTGCTGCACGGCTGCTGCCGGCTCGAGCCCGAGCAGCTGCGTGCGCTGGCCGGCGGGTTTGCCCCGAACGACGAGGAGTCGGGTCCGCTGCATGCGTTCCGGTCGCACGAGGACATTCTCGTGATGGTGGCGGGCGGCACCGGGCTCTACTCCATGGTGATGCCCACCTGGTGCGCCGGGCCGCACAGGAACCGGTACGTCACGCGGAAGGTGGAGCTCGACGCCTACTGCGAGGTGAGCTTCCCCTCGCGGGCCTGATCGTCGTCAGCGGGGGGCGACCAGCCGCTTCACACGGTTCGACCGGCCCGATCCCCCTCCCGGAACGCCTCCAGCGCAGAACGTGGCGCAACCACGTCACCGGCGGTCCGCACCGGCGCATGTTTCTCGAGCGCAGCCACCAGCTCGTCACGGGGACGGGGGTGTGTACCCGCCACGATGAAATCGAAGGATTCCGTGGTCTCCTGCCCCGACAGGGCGTGGCGCAGTCGCACCCGACCCTGCTCGACCGACTCGACCACGGTGGTGGGCATCACCGTTGTACCCAACTGGTACAACCGCTTCTGGTAGTACACGAGGTGGGTGAAGCCGGTGTTCACACCGAAGCTCATGAAGGGCGTAGCCACGGTCAGGCGGCTGCCACGAGTGGCGAGGGCCTCCACCACCAGACAGGTCTCGTAGTTGGCGCGCCGGTCGATCATCAGAGCGCGACTGCCGCTCATGTCGAAGGGCACGCCTTCGAACACACCGCATGCGGCATCGTCGGATGAGATGACGGGAACGGATCCATCGCTCGGAACGCCGATGTCCGTGGCGGGTTCGGCGCCTGTCGCGAGGATGATGGCATCAGGCCCGAACGCGCGCACGAACGCGTCATCGACCACGGTCTGGGTGCGGACCTCCACGTCGAGAAGGTCCAGTTCCTGCTGCACCCAGTTGACGGCAGTGAGCAGGTTGGAGGCCGGGCCGAGGGATTCCACCAGCTTCAGTCGGCCACCGAGGCGGGCCTCCGCTTCCACCAAGGTCACCTCGTGCCCGCGCCGGGCTGCGATCTCGGCCGCCTTCATGCCTGCCGGGCCGCCACCCACCACCAGCACCCTCTTCACCTGGGTAATCGGCAAGTCCAGCGCGCGGAAGCGATTCTCCTCACCCACCTCGGGATTGTGGATACAGGTGATGGGATAGGAACCGGTGCGGTCGATGCAGCCCTGGTTCGAGCCGGTGCAGGTACGGATACGGTGCGTCTGCCCGGAGGCGATCTTGCGCACGAGGTCCGGGTCGGAGATCTGCGCCCGGGTCATGCCCACCAGGTCGCAGTCGCCTTGCTCTAGAGCGCGCTCGGCCAGATCCGGCGTCGGGATCTTGCCGACACCAATCACCGGCACCCGGCCCGCCACGGCGTCACGCAAGCCGCGGGTCAACGGCAGGAACTCCCCGAACGGGTGACGGTAGTCGCCGATGGCACGGGCATAGTGGGCACCGCCGGCGCCCTCGGAATGATTGAGGTAGTCGAGCAGGCCAGTGGCCGTCATGGCGGATGCGATCTCGCAGAGCCGGGCGTGACCGAGGCCGCCATCCTCGGGCGCAATGAAGTCCTCGGCGGATATGCGCAGGCCGAGCAACTTGTCCGGCCCGATGGCGGCTCGGACGCGCTGAGCCAGCGTCTTGGCGAAGAACAGGTCCTCACCCCACTTGTCTGTCCGGCGGTTGGCGAACGGGCTGAACGATTGCTGGATGAGATACCCGTGGGTGCCATGCAGCTCGACACCGTCGATTCCGTTCTCCACCGCAACCCGAGCGGCGGACGCGAAGGCGTCGATCACCTCCTCGATCTCGGCTTCGGTCATCTCGTGGGAAGCCTCGCCGGCATCCGATACGGTCCCGGAAAATCCCCAGAGGGGCGTAAAGTCGTCCCGACTCTCGGATTTGCCCTGCACGCCGAAGTGGAAGAGCTGGGAGATCACCCGGGCACCGTGCCGGTGCAAGCGCGCGGAGATTTTCCCGAACTTGGCTGCCATGTCGGTTGGGTCGTACATGAAGTGGTTGGGTATCAGGCTCGACGGATGAACGTGCATGGCTGTCATGATGATCAGTCCGGTGCCACCTTCGGCGCGCCGTTCCTGATACGCCATGTAGCGCTCGCCGTCCGAGCCCGGGCGGTAGAAGTCCAGAAAGGCGGAGTGTGCGGTGGAGACCACCCGATTCTTGATTTCCAGCGAGCCGATTCGTATGGGAGAGAGCAGCTTCATGGGACCTCGTCGCGCAGGGGGTGGGCAGATCCGTTCGATCATACTGTCCCTCACATCGCAGCTTCCCCTGTGCAATCGGATAGTTTCGGGCCACGGACGCAGCCTGCCGCTATGCCCGCGCGCTCGAGCAAGCTATGCTCGGACGACGCAGTTCGAGCAGGTGCCGACATGTGCGACTCGCACGAGAGGCCGAAGTGGGAGGAAAGCCCTGCCAGCCGCGCTGGCTATCGGCTGGTGGAGGATTGGCCACACTATCCGCCGGACATGCACTTCGAGATGGGTTCCGGCGTCGCCGTGGACGATGACGGCATAATCTATCTGTTCACGCGGGACATCGAGCACTGGGCGGCGCACCCTCTCGCCATGCGCGACAAGATGGGGAAGAGCAGTATCTCCATGTTCGACCGCGACGGAACCTACCTCGGCAAGTGGGGGCATTCGGACGAATGCGGCTTCGCGCTCGGCGGCCACACCTTGTACATCGAGAAGGACGGCACCTTCTGGACCACCGACCGCGACGGCCATACGGTCAGGCAGTACTCGCCGAGCGGCGAGACCCTGCTGACCCTGGGCACGTTCGGCGAGTGGGGCGAGGATGGCGGCCACTTCAACGGTCCCACGGCCGTGGTGGTGCAGGATAACGGCAACATCGTCGTCGCGGACGGCTACTGGAACTCGCGCCTGGTGTGGTTCTCGCCCGAGGGCGAGTTCATCCGCTCCGTGGGCCGGTGGGGCCGCGGCCCCGGGGAGTTCAACACGCCCCACGCCCTCACCCAGGATTCCCAGGGCCGGTTGCTGGTCGCCGACCTCTGCGGCGGTAACTTCCACGACTACATGACCGTTCCGGGCCAGATCGCGCCGCATCGCACGAAGGCGGAGCCCGGCTGCCGGCACCGCATTCAGCGCCTGGACCCGGACGGCAACTACATCGACGAGTGGACCCACATCACGCCCTTGAGCCTCGCCACCTACGGCAGGCACATCTACGCCAGCGACCGGATGAGTCACCTGGCGATCCTCGACGAGGACACCGGCGACGTGCTCGATAGGGTGGAAGACCTGGCCATCTATATTCATCAACTGGCGATGGATGCCCACGGCGATCTCTACACGGCGTCGGTCTATCCGGAACACGCTAGTGAGAAGCGCGGTCCCGAGGGACCGTCTCATCGGCGCTGGAGCCGCAGCGCGTAACCCGATTCGAGAGGAGTGCTCATGATCGTCGTCGTCGCCGCCCTGGAATTCGACAATCAGCAGGACCGGGATCGAGCCGTCGCGCTGAGTGCCGACGTGCAGATGGCCACCCGCGTGGAGGAGGCCGGCTGCCGGGCCTACTGCTTCGCGCCGGATCCTGCCGTGCCTAACCGCATTCAGGTCTACGAGCTGTGGGACGACAGCGACAGCCTCGCGGCCCACTTCGAACACCCGAACTACGCGCGGATGGTTGAGCTGCTCAGAGAGTCGAACGTCCGCTCGAGCGATAACCAGGCGTACCTGGTAGAGCGCAGCGAGCCGGTGTACGGCCCCAGCGGCGAGAAGAAGACGCGCTTCTTTGCCGACTGATATCGATGGCTCGAACCGGGCCGAACGTCGAGAGGCAGGACCATGAGCAGCAACGACCGACTTCTGCGCAACGCGCGACTGTTCACCGGTGACAGCGAGCAGGCCATCGAGCAGGGCGCCGTGTGGGTCAGTGGCGAGACCGTGCGCTACGCGGGACCCGGCGAACGGGTGCCACCGGTGCCGCCGAACTGCGAGATCACCGACCTCGGCGGAAAGTTCGTCATGCCCGGCATGACCGAGACTCATGCCCATCTGTCGTTCGCCGACGCCAGCCCATTCGCCATCGGAGCGACGCCGGTGGAGACCGCCACCATCACGGCGGTGACGAACGCCGAGCTCATGCTGCGTTCGGGTTTCACCGCCGCAATCAGCTTCGGCTCGACGTACCGGATCGACGTTGCCCTGCGCGATGCCATCGAGGCCGGACGCATTGCCGGGCCCCGGCTTCTCGCGGCCGGGCGCGACCTCGGCGCCACGGCGAGCAACGTCGACTCCGACGGTGGCCTGAGCCAGATCGCCGACGGCCCCTGGGCCCTGCGCAAGGCGGTGCGGGAACAGCGCAAGCAGCGCGTCGACGTGGTGAAGATCTTCATCGATGGTGAAGCCATCAATCCGGTGAATCCTCCCGGAGAGCTATCGTTCTGTGACGAAGAGGTGACCGCCATTGTCGACGAAGCGCATCGACGGGGGCTGCGTGTGGCCTGCCACGCCCGCTCCGCTGCGGCCGTGAAGCAGGCAGTGCGCGCCGGGGTGGATTTCATCGGCCACGCCAACTACGTGGACGACGAGGCGGTGGATCTGCTCGCGCAGGCGCGCGATCGAGTGGTCGTCGGCCCGGCCATTGCCTGGGAAGTCCGTTACCTGGCCGACTGCGAATCCCTCGGCATTTCCAGGGATACGGTCCGGGCCCAAGGCTACGAAGCCGAGATCGAGGCCACGGTGACGGCTGTGGAAAAGCTGCGCAAGGCGGGGATCCGACTCGTGGTCGGTGGGGATTACGGCATCAGCATCGCGCCCCACGGCACCTACGCGAAGGACCTGGAATACTTCGTCGATCTGTTCGGCATGTCGAGCGGTGAAGCCTTGTTGTGCGCTACCCGGAACGGTGGAACCGCGTTCGACCCCGGCGGCCGCGTCGGCGTGCTGCGAGAGGGTGCCTGGGCCGATCTGCTGATCGTCGACGGCGATCCGCTGAACGACGTCCGCGTGCTGCAGGACCGCAGCCGATTCACGGTGATGCAGGCGGGGCGCCCGCTCGGCCGTGTCACCTGAGCATCGCAGATCCATCTTCAGAAAAAACCGTTACGCACGATTGTTTTTTGTTTTCGCGAGCGGAATCACGCTATATGATGCCAGGAGGAGGGATTTCAGATCGTTGAAGCCATCCCGCAGCCGCCACGGTAGTCCGGCGGTGAGGTGCACACTCCTCGGTCTGAAATGTTACGGAAGTCAGCAAGAAGGGGAGTTGGGTTCGATGCGTTCGAGTCATTTGCTTCGTGGGGCCTCAAAGGCCGCGGTGGTCGTGCTCGGGTCGCTCTCGGGCGGTGCTGCGCTCGCGGCGGAAATCGAGGAAATCGTGGTGACGGCCCGTGCCGTCGAGGAGTCTGTTCGCAACATTCCGGTGGCGATCACGGCCGTGGGGGAGGAGCGGCTGGAGAAGTTCGCTCTCAACAGCATGACCGATCTGGAAGAGATGACGCCGCAGCTGTCGATCTTCCGGGCCGGCAACGGCAGTGCCGCATCCGTTCAGATCCGTGGCATCGGGTCGACGACCACCAGCATCGGCATCGAGCAATCCGTGGCGGTGGTGATCGACGGCGTCTACTTTCCCCAGGGCCGCGCCATCAACGAAGGCCTGTTCGATGTTAGTCAGGTCGCAATCCTGAAGGGCCCCCAGGCGCTCTACTTCGGCAAGAACGCCACCGCAGGCGTGGTATCGGTGATCTCCAACAACCCCGGGGACGAATTCGAGGCGAGCCTGCGCCTCAACAACGAGTTCGAGACCGACGACCGGACCATCGAGGGCGTCATCTCGGTTCCAGTCAACGAAAAGCTCGGCATCCGTCTGGCGGTGCAGGCCTCCGAGATGGACGAGGGCTGGGTCGTCAACAACGCGGCGCCCGGCGGTGACTACTACACGACCATCGACGCCGCCACGTTCGAGTTCCGAGATTACTTCAACCCCACGGCGGGTAAGTACTGGCCGCGGGAAGAGTCGCGTTTCGCGCGGCTGACGTTAGCCGGCGATCTCAGCGACCGCTTCAGCTACAACGTGAAAGGCTCCTACGCCCGCTTCGAGCAGGGCACGCCGAGCGGCGCCCTCGAGCTCTTCGACTGCCGGACGCTGAACGGCGTGGCCCACACCAGCGTGCTGGTGGATCCACAGCCTCCCGGGCGGCAGACGCCACTGCGCGAGCCGGTACCGTTGCCCACGGCCGACTGCGTGGCGGATTCCAAGCGCGGGTACAACAATCCCCCTCCGGAAATTGCTGCGAGCAATCGTCTGCTCAACCAGTTCGATGGGAAAGACGGCGATTTCTACGATTCCTACTCGGTCACCGGCACCTTCAACTGGGCCCTGGACCGGGTCGATGTGCAGGCGGTGCTGAACTATCACGATCAGACCGCCGAGTGGGTGGGCGACCAGGACGCCACGGCCGTGACGGCCATCTTCGCCGGCGAGCGCAATACCTTCGAAAACCTCTCGGGTGAGTTCCGTGCGGTAACGCGGCTGGATCAGCCCGTGAACTTCGTGCTCGGCGCCTACCTCCAGGAGACGGACCGGTTCTTCGAGCAGGTGGTCAACTTCGCGGGCGCCCGCAACACGGCCGCCGATCCCAACGACGAGTTCACCGCCTACGACAAGCTGTCGGAGACCGAGGGTGAGACCTACTCCGTCTACGGCGAGGTCATCTGGGACATTACCGACCGCTGGCAACTGACCACGGGCGTGCGCTACATCCACGAGGAGAAGGATTCCTACTTCCTGCAGCCCTACGTCAACCCATTCTTCACGGCCCTGTTCACCCCCTTCGACCCGTCGGACCCCTCCACCATCGCCGCCGCCGATCAGACGTTCACCGATTACACGCCCGAGGCGACGCTGCGATGGGAGGCCACCGACAACCTCACGCTGTATGCCGCCTACAAGGAAGGCTTCAAGTCCGGGGGCTTCTCCAACAGTGCGATTCTCGGAAACATCTCGGGCTCCGTCAGCGACTTCGTATTCGATCCCGAAGAAGTTCGCGGCGGCGAGGTGGGAGCCAAGGCAGCGCTGCTCGACGGCAGCATGCGGCTGGCTGTCGAGGCCTACTACTACGAGTTCGACGATCTTCAGGTGGACTTCTTCAACAGCTCGCAGTTCGCGTACGTGACCTCGAACGCCGGCGGCTCGGTCACCCGCGGCGTCGAAGTCCAGGTCGATTGGGCGGCGCCCGTGCAGGGTCTCAGCTTCTCGGGGTCCCTGGGGTACCTGGATTCGTACTTCACCGATTTCGAGAGCTTCTGCTTTACGGGGCAGACCCTGCAGGAAGGCTGCGTTTTGCCGCCGACCGGTGTGGAGACCGACGCGGTGCAGAACCTCAAGGGCAACACCCGTCCCAACGCGCCGGAATGGAGCGGCTTCGTGGCGGTGGATTACGAGCGGCCTGTCGGCAACAACCTGCTCCTGGGCGCAAGCGCCAACGTCCAGTTCAAGAGCTCGCTGAAGCTGATCGCGACGGACCCCGTACCGGAGCAGGATGCCTATCAGACGCTCGATGCAAACGTGCGCGTGGGGACGATGGACGGCCGCTGGACGCTCGCGTTCATCGGCAAGAACCTGACCGACAAGAACGCCTTCCGCAGCGCCGGCGCGGTGCCGGGCACCGGGGGCAATACGGGTACGCCGGAAGGCTTCCGGTCAGACCTGCAGGGGGTGATGATCCGCCCGAGGCAGCTCGAGCTGGAGCTGACCTGGCGCTATTGACGCCCCTCGCAGGGCGCAGCCGAGTTGGGAGGGGTGCCGATTTGGGCGCCCCTCCGGCATAGTAGTACTAACCGCAGTTCCTAGTGTTTCCCTCGGTATCGCTCCATCTGCTCAGCCAGACGCGCCTGACGCTCTTCCTCCCACTTCGCGCGGCGCCCTCGGAAAAAGAGGCCGACGACGAGGAGAATCCCGGATGCCCACTTCAACACGGCAGCGACGATCTCGACATCAACACCCTTAACCAGCGAGACCAGAAGCGCCATCGAAATCGTGAGAACGACGCCGGTGACGAGGTAGACGTGCATGGCAGTACTCTTGGGCTCCCAACCGTTGGTGACGCGTACCGTGTCACCGACCTTCGTCTCGACCGTCATTCGGAGTTTCACATCATCCCCGTAGTGGCGGGTATATAGGTTCGGCAACGAGGGGAGGAATCTGGAACAAGGCGTTACACGAGCCGGACGCACCGAGCCTGCAGAGGCTATTCCATTCCATCGGCACCGAGTATGCTCATCGAAAGCCACACAGTAGCGAGGCAACCTCGATGATCAATGCGTCGTGCCATTGTGGCCTCATACGACTCGCCGTCGAAGCACCACCCGAGGACGTGAACGACTGTGATTGCTCCATCTGCCGCCGCTACGGTGCCCTCTGGGCCTACTATCACCCCTCCCAGGTGCGGACCGTCGCGGGCGAGGGGCGGACGGACGTCTACATGTGGGGCGACCGCAGTCTGGAGTTCCACCGCTGCCCCACATGCGGCTGCGTCACCCACTGGTCAGCCGTGGACCGGGATTGGCCGCGCATGGGCGTCAACGCCCGGATGATGCCACCAGCAATGCTCGCGGGGATTCCGGTGCTGCGAAACGGCCAGCCCCAGGGTTAGGCGGGGTCAACTCGAATCGAATTGATCTCGGCACCTGCCCGGCCCATACGGAATAGCTCCAGCGCTCGGAGGAATGCCTCTCTGGGGCTCACAGGGCGTTGTCGACCTTCAATGGTTCGATTTGGCCGGCGCCAGCGGGCCTTTGGTCGCCATAGTGGGTCTGTCCCGCTTCATCGACCCACGTGTAGATCTCGGCGCCAAAGGCCGACCAGCTGCCTGCGCTAATCAGGACAACCGCGAAATGCCGAAAAACACAGCCCACCAGCGTGTCTCCGTCACAAGATCTACTTCAAAGGCAAATATACGTCCGTAATCATATCCTCTTCTCGCACTGTTGGTCCCACGTTGACGTAGTGAAAGACGATCGGGAACTTCCCGGGAGATTCACCGCTTTGCGGTAACCACACGTCATACAGGAAAGCGGCAGCCTTGTTGTTCGAGCGCGATCCGACATCTCGCGCCCACGCGCAACGGCAGGCAGGAATCACCTTGTCGACAATGCCGTGGGAATTCGGGCCAACCTCATCCTCGACCGAGAGGCAGAAATCGACACGGTGTTCCGAGGGTAACGCGGTGCGCGGATCAGTGTAATGAATGCCGTAGCTTCGATGCTTCGATGGATCCAGCAATTGGTTCTCCAGCTTCCATGCGATCAGCTTCTGCGCGGCCTGGTGCTCGAGTGCCGGTGATCCGCAATGCTCGATAGCAGCTACCTTAGTCTCAGGAAATGTGACGATTCGGACGTCCATCTTCTGAACCCGCAATTGTTGGGCGTTTCCTACGGCTTAACGTCCGCAAGAACATTCCTTTGCAATCAGCTTCATGCGATCGATGTACGCCTGAAGTGCATCCTGAAGTATCTTCTGCCCGCGACCCTGGAAATGGTTGCTCCACTCCATGATGGCCGAATGAGTTGAGCGAACGTCCTTACGACCGAGGTCGGAAGTGTAGAACGCAATGAGGCGATCCAACTCGTCTTCGGTGAAGTGGGGACCATAGTAGGACGCGTAGACCTCGACAAGATGTTCGGCGGTCCATGGCGACGACGTTTGCTCAAGGAAAGCGTTGAATGCGGCTTCGAAGCGAGCTCGAAACTCCTCATTCGGATTCAGGTTCGATAGAACCTGATCAAGAACCTGTTGACCCTGGGCCGCAGCCGCTGCCTCTCCCGATTCCATCTGCTGTTTCCAGCTGTCAAGCAGGCCCTGTGCCTCGACAAGGCGCTCGACCTTGCGCGTCTTGGTATCGGTGTCGGCGTGTGTTGATAGGGTGTTCAAGGCTAAGACCATGACCACGGCTGCCAGCATCGGTCGCATAGGATCTCCGGGCGTCACCAGACGCTCAATCGTAGCAACAGCGCTCAATCGGCATTGGGCTCGAGGTCACAATCGAATGCCGGCGACCCGACGCGCCGCCTCCCGGCGGCGCTCGAGTCGGCTCTGCGCCGGGTCAGATGTCGAACCGATCCAGCATCATCACCTTGACCCAGGCATCGACGAAGTCCTGAACGAACTTCTCGTCACCGTCCGCCTGAGCGTAGACCTCGGCCACCGCGCGCAGCTCGGCGTTGGAGCCGAAGATCAGATCCACCGGGGTGGCCGTCCACTTCAGCCCACCGGTGGCGCGGTCGCGGCCTTCGTAGACGCCCTCCGTGTCCGACTTGGACCACTGCGTGGACATGTCCAGCAGGTTAACGAAGAAGTCGTTGGTCAGCGTTCCGGGGCGGTCGGTGAACACGCCGTGTCTGGAACCGCCGGTGTTCGCATCCAGAGCTCGCATGCCGCCTATCAGCACCGTCATCTCCGGCACCGTCAGGGTCAGCAGATCGGCCCGGTCGACGAGGCTGTCCGCCGGCGAGAGGCGGGCTTCGTCGCTGTAGTAGTTGCGGAAACCGTCCGCCTTCGGCTCGAGCACCGCAAACGACTCGGCGTCCGTCCGCTCCTCGGTGGCGTCGCCTCGACCTGGCGTGAACGGCACCTCCACGTCGTGGCCGGCATCCTCGGCCGCCTTCTCGATGGCGGCAGCACCGCCGAGAACGATCAGGTCGGCAAGAGACACTTGCTTGCGCTTGCCGTCGCTGAAGTCCTGCTGGACATTCTCGAGGGCCGCGATCACCTTGGCCACTTCCTCGGGGTCGTTGACCGCCCAGTCCTTCTGCGGCGCCAGACGCAGCCGCGCGCCGTTCGCGCCGCCGCGCATGTCGCTGTCCCGATAACTCGATGCGGCTGCCCAGGCAGTGCGCACGAGCTCGGGGATGGTCAGCCCGGAGTCGAGGATCTCGGCCTTGAGCTTGCGGATGTCGCGCTCGCCGATCAGCGCATGGTCCACCTCGGGGATGGGATCCTGCCAGATCAGCACCTCTTCAGGCACCGCGCCGCCAACGTAGCGGGCCCGGGGTCCCATGTCGCGGTGGGTGAGCTTGAACCACGCTTTGGCGTAGGCCAGCTCGAAGTCCTCCGGGTTTTCGAGGAAGCGCCGGGAGATCTCACGGTACTTCGGATCCTCCTTCAGCGATAAATCCGTGGTCAGCATGATGGGTGCATGCCGCACGCCTTCGACATGGGCGTCGGCCACCGTATCGGCGGCCTGGCCGTCCTTCGGTATCCACTGAATGGCGCCGGCCGGGCTTCTGGTCTGCTCCCACTCGAAGTTGAACAGGTTCTGCAGGTACATCATGGTCCAGCGGGTCGGTGCGGCGCTCCAAGCGCCTTCGAGGCCGCTGGTGACGGTGTCTTCGGCGTTGCCTTTGCCGCACTGGTTGGCCCAGCCAAAGCCCTGCTCCTCGAGGCCGGCGGCCGCCGGCTCCGAACCTACACAGTCGCCGGGGGAATGTGCGCCGTGGACCTTGCCGAAGGTGTGACCACCGGCGATCAGGGCGACGGTCTCTTCGTCGTTCATGGCCATCTGGCCGAAGCTGGTGCGGATACGCTCCGCGGCGGCGAGGGGATCGCCGTTACCGTTCGGGCCCTCCGGGTTCACGTAGATGAGTCCCATCGTCGTGGCTGCCAGGGGGTTGTCGAGCTCACCGTCCCCGTGAAAGCGGTCGCTGCCCATCATGTCGGCTTCCGGTCCCCAGTAGACGAGCTCCGGCTCCCAGTCGTCCTCCCGCCCCCCGGCGAAGCCGAAGGTCTTGAAGCCCATGTCTTCCATTGCAACGGTGCCGGCGAGGACCAGCAGGTCCGCCCATGAGATGTTGCGGCCGTACTTCTGCTTGATCGGCCACAGCAGGCGCCGGGCCTTGTCCAGATTGGCGTTGTCCGGCCAGCTGTTGAGCGGATCGAAGCGTTGCTGGCCGCCACCCGCGCCGCCGCGGCCGTCGGCCACGCGGTAGGTTCCCGCCGCGTGCCAGGACATGCGGACGAACAGCGGGCCGTAGTGGCCCCAATCGGCCGGCCACCAGTCCTGCGAGTCGGTCATCAGTTCCCGCAGGTCCGCCGTGAGGGCCTCGTAATCGAGGCTGGCGAAGGCCTCCGCATAGTCAAAATCCTCGCCGTAGGGATTGGAGGACGGATCGTGATCGCGCAGGGGTGAGAGATCGAGCGTGTCCGGCCACCAGAACTGGTTGGGCCTGGGTTTGCCAGGCTCCATCTCCGCGGCGGCGCTCGATGAAACCCAAGGTGTCGCGGCGAGCGCGATCGCGGTCAGGAGAGGAAGAACCTTACGTCGCATAGGGGTGTACCTTTGACGTGGCTGGGGTTTTCGACCATAGCTTCTACCAACCGCACAAAACTTTTCCAATCGATATTAGCTATTACACCCATTGAGCCTGTCAATTTGCGGTCGGATGCCGCGATATCCGCTAGTGCCCCAGACGTGGTGAAAATCAAGCGTGGCGACCGGCATTCGCCCTTTCCACTTCTTCCAAGCTTCGTCGTCCGAAATCAGCTCCGCCATAAGTCCCACGACCAGGACTTTTCCTTTTACCAGCCCATGCACGCTCGCGGCCCTGCTTGTATGGCCCGCTCCCAGCACCTCATGTTCTCGGTCAGATGATGCCGAGCTCCACCGATCGGACACGAAACCAGGGTGTATAGCGCTCGGGTCGGCATTCGAATTCCCGCCTGAGTTCGGCAACATCCATCAGCGCGAGCTCGGCCACCTCGTCCGCCGCCGGAGTGATCCTGGCGTCGGTCTCTGTGACGAAGCTCTGCTGCAGCTCGCAGTCCCGCATCCCATCGGCAGGATAATCGAAACAGCCCGTGAGCACGCCGCCGACGAGACGGATCTCGAGACCGGAAAGACCCAGCTCTTCCTCGAGCCCGCGGCGGGCCGCTTCCTCGTAAGTCTCGCCCGGCTGCAAATGCTCTCCTACACTCAGATCCCACAGGCCCGGACAAATGTCCTTCGAGGCGGAGCGCCGCTGCAGCAGCAGTCGCCCATCGCTGCGGAACAAATAGACGTTCACGGACTTGTGCCACAGGCCTTCACGGTGGACGCGCTCCCGGGAAGCGAGGCCCATCGAGCGCCCGGATCGGTCGAAGACTTCAAACTGCTCCGTCACGTCGGCACTTTCGGTGGGGTGGGGATCACCCTTTGCACGAGCCCATGACCAACCTCCGGCGCGATCCGGACGATGACGCGATCTGCGCCGCAGTCACCGTCCTCCTCGTCGTAGCCCTTCGCGCCGGTGTAACGTCGCGTCGCCGCCATCACGGCGACGATGGCGCCGCTGGCACCGTAGCTACCGGACCGGCGTCGACGGACCACGATCATCGGCCGCGCTCTGTCGCCCGATCAGCGTCGGTTGTAGCCCTTGGCATTGAAGGGCTGCAGCTTTTCGACCCAGAGCGATTCGAGCACCTGAAGATCCTCCGCCGGGTCGTAGCCTGGACCAACGGCCGGCTCGAGGAGGTCGACAACCTCGAACTCGAAGGCATCGGCACCGAACGAGTTCCAGTCGTGCTGCAGATCCGAGTTGCGTTCGCTGTTCGTGCGCAGATCCATCCGATGCCTGTTGAGGCGAGAGCGAACGTCCGCGCTCGGGCCCACGAAGCATTTGCCGTTTACGGCGTTGCGTATGATATACACGCCCATGTCCTTGGGGGTGCGCTTGTACTCCCTGGTAAGCTCCTTGCGTCGAGCCTTCGCCTGATCGCCCATCGAATGATCCTCCGTAGAGAGGCGCGATTCTGACGGTTGATGGCGCTCGGCACAACGCGTTCCACGCTGCGGCCACTGACCCCGGAACCTCGTGGTTTCTAGAGAACCTCATCCACGTCGACCAACCGAAAGCTCCGGACTCGATTGCAAATCGCCGTAACAAGTAGGCATGACGCACGCCGTATATCACCATCACCCTATCGTGAGGGGTAGTCGCCAACTGCATGAGGTTGCGAAAGATCCTCAAGTTTCGTGCGTACCAGTGACCGACCCAGTTCGCGCCAGGGTGGAAGTCGTCGTCACCGACCATCGCGATGTCGAAGTACCTTCGATGAGATTCTCCCAAGCGCTCTGAAGCGCGTTGAGACGCCGCAACCAGGTGCGGACATGTCAAAACTCCAGGCACCGTTCTGTGTCTCTGGACCGCCGGAACGACGAGCTGGTGCGCGCGCGGTCACCGATCATAACCGAGTCTCGTCCCGCTACGCTGTCCCGCAACAATTGGGATAGCTGCGCCGTCTTTTAGTATCCGTGAGCTTTTGGAAAATCAGATCGATCGGGGGCCGATGTTGTAGGCAGAAATCGCCGTCTCTGAGACGGATGGATGTACATAGCTCGCCAATGCGTAGTTGATGGAGCGCAGTA
>JAWLGU010000055.1:0-4058 GCA_041690675.1 Pseudomonadales bacterium | reverse complement strand
ATCAGATCGATCGGGGGCCGATGTTGTAGGCAGAAATCGCCGTCTCTGAGACGGATGGATGTACATAGCTCGCCAATGCGTAGTTGATGGAGCGCAGTATTCCGACAGACGGATCGCTGATCGTGTCGATGGAAGGGTTAGGCCTCGGGCTCGTGGCAAACCACTTCGATGTTGTGCCCGTCCGGACCAATGACGAACGCTGCATAGTAGTTCGCGTGGTATTGCGGGCGCAGACCAGGCGTACCATTGTCTTTGCCACCCGCCTCCAGAGCCGCGCGATAGAAAGCTTCGACTTGCTGGCGATTCTCGGCCGTGAAGGCCAAGTGAAGATGCGCCGGCTTCTCCTCGGTTTGGAACAAGCACAATGAAGCCTTGCCGTCTGAACTAAGCTCGACACCTAACGGCCCCTCCAGGACAACAGCTACGCCGAGCGGCTCGAGTGCTTTGAGGAAGAACGCTTTGCTCGCTGCATAGTCGCTGACTCCAATTACGACGTGGTCAAACATGAGTTCTCCTGAAGTATGTGGACCTGCGCAGGGCCTAACGTCCCTGCGATGCCTACCACATTCTGTCTTTCGCGTACTCAGCGTAGTCTGCGTCATATGATTCGGAATCGAATCCAGCCTGGACTTCGCTAATGAATTGTCCAGCCGTTGGCACCCGATCACTTTCGTCACCGGATTGCCATAATCTGGAACGCATCAACGCTTTTGCGCACTGAAAATAGACCTCAACGACGGTGATCACTATGACCGTTCGAGGGTTCTTACCGTTCGTCTCGAACTGCGCCGTCACGCCTTTCTCAGCTGTTAGTAACGCAGTTCCATTCACGCGAACGACGTTGTTACTCCCCGGGACCATGAACATCAGGCTCACGCGTCCGTCTTCAACAATGTTGCGTAGCGAATCCAGTCGATTGTTGCCACGCCAGTCGGGGAGCCAAAGCGTATTCCGATCTATTACACGAACTACTGCGCCGGTATCTCCTCGGGGACTTGCGTCCGTCCCGTTGGGCCCAACGGTGGTTAAGACGAGAAAACGCGATGCCTTTATCCACTTCTGATAAAGCGGCGATACGTCAGGCAAGACCTTGTCTAATGCGGCTGGTGACGCTGCACCGTACAGTGCTTCAAGGTCCCGAATGCTCGCTATCGTTTGCATCGCGTCGTTCCTAAAAACACAAAAGTATACCGTAGCTTGAACAGTAGAGCGTCTGCTCAGGGGTCGGAAGCGGCCAGGGGCCGACGGAAGCGGCGCGGCTTTTGCGAACGCAACAGACGACGGTTTGGGCGGTCCGCTGCACTTAGGCGGTGTGTGAAATTCGGCCCCGTTGAACTACTCATCACGTTCCTCGCCATCGGTTGAAGACCCGTGATCACGATACGCAAACAGGGCGTTCCCCCGCGCTTTAACCATCATCACCGGTCCGTTTGGGTAGAACACCGGATCGCCACTATGGCACTCGCCGAACACCAAGAATCGGAACCGCTCTGGGCTCGTATTCTCAATGTGCTGAGCTAGCGGCTTGCCGGCCTCGAACCACACGTGGTCTCCCGGGCTCGCGTGTTGCTCTGAGTCCAAACGTAGAGTTGCCACCCCGGAAAGCACCAGTACATGCTCTTCCTCGAGCGTGTGATAGTGATGAAAACTCGATGTACCCTTTTCGCGAAAGCAAAGAGGATGACGCTTCTGGCGGTCCGCTGCACCTGCGATTGTTAGGCGGCGCCTCGGTTGAGCGTACGCGCCTCAGAGTTCCCGTTTGCCGACAATCCTCACGACCTCTCGATCTGAATTGTGCTCGGTCCACAGGCAGTGGCGATTCGCTAGCATCGAACCTTCATGTATTCCATTCACTCAGTCCTGTCACCTTCGGGACGGCTCGACTCGCCGAAGAATTCCCGAACTCCGGTGCGATCAACGCATTTCATGTACAAATGATACGACTCGACCATCGATAGGTCCCGTCCCATCACGGCGGTTACGACGTTATGCGTGCATGAAGTGCAGGATCTCAGCTCCTCCACCATCGCTCGACACTCTGCATCGTCCTCACAGCGCGTTAGTTGCAGGTCAAACATAGGCCGAAAAAATTCAGGAACGAGACATTCCTCTTCACTCTGGGCTGATGAATTCACAGGCGTGGGAATGGTAAGCACGAGAGCCATCGCAAGAGCGGCTCGCTTCGTCTTGGGTATCGAGTCGTCGTGCACGGCGCCGCCTAACGAATGACATGGACCTCCCCGTTGTGCCGGCGTAAGCCCTGCGCACAATCGGGATTGCCCAATCTCAATTGAACAACGAGGAGATCCATGAGCACGATTATGCGCGTCGGTATCGATCTGTCCAAGAATGTGTTCGTCGTCTACGGTGTCGACCGCAGTGAGCACTGTGCCCTCAAGAGGACCCTGAAACGCTCCGAGCTGCTCACCTTCTTCGCGAAACTCGAGCCGTGCCTGGTTGGCATGGAAGCTGGATCGGGTGCGCACCACTGGGCTCGTAAGCTGATCGAATTAGGACACGACGCTCGCATCATCGACCCGCGGTTGGTGGCCCCCTATCGCAGCCAGGGTCGGTCGGGGAAGAACGACGCCAATGATGCTGAGGCCGTCTGCGAAGCGCTCGGGCGCCCCCACATGGAAACGCAGTTCTCCGATTCACCGATGCAGCTATAGGCTAGGAACTACGAAGATGTAACTCCAAGACAGTTGATCCTGATGGGAGGTCCATATAGTCGGCGATCAGCGGCCGGCAAGCCGGCTCCCAAATTGCGAAAGCAATTTGGGTGACGGTTTGGACGGTCCGCTGCATGCGCTGTGTTAGGCGGCAGTACCTCTACTGTTCTCACCATGGTTCCCATCCCATGGAATCAATGCATGAGCGAGTATGCTCTCTCAGATTCTGGCGTACACCCCCTGACTGACACCGACCCAGCTAAAGCCTAGTGTGTCTTGACGAAGGTCACGCGTGAGCCACCCATTTGCGCCCTCAACGAGCCATCGCCCATCTCGCTCAAGAATTAAAGGCGCTGTGAGCCCGCCAAGCTTGAGGATCAGCTCATTGCGGACTGTACTGATCTCGATCTCAGGGCCATTCCCTTCTACTACGCGGTATCGTCCGATCCAGTCTCCAGTCGGATCGCTCCAAACGCCATAGTCAGTCACGCGCAATCCCAAATACCCAGTGACCTCCGCCAACACCTCAGCTACCGTTCGATCCGACGTGGATATATGTCTCTGCTTCCACGGAAGCTGTTGGCAGAGTCGTAATGACTCCTCCTCGACAAGCTCCCTCGCAGCCACCTCTCCCAGTCGCTGATACAGGGGGTACAGCGCGCGGCGCCCAGCATGGCGCTCCCGCCAGTTCGGCCCCCGCTGCGCCGTCGCACGTCGATCGCGTACCTCAGGCGTGCATTCCAGCGATATCAGTAACGGATTGCAGGGAGCCAGTCTTTCCCCAATCCACTCAACAAAGTCATCAATCGACGACCTGGGTGCTTCGCCTAGCAGCAACCAGTGGATGCATGGAAGGACGGCGTCGACGGTGAGATTCGCATCTTCTCGGATGTTGTACTCTGCCATAAACCAATTAATCGCGTTCTTGAGCTCTTGAGCCATGCCTGGGTCTGACTGCAGGAATGCCTTAAGGAACCTCTTGAAGCCGGACATCACCAGGACATCCGTTTCGTGAACACACCGACAATTGAGATCAGCCCAACGAATACGATTCGCCAGGCGAGACGCGAGAGCGGACTTTCCGGCACCAGAGCCGGCACCGTGGATAAATACCGGGGGGAACTGCGACATGGTGGAACCTCTTCTGCAGGCAAAATTACCTACCAAAGAAGTCTCATTCACAGTGGAGTCAGGGTATCAGGAGCGCGCGATCATCGCCAAGAAGAAAAACCGTCAAGAGAGGAACCGCTTCGCCGTGCCCTGCCGCCCTAACGTCGCAGGTCAGCGGCCGACGGAAGCGGCGGCCTTTTTGCAGAAGCAAAAAGGATGACGCTTTTGGCGGTCCGCTGCACCTGGATTGTTAGGCGGTACCTCCACCTTTGGCCG
>JAWLGU010000054.1:28015-32869 GCA_041690675.1 Pseudomonadales bacterium | reverse complement strand
CTGGGTGCAGCGCGGCCGCACCGTCCCGTTGGGGGGTGGAGACAAAGGATGAACGTCATGGTGAACAGGATAGAGAGTGGGCGCGGGTGCCGTCGCGAACGTGACCGTAGCCGCAGTTGCGGCCGCAGTCGCGCCCCCAGGCTCGGGCGATGGATCGCGGCGGCGTTGGCCCTGGTCGCCCTCCCGGCTTTGAGCGCCACCATCGAGGACGTGGAATTCTCGTCTCTACCCGGCGACAAGACGGAGATCCGCATGCACTTCGACGGGGCACCGCCGGCACCCCGGGGTTACACCATCGAGCGTCCGGCCCGCATCGTGCTGGACATGCCCGGCGTCGACAGCGCGCTGGACGAAAAGCACCACGACCTCGGTATCGGCAACGCCCGGCGGGTCTCCATCGTCTCCACCAAGGACCGCACCCGGGCCATCGTCAACCTGACCAGGCTGGTTCCCTACGAGACCCGGGTGGAAGGCGATACCCTCTACCTGCTGGTGGGCGCCGACGTGCAGAGTGGCACCCCGGCGCAGCAGGAGTACGTCAGCGCCGACGATCGAGCGCCCACCGGCGCGGCAGCAGATTCCCGCATCACCGATGTGGACTTCCGCCGGGGCGCGGAAGGTGAAGGGCGGGTGATCATCAATCTCTCCGACCCCAAGGCGCCGGTGAACGTCTCGAGCCAGGCGGGCAAGATCCGGGTGGAGGTGCGCAACACCACGCTGCCCCAGAATCTGCAGCGGCGCCTGGACGTTACGGATTTCGCGACCCCGGTGCAGATCGTCGACGCGTTGCAGCAGGGACCCCACACCACGTTCACCGTGGACGCCACCGGCGACTACGACTACCTGGCCTACCAGGCGGACAATACGTTGACCATCGACGTCAATCCGCTGAGCGCCGAGGAGCTGGAGGCCCGGGAGGATCAGTTCAAGTACACGGGCGAGAAGCTGTCGCTGAACTTTCAGGACATCGAGGTGCGCTCGGTGCTACAGCTCATCGCCGACTTCACCGACCTCAACCTGGTGGCCAGCGACACCGTGTCCGGCCGCATCACCCTGCGGCTGCAGAACGTGCCCTGGGACCAGGCGCTGGAGCTGATTCTCAAGACCAAGGGGCTCGACAAGCGCCAGGTGGGCAACGTGCTGTTGGTGGCCCCGGCGGCCGAGATCGCCGCCCGGGAAAAGCTGGAGCTCGAGAACCAGAAGCAGATCTCCGAGCTGGCGCCGCTGCGCACCGAGTTCATTCAGGTCCGCTACGCCAGCGCCGGGCAGCTCTTCGAGCTGTTCCAGTCCGCCGGCGAAGGCAGCAACCGCTCCATGCTCTCCGAACGGGGCAGCGTGATCGTCGACGAGCGGACCAACGCCATCATCCTCACCGACACCGCGGACAAGATCGAGGAGTTCCGCCGGGTCATTGCCCAGTTGGACATTCCGGTGCGGCAGGTGCTCATCGAGGCGCGGATCGTCACCGCCAACGCCAACTACTCCGAGGAGCTCGGCATCCGCTGGGGCGGCGGCTCCATCGACGAGTTCGGCGCCGGTCAGCTCCGCATGGGCGGCTCGCTGGACACCCTGGGCGAGTTGCAGAACGTCATCGTCGACGGTTCCGGTGAGGTGACCTCGCCGGGCGACCTGGTGGTGGATCTGGGGGTCAGCGGCGCCGGCGCCTCCAGCTTCGGCATCGGCTTCACCAACGAAGGCCTGCTGCTCGACCTGGAGCTCTCGGCCCTGGCGGCCGACGGGCACGCCGAGGTGGTGGCCCGGCCCAAGGTGATCACCGCGGACAAGTCGTCGGCGATCATCGAGTCCGGCGTGGAGATTCCCTATCAGGAAGCATCCTCCAGCGGTGCCACCTCCGTCTCGTTCAAGGATGCGGTGCTGTCCCTGGAGGTCACGCCGCAGATCACCCCCGACGACCGCATCATCATGGAGCTGACGGTGAAGCAGGACACGGTGGGGCAGGTGTTCGGTGGCGTGCCGTCCATCAACACCAACGAGATTCAGACCCAGGTGCTGGTGGACAACTCCCAGACCATCGTGCTGGGGGGCATCTTCACCACGGACCGTAACTTCTCCACCACCAAGACCCCGTTCCTCGGCGACCTGCCGTACGTGGGCCGGCTGTTCAAGCGCACGGTGGAGCGGGACGACAAGCAGGAACTCCTGATCTTCATCACGCCGCGGATCATCCAGGATGCATTGACGCGGTAGATCAACCAGGGTGATCCTACGGTACACTAGACGGCGCCGCATGGGCGCCGTCTTCGCATGAGCAAACCGAACATCATTCTCGTCGGCCTGATGGCGGTGGGAAAAAGCACAGTGGGCCGTTTGCTCGCGCAGGCGCTGGGGATGGAGTTCTACGATTCGGACACCGAGATCGAGGTGCGAGCCGGCGCGCCGGTGGCCTGGATCTTCGACGTGGAAGGCGAAAGTGGATTTCGCGAACGGGAACATCAGGTGCTCGACGAGCTCACCAGCCGCCAGGGCATCGTGCTGGCCACGGGGGGCGGCGCCGTGATCCTGCCCTGCAACCGTACCCTCCTTGCCGCCCGCGGCGTGGTGATTCATCTGGACAGCCCCCTGGAGCGCCTGCTGGAGCGCACCCGGCGCGATCGAAAACGGCCGCTGCTGCAACAGGGGGATACCCGGGAAACCCTGGTCCGGCTGCGCCGGGAGAGGGACCCGCTGTATCGGGAAGTGGCCGACTACCATTTCGTCACTGACCGCCAGGGCCCCAAGGTGCTGGCGCGCGAGATCGAGAAGCGGCTCAGGGAAGACGGGGTCGTGTGATGGAAGCGGTCCACGTCGCTCTGGGCGAACGCAGCTACCCCATCTACATCGGCCCGGGCCTGTTGTCCCGCACGGACCTGCTGCAGCCGCACATCCGGGGCAACCAGGTGGCGGTGGTGAGCAACGACGTGGTGGCGCCGTTGTACCTCGAGACTCTGCGGCAGGCATTGGCCCGGGTGCCCCAGGTGGACGTGTTTCTCCTTCCCGACGGCGAGCAGCACAAGAACCTGGAGAGCTACGGCCGGGTGATGGATTTTCTTCTGGAGCGGGGCCACAACCGGACCACCACGCTCGTCGCCCTCGGTGGAGGCGTAGTGGGTGACCTCACCGGCTTCGCCGCCGCCACCTTCCAGCGCGGCGTCGATTTCATTCAGGTGCCCACCACCTTGCTCGCACAGGTGGACTCGTCGGTAGGCGGCAAGACCGGGGTGAACCATCCGCGCGGCAAGAACATGATCGGCGCGTTCCACCAACCCCGCTGCGTGATCGCCGACTCGTCGGTGCTCGAGACCCTGCCCGACCGCGAGTACCGGGCGGGGCTCGCGGAGGTGGTCAAGTACGGGGTGATCCGGGACGCCGGCTTCTTTCAGTGGCTGGAGACTCACGCCGCCGACCTGGCAGAGCGCGATCCGGCGGCGGTGGCCCACGCGGTGCGTCGCTCCTGCGAGGTGAAAGCGGAGGTCGTGGCGGCCGACGAGCGCGAAGGCGGGCTCAGGGCCATTCTCAACTTCGGGCACACCTTCGGTCACGCCATCGAGACGCTGACGGATTACCGCAGATTCCTGCACGGCGAGGCCGTGGCTATCGGCATGGTGCTGGCGGCGAATCTTTCGGCGCATCTGGGGAGCCTGGACGAGGCGGACGCTGCTCGCGTGGCCGCCCTGCTGCGCGGCATGGGGCTGCCCGTGACACCGCCGGCGCTGCCCGTCGCCGACATGCTCACCGCCATGAAGGTAGACAAGAAGGTGCAGGACGGGCGCCTGCGCCTGGTGCTGGCGGACTCGCTCGGGCACGCGGTGGTGACGGACGAGGTGCCGGCTAAGGCGCTGGAGGCGACCCTGGCCGGCCGGGAACCGGGGAGCGATGACTGATCACGAGGTGCTGAACCGCTCGGAGGAGCTGGGGAATCCCTTCGGGGCGCCCCCCAAGGGGTTCTTTGCCGGAGGTGACCGCAAGACCCATCTGGAGCAGCTGCGCCACCTGTCACAGTGGTCGCGGCGCGTGCTGCTGGTGACCGGACCCAGGGGCGTGGGCAAGACTGCCCTCTATCGCGCGCTGTCGGCGAGCCTGGAGCCTCGTGCCAAGGCGGCCCGCATCAGCGCCGCACAGGTGACCGGCCGGCGCGCATTGCTGAACGCCATGGTGCACGGCTTCGGACTGGCCGCTCCGTCGGAGGCCGACAGCCAGTTGCTGCAGCTCATCATCGCCGAGCATGCGCAGGCCCAGGAGCAGTCCGACCGGTTCTGCGCTGCCCTCATCGACGATGCCGAGCTGCTCGAGGCTCGCGCGCTGGAGCAGCTCATCAGCCTGGCGAGCCGTTCGCCGCTGCGACTGGTGCTCTTCGGCGAGGTGCGTCTGGTGCCGGCGGTGGAGCGGGTTGCGCGGCCGCTGGAGCTCGGCTGGCACGAGATTCGACTCACCGGCTTCGATGAACCCGATGTGCGGGCTTACCTGGACTGGCGCTTGCGCGAGATGGGGCACCAAGGGCCGCTGCCGTTCAGCGACGCTCAGGTCAAGGACGTGGCCCGGCTGTCGGAAGGACTTCCCGGCCGCATCGATCAGATGGCCAACGTGCTGCTTGCGCGGATCCAGGCCGGCGACATGAGCGAGGGCCTGCGGCGCTTCCCCGTCGTGCACACGGCGGTGGTCGCCGCCCTGGTGGTGCTGGTGGGGCTGGCGTATCTGCTCTGGCAACCGGACCCGCAGCCAACCAACTCGGCCACGCGGACGGAGACCCTGCAGCTCCCGTCCGCCGCCGAGGCGGCGTCTGCCGAGACGCCGCCATCCGCGACGATATTGTCGGCGGCGACGGTCGCCGAGGCGGCCCCGCCGGAGGCGGCCCCG
>JAWLGU010000054.1:14010-27915 GCA_041690675.1 Pseudomonadales bacterium | reverse complement strand
CCGTCCGCCGCCGAGGCGGCGTCTGCCGAGACGCCGCCATCCGCGACGATATTGTCGGCGGCGACGGTCGCCGAGGCGGCCCCGCCGGAGGCGGCCCCGGCACAGGCCGTCCCCCGCGAAGAACCCGAGGTGGAAGAAGCGCTGGTCGCCACGGAGGTTCCGCCGCCGGTGGCGTCGCCCGAACGGGAATCGACACCCGCCGTCCAACCCGCGCCCGCGCGCGCGCTTCAACCCGCGGCCGAACCCCAACCCGCGGTCACGCCTCCGGCGCCGGCGGGCCCCCGCGACGCCACCTGGATCATGCGGCAGTCGCCGGAGCACTTCACCCTGCAGCTGGTGAGCGTCTCGAGTGCCGAGCGGGCGGCCCAGTACGTGACGAATCAGCCCGATCCCATGGACTTCGCCGTGTACCGGCTGCAGCGCGACGGGCGCATCCTGCACGTGGTGATCTTCGGCGCCTTCCCGAACCGCGAAGCTGCCGAGGAGGCGGCCCGCCATCTGCCGGCGAGCATCGGCAGCGTGAAGCCGTGGCTGCGCACCTTCGGACAAGTCCAGGCGGGAGTGCGCACAGCGCTGCAGGGGTAGGCGGCCTCCCAGGGCAGCCGGCCCGCCCCGGCAGGGCAGTCGCTAGGGCAGGCGGGTGCTGCCCATGAGGAACCGGTCGATCTCGCGGGCAGCTTCCCGGCCCTCGTTGATGGCGCGCACCACCAGGCTCTGGCCGCGGCGGCAGTCCCCGGCGGAGAAGACCTTCTCCACGCTGGTCAGGTACCGGCCGTACTCCGCCCGATAGTTCGAGCGGTCGTCCAGCTCCACCCCCAGGCGCTCGGCGATGGCGGCCTCCGGACCGAGGAAGCCCATGGCCAGAAACACCAGATCCGCGGGCCATTCACGCTCGGTGCCGGGCACGTTCTCGAATTTGCCGTTCTTGAACTCCACGCTCACCGTGCGCAGCGCGCGGATCCGGCCGTTGCCGTCGTCCACGAACTCGGTGGAGGAGATGCTGTAGACCCGGGGGTCGTCGCCGAACCTCTTGGCCGACTCCTCGTGACCGTAGTCGGTGCGGTAGATGCGCGGCCAGGTGGGCCAGGGGTTGTTGGGCGCCCGGTCCTTCGGCGGCTTGGGAAACAGCTCGAAGTTCACCAGGCTCCGGCAACCGTGGCGCAGGCTCGTGCCGATGCAGTCGGTGCCGGTATCGCCACCGCCGATGACGATCACGTGCTTGTCTCTGGCGGAGATGTAGGCGCCGTCTTCGTGATCGGAATCGAGCAGGCTCCTGGTGTTGGCGGTGAGAAACTCCATTGCGAAGTGGATGCCCTCGAGCTCCCGGCCCGGGATGGGCAGATCACGGGGCACCGTTGCGCCCGTGGCCAGCAGGACTGCGTCGTACTCGGCCATGAGCTCCCGCGCGTCCTTGCTGCCGTCGCCGCCGTCTCCCACCGGGGTGCCCGGCAGGAACCGCACACCTTCCTCGCGCATCAGCGCCACCCGGCGTTCCACCACCGCCCGCTTGTCGAGCTTCATGTTGGGGATGCCGTACATGAGCAGCCCGCCGATGCGATCGGCCCGTTCGAGCACGCTCACCTCGTGTCCCGCCTTGTTGAGCTGGTCGGCGGCGGCGAGGCCTGCGGGCCCCGAGCCGACGATGGCGATGCGCTTGCCGGTGCGGGTCTTCGGCGGGTTAGCCACCACCCAGCCCTCGGCGAAACCCCGGTCGATGATGGCCATCTCGATGTTCTTGATGGTCACCGGAGGATCGGTGATGCCCAGGACGCAAGCCCCTTCACAGGGTGCGGGACAGACGCGGCCGGTGAACTCCGGAAAGTTGTTGGTTTTGTGCAGCCGGTCCAGCGCTTCCCGCCAGTGGCCGCGGAACACCAGGTCGTTCCATTCCGGAATGAGGTTGTAGATCGGGCAGCCGTCCTCCGACTGACAGAACGGCACGCCGCAATCCATGCAGCGCGCGCCCTGCTCGGTGAGACGCGCCACGTCGTGGTCGGTGTAGATCTCCTGGAAGTCGAGCATGCGCACGGCGGGATCCCGATAGGGAGCCGGCTTGCGGGCGTATTCCATGAAGCCTGTAGGTTTTCCCATCTGACTATCCGAACTGCTGATTCGTTTGTATTGCTCTGCCGTGACTGCGGCGGCGTCTAACCCGCGCTCACCGCCGCCCGGCGTTCCTCGAGGACCCGCTTGTAGTCCGTGGGCATGACCTTCACGAACTGGCGGACCGCCCGATCCCACTGGCCGAGGATGGTGCTCGCCACGGTGGATCCGGTGTATTCGGCGTGTCGCCGGATCAGGTCTCTGACCTCGTCCATCTCCTGCGGGTCTTCCAGCGTCTCGAGCTCTACCATCTCCATGTTGCAGCGCGGGGCGAACAGGCTTTCCGGATCCCAGACGTAGGCAATGCCGCCGCTCATGCCCGCGCCGAAATTGCGCCCGGTGGGGCCGAGGATGATCACCCGGCCACCGGTCATGTACTCGCAGCCGTGATCGCCCACGCCCTCGACCACCGCCCGCGCGCCGCTGTTGCGCACGCAGAACCGCTCGGCCGCCTGGCCGCGGAAGTAACACTCGCCGCTGGTGGCGCCGTAGAGCACCACATTGCCGATGAGGATGTTGTCCTCCGGCTTGAAAACACTCTCCCGGGGGGGATAGATGATGATGCGACCACCGGAGAGACCCTTACCCACGTAGTCGTTGGCGTCGCCTTCCACCTCGAGGGTCACGCCCTTGGCCAGCCAGGCGCCGAAGCTCTGGCCCGCGCTGCCGTTGAACTTGAAGTGAATGGTGTCGTCCGGAAGCATCTCCCGGCCCTTCTCGCGGACGATGAGGTTCGACAGCATACCGCCCACCACACGGTTGGTGTTGACGATGGTGAGCTCGTGGCGAACCTTCTCCCCGCGCTCCAGCGTCGGCCGCGCCAGCTCCATGAGCTCGTTGTCCAGCGCCCGCTCGAGCTCGTGGTCCTGCTTGTGTATGGCGTAGCTGCCCAGAAACTCGGGGGGTTCCGGCGCCTTGGTGAGGATCGCCGACAGATCCAGACCCCGGGCCTTCCAGTGGTCCACGGCCCGATCGACGTCCAGGGCATCCACCCGACCGATCATCTCGTTCATCGTGCGGAAGCCGAGCTGGGCCATGATGGCGCGCAGCTCCTTGGCCACCATGAAGAAGTAGTTCACCACGTGCTCGGGCTGGCCCTTGAACTTCTTGCGCAGCACCGGGTCCTGGGTCGCCACCCCCACGGGGCACGTGTTCAGGTGGCATTTGCGCATCATGATGCATCCCAGCACGATCAGTGGCGCCGTGGCGAAGCCGAACTCCTCGGCGCCGAGCAGGGCGGCGATGGCCACGTCGCGGCCGGTCTTGAGCTGCCCATCGGTCTGCAGCACCACGCGCGAGCGCAGGTTGTTCATGACCAGGGTCTGATGGGTCTCGGCGATCCCGAGCTCCCACGGCACCCCGGCGTGCTTGATGGAGGTGAGCGGGGACGCGCCGGTGCCACCGGTGTCACCGGCGATGACGATGTGGTCCGCCCGAGCTTTGGTCACCCCGGCAGCCACGGTGCCCACCCCGATCTCGGCGCCGAGCTTCACACTGATGCGGGCGCGGGGATTGGCGTTCTTCAGGTCGTGGATGAGCTGCGCCATGTCCTCGATGGAGTAGATGTCGTGGTGGGGCGGCGGGCTGATGAGTCCGACGCCAGGCGTCGAATGACGAATGCTGGCGATGATCTCGTCCACCTTGTGGCCTGGCAGCTCCCCGCCTTCCCCGGGCTTGGCGCCCTGGATGATCTTGATCTGCAGCTCGTCGGCGTTGGTGAGGTAATCGATGGTGACGCCGAACCGGCCGCTGGCCACCTGCTTGATGGCGCTGCGCTTGGAGTCGCCGTTGGCCAGCGGCACCCAGCGCGCCGGATCCTCGCCGCCCTCGCCGGTGTTGGACTTGCCGCCGATGCGATTCATGGCCACCGCCAGGGACTCGTGAGCCTCGGCGCTGATGGAGCCGAAGCTCATCGCGCCCGTCGCGAAGCGCTTCACGATCTCGCTTTCCGGCTCGACCTCGTCGATGAGGATCTCGCCGCCATTGGCGCCCGGGCGGAACTGGAGCAGCCCCCGGAGCTGGGCGTTGCGGGTGGTCTCCCGGTTCACGTGATCGGCGAACTTCCAGTACGCGTCCTCGCTGTTGGTGCGGGTGGCGACCTGAAGGTCGGCGATGGACTGGGGATCCCACATGTGGGTGTCGCCGGTGCGGCGCCAGTGGAAGTCCCCCGGGTTGGGCAGTACGCGGATGGTCTGGGCCCGCACCGGGTACCCCAGCTCGTGGCGCCGCTGCATCTCCTCGGCGAGCACGTCCAGGTTCGCGCCCTGGACCCGGCTCGCAGTACCGACGAACGCCCGCTCGATGACGTCGTCCGCCAGGCCCACGGCTTCGAAGATCTGCGCTCCTTTATAGGACTGCAGCGTGGAGATGCCCATCTTGGCCATCACCTTGAGGATGCCTTTCGCCGTGCCCTTGCGGTAGGCGGCCACCACGTCGTCGTCCGTCTCGATGTGAGGAGCATGGTCCAGGTAGCCCTTCTGACGGGCGTCCCACAGCGCCTCGAACGCCAGATACGGATTGATGGCGTCGGCGCCGTAGCCCACCAGCAGGCAGTGATGGTGCACCTCCCGGGCTTCGCCGCTCTCCAGCACCAATCCGATCCGGGTGCGGGCATGAGTGCGAACCAGGTGGTGGTGCACGGCGCCCACCGCCAGCAGCGACGAGAGGGGTACCCGCTCCGGGCCCACCGCTCGGTCCGACAGCACGATGAGGCTGTAGCCCTCGTCGATGGCACGCGAGGCTTCGTCGCAAATGCGGTCCAGGGCCTCGGTCAGGCCCGCCTTGCCGGAGCGTGCCGGAAACGTGATGTCGATGGTGCGGGTGCGCCAGCCGGCGTGGTTCATGTGCTTGAGCGCCGCCAGCTCCTCGTTGGAGAGGATGGGATGGGGCACCCGCAGTCGGTGGGCGTGCTCGGGGGTCACGTCGAGCAGGTTCTGCTCCGGCCCGATGTAGCACTCGAGGGCCATGATGACTTCTTCCCGGATCGAGTCGATGGCCGGGTTGGTCACCTGGGCGAAGCGCTGCTTGAAGTAGTCGTAGAGCATGCGAGGCTTTTCCGACATCACCGCGAGCGCCGCGTCGTTGCCCATGGAACCCAGCGGATCCCTGAGCTCCGTCACCAGCGGCTGCAGCATGATCTGCATGGTCTCCACGGTGTAGCCGAAGGCCTGCATCCGCGCCGTGAGGGTCTCCGGCTCGAAGCCGTGGGACTCCTTGCTCGGCGCGAGATCCTCGAGGTCGATGCGTTGCTCGTCCAGCCACTGCCGGTAGGGGCGGCGGCTCGACCACTCGCTCTTGATCTCGTGGTCCGGGATCATCCGGCCCTGCTCGAAGTCGATGAGGAACATGCGTCCGGGTTGCAGCCGGCCCTTCTCGATCACCCGCTTCGGATCCACGTGCACCACGCCCACTTCCGAGGCCATGATGCATTTGTCGTCGTCGGTGATGTAGTAACGGCTCGGCCGCAGACCGTTGCGGTCGAGCACGGCGCCGATCCAGGTGCCGTCGGTGAAGACGATGGAGGCGGGCCCGTCCCAGGGCTCCATCAGGCAGGAGTGGTACTCGTAGAACGCGCGCTTGGCATCCTCCATTGTGGCATCCTGCTGCCACGCCTCGGGGATCATCATCAGCACCGCTTCCTGCAGGGTGCGCCCGCTCATCAGCAGGAATTCCAGGACGTTGTCGAAGGTGCCGGAGTCGGAGCAGTCCTTCTCGACGATGGGGAACAGCTTCTCGAGATCGTCACCGAACAGCTCGGTGCGCACGACCCCCTGACGCGCGTTCATCCAGTTGCGGTTGCCGAGCACCGTGTTGATCTCGCCGTTGTGGCTCATGAAACGGTTCGGCTGCGCCCGATCCCAGGAGGGGAAGGTGTTGGTGGAGAACCGCGAGTGCACCATGGCCAGGTGCGACTCGAAGTCGTCTTCCATCAGATCGGGGTAGAACTCGAACAGCTGGTCGGGGGTGAGCATGCCCTTGTAGACCACGACCTTGGTGGACAGCGAGCAGATGTAGAAATGCTTGCGCTGCGCCAGGGACTCGTCGCCGCGCAGCCGATGGGTGGCGTGCTTGCGGATGACGTACAGCTTGCGCTCGAACTCGTCGCCGGACACACCGTCGGCGCCGACGAACAGCTGCTCGAAGTGGGGCATGGCCGCCCGGGCTGCGTTGCCCAGGTCAGCGGCGTCCGGGCTCACCGGCAACGCCCGCCAGCCGAGCAGGACCTGTCCGGCGGCCGCCACCTCTTCCTCGAGCACCCGCTTGCAGTGCGCGCGCTCCGCTTCGTCCACGGGCAGGAAGACGTTGCCCACTCCGTAGCGGCCTCGCTCGGGCAGCGTGGCGCCGAAGTCGGCTTCGGCGATCCGACGCAGAAACCGGTCCGGCAGGCCCACCAGAATGCCCGCGCCGTCCCCCGTGTTCTTCTCGTAGCCGACGCCGCCCCGGTGGTCCATGCAGCAGTTCATGTCCCGGGCGTTCTCGATGATCTGCCGGCTCGGCCGCCCCTTGATGTCACAGATGAAGCCGACGCCGCAACTGTCCTTCTCCTGCTCTGGGTCGTAGAGGCCCGTCTTCGGGGGCAGCCCGACGTGTGCGATGTCAATCATGGTACCGCTCTCTGGTGGTTTACCTTCAACTTCTGCCCGCCTCGGTTCTCGGCCCGCGAACGACGGGCACGATCGGTCGTCCCGCCGATCGATCCGGCAGGTTGGGCACAAGGACGACCCCGGTAGCTCGCGCAGGGCAGCCGCCGGAACCGTCGGGTTCAATGCTTGCTGTTACGTAACTGCTTGATTTTTATAGTTATAATTTCAAGCGGCCGACGCTTTTCGCGCGCGAGGGACGAAACATCTCAAAAACGCGGGCGCGAATCAAGGGTTGACTGCGGGCATCCGAGCTTCAGGCGGAGACGCGGTACCAGTACCGATAGAGGGTTTCGAACCCGAGTTTCCGGTACAGCGCGCGGGCTGGCTCGTTCTCGGCCACCATCTGCAGATAGGCGCGGCAGGCGCCCTGTTCCCCGGCCCAGGCGAGCAGGCCTTCGACGAGCGCGCTGCCGTACCCGGCGCGTCGGGCGCGGGGGTGCGTCACCACGTCGAACAGGCCCACCAGGTCCTGCTCGAGCACCGCCAGCCCGCAGGCCAACGGGGCATCCGGGGTGCCGAAGGCGGCGTAGGCGCAGGGCAGGGGAATGCCCCGGAGTATGGCTCCATGCAGGGCGCGGGCGCCTTCCGGCATGCCCGTGAGCGCCCCGTAGACGTCCAGCCAGCGCTCGGTGGTGAGCAGGCAGAGGTCGGGGCTCGGCCCGAGCCGTGCCGTCAGGGGAAGGGTCAGCACCTCGGTGAGGTCGAGGTGACGATAGCCGCGGGCGGCGAGGTAGTCGTCCAGTCCGGCGTGGTCGCCGATGGAGGTGAGGCGGAAGATGGTTTTCAGCCGTTCCCGGGCGTAGACGTTCTCACAGAAGCGGACCTTGTCCGGGAGCGGCTGGGCGCCTGGATACAGCGGAATCACCGAGTTGGCCCGCTTGGTGAAGCCCTGAGCCAGGCGCAGCAGCCAGCCGTCCACCAGCAGTTGCTGCATGGCGGGCCAGGCGTTGAGGGATGCCTCCTCCACGCGCTGGCACAAGGCCGTATCGGCCGCGGGACGCGCTGTTTGCTCTACCGGAGTCACCGCTGCACGATAGCAGGAAAGGGTCCAGCCGGGCAGGTCCGGCCGGGCAGGTCCGGCCGGGCAGGTCCGGCCGGGCAGGTCATGTCACATGCGCCGCCAGGCGGCCGATGGCCGCCGTGATCTGCTCCGGACTGCTCAGCCCATACCCGAACACGAACCCATCCTGGCTAGGCGGTGTCAGGGCGTAGCGGCTCAGCCAGTCCGATGCGACTCCGGAGCGACGTGCTGACTGCGCCAGGGACTCGGCGTCGAGCGTGGGTAGCAGGTGGGCTGCCAGGTGTACGCCTGCCTGCTGCGCCAAGGGTCTCAGCCAGGTGCCGGCACGCTCCTCCAGCGCGTCGAGCAACGCCTGCCGGCGTACGGAGTAGGCGCGCTGCATGCGCCGGATGTGACGACCGCCTGCTCGCCATGGACAACGACTAGCTCCGAAGCAGACATCCAGAGATCGACCGGGATACCTCCGTCGCCCACTCGTAGTGCCCCCGAGCGACTTGATGGGCGACGCGTCGTAGAATCTGCGTGGTTCCCGTCGGCTGTGGAGCTCGATGACACGAGATCGGTTTCCGGTGGTGGTGCACGTGCTGCTGCTGCGTGGCGCGGACGCCGCTGGTGAGCTGTTCCTGCTGCGCCGCGCCGGCACCGGCTTCATGGACGGCTTCTATGTCCCGCCCGGCGGCCACCAGCACGCGGGCGAGAGCGTGCAGGAGGCGGCGCGGCGGGAGTGCTTGGAGGAAACCGGGGCGGCCCCCGCCGCGCTCACCCCGGTTTGCGTCTTGCCTTACCGGTCGGGACGTCATCAGGGCCTGAACTTCGTGTTCGCGGCCAGCAGGCTGACCGGCGAGCCGGGGCTCGGCGAGCCCGAGCACAGCGACCGCGCTGGCTGGTTCGCCGTCGAGGCTCTGCCCGAGCCGCTGGCGCCGTGGCTTGCCGACGCCCTGGAGCTGCGGCTCCGGGGGGAGTGGTATCGCGAGCTCTACTGGCCCTGACCGCCGCCCCGGAGCCCGCGGGCCCGCCGCGGCGCGAGTGCGCTCCGGGTCCGGTTTCTCTTACAATGCGCGCCCTTCGGCATCGGTAAACAACGGAGAATCTCCCATGAAAGACCCCGTGCGAGTAACGGTGACCGGCGCGGCCGGCCAGATCGGCTACGCGCTGCTGTTTCGAATCGCGTCCGGCGAGATGCTCGGAAAGGACCAGCCGGTGATCCTCCAACTGCTCGAGATCCCGCCGGCCATGGACGCGGTGCGGGGCGTGGTCATGGAGCTCGAGGATTGCGCGTTCCCGCTGATTCGGGACATGGTGACCACCTCCGACGCCGACGTCGCATTCAAGGACACGGACTACGCGCTGCTGGTGGGCAGCCGGCCCCGCACCAAGGGCATGGAGCGCAAGGACCTGATCGAGGCCAACGCCGCCATCTTCTCCGTCCAGGGTAAGGCACTGAACGACCATGCCAGCCGCAACGTGAAGGTGCTGGTGGTGGGCAACCCGGCCAACACCAACGCCCTCATCGCCCAGCGTAACGCGCCGGATCTGGATCCCCGCCAGTTCACCGCCATGACCCGCCTCGATCACAACCGCGCCATGGCCCAGCTCGCCAAGAAGACGGGCAACCACGTCAGCGAAGTGGCGGGCCTGTGCATCTGGGGCAACCACTCCGCCACTCAGTACCCGGACCTGCATGACGCCACCGTCGCCGGCAAGCCGGCGCTGTCGCTGGTGGACCGGGACTGGTACGCGAAAGACTTCATTCCCACCGTGCAGCAGCGGGGCGCCGCGGTCATCGAGGCGCGCGGGGCGTCGAGCGCCGCGTCGGCGGCCAACGCCGCCATCGACCACATGCGCGACTGGGCACTGGGCAGCCAGGGCGTCGTCAGCATGGGCGTCTACTCGGATGGCAGCTACGGCGTCGAGGCCGGGCTCATCTACTCGTACCCGGTCACCTGCGAGGGGGGCGACTGGAAGATCGTTCAGGGCCGCGAGGTCGGCGACTTCAGCCGCGAGAAGATGAAGGCCACGGAAGCCGAGCTGATCGAGGAGCGGGACGGGGTGGCCCACCTGCTGCCGTAGGCTGTGCGTCTCACTCGAATTTCGGCTCGCGTTTCTCCCGGAACGCCTTGACGCCCTCCCGGGCATCGGGGTGGTGGTCGGTGACCGCGGTCCGGGCGGCGATGTCGTCCAGGGATTGCTCCCAGGTGAGCTCGGCGGCGTTGTAGAGGGAGCGCTTGAGCAGCCGCATGGCTACCTGGGGGCCCCGGGAGAGCTCCTCCGCCAGCTCCATGGCGGCCGGCTCGAGCTGCTCCGGAGGAACCACCTGGTGAACGAGGCCCAGCTCCAGAGCCTCCCCGGCGTCGACGATGCGCTTGCGCATCAGGAAGTCCAGCGCGCGGGCCAGCCCCAGATGCTGCACCAGCAGGTGCTGGCCCCCTTCGTCCGGCAGCAGGCCGAAGCGCAGGGTGGCGCTGCCCACGCGGGCCCCCGCCGCGGCGATGCGGAAGTCGCAGCACAGCGCCAGTGAGAAGCCGGTCTGGATGGCCACGCCGTTGATGGCGGCGACGGTGAGCTTGTCCAGGGAACGCACCGCGCTGTTCAGTCGCTGTGAGATGGTGCGGAGCCCGGCGTAGGTTCCGAGCGCCGAGTCGTGGCCGGGGGGAATGGGTGAGGTGAGCCGGGTGCCGGGCAGGTCCGCGGCCGAGTACGCCTTCAGGTCGTCGCCGGCGCAGAAGGCGCGGCCGCTGCCGGTGAACACCAGCACACGAACCGCGTTGTCCATCTGAGCCTGGGTCACCGCCTCCACCAGGTCCCGCTTGATGCCGGTGGTCATGCCGTTCAGCCGCTCCGGCGTGGTGAATCGGAACCAGGCGATCCCGGGCTCGCGCAGCGTCACCTCGAAGCCGGTGAAGTTACCGATGTCCATGCAGCGTTCCTCCGTGACCCTTCAGCCACCCATGAAGGTCTTCCAGGTGGCCAGGTCCTTGACGTTCAGATAGACGTTCTGCGTCCTGGTCTCACCCATGGTGGCTCGCGGCACGTGGCCGTAATTGTGACCAGGCAGCAGCAGGGTGTCGTCCGGCAGCTCGCGGAGCTTCTGCAGGCTGTGGAACATGTCTTCGGGGTTCGAACCCGGCAGGTCCACGCGGCCGCAGCCCTGGATGAACAAGGTGTCTCCGGAAACCAGGTTGTTCTTGATGCGGAAACATTGCGACCCGGGGGTGTGGCCGGGCGTGTGCAGGAACTCCACCTCCACCGGACCGATGGCCAGCCGGTCGCCCGACTCCACCCGGGTCAGATCGCTTTCCGACAAGCCGGTCACCTTGCGCACCCCGTCCGCCTCGGACTTGTGGGCGTAGATCTTCACCGGCCGCCGGGCCAGCAGCTCCGAGATGCCTTCGATGTCGTGGCCGCCGAAGGAGCCGCCGATGTGGTCCGGATGATAGTGGGTCACCAGGGCGGCGGTGAGGGTGTAGCCGCGCTGGTCGATGTGGGCGAGCAGCGAATCGATGTCCCAGGCCGGATCCACCACAGCAACCTCGCGGGTGGAGCGGGACCCCACCAGGTAGGTGAAATTCTGCATGGGGCCGATTTCGATCTGCTCGATGATGAGCTCCTGTTGATCCTGCATGTTCGTTCGTCCTGAAGCGTTTACGGAGCACCGTCCAGCACGGTGCGGGATTCGATGTTGCCGGCCAGGTCCTCGGGCAGCCACCACGACGGCTTGAGCCGCCGTGGCGAGAACAGGTTTTCCGCCTGATCGGTGTAGTGGGGCGACGCTGGCCGGTCACTCTGGCCCACGGGCAGGTAGATCCAGCTCCTGATGGGCATCGACAGCTCGACCACCTGGGTCGACGTCTGGCCGCGATCGCCCCAGCGCTCCAACTGCTCGTTGGGCGGCTGATATCCCATGGTACGCAGGGTGGTGAGACCGTAGCGATCTCCGCCGCCACCCCCCACTGGCCAGGAGACGTCGTCGCGGCCGACTCTGAACACCCGGCCCCAGGCAGCGTCGCCGGTGTCCAGCTCGTCGCGCATTCGACGCAGCCCGGCGGCGAAGGTCTCGGCCAGCACCCGCTGTTGCGCGTCGCTCAGGACCACCGGCTTCGGCGGCCGATTTTCCACCACGGCGTAGTGGTCGTCGATGGCCTCCCGCAGGGCGGCCGCCTCCGCGTGGTCCGCGAGGGTCAGCCGCCAGTAGGCGTACACCAGGGCCGGTTGCGAATCGCGCTCCAGCCGGCCGTTCCAGGTGAGCAGCGCCTCCGCGTCGGCGCGGGTGGGCGCGTCCGCGGGCACGGCGTCGCCCAGCGCTTGCAGCCAGCGCTCGATCCCGTGGGGCTTCACGTCCAGGGCGTAGTTCAAGGCGTCCTCTACCGTGACCGAGTCGTCGCCGGCCAGCAGCTCGATGGCGCGAGCGCCCCGCTGGTTGGTCCAGCCCGCCAGGCTCGGCCCGTAGTTGGCGCTGTTGAAGAGATACTCGGGCTGAGCGGAAAGGCGGAACGGGCTGCCCACCATCATGGCGTCCGGCGGGATGTTGCAGTTCTGCATGTAGCCCTGGGGCGGGTTCTGCACCTGCAGCAGATCCGACGCCGGGTGCAGGCCCTGCCATTCGCTCGCCGAGGTATCGCCGGGCACGGGGCGCGAGAAGTCGAAGCCCTGCGGGCGCACCGGCACTCGGCCCGTGCGCTGATAGAAGATGTTGCCCTGGGTGTCGGCGGCCATCAGATTCTGCGGGAACATGGCGAGCGTCGCCCCGGCCTCCACGGCGCCGTGGTAGTCCGTGGCGAAGTTCAAGGCTTCCCAGACGCTCATGGGATTGGCGCCCTCGTCGTAGGGTATGCGCGCCGCGTAGGCGGTGTGCCCCTGCGTGGCGACGATCGGCCCGTGATTCGACCTCCGCAGCACGTAGTCCTTGGGCCCTTGGCCATTCACCTGAAGGGTAACCGTGCGCTCGTCGAGCTCACGCCACGCGCCGTCGTAGCGGTACTGCCGGTCGTTCTCCGGGTTCAAGGCCAGGCGATAGACGTCGCCGGTGTCGGGGCCACCGGTGGTCATGGCCCAGGCGAGGTGCTGGTTGTGGCCGAGTCCGATGTACGGATTGCCGGCCAGGGTGACGCCGCTGCCGCGGAGCTCGGCTGCGTGGATGCGCACCTCCCAGAAGCGCGACACGCCCCACCAGGCCAGGTGCGGGTCGATGAGCAGCAGCGCGTTCCCCGAGGCGCTGCGCTCCGGTGCCAGCGCCCACTGATTCGAGGCTCGGCGAGGACTGGTGAAGCCCGGGTCGACGCCGCTGCGCCGCAGGTCGTTCAGCGCTTCGTCGATGGACCAGTTGTAGAGGAACATCCGGCCGAAGGCAGCGACCATCTGTGGGGTCACCTGCCGCTCGCCCCACCATTCGGGCAGATCCTCGGGATGCGCGCGGTAGAACGCGTTGATGCCGTCGGCGAACGCCTGCAGCCGCGCCTGAATCCGCTCGGGCGTCGTTGGCCATTGCCGCTCGGCGATGCCGTAGTGGTCGAACATGAGTGAGATCAGGTCCTGGGCCACCCCATCCTCGCCCACGATCTCCGCGAGCTCTCCCATGGCGATCTTCAGGTTCATCAGCAGCTGGGACGGCCGGTCCTCGGCCTGGGCGTACCCCATGGCATAGAAGCCGGCCTCCACCGTGGGGGCGTAGATGTGGGGAATGCCCCAGGTATCGCGGTAGACGACGGTCCGCCCTTCGTCATCGCCGCGTCCGGGCAGTGGCTCAGGGGCGGATTCCACCGCGAGGGACTCGGCAATGACCGCCGCCGGCGCTTCGAGATCCGCCGCACCCCCGGGGTCCGGTGAGCATCCTGCGGCCAACGCCACGAGCATCCCGGTGAGCCAACGGCAGCGAACGAATCCCCTCATGGATGCCTCCCCGGCAGAATCATGGAGGGACGATGGTAGCAGGATCGGATAGTCGCTATCCGCTATCCGCTATCCGCTTTCCGCTGGAGGGGCATCGCCAGATTCTGCGACTTCGCGTCGCAGCCTCTAGCGGACAGCGGACAGCGGACAGCGGACAGCGACAGCGACAGCGACAATCACAAATCCGGCGCCGCCAGCAGCACCGTAGTCGCCCTTTCCCCCGGGTTCGTCAGCCGCGCGTGGCGGTGGCGG
>JAWLGU010000054.1:0-13910 GCA_041690675.1 Pseudomonadales bacterium | reverse complement strand
GACAGCGACAGCGACAGCGACAATCACAAATCCGGCGCCGCCAGCAGCACCGTAGTCGCCCTTTCCCCCGGGTTCGTCAGCCGCGCGTGGCGGTGGCGGCGCGGCTCGGCCAGGGCGGCGGCGGGCACGAAGGCCGCCTGCTCCGGCTCGAGGGTGAGGGGGCCGAGGCGCGCCCGGCCCTGTACAGCGATGCACACGAGGTAGCTGGGGTGGCCGGGCAGCACGAGGTGGCCTCCCGGTGGCAGGTGCGCGCGCCAGACCTGGAAGTGGTCGAAGGCGACGATAAGCTCCACCCCGTTGCCGAGGTCTTCGAACTCCGGGTCCGGCGGCACGTCCAGGCGCATGCCCGCCACCGCGGTCTCGCTGTCCCAGTGGCTCTGGGTGAGCACCTGCTGGGCGAAGGAGATGACGTATCGTTCGTAGGTCGGGGTCTGAAACTCGATGACCCGCACCCCGTGCTGCAGCGAGTGGGGCAACCACGGCGGCACTACCACCACGTCGCCGACGGCGAGCTCCCGCAGATGGGTGAATCGTTCCATGGCGGCGCGCAGCTCCGCCTCCCGCTCCGCCGGCACGGGATCGCCCGCGTCGATGGCGCGGCGCACCTCCTCGTACGCCCGCACCGCGGCGAGATAGTCGCGGCGGAAGGCGTCGTCGTCGCCGTAGCGGCCGCGCAGCGCCTGATCCATGCCGTAGCGGATGCCGCCGCGTCCTGCCGGCCAGGCACCCCGATCCACGTGGGTCACCACGTACACCTCGCGCTTGTGCCGATGCACCTCGAAGTAGAGGTCTCCCAGCACGGCCCGCGGCGACGGGTCGAGCACCTTCAGCAGCAGCAGCGGCGCCCGCCGGCACAATCGCCGCGGAGCCAGGGCCAGGTACTGAGACAGGGGGAGTTCCCCCTGTGGCGTCAGCACCCGGCTTTCGCCCCGTGCCTCGATGCCCGTGTGCCAGATCTCACGGCCCCAGGGCTTTTCCACGGCAGCCGGCGCGAGCCGCACGGGCTCGTCCAGATACAGCTCGTGGCGGTCGAGGCGCGCCTCGATGCGGGGGCCCAGCTCGTCGTGATGGATTCGGTAGCGGGCCTCGAGGCGGAGGGTGTCCGGAGGCGAGCGCCAGTCCCGGGACAAGGTCACGGCCTGGCGGACGGTCCCTGCCGTGTCGTCTCCGCTGGCCGCTGTCAGGGCGTCGTCCAGGGCCCGGTCGCTGTCGGGATACGTTCGCACAATGTCCGATTCTGGCGAGTCTTTTCCGCGAGGCGGAATTATAGTGACAGGGCTGACCCGAGAGAGATGCATGTTACCGGCAACGGACATCTGCGAGCGAGCGAGACTGTCGCGGGATCCGCGCTTCGATGGCCGCTTCTTCGTGGCGGTGCTCACCACGGGCATCTACTGCCGCCCCGTCTGCCCGGCGCGGCCGCCGGCCCCGGACAACGTCCGCTACTACCCGTCGGCGGCCGCGGCGGAGGCGGCCGGCTACCGACCCTGCCTGCGCTGCCGGCCCGAGGCCGCGGCGCGGATTCCGGAATGGAGCCTCGCCAGCCGCGCCGTGATCCGGGGACTGCGGCTCATCGACGCCGGTTTCCTCGACGACCACGACAGCACCGAGCTGGCCGGGCGGCTGGGCATGACCCCGCGGCACCTGAACCGCCTGTTTCATCACGAATTGGGTGCCAGTCCCAAGGGCCTGGCCATGGTGCGCCGCCGGGCGCTGGCGAAACGGCTCGTCGACGAGACCCGGCTGCCGCTCGCGGAGGTGGCTCTGCGCGCCGGTTACCGCAGTCTCAGGCGCTTCAACGACGACTTCCAGGTCTGCTACGGGCGATCCCCGCGCGCTCTGCGCGCCGCCGGGCGGTGGCGCCCGCCGAACGTTGCGGCCGGGCAAACGCCGGGCTGCGCTCTGCGCCTCCCGGTGCGCGAGCCGTTCAATGCCGAATGGGTGTTCGACTTCCTCCGCCGCCGGGCGCTTAGCGGGTTCGAGGTGGTGGCGGGGCTCGAGTACCGGCGCCGAATCTTCGACGCCGAGGGGACGAGTCACTGGATCGCCGTCGGCTGGGAGAATGGTTGCCTGCGCCTGGAGGTGCCGGCGGAGTGCCGGGTTCCTCTCTCGGACGTGCTGCCGCGGGTGCGTCGGGTGTTCGACCTGGACGCCGACCCACGGGTCGTGGACGAGCATCTGGGCGGCGATTCGCTGCTGGCGCCGGTGGTCGCGGAGCACGGCGGATTGCGCGTGCCGGGAGCCTGGGATCCGTTCGAGACGGCGGTTCGGGCCGTGCTGGGCCAGCAGGTGAGCGTCGATCGGGCCACGGTGCTGGCTCATCGGCTGCTCGAGCGCTACGGCGAGCACGTGCTGCAGTCGCCGGCGGCCCTGGCCCGGGCGAATCCGGCCGAGGTGGGGATGCCGGGACGCCGGGGCGAGGCCATCCGCATTCTGGCCCGGGAGGTGGAGGCGGGTCGACTGGAGCTGCACGAGGGCGTGGCGCCCGAGCGGCTGCAGCAGGGCCTGTGCGCCCTGCCCGGAATCGGCCCCTGGACCGCGGGCTACGTGGCCATGCGCGTTGCCAAGGACCCGGACGCCTATCCGGCCGAGGACTGGGTGGTGCTCAAGATGCTGGCCGCGGCGGAGGCGGGCGCGCGTGGGCGAGGGGCGCGGCTGCGTACGCACGTGCGGGCGGAAGCCTGGCGGCCCTGGCGCGCGTACGCAGTGATGTATCTGTGGAAGCTGGCCCAGTGCCGGCGGGACCAGCAGGCGGCGAAGGAGGCGTGATGGTGTACAGCTACGTGGACAGCCCCGTGGGCCCCCTGCTGCTGGCGGGGGACGGCGAGCGTCTGTCGCTGGTGCACTTCACCAGCGGTCCCAAGGCGCGCGGACCGGATGCGGACTGGGAACGCCGGGACCAGGCGTTCGACGCGCCCCGGCGTCAGCTCGACGAGTACTTTCGCGGCGCCCGCCGGGACTTCGACCTCCCGCTGGCGCCGCGGGTGACGCCGTTCCAGGCCCGGGTGCTGGCAGAGCTCCGGGCGATCCCGTACGGCGAAACGCGCAGCTACAAGGACATCGCCGTGGCGTTGGGGGATGCTCGCGCGGTGCGGGCGGTGGGAGCCGCCAACGGCCGCAATCCGCTGCCCATCGTGATTCCCTGTCATCGGGTGGTGGGCAGCGGCGGGAAGCTCGTGGGCTTCGGCGGCGGCCTCGAAACCAAGCGCTATCTGCTGGATCTCGAACGCCGCAACTCGGGCTTGTTCGCGGCTACTTGGTGATTTTCCAGAACTTGGTGCCTTCCAGGGAAAGGTTGTACATGAGCCCCTTGTTGCCGAACACGAAACCGATGATGGGTTCGGTGCCGCTGTAGGTGCTCAGGTCCTGACCGACTCCGAACTCCACCAACGCAATGCTGCCGTCCACGCCCGCCTCCCAGCCGTCGCTGTTGCGAAAGCCGTCGAGGGCCGCAGCGGTCATGAACATGAGCACCTGTGACCGGGATTGCCCGCCGATCTGGAATCCCAGGGAGGCGGAGGCCACCCGGTAGTATTGCACCGGTGCACCGTTCACCAGCAGCGACCCCTCACCGAACTCGCCGCCGAGACCGAAGCCCGCCTTGATCACGTTGGGAAAGACCAGGACACCGCTGGCCTTGGCCGCGAGCTCCTGGGCCGCGGGCGAACGCTGGTAGAGCTGTTCCAGGGCCCCTTTGACCCGCGCGTCGATCTCGGCCCTGGAAGCGGCCAGGGCCGAGACGGGAAGCAGCGCGACCGCCGATGCCGAGAGCAGCAGGGCCATGATCCTCGAGCAGGCGGACGAAGTTCGGAAGCGATTCATCGGGCAGATCCTCTAGCGCGTGCAGGCGCGGTTATACCACTCGCGCCAACGGGGATCGACCGTCCCGGCCTGCCGCGGGAGGAGTTTGACAGCGTCAGGATTTGTCCTTATAAGTTTTTGCGGGGCTCAACACACGGCCGGGGAGGGGCCATCTTCGAACCCGCGATCATCTGCGCGAGCCACGCGCAGCCGTCGTTGTGCACCTGACGTTTCGAAGTATCAAGAGGGGAGATTCCATGTTCAGAAGTTACCGGCGCGGCTCGGCGTGGCCGCTTGCGTTGGTGTGTCTGTTTCCGGGAGGCGAAGGGGCCGTGGCCGCCGAGCGGCAGATCGAGGAAGTCATCGTCACCGCCGAGCGGCGGGAGTCGTCCGTTCAGGACACGTCCATCTCCATCACCGCGTTCACCGGCGAGATGGTGGAGGATTTCGGCATCCGCAATCAGTCGGACCTGCAGAACATGGTGCCCGCCACCACCATTCAGCCCTACGATTCCGCCATCCGTGGTGTCGGGCGGAACTTCCGCAATCTGGGCGGCGACCCCGGGGTGGCCACCTACATGAACGGCGTCTATTCCGAGGATCTGTACACGGCCACCATCGGCTCGCTGTGGGACATCGACCGTATCGAGGTGCTGCGCGGCCCGCAAGGCACCCTCTACGGCCGCAACGCCGTGGGCGGCGCCATGAATTTCCTGTACAAGAAGCCCACCAGCGACCTGGAGCTCACGGCCAAGAGCATCATCGGCAGCTACGGCACCCAGGAGTACTATGGGGTGATCTCGGGGCCGCTCATCCGGGACCGCCTCAACTCCCGTCTCACCGCGTCCTCCCGCCGTCACGACGGCTGGGTCGAGGAGAAGGGTACCGGGCCCGATCTCGACAGCGGCGACGAGCAGAACGTGGCGTTGCAGTTCGAGTGGCTCATCAACGACACCATGAGCCTCAACGTTCGCAGCAACCTGGCGGACGTGGACCGGGTGATGGGCGGTGCCGACGGCGCCGGGCTCGTCGTGCTCTCGGGCGAGAACACGGTACTTCCGGCGGGCCAGGGTGACGACGGCCTGCGCAACTACGACGTGGTGAACCACCGTGTGCGCAACGTCGACCCCACCATGGCGAATCCGCTGGACCCCACCTTCGTGGATCCCACCCGGCCGCTGCTCAGCTACGTGAACCCCACCACCGGCGACACCATTCTCGCGCAGCGGATCCGGCCCGGCATCGACCCGGCCAGCGGAGAGCGCAATCAGGGCCAGGGTCTGACGCTGGATCCGTCGGACTGCGTGTTCGTCGACCGCAAGAACATCGACGGTGACGATCTGTGCGCCTACACCAACGGCCACAACCGCGAGCAGTTCGACCAGAACGGCACCCAGGTGGAGTTCTCCTGGGATATCAACGAGCGCGTGTCGTTCAAGTACATCTTCGGCTACAACGACCTGATGTACGAGCGCACCACCGACGACGATTCCACCGCCAGCGGCCGCGACCGGCAGTTCTACGTCAATCACGAGGCGGAGTACGTGTCCCACGAGCTGCAGCTGTTCTGGGATCTGAACGAGCGGGTGAGCTTCACCTCCGGCCTGTTCTTCTACGACTCCGTCATCGACCAGCGTTACGACTACTACTCGTCCACCGGCAACGGCCAGTACACAGATCCGACCTGGGCCATGGACAGCTTCCTCGCGGTGGCGGCGCCGGGCGCCGTTCCCGGAGATCCGCCGCTGACCTATCTGGCCGGCACCGCGCCCATCGACGTATTCTCCGCCCGGCGGGCGGCGGAGGCCGCCGGGGCGCCGGAAGGCACCTTCACCACGGTCACCGGGCCATGGATCGGCGATGCCTCCCTGGGCGGCATTCCCCACGGCCCCGACTCCCCGGGCTCCGACATCCTGAGCACCAACAAGACCGAGCGGGAAGCGTTCGCCGCCTACACCCAGGGGGTGTGGGACATCAACGAGCTGTTCACCCTGACCTTCGGCATTCGCTACGCCTACGACGACGTGGTGGGCCAGGAGAACCTGGCGCGTTACGCGGAGACCATGAACATTCCCGATGCGCTGGGCGTGCCGCTGGGACTGATCAACATCGTTCGTGGCGCCATCGACCCGCTCACCCTGCAGCCCACGGGGGTGGTGGAGCCCTGGCTCGGCGGCGTGCCCATCATCTTCGGCGCCCACCGCAAGCTCTCGCGGCGGGATGAGAAGGTCACCTGGCGGCTGAACCTGGACTACAACGTCACCGACAGCTCCATGCTGTACGCCAACGTCACCACCGGCTACCGGTCCGGGGGCTTCAATCTGGCGTACTTCAGCCAGACGCCCGAGTACGATCCCGAGGAGCTCATCGCCTACGAGCTGGGTTACAAGGGTCAGCTGCTGGACAACACCCTGCAGTTCAACGCCTCCGCCTACTACTACGACTACGACAGCATCCACACCGCCACCGAAGAAGCCTGCCCGCCCGGCGGCACTGTGCAGAGCGCCCAGAGCGCCTGCGCGGTATCCGACTCCACCACCTCGGTGCAGGCGGCGCCGGGTGCCGAGGTGCTGGGCCTGGAGTTCGAAGCGCTGTGGCTGGCCACCGAGGCCCTCACCCTGGGAGGCAACCTGAGCTACACCGACACGGAGTACACCAAGACCTTCTACGTGGTGGACGGGGCCGACCCCGACTATCCCGGCGGCATCTACGACGAGCAGACCAACCCTCAGCGGGCGGTGAACATCAAGGGCAACCGGCTGCTGCAGGTGCCGAAGTACAAGGCCAGCGCGTTCGCCAGCTACCGGTTCCACCTGGGCAACCGCGGCAACCTGGACCTGATGGCCAACTGGAGCTACATCGACGACGTGTACTTCTCGGCCTTCGAGTCGAAGCTCGATCGGGCACCGGCTTACGACCGCCTCGACCTGCGCGCCACCTGGAGCAGCCTCGCCGAGCGCTGGAAGGTCACCGGATTCGTCAACAACGTGACCGACGAGATCGGCATCCGGCAGATCCTCCGTCACGGTGCGGAGGATGGCTACCGCCGTACTGCCCAGGTGTCCGAGCCGCGGGTGTACGGGCTGGAGGTGAGCTACTCGCTGCGCTGACCGACGGCCCAGGACCCGCTGGCCGGGCTAACGGCCGGCGGGCCGCGCCAGGGCCTGAAACCGCTCGAAGTAGTCGGGGAAGGTCTTGGCGACGCAGTCGGGGTCGCGGATGGTCACCGCGACCCCGGCCAGGGCCACCAGCGAGAAGCACATCGCCATGCGGTGATCGCCGTAGGTGTCGATCACCGCCTGCCGCCAGCGCTGGGGCGGCGTGATCCGCAGCCAGTCCGGCCCTTCGTCCACCGTCGCGCCCACCTTGGTCAGCTCGGTGGCCATGGCGGCGAGCCGGTCGGTCTCCTTCACCCGCCAGTTGCCGATGTTGCGGATGGTGCTGGTTCCCGAGGCGAACAGCGCCAGCACCGCCACCGTCATGGCGGCGTCCGGGATGTGGTTCAGGTCCAGATCCACGGGGGCGAGCTCACCCGATGCCGGAGGCTGTACGCTGATGCCGTCGACGCCTCGGCTCACCCGGGCGCCCATGGCCTCCAGCACCTCGATGAAGCGTACGTCGCCTTGAACGCTGTCCTCGCCGATGCCGACCACCTCGAGCCCCGGGCCGCTGATCGCCCCGGCAGCGAGGAAGTAACTGGCCGAGGAGGCGTCCCCCTCCACCAGGTACGTGCCGGGCGAACGGTAGCCGCCGGGACGCACCGAGAAGACCCGGTAGTCGTGGTGCTCCGCGTCGGCGCCGAACCGGCGCATCATGTGCAGGGTGATGTCCAGGTAAGGCTTCGACACCAGCTCCCCTTCCACCTCCACGTTCACCGGCCCCGCGGCCAGGGGCGCCGCCATCAAAAGCGACGTGAGGAATTGGCTCGAGACGTCGCCGCGCATGCGCGTGGTGCCGCCGCTGAGGCCCGTGCCGGTGACCTCCAGAGGCGGGTAACCCGGCTCCCCCAGGTAGCGGATCTGCGCCCCCAGAGGGACCAGCGCATCCACCAGGTGGCCCACCGGCCGTTCCCGCATGCGCGCCGTGCCGTCCAGCACGAACGTGCCCCGGCCCAGGGTGAGGGCGGCGGTGAGCGGCCGCAGCGCCGTCCCGGCGAGCCCCAGGTACAGGTTCCAGTGGCCCGGCCGGGTCACCAGCGGGCCGCCGCGACCCTGCACGAGCCGCGCATCCCCGTCCTCGCGGAGCACCACCCCCAGCTCGCCCAGGGCCGCGAGCATATGGCTCGTGTCCTCACTGTGCAGCAGGTTCGAGAGCCGCGTTTCCCCCGCCGCCAGAGCAGCCAGCAGCAGCGCGCGGTTGGAAATACTCTTGGAACCCGGCAGGGTGAGCTCTCCCGCCAGGCTGCGGATGGGTTCGAGACGGAGGGTATTCATGGCGGTGGCCATGGTAGCGCGACGTGCGTTCCCCGGCGAGTCAGCGCCGGCCGACCGCTCCGTCCGCGCGTTGGGGATGGAGCTCAGGGGGCGCGGGGGTCAGGGTGGCCAGGAACTCGGCCAGGGACTCCGCCACCACCCGCAAGGGTTTGCGCCCCGGAGCCTCCAGCAGCACCCGGCCGGATTCGTTCTCGACGCTGAGAAACAGCTCCGAATCGGCCTCGGTGCAGGCGAAGAAGATGCTGAAGGGGTTGCGGCTGCGCCGCTGGGCCAGGGCGTGGCCGATGAGGTTCTCCACCAGGCGCTCCGCGTCCTCCGGGTTCCACAGCAGCAGCAGGCTGACGTGACCGTCCGGCGCCTCGGCTTCCAGGCCGCCGGACCAGTAGCGGCCGTAGTAGGCCTTTACGTCCGGATGCACGGTCAGTTCCAGGGCGCGCTCGAGCCCCGCGAAATCGTCCGCGCCCTCCGGCCGGCGCAACGGACGCCAGGGGACCCGATGCTCGCCGTCGGCGGCGTACGGCTCCCCCGTTTCGCAGGGCGAGCGCCACTGGGGATCGAAGACGTCCTCGAGGCTCGGGTAGCGCTCGAGGTATCTGGCGACGAAGGCGTCCAGCGCCGCGCCGACCGGGTGGCGGGATGTGGTCATGGCGGCGATCGTATCATTCGCCGGAGTCGTCGTCGGCCCGGCTGCGGTGGCGGTGCGGCGGCCGGGTCAGGGTTCGGCGCAGCAGCAGCCGCTCCTCCGGGGTCATGGCCGCCGCAATCTGCACCAGCAACCCGTGACTGCGGATCTGGCTCGCCAGCAGCGCGGCCCTGAACTCCTCGAGGGCGGCGGCCAGATCGTTCCCGGCGAACGGCTGCTGACCGAGGGCGGCGTTGATGCGTTCCTGAGCCTCCCGGATGGCGCGGATTTCGGGCCGCAGCGAGCGCATGTGCTGGCGCAGCACGGGACGCAGCTCCTCGCGGCGCGGCTCCGGAAGCTCGCGCACCACCCGGAACAGACCGATGGCAGGCTCCAGGACCGCTGGCGCCGCGGGGCGTCCGCTGAGGCGGCCGAGCACGAAGCCGGCCAGCGCCACGTTCAGCGCCACCGACACCACCAGAGCGATGGTCAGCCAGTTACGGCGCCACATCGTTCACCTCCGCGTACAGATCGCTGAATGCCAGCGTCATCACCTCCTCCGTCAGGTCCGGGTTCTCCGGCGCCGCGGCCGTGAGCCCGAGCAGGAATCCGCCAGCGCCGATGGCCAGCGCCAGCAGGGCCGGCCGCCAGCGGCCGCGGACGATCCAGGGAAGGGCCCATCCAGGGTCGCCGTCCGTGTTCAGCCGGGCCATGATTCGCGATTCCAGGTGCGCGGGCGCGACGTGGTCGCGCAGACCCTGGAGCTGCTCGTCCAGGGACCGGGCTGCGGTCAGCATCCGGCGGGCGCGGCGGCTCACCGCGAGAACGCGCCGCGCCTTCCGGGCGTCCCGCTCGGGCCAGCGGTTCAGGTCCGCGCCCCAGCGGTCGAGGGCGTCTTCGAACTGGTCATCGGTCATACGTGGTTACCCCTCGTGGCGGCGGACGGGCGTTCATGGACGGCTCCCGTCGATGTCTTCCAGGCGCGTGCGCAGCGTCCGCCGTGCCCGGGCCAGCAACGATTCCAGGCTGCGCACGCTGACCCCCATGATCCGCGCCGCCTCGGCGTTGGAGAAGCCCTGCACCTGGCAGAGCAGCAGGGCTGAGCGCTGGTTGGCGGGCAACGCGGCCAGCGCGGCCTCGAGCCGTTGCCGGGTGCGGCTCGATTGGGTCAGCGCCTCCGGGCCGGCGCTGGGATCCGGGGCCGCCTCCAGCGCCTCGGAGCCCTCCGGGCGGGGCCGCCGCAGCTCGTCCACGGCCAGGTTGTGGGCGATGCGGTGCAGCCAGGTGCCGAGCCGGACCCTGCCGGGCCGGTACGAGTCGGCCCGCGCCCACAACTTGAGAAACGTCTCCTGACAGAGCTCGTCGGCGTCGGCCGCGGAGCCGGTGAGACGCAGCAGGTAGCGGTGGATGCCGGTGAGATGGCGCGCGACCAGGCGCCGGAAGGCATGCTGGTCGCGCTGTTGCTGCACCAGTGCCATGAGGACGTCGTCATCGTCCTCTGCCATCGCCGGGCTGCAGATCTCGCGGCGGCTCAGCCCCGGTCGCCCCGGCGCTCCTGATGGTAGGCGCGGGCTTCGTCCCGGGTCACCTGGCCGTCGTCGTCGGCGTCCATCGCCTCGAGACGCGACACCATGTCGGGAAGCTCGTCGCGGCTCAGGGTGCCGTCGCCGTCGTCGTCGAGGCGCTGGAACATCTGCTCCCGGGCGATCGCTTGCCTGGCTTCGCGAATCCGTTCTCGGGAGAACTCCGCTCGAGAGAGCTGGCCGTCGCCGTTCTCGTCGAGACGGGCGAACAGCTCAGACTCGCTCGCTTCGCGGCGGGTCGGGCGCTCCGCGCGGTCCGGCGCGCGACGCTGGCCGTCTGCCTCGGAGCCAGTCCGGGACGGTTTTCCGTGGAGCCGGTCGTGGAACCGGGGCATGGGCGCCTGGGCGAATTCGCTGGCGCTGATCGTGCCGTCACCGTCGGCATCGAGCTCCTGGAAGCGGGCTTCCGCGCGCGCCCGTGCTTCCTCCAGGGAGATGGGGAACTCCGGCTTGCGGTCGCCGGCCTGGGCCAGCAGGGGCGCGGCGAGAACGGCGCCGAGGGCCACGGCCCCGAAAGGCCGAGCGCTGAGAAATCTACGGAATGGTTTCATGACTGCTCCTGTGTTGTCGTCGTCGCACCCCTTATACGGGGGAGGCGGGCAGATCCGTCGGTGGCCGGTAGTCGATGGCGACGACCCAGTAGGTCCGCGCGTCCCCCTGGAGCGTCAGCTGGACTTCGTCGTCCACCTGTTTCTTCAGCAGGGCTCGTGCCACGGGGGAATCGATGCTGATGAACTCCGGCGCCATGTCGAACTCGTCGGGGCCCACCAGCCGGTACCGCAGCCGCGCGCCCGCCTCGTCCTCCAGGGTCACCCAGGCGCCGAAGAACACGCGGCTGGCGTCGGGGGGCGGCCGGTCCACCACGGTCAGCTCCTCGAGGCGTTTCGACAGGAATCGCACCCGGGCGTCGATCTGCCGAAGCTGCTTCTTGCCGTAGATGTACTCGGCGTTCTCCGACCGGTCGCCCATGGCGGCGGCCTCGGCCACCTTGCGGGTGACCTGGGGCCGCTCCACCTTCCACAGGGTCTTCAGCTCCAGGTTCATGCGCGCGTAGCCTTCCGGCGTGATGTAAGGGGAGGGCCGGGGCCTGGGCGGCCGGTAGCGGCTCATGGACGCACTCCGGTAGCTCTTTGAGGGTGGGTGATGCTAGCCCGACCGGCGCGCGGAGTCAGTCGGGGCCGGCCTTTCCCCGGCGCCCGGAAACCGCTAGCCTGCCGGGGTGGCGGAAACCACCGGCAATCGAACCGCCCCCGGCGACGTGCTGCGCTGCTTCGTCGGCGCGTTCCTCGCGCCGGAGTCGGCGCGGCGCCTGGAGCGGGCGTTCCAGGCCATCGCCTGCGCCGGGGCGGAGGCGACCCGGCGGGTACCCAGGTCGCGTCCGGTGCCCACGGACAACCTGCACGTGACCCTCGCCTTCCTGGGCAACACGCCGGTGGAGGCGCTGCCGGACCTGCTGGAGCTGATTCGCCGCCTCGACCCCCAGCCGGTGACGGTTCGGGCCGTAGGCTTCGTCGGTCTGCCGCGATCCGCCCGGGCGCGGAATCTGGTGGCGGAGCTGGAGCCTCATGCCCGGCTCGCCGAGTGGCACCAGCGCCTGGAGGCGGAGCTGGGTTCCGAGGGCCGGGCGTTCAGGCCGCACGTCACCGTCCGCCGGCTGGGACGTCCCCATGCGTTCCGGCCGCTGGCGCTGGAGCCACCCATCGACCTGGCGCTCCGCCCGCCCGCCTTGTACCGCAGCGACACTCTCTCGGACGGCGCCCGCTACCGGCCCGTGAGCTGAGCCTGCCCCGTCACCCGTGGGGGCCGCCGAGCAGCCGGGCCAGGGAGTCGCCCAGGGGCGGACGGGCGATGCCGTGCTCGGTGACGATGCCGGTGACGAGCTCCGCCGGAGTGACGTCGAACGCCGGGTTGCGCACGGCCACCCGCGCCGCCGCGCTTCCCAGCACTTCCTCGGCATCCCGTTGCTCGATCACTACGTCGGCGCCGACCGGCGTGGCGGGATCGTAGGTGGGCGACGGGCAGGCCACATAGAAGGGCACCTGGAAATGCCGGCACAGCACCGCCAGGTTCAAGGTGCCGATCTTGTTGACGACGTCGCCGTTGCGGGTCACCCGGTCGGCGCCCACCAGCACCAGGTCCACCTCTCCCGCGGCCATGAGGCTCGCCGCCATGTTGTCGCAGACGAGGGTGACGTCGATGCCCGCGGCGTCCAGCTCCCAGGCGGTGAGGCGGGCGCCCTGCAGCAGCGGCCGGGTCTCGTCCACGAACACCCGGAACGGCACCCCCGCCTGATGGCACAGGTACATGGGCGCGGTGGCGGTGCCCAGGCGCGAGACGGCCAGGGCGCCCGCGTTGCAGTGCGTGAGCACCCCGGCTCCGGGGGCGATGAGCGCCTGCCCGTGACGGCCGATGCCGCGGCAGATCTCCTCGTCCTCCCGGTGCAGCGTCTCCGCCTCGTGGCGGATGGCCTCGAGGCAGGGCTCGCGCCGAGCGCGGTCGACGATGCGGTCGGTGGCCCAGGCCAGGTTGACCGCGGTGGGCCGGGCCGCGCGCAGCCGCGCTGCCAGTGCCTCCAGCCGGGCCACGAAAGCCGGGCCAGTCACCCGCGCTTCCTCTCGGCTCATGGCTACCACCAGCGCGTACCCCGCGGCGATGCCGATGGCGGGGGCTCCCCGCACCGCCAGGGTGCGGATGGCGTGCACGGCGTCTTCGAGGTCGACGATGGGCAGGTAGGCGACCCGGTGGGGCAGGCACCGCTGATCGAGGAGCAGCAGCGCGCCGTCCTCCCAGCGGATGGTGGGCGGGACGGTCACGGCAGCGCCGCGGCCCGGCCCAGCACGTCCACCAGCGCCGCCCCCGCATCCCGTGCCGATGCGCCGCAAGCGAACACGCCGTCCCGGTGTCCCAGGGTCACGAATAGGAGCGGGCGCTCGGCATGCCGCTGCAGCAGCTCGGCCACCGCGTCCGCCAGCTCGGGGGAGCCGTGGGCGACCTCCTCGGGGATCACAGGCAATCCCAGGGCTTCCGCGCCCTCCCAGATCTCGGGGCTGTGAGCGTGGAAGACCCAGGCGATGGCGGGATCCGACCCATAGATCATGGCGTGGGTGAGCGACTCGGAGGAGGGCGGCTGATGTCCCACGGCGTCCACCCAGAAGCGGGCGGGATTGCAGCCGGTGATCCGCACCAGATCCGCGTCTTCCAGGTCTTCGACGCCGCTGGTCTGGCTGGCGGTGATGAGAAACTCCCCGGGCCGCTGCGGATCCCGGGCGCTCAGGTTGCCGAAGCCGAGCCCCCCGTAGCGGCCCGCATCCTGTCCCACCAGCGACAGCCGCCGGAGCACGTGACGCCAGCCGCGCAGCTGCGCGAGCAGGGCCGGGGGCGCCACCGGCCCCTCCGGCGCCTCCAGGGCGTAGGCGAAGCGAATGGTTCCCTCGTCGGGGGTGACGGGCGCCTGTGTGGCCATGGCCGCAA
>JAWLGU010000053.1:2796-33537 GCA_041690675.1 Pseudomonadales bacterium | reverse complement strand
GAGCCGCTGGCCGCGCCGCTGGTGTAGACCGTGCCGTCGCCGAAGTCCACGGTGTAGCGTTCGATACCCGTGTCGTCGCTGGAAGCCGTAGCGTCGAGCACCATGTCCCAACGCGAGCCGTGAGCGTCACCCTCGTTCAGCACGTACGGCCCGCCGGCGTCCGCCACCGGCGGCGCCCCTGCGGTGACGCTGGTGACCAGATCGGCGGTGTGGGTCTGGCCCGAGTGATCCGTGACCGTGAGAGCGACATCGTAGGCACCGGTGGCCCCGAAGCCGTGGGTCAGCTCGTCGAGCCGGCGTCCGTTCTGGGTCCAGTGCGCATCCAGCGGTGTGACCTTCACGTTGTCGTAGCGCAGGTTCTGGGCGTAGGCCAGCAAGCCGATACCGCCCTCCGGATGCGCCGGGCTCACGGTCTCCACCTGCAGCGACTCGGTCCCCCCCTGAGGCGTGACGTAGAGCTGCATGGTGTCACCCAGCACCCGCAGCCGCAGGTGGTACCAGATGTCCGGATCCCAGCCGGTTCCCCCTTCCGCCAGTGTCGTCGCCGTCTGCCAGTCGTAGAACCGCCAGAAGTCCCAGCTCTCCCGCGAGTAGAGCAGGAAGGTGTCCGTGCTGCCGGAGCTGTTGGCGTTACGGAACACCAGCCCGATGTAGCCGTCGGTGGCGGTGGGCAGGGCCCTGACGTCGACCTCGAGCTCGAAATCCCGGTAGCTGCGGGTGAGATCCTGCAGCCAGCGCCAGCCGTTGCCGGTATCGGTCTGGTAGGCCTGGCCGGCGCTGACCCCCCAGCTTCCGCCGTTCACCGACCAGCCGCTAAGGTTGCCGTCGTCGAAGTCGTCCGCCTGGGGTGCCAGCGCAGAGGTCGATCCGTCGCCCCAGTCCACGGAGTAGTCGGCAATCCCCTCCGCATCCGTGCTGGCCGAGGCATCGTACCAGCCGGTCCAGCTAGCCAGGGTGGCGGCTGACTCGTCCAGGCTCGCCGGTCCCGCCAGGTCCGCCGTCGGCAGGTCGCCGGTCTGAACGCTCACCGTGGTGGTGGCGGTGGTGGCCTGGCCGACGGCGTCGTAAACGGTCAGGGTGACGGTGTAGTTGCCGGGGGCCGTGTATGCGGGGTGCGCCAGCGCGCTGGTGGCGTCCACCCCCTGACCATCCGCGGCGTCGAAGTCCCATTCGTACCGGGCGACACCCGTCTCCGCGTCGCTGGACGCCGAGCCGTCGAGCCGGCCGTGCCAGCGCCCGCGTATGGCCCGGCCTTCGCCCAGCACGTACGGTCCGCCCGGCTCTGCCACCGGAGGCTGGCCGTTTACGGTCACCGTCAGAGCCCGGGAATCGGCATTGCCGAGATCGTCCGTCACCGTCAGCACCACGGTGTAGATACCTTCACTGACGTAGCTGTGGGTCGCGGTGACGCCGGAGCCGGTGTTACCGTCGCCGAAGTCCCACTCGTAGCTGACGATGTCGCCGTCGTCGTACGAGTCGCTGGCATCGAAGCTCACCGTGGTGCCTTCGTCGACGCTGTCGGCATCCTGGGTCGCCCGGGCGAACGGCTGGCCGATGACCCAGCCGGCGGGGGCTGCGACGCTCAACATGTTGCTGCCAGCGGTGCCGACGAGCGTGCTGGAACCGAAGGTGCCGTCGCCGTTGCCCGGGAAGTAGCGGAGCTGGCGCCCGGTGTAGTTGGCGGTGACAACGTCCTGATTGCCGTCGCCGTCGAAGTCGAACGCGCCGTACGACGTGTAGTTGTTGGTATCGAGGGACGCAACATAGGTGCCGGCCTGGAAGGTGCCGTCGCCGTTGCCGCGGAACAGGTAGGGATCTCCGCTGCCGCCGTTGCTGGCGAGGATGTCGGGAACGCCGTCGTTGTCGAAATCGGCCAGCACCACCCCATAGGGATCGGTGCCGGGGTCCGCGACCTGGCTGGCCGTCGGCGTCAGGTTACCCTCTCCGTCTCCCAGGTAGAGATAGATGTACCCTGAGCTGGTTCGGGCACGCACCAGGTCCATGTTGCCGTCACGATTGGCGTCGCCTGCGTCCATGCCCCGGCCGTTGCCGCCGGTGCTGGGCAGCAACCGCGCCTCGAAGCCGGAGGTCATGCGCGGCCGGGTGATCCGGAAGTCGTCGAACCAGAAGTGATCGCCGGCGGCACCGTTGCCGTTGGTCCACCACTCGAACTCGCTCACGGCGGCCGCGTCGGGCCATACCGCCTTGATGGCCTGGTACACGTCGATCTCCACCGTGTGCCAGGCGCCGTCGTCCACCAGGGTAGGCGCCAGGGGGGAAACCGGGAACGATCCGGCCTGGGCCGCGGCGCTGCCGCCCAGCTGGATCCAGCCGCGCCCGCTCACGTTGAACAGGAGCCCCACCGGGGCTCCGGCGGGAATCCGGTAATCGAACCGTACCGTGGAGCCCAAGGCGAGCAGCCAGCCCGAGGGATTGATGTCGATGGAGAGCACCGAGCCGTCGGCGCTGGCGGAGACGCGCATGGACCAGTTCCCCGAAGACGCCGTGGAGTCGTCCCGCGCGAAGGTCGTGCCGCCCTGGGCGCCGCCCCAGCCCTCGTCGCCGGTCTCGAAGTCCGAGGCGAAGAAGCTCTCGTCCCGGGTCACCAGCGGCCCGGTGTTCTCCAGCAGCCAGGCATTGGCCGAGTCGCCGTTGACCACCAGATCCATGCGGCCGTCGTCGTCGAAGTCTTCGGCGGCCATGTCCTCGGCGTAGCTACCCGAGCTGTTGCTGGAATCCCCCACCGGGCCCAGGTAGACGGGGGTCTCGAAGCCGTCGGCGTCGCGGCGATAGAGGAACAGATCCTGGCGCGGGTTGTTGCCCTGTCCGGCCACCAGGTCAAAATCGTTGTCGCCATCGAAGTCGGCAACCGCCACGCCCCGGCTGTTGGAGCCGACGTCGTCCACCTGCCGGAAGCTGTCGAAGGTGCCGTCGCCCAGGCTGCGCGCAGTGTAGAGAATGCCGTCGTCGCGGATGCCGGCCACGTACACTTCCGGGCCCAGGGCGATGACGTAGCTCTGGCTTGCCGTGGCGCCGAGACTGTCCACGGCCCGCACCGTCACCGGCGTGCGCAATTCTGTCCCGGTGGGCGGCGTCCAGGTGACCAGGCCCGAAGCGGACTCGACGCTCATTCCCGCCGGCCCGTCCACCAGCTCGTAGGTCACGACGTCGCCGAACACCGCCTGGGCGTCCTCCGCGACGATCCGGTACCGGTAAGGCACGCCCTCGCTGGCGGCGACGTTGGGGGCGGAAACGATCACCGGCGCCGAGTTGATGTCACCGACCACCACGCTGAAGGTCGCGGTGTCGCTGTTGCCGTCGGCGTCCGTGACGGTGAGCGTGCCCTGGTAGAACCCGGGCTGGGTGTACTGGTTGAAGCTGATGAGCGGGCCGGAGCCGACGTAGCCGTTCCCAAACTCCCAGGTGTACTCGACGATACCCACGTCGTCCACGGAGCCCGAGCCGTCGAACAGGATGCCCTGACCCGGGACGATGTGCAGGTAGTTCGCCGAGACACGCGCCTCGGGCGCGCCCGGCTCCACCAGGCGCAGATCGTCCACCAGCACCGCCGAATCGCCCCGGCCATCGCCCACGTCGGCGATCCTGAGCTCCAGGCGTACCAGATCGCTGCCGTTGGCGACGCCGCTGACGTCGGCGATCATGGTGCGGAAGCCGGTTTGTAGCGCGTAACCGGTCCAGGGCGCCGGCACGAAGTCGTCGAACGTATCCGAGGCGAGCACGACCTCTTCCCCGCCCGCGGTGACCATGACCAGGGTCACCTCGAAGGTATCGTTGCCGAAGCTCGGGTCCGGCTCGTCGGTGAGGAAGTCGTAGGTCAGCCGCAGGGTCGCGTACTCGGGCGGCACGGTGAAGTCACCCACCACCAGGGTGCTGACGTCGGCGTCAGCCGGCTCGGTGCCGAAATCCGGCTCCGTGGTGAGCAGCAGGGACTGATCCCCCTCGATGGCGGTGAGCATCCCCATCCGCGGAATGAGGGTCGCGTCCCCCGCGACCGTGGTACCGCCGAGCCCGCTCTCGAAGCTGCCGTCGGCAGAGCCGAGCTGGTTGGTAGCGGCGTGGACGGATCCCGCCACGAGCAACGATGCGCTGGTGAGCGCCGCCAGCATCCGGCGCATCGCCGGGCTGGGCAGCATGGGGAACCGGTCGACGGGTTTTTCCATGGTCATCACTTGAACAGCCCCGGGCATGCGGGTTCGTCACCGAACAGGGAAGGGTCGTCGGCCGGCTGCGGCTTGGCCTCGGTGTCACCGGCGGTGCTCCCCACCAGCGCCAGGAAGGTGAAGTAGGCCAGATAGATGCCGATGACGTTGGTCGCCTGACTGAAGCGTTTGGCCGCCGCCAGGCTGGTCACCAGGCCGAGTCCGTACTCCTTCTTCACGAAGTGATTGAACTCGCAGCTCACGTAGTGGGCCGGCTTCTCTTCGTGAACCGGCAGGTAGGTCATCCACGTGGCGGAGTTCAGGGCGTGAATGAGCGACACCGCCTGACCCGTCGTGGTGGTCATCTTGTAGAGCACCCCGTAGGCCTTCTCGACCGCCCCGCCACCGAGGTTGACGAGCGCGGTGATGTCCTCCTCGTCGATGGCCTCCACGACAGTCTCCGGGGTAAATCCCAGTTCCTCCGCACTGGCTTCCTCGTTCAGGCGCATGTTGGGTATGTTGACGGCGATCTCCTCGATCTCGTCGTACACCTCCTTGGCCGGCTTGTAGATCTTGTTGTAGGCGATGCTGGCCAGGGTGGAGGCGATGGAAATGGAGATGGAGATGGAGATCATGCTGAACTCGCCCGTGGGATCGATGGCGTTCACGGGATTGTCGAACGCGTATTGGTACGGGTGCAGCGTGACGGGCACCAACGGATCGCCCGCATAGGGATCCCGGGTGATGAACCGGGCGATCTCCGGGTCGTAGTAGCGGGCCCGCAGGTAGTACAGGCCGCTGGCGGGATCGAGCCGTTGCCCCGCGTAGCGGATCTCGTTGGGCGTGCTGCCGGTCGTGCCGGCGTCGTTGCCCCAGGGGTCGTAGGCGTAGCGGTCGGTCACGGTGCCGGCGCCATCCGTCAGAGCCCGCGTACTGCCCAACGCATCCGGGTGGTAGTACCACGCCAGCGCGCCCCGATGCATGCTGATGGGGCCGTGGCCATGGACGTAGCTCGCTGTCACGGCACCGCCGCCATCGCGCTCCAGCAGCACCTGGGCAAGCCCGCTGGGGTCGGCGCGATCTATGGCATACCCCGTCGCCACGCCGTCCACCGTCCGGCTGATGCGGTTGCCGTCGTGGTCGTAGTCGAACTCGCTCGCGGTGCCGTCGGGCTCGATGCGACGCACCAGTCGGTTCCGCGCGTCGTATTCGAACAGGGTGACTTCGCTTCCATCGGTGATGGTGGTCAGGTTGCCGTTGGCGTCGTAGGCGAAGGACCGGGTACCGAAGGTAAGCAACCGGTCGTTCACGTCGTAGGTGGCCGCCTGGCTGCTGCCTGGCACGGCGATGCTGATCAGATTACCGACGGCATCGTAGTCATAGTCGGACACCAGCGCCGCCCCGGACGGGTCTTCCACCACCCCGGTGAGGCGATTCAGCACATCGTAGCTGAAATCCAGAGTGCGGCCGGCGGCTTCCACCACCTGAATCCGGTTGCCCACCGCGTCCAGATCGTACTGATAATCTGCCAGCACCGGCGCGCCGCCCGGCCCCAGATGGGTGACGCGCACGGTGCGGTTGCGGCTGTCGTACTCCAGCACCGCCGCGGTGCCGTTGGGATAGTCGATGCCGACGATGTTGCCCGCCGCGTCATAACTGTAGCCGGTCACCCCGCCGCTCGGGTCGGTGACGGTGGCAACCCGGTCCAGCTCGTCGTAGGTGTAGGCCACCGTGCCCGCCGGCGACACTACCGAGGTGCGGTTGCCCCCGGTGTCGTAGGTGTAGGTCAGGGTCACCCCGTCGGGGGAGATGGCCGATACCAGGCGATCGCGGCCATCGTAGGAGAACGTCCAGGTGCCCAGGACGTTGCTGACGGTGGCGAGCTGGCCGCTGCCGGTGTAGGTGTACGTCTCCTCGCTGGTATCGGGAAACACCTGCCGCGTCAGACGATCGCGGCTGTCGTACTCGTAGCTGGTGGTCTCGCCGTTGAAGTCGGTGTGGCTCAGCACGTTGCCCACGGCGTCGTAGGTCCATGACGCGGTCTGGCCACCGGGCAGCGTTTTGCTCAGCATGCGCCCCATGGCGTCGTAGGTGAAGGCCGTGGTGCGTCCCAGCGCATCGGTCTGGCTCAGCCGATTACCCACCTCGTCGTAGCTGTAGGTGGTGGTGTTGCCCGCGGGGTCGGTGACCGTCTGCAGCCGGGCCGCGGGGTCGTAGCCGTAACTGGTGGCCCGGCCATTGGCATCCGTTCGCGACGTCATGCGGCCGTTGGCGCCGTACTCCCGCTGCACCGTGTTACCGTCCGGCAAGGTGGTCTGCACCAGGTACTCGGAGAACAGCATGGAGGTGTCGTAGCTGTACGACGTCACGTTGCCCCGCGGATCGGTGACCGTGGCCGGCTTCACCTGGTCGCCCACGTAGGTATAGGTGGTGACGTTGCCTAGGGCGTCGGTCTCGCTGATGACGCGGTCCGCCGCGTCGTAGGCATAGGTGGTGGTGTTGCCCAGGGTGTCCGTCTGGGTCATGAGGTTGCCGCCGGCGTCGAAGGTGTTCACGGTGGTTCCGCCGTCCGGATAGATCACCCGCGCCAGGCGGTCGCCGCTGTCGTACTCGAAGAAGGTGGTTCGGCCGGCCGTGTCGGTGAACGCGGTCTTGCGGTTCTCCAGGTCGTAGCCGTGGATCTCGGTGGTGGTATCCGGGTAGGTGACCCGGAACAGGTTGCCTCGTGCGTCGTACTCGTAGGTGGTCACCCGCCCGAGGGCGTCGGTCATGGTGGCACGCCGGTCGTTGCCATCGTAGGTGTACGTGGTGACGTGGCCGGCCGGATCGGTGACGGTGAGCACGTTGCCGTTGCCGTCGTAGCTGTAGGCCGTGGTCTCCACCACCGGCGATCCGCCCACGGTGCGCGTCACAGAACTGGTGAGCGTGCGCCCCAGGGCGTCGTAGGTGTAGCTTCGCACCAGGCCGTCGGGCGCCGTCACCTGGGCGACCCGGCCCTGACCGTCGTAGGTCAGGTTCGTCGTGCCCGCCGCCGTGGTGACCGAGGTGGGATTGCCTGCGCCGTCGTAGGTGAGCCCCTGAATCAGGTTTCCGTCCGCGTCTCGCTGTTCGGTGACGTTGCCAGCGGCGTCGTAGCCGAAGTTCAGCTCCACGCCGCCCGCTGCGGCCATCTGGGCAATGCGGCCTTCGGCGTCGTAGCCGTAGCTGGTGACGTTGCCGGCGGGATCCGTCTCGGACGTCATCTGATCGGCGGCATTGTAGGTGAACGAGGTGGTGTGGCCGTTGGGGTCGGTCTCGGTCAGCTTGTTACCGCGGCCGTCGTAGGTGTAGCTGCTGCTGGCCGCGCCCACCGTAGTGGAAGCTACGTTGCCCGCCTCGTCGTACTGCAGCACCCGCACGACCCCATCGCGATCGGTCAGCGTTTCGCTGCTGCCGGCGATGTTGTGGTCGAACTCGTTGCGATTACCCGCGGCGTCGATCTGGGCGATCAGCCGGCCCGACTCGTCGTACTCGTTTCGCAGCGGCGTGTTGCCTTCCGGATCCACGATCCGGTCCAGGTAATGGTCCGCGAGGTAGAAGTAGCTGGTAACGTTGTCGGCGCGGTCGGTGACGGTGGCCAGATCGCCGTTGCCGTCGTAGCCATACGCCAGGGCATTGCCGGCGGGATCCGTGATGGCCGTGATGCGCCCGGCGCCATCCCGGGTGAAGCCAACGGAGACGCCGCTGCTGTGCACCACCCCGCCGGTGCTCACGAACAGGGAGTTGCCGTGGCTGTCGCCGATGCGGGTGACGCCATCGTCCAGGTTCAGATCGTACTCCCGGTCGTCCAGGGTGGTGAGCCGTACGTCCGTGGGGTTGTAGACGGAGAGGGTGTCGTAGTCGAACAGCTCACCCCCGGCTACGTTCAGGAGGCTTGCCGACGGCGCCAGCACGTCCAGGGTGGCGCCGGGGATGCCGCCCACCTGGGTGAAGCCGACGCTCGCCACCTCACAGCCCAGGGAGCTGAAGGCTCCGGTGAGCGTGATCTCGAAGGCGAACTTGTAGAACTCGGTGTCCGAAAAGCGGATCTCGGTGATGTGGAACACGTCCTCCCGCACACCGCCCTGGCAGGGAAGCCCGAGGGGCCCGCCGCCCGACAGCCCCGTCCAGCCCTCCCCCAGGGGCCGGTTGTTGGTGTACGTGCCGCTCTGAACCACCTCCAGGTCCCAGCCCTGGCCGAAGTCCTGCCGCTCGCCGCGGCGACGGCTGTCGTAGGTCCGGCGGATGGAGATGGGTATCCCGGCCACCGGTACCGTCAAGTCGGTATAGCTGATCGTGAAGATCCCGGGCTTGAAGCCGCCGTCCACCGTGAAGACCTTGGTGACCGACGACGACAGACCGTTTATGTCGCTGGCGGTGAGGCGGACGTCGTACAGCCCGTTGTCGAGGACGCTGGTATCCAGGCTGCCCAGCACCCCGTTCTCCACCACCCGCGAGCCGGTGACGAAGGTGGTGAACGCGTCGGAGCTACCCGTGCGCCGATACGCCAGCTCGTAGCTCACCAGGGTGAGGTCGGTGGCGGTGCCGCTGAACTCTGCCAGGTTGGTGATCTCGCTGCCTTCGGCCGGGGCGCTGATTTCCACCACCGGCGGACTGGTGTCGGTGGCGGGATCCACGGCGGAGAAGGTCACCGTGGCGCTGCCCACGTTGCCGGACGGGTCCGTGGCGGTCGCCACTGCGGTGTAGTCGCCGAGGGCCGGGGCCACGAAGTCCGCCTGATGGTTGCCGTCCAGGACGATGGGCGCGCCGTTGACCTCGAGCGAGCGGCCCGCGACGTACACGTTGTCGGTCGCGTCCACCGTCAGCGTGACGGTGCCCCCGGGGATGGTGGTGCCGGGCACGACGCTCAGGTTCACCACCGGAGGCTCGTCGTCGGGCACGCCCTGAGCCTCCACGATCGCCATCTGCTCTCCCAGGTTTCCGGCAGGATCCAGTGCCCGGGCGGTGAAGGTGTAGATACCCGGCAGGAACGGGGTGTAGCTGCCGATGCCATCGCCGTCCAGGGTGACCGGCTCGTCGGTGGGGCTGCCTCCCGGGCCGGTGACGGTGACCTCGAGAGACGCCACGGCGACGTTGTCGGCGGCCGCTGCGCTGATGCTGATGGGGTTCGTAATGTCAACCGGATCCGGCGTGGCCGTGAGAGTCACCACCGGGGCGTCCGTGTCCGCCAGAACCGTGATGGTGGTGGAGGCGACGCCGGAATTGCCGGCCGCGTCCACCGCTTCGCCCGTCACCGTCAGGGTGCCGGTGGCGAGGGGCGCGTAGGTAGCCTGGCCGCTGGAATCCAGAGGCACGTCCTCGCCACCCACGGTGAGGCTCGAGCCCACGACGCCGCGATCGTCGGTGGCGGTGACGGTGAACAGCGCGCTCTGACCCTGCACCACGGTGGTGGGGTCGACGCTCACGGCGACGCTCGGCGCGGTGACGTCGTTCTCCTGAGCCAGGAACCGAGCTTCCCGGGTGCTGGCGTTGCCGAGGGCATCCGTGGAGGTGACCCTCACCGTGTGCACACCGATCTGGGTGGGCACGAAGCTGTAGACGCCGCCCCCGAGGTCCGTGGGGCTCACGCTGCTGAAATCCGGCTGAACGATCTCCACTCCGGTGGCGGCCACTCCGTCTTCGTCGAAGACGCTGACCGTCACCGTCACCGTGTCCGTCACCTCGATGTAGTCCGGCGCCACCTCGACGAGGATGCGCGGGGCGGCGATGGCGTTGTCGTAGTAGCGGTTGCGGCTCTGAGGCGTCGCCACCAGCAGATCCAGGTCGAGATCGGCATCCGCATCCAGCAGGGCGATCCCGAAGCTGCGGCGGTCGTCGGCCGGCAGCTCCGTGTCGCTGACGTCCGCGAAGCTGCCGGCGCCGTCGTTACGCAGCAACCGGTCCTGACCCAGCATTCCCACCAGCAGATCCGGAGCGCCATCGAAGTCCACGTCCCCCGCGGCCACCTTCACCGCGAAGCTCGCCACGGCGGGCACCGCGCCGGGCGCGGCTTCCGTGAATCGGCCGGAACCGTCGTTGATCAGCAGCCCGACGCCGTCGATGCCATCGGCCGTGGCGATGTCCCGGTCGCCGTCGCCATCGGCATCGAACATCACTGCATCGCCGGTTGCCGTGACGGCCGCAGGCAGCCGGGCCGCGGTGACGTCGGTGAAGAAGCCCAGGTTGTTGTTGAGATGCAGGCGGTTCTGCCCGGCGAAGTTGGCGAAGAACACGTCCAGGGAGCCGTCACCGTTGACGTCCCCCACGGCGACGCCGTACGTGAAGTCGCTGTCGCCGTCGAGGCGGGACGCCGCTGCCGCGGCGAATTGGCCCGAGCCGTCGTTCAGCAACAGGCGGTTGGCACTGCCGCGGTTGGCCACCACGGCGTCCAGATCCCCGTCGCCGTCCATGTCACCCAGGGCGACGTCGAGGCTGGTGGCGAATTCCACGGGCAGCCGCTCACCGGTCTGGTCGCTGAACACTCCGGAGCCGTTGTTGATCAGCAGCCGGTTCTGACCCTCCCCCACCAGCCACGCATCGACACCGTTCACGCCGTCGACGTCGCCGAAGGCCACGGCCAGGGTGGTGTGCAGCGAGGACCCCAGCCGTGCCGCCGTCTCGTCGCTGAACGTGCCGGTGCCGTCGTTCAAGAGCAGGCGGCTCTGGCCGCGGTTGGCCACCAGCACGTCCAGGTCGCCGTCGCCGTCCACGTCCGCCACCGCGAAGTCGTAGGAATCGTCGCCGTCCACGGGCAGGCGCAGCTCTGTCTGATCGTCGTAGGCCGCGTACGCGGCGCCCACCAGCAGCCATGGCTGAAGCAGCGCCAGCACCAGCGCATGAGCGATGGTCGAGAGTCCTGGCGTAGATTTTCTGAGAGATCGCACTGCCTCTGCTCCTAAAGACCTGGAAGACCTGGTTCAGCCATCCTGTTCGCGGCGGTCGTAGTCCGCTTCGGCACCGTCCTGCCACCGCTCACGCAGGACATGCACCGCACGCGCGTCGAGATCATCCGGCAATTGCGCCGGGTCGCTGTCGTAGAGCGCCCAGAAAGCTCCCGCGGCGAGCCAGCCCAGCCCGGGAACGAAGATGCGCTCGCCGCTGGCGTCGTAGCGCAGCGTGTCGGGGTCCGGTTCGGGCCCACCGGGTACGACGGTGTCATTGGCCGGCTCGGGAGTGGGAGCCATTGCCGGATCCGCCACGGCTTGGTGCTGCGAGGCGGGATCACTGCAGGCCGCAACACTGGCCAGGGCCGCCAGTGCCAGGCAGCGGACGAAAATGCGGCGCGGCGATGGCCGATGAGGCATACCCCTCCCGAATGACCCCGCTCGATCAGCAGATCGCTACCGATCGAGACCCACCGCCCGCCGCCATGCAACCAACGGGCCCAACTGGAAACAAAACAAAAAACGCTTTGCTGACAAGGGGATAGTTACTGCCGGAGGCACTGCGCTCAAACGCGCACCCGCGGACGTGTCAAGTATGTCGACACGCATACCTGGCCGCTGAGGCCCCCTCACCAGCTGCTCGGCGGTGCCCCGCCAACACAAAACCCTTTGTTCTTCCGCCACTTACCGCCCGGATTCATGAATCCAGCCGGACACCAAGGTCGACGCCCGCGTGTGTCGAAAAGTTGATCACCGCTGTGCAGGAAATGAACAGGATCCGCTATCCGCTATCCGCTATCCGCTGTCCGCTGTCCGCAAGAAGCGTCTTCGCCAGATAGCGGACGAGCTGGCTGTGCGGCGCACGCAACCCCGAAGGGGTCGCAGCGCGGCCCTCCAGCGGACAGCGGATAGCGGATAGCGGACAGCGATCCGCCGTTGAGCTAGCCTTCCGGCGATGAGCACTCTGCCCAAGTCGATCCTGCCCGTGGCCGTGGCGCTGGCCATGCCCATCGTGCCGTTCCTGGTCATCGGAGAGTTGCCGGGCCAGCGCTGGCTCTCCGCCACGGACCACCGCGCTTACCTGTTCGCCCTCACGGGGACGGGGTTGCTGGTGGTGGACGTGCTTCTGCCGGTTCCCTCCAGCATCGTCGTCAGCCTGCTCGGCGGCCGACTGGGATTTCTGCCCGGCTGGGGCGCCGCCTGGCTGGGGCTCACCCTGGGGAACCTGTTGGGCTACGGAATCGGTCGGCTGTGGCCGCAGCCGCTGGCCCCGGACCTGCCGGAGCGTCCCACCCTGGTGATGCTGCTGGTGAGCCGGCCGGTGCCCATCCTCGCCGAAGCGCTGACCATGGCCGCCGGCGCCAGCCGCGCGGGGCTCTTTCCAGCGCTGACGGCCTGCGCCGCCGGCAACGCCGTCTACACGGGGCTGCTGACCGCCAGCAGCGCCTCGCTGCTGGCGGTGGCGCCGGCGGGCCCGGTAATCCTGATACCCTTGCTGCTGCCCGCGCTGGCCTGGATGGTCTGGCGACGCAAGTCTCAACCGAGCCGATCGGACCCCGACGCCGAGGAAGCCGGAGACGCGGCGTCGTAGCCGATCGCGAAGCTCAGCCTGCGCGGCGGCGCCGCGACATCGCGAGACCCAGCACGCCCACTCCCAGCAGGGCCAGCGTGCCGGGCTCGGGCACACTGGCGGACCGAATGTCCAGCGCCGCGTGGAAGTAGATGCTGAGGGGCGCGACCCCCGCGTTCTCCTCCCCGGGATCCGACTGGGTGAGGAAAAAGCCCGCATCGGGCAACACGTCCTGCACCGTGAAGGTGATGGTCGCGATCTCGTCGGCCAGCAGCGCGAACTGCCACGCCAGCGCCATGGAGACGTCGTTGGGGCCGGCCACGGAGGAATCGGTGAACCAGTCGTAGAACAGGCTGTTGTCGAACCAGTCGACCCCAGGGGCAGTGTCCTCCAGGTTGAACCAGATGTCGCCGAAGTACGTCTGCTCTTCGAAAGACGCGTCCTGGGGCCATCCCCAACCCGGCTCGTCGATCTCCCAGGAGAGATCGCCGTCGTCACCGGCAGCCCGGGAATCCGGCGTCCCGGTTGCACTGCCGGTCTCGTTGAAATAGGTGTTCTCGGCTTCGTGAATCTCGTGGTCCAGATACAGCGCCACGTTGTGATCGCCCACGCCCGACAGCGAGATCCTGATGGTGCCGAGGCCGGTGGCGAAGTCGAAACCGCTGGCGTCGAGGCCACAATCGATGCCGCAACCGTCGAACGCCGTACCGGTCACACCGTCTACGTTGACGCCATGCTCGAACAGGACCAGGTCGGCGTGGGCGGTGGCGGCGGACGCCCCCCATAGTACGAATGCTGCCACCGTCCCTGTGCGGCACTTGGAAAAGGTCGACTGCATGTCTCGGACCTCGCTGGTGCTTCTGATGATCGTGCGGCTTTCTGGAACAAAGCCCCCCACGCCATCACCAGCAAATTTCGCACCAGCAAGGCGATTGCCTTTCGGAATCAGCGAGTTACGCGCAGGATCCGGCCTGGAGCCGAGGGCGAGTGTAAAGAAAAGGTGCTCACCGAGCCGGCTATGGCGCGCCGGCTGGCAGATTTTCCGACACCGGGGGCGTTGTAGGACGCGACACCACGATGCGCACCTCGGTGCCGGCGGCCGGCATGACCTCCGGGTTGATCGTCACGGCGCCGTAGCGGCCCAGCCCGAGGCCGGTGCGATGCTGAATGATGCTGTCGGGATCGTGCACGGCGCCGATCAGGGTGCCCACCACCTCGGCCAGGTAGGCGCCGTCGTGGCCGAACGCGGAGCCCGTGTACAGCCAGTCCTCCACCACCGGCTCTCCGTTGGAGCGAATGAGCGCTCCCAGCGGATGGCGACGCACCTCGCCGTCTGCCTCCCAGCTCACGTGCAGCGCCACCGCATCACCGCGCAGCGGCGTCGGGTCGAAGTGGTAGGCCGGCAGAGTGGCATTCTCCGCGTCGAGCCCCAGCAGAATGCAGGCGAGATTGAACTCCACGGCGCTGGTATCGAGCTCGATCACCGCCTCGTACGCCTTCACCGCACCCCGCGTGACCGCCAGGAACTCGATGGGCATGGCCTCGGTGTCCACCGGGAGGACGCGACCGCCGATCTCGAAGCGGCCTTCCCGGCGATCCAGTTCGATGCCGCCGATTCGGTAGCGCCCGTCCCCGAGCTCCACGACCCCGCCGCCCGCCGCCTCGACTCCCCCGGCAAGGACGGTTCCCGGCCCGACCCCGCCGCAGAGCCAGCCCAGCACGGCCAGCCACCGCAGGAGCCGCCGCCAAGGCATCAGGACTTGATCCCCGTGACCACGCGATGCGGCATCGGTGGCGGAAACGGCACGACGGCGACGTCGGCGATACCGGCGCTCTCCAGCCACGCTGCCACGTCGGCATCGGCGTGCACGCCCCCGTCCGGCGCCGTCAGCAGCATGTTGAGGCCGAACAGGGTGGCGAAGCGGGGAGCGGCGCCGCCGGCGTCGGTGAACACGTCGCTCAGCACCAGGCGGCCTCCGGGCTGCAGGGCTCCGGCAGCTCTGGCGATGAGCCGCCGGCAGCTTTCCTCGGTTTCCCGGTGCAGCACCCCGGACACCAGCACCACGTCGTTGCCCGGCGGAAACTCCGTCTGATGGAAGTCGCCGGCGAGGGTGGCGACCCGACCCGCGGCGCCCAGGCCGGCCACAATATCCTCGGCGTGAGCCACCACACCGGGGAGATCCAGCACCACGGCTTCGAGATCCGGGTAGCGCTGGACGAACAGCGCCGCGTAGGTACCCGGCCCCCCGCCCACGTCCAGCAGCCGGCGCGGCGCGGCGAGCGGCACCAGCTCGACGAGGACCCGGCCGATGCCCAACGCGCGGTCGTGCATGCCGTAAACGAAGTCGCGGGTGATCCGTGGATCGTCGCCCAGGTACTCGGCGCTGCGTAGCTGGGGCTCGCCGCTGGTGAGCGCATCCTGCAAGCGGCCCCAGGTGTCGTAGAGGTTGTCGCTGTAACGGATGGCGTTGCCGAGATAGCCCGGTTGTCCCGGCACCAGAAACGCCTGTGCCGCGGGCGCGTTGGCGAAACCGTCGGCCGTCTCGGTGAGCAGCTCCAGCGCGACGCAGGCCTTCAGCAGCAGCCGGGCGGCCCGCGGCTCCAGACCCAGGTCCGCGCAGACGCCCGCGACGTCGCAAGGACCGTCCTTCAGGCAGGCGAACAGGCCCACGCGGTTGGCGGTGAGCAATACCTGGGACTCCCAGTACGCCGTGGACAGGCTCATGATGGCGCCCGGGTCCGGGTGACCGGCCTGCCCGCTCATGGCGCGCTCCCGCCCGCGGCCTCGTGGTCGATGTCGCATTCCATCTGCATGTAGGCGCAACGCCGGCACATGAAGCCGTCCCAGAACGTCAGCCCGTGCTTTTCCCGCACCGCCCGATATCCCAGCATCAGCCGTTCGAAGTAATTCCGCAGACGCGACAGATATTCAGGATGGTCGCGGCCGCCGACGGGCCAGTAGAGGGAATAGATGGGAATGATGCCGCGGCGGCACAGATCCTCGGCCCCCGCCAGCGCCAGGTCCGCCGCCTCTTCCCAGCCCAGCTCGTGCTCCGGCTCCAGCTCGATGCCCGCCACCATGGCGCTGTACACGCGCCCGGGGCCCCACAGTTCCACCCCCTGCTCCAGCGCCTCGATCCACCGGCGGTAACCGACGTAGCGGTTCTTTCCCGGACAGATCCGCGCGAACAGCGCCTCGGACCAGACCTCCAGGTTGAAGCAGACGCTCTCCACCAGTTCCTCGGCCCGAAGCGTCTCCAGCGCCTCCCGCGGCAGTGCGCCGGAGCCGCAGGCGACCGGGATGCGCCGCTGGTTCACCTCCTGCACCGCCCGGGCGATCTCGAGAAAGCGCTCGCCTTCCCGGCGCCAATCGGTCATGGAGCCGCCCACCAGGTACAGATGGCGGGGTCGCGATTCCGCCACGGCGGCGCGCAGGGTCTCCTGCAACCGGTGATACGTGCGCGGCGGCAGGGAGGCGACCCGCGCCTCCTGCCCCAGATGCCTGGTCCGTGCGTCCGGGGCTCCGTAGGCGCAGAAGGTGCAGCGCATGGACACGCCGTCGACCTTCTCGAGGAAATACTCGCAGCCCGGCGCCACGTTGATCACTGCCATGTCGCCATGGAGGCTGATCCCGGCCTGCGCCATGGGAAACCCGTCGGAGGTCGTGGCCGACATCCACTCCGGGCGCGGCTCGAAGCTCACGGGGAGGTCCTCGGAGCCGCCGTCACGGCGCAGCCGGTAGCCCGACCGGACGTCGCCCACCACGTGCCACGGCGAATCCGCCGCGCCCTTGATGCGCGCCATGGTGCCGTCGTCGGTGCGGAGGATGTACGGGATCTCGGCCTTGCCCTGTCCCGTGGGATCGGGCTCGCCTGGCTGAAAGCGATAGGGATAGAAGTTGGGAAACGCGTGCGCCGCGGCGGCGCCGAGCGCCGGCGTGTAGCGAAGGCCCTCGAACAGCAGATCGAGCTTCAGATTCGCTAGTGGACCGAGGGCCTGCATGAAGATCCGTGAGCCGCTCGCATGAGATCTGCCGCCGTGGACTTTCGCGTCAGTATAGCGTAAGCAGTGGGCGTGCAAAGCAGGACCACCAGCGCCCCACCGGGGCGAGCCGCGCCCAGCGTCTATCGGCGGGTATTCCTGCCGTTTTCCGCAGCCCTGCTCGTGGCCATGCTCGCCGCCTGGTGGACGGCCGCGGAACTCTTCACCGGCATGCTGGAGAAACGCCTGCAGCAGCGCCTGGCTCACGCCACGGATGTGCTCGCCGCGGGCACCTTCCCCCTCACTGCCGAGCTCCTGGCCCAGCTCGCCGAGCTGCAGAACGCACAGTTCATGCTGCTCGATGCTGGTGGCGACGTCGCTCTCTCCACCGCCGCGGGGCCGGTGGACGACTCCCTCGGCGCAGCTCTCCGGGAGGCGTGGCCCGCCGGAACCACCCGACACCCGGACTACGCGGTGGTGATCCGGCCGCTCGAGCCGGCGCGCTCGGCCGGCTACTCGGCCATCGCCGGAGTGGCGCCGTTGCACGACGTGCAGGCGGCGGCGCGCAACGCGGCGCTGTCCCTCGGCGGGTTGATGGTGGCCGGGGTGGCCGTGGTGGCCTGGTGGGGACACCGCCTCAGCGTCGCCATCACCCGCCCGCTCCGCCAGCTCGTGGACATGGCGCAGCGGATCGCGGCCGGCGACCGCGAGGTCAAGGTCGAGCCACCTGCCATTCGCGAGATCGCCGACCTGACCCGAGCCGTCAACGACATGACCGGCAGGCTCGGCGCCTACGAAGCGGAGCTGGTCGCCAGCAGCAGGCTCGCCAGTCTGGGCGAGATGGCCGCGCGGATGGCCCACGAGATCCGCAATCCGCTCACCGCCATGAAGCTGCAGGCGCAACTGCTGTGCGAGAGCGTGGCAGCCGATCAGCGGTTGCCGGCCGAGCGGTTGCTCGCGGAGATCCAGCGCCTGCAGCTCATCGTCTCCAGCACGCTGGCCCATGGCGGGCCGGTGACGCTGCGACGCGCGCCGTGCACCCTGGACTCGGTGGCTGCCGACGTGGTGGAGCTGGTGAGCCCGCAGCTCGCCCACCGACGCATCCAGCTCGACACCCGCCTCGACCCCACGCCCCGCACCTGCCTGGACGCGGACCGACTGAAGCAGGTGCTCTTCAACCTGCTGAGCAACGCGGCCGACGCGCTGCCGGATGGCGGCCGGGTGCGGGTCTCCGCCGCCGGAGACGACGGCGGCGTAGTGCTGCAGGTGGAGGATTCCGGCCCCGGGGTGGCGGCGAGGCAGGCCGCCGAGCTGTTTCGTCAGGCGGTACCGAGCAGCAAGGCCAACGGGCTCGGCCTGGGTCTCGTGGTCAGCCGGGAAATCGTCGAGGGTCACGGCGGCGCCATCGAACTGGATCGCAGCGAGCTTCTGGGCGGCGCCCGCTTCACCGTGCGTCTGCCCGCCGACCCGGCGGCGTGAGGTAGACTCCCGGGAACATCCCACGTCTCCGCGGAGTCGCACCGCATGGTCAAGATCCTCGTCGCCGACGACGAGCACGGCATCTGCGAAGCCTTTCGGCGGGTGCTGGAAAACGAAGGCCACGCGCCGCTGGTGGCCTCCACCGGACGCGAGGCCGTGGAGGTCTTCCGCCGCGAACGTCCCGCGGCGGTGTTCATGGACGTGCAGATGCCGGACGCGTCGGGTCTCGAGGCGCTGCAGGAGATCCGCCGCATCGACCCGCAGGTTCCGGTGGTGGTCATGACCGCCCACGGCTCGGTGCAGACGGCCATGCGGGCCCTGACCCTGGGCGCCTTCGACTATCTGGGCAAGCCCCTGGATCTCGCCGACATCCGCGCGCTGCTGGAACGGGCGCTGCATCGGCGCCACGGCGAAACGCACACGGCCCACGCCATGGCCCCGCAGCGCCACGCCGACGACGGCCGTACCGCTCTGGTGGGCACCAGCCGGCCCATGCAGGAAATCTTCAAGATGATCGGGCTGCTCGCGGACAACGATCTGACGGTGCTCATCACCGGTGAGAGCGGGGTCGGCAAGGAGCTGGTGGCGCGCTGCATTCACGACAACGGCCCCCGCCGCGATCGTCCCTTCGTCGCCGTCGACTGTGCGGGCCTCCCCGAGGCGTTGGAGAGCGAGCTGTTCGGTCACGAGCAGGGTGCGTTCACGGGCACTCGCAGTCCGCACAAAGGCCAGCTCGAGGCTGCCGCGGACGGCACGCTGTTCCTCGACGCGATCTCCGAGTTGCCCGGCCACCTGCAGGCGAAGCTGCTGCGGGTGCTGCAGGAGCGCAGCTTTCAACGGTTGGGGGGACACGAGCCGATCCCGCTGCGCGCCCGGATCGTCGCCGCCAGTACGCCGGCCGCAGACGAGGCAGCAGACGGCGCCATCGGCTTGCGCGACGACTTCTACTACCGGGTGAGCCTGGTACGCGTGCACGTGCCGCCACTGCGGGAGCGCCTTGGGGACATCCCCGATCTCGCCGCACACTTCCTCGCGCGGGCGAACCGCCGGCTGGGCCGCGATCTGGAGGGCATCGAGCCCGCTGCCATGGACGCGCTGCTGAAGCACTCCTGGCCGGGCAACGTTCGCGAGCTGGAGAACGCCGTTCAGCGCGCCGTGCTCACCGCCCGCGGGCGAACCCTCACCCGCCACGACCTGGAGCTGGATCCCCCGGGGCCGGCGTCTCGGCCAATGATGGGCGCGCGCCAACGACTGCAGGCCGCCGCCCGGGCCGCTCTGGCGGAGCTGGTGGATAGCGAGAACCCGGGTGACGACGTCTACCGGCAAGTGGTGGGCGCGGTGGAGCAGGCGCTGGCGGACGAGGCGCTGCGCCGCTGCGACGGCAATCAGGTAGCGGCATCCGCGCTGCTCGGCATCAACCGCACCACGCTGCGCAACAAGCTCCCCGGCTGACGGCGGCCTTGCACGGCCATCACCAGTTGCCCGTGTTCCGCTTACAATATCGCTTCCGTTGGATGGCATGCTGTGGCCGTGAGGGGATCGGCCACGGCATCGCGGGCGAGCCCTGACAACAACCAGAGAACGGACGACAGATCAATGGGCCACCCAGGGGAATGGCTGGCGTGCCTCGCCGTCACCCTAGCGCTCGCCGCCGCCGGGGGGTTCGCCGTGACCGCTGGCGCCCCCCCCTCGGCGCCGCCAGCCCTGGCGTTGACGGTGGGAAGCCTGTGCAGCCTGCTGGGCGCCCTGCTGGCCCCCCGCCATCTGCAACGATCGACGCCGGGCCTGGCGAGGCCCGGCCTGGCCAGGCTGAGCTGGTCGGCTCTGGTCGGCGTCACCGGCGCCACCGCCGCTGCGCTGCTTGCCGCCCTGCCCGCTCATCCCGCGCTGTTCCTGGCAGCCGGCATCACCCTTTTCACCCTGACGCTGACAGCGGCCGGCGATGCCCTGAGCCGCCGCTTCGGCGCTCCGGGCGCCGCCGCGCTGGTCACCGCGCTGTTCGTCACCGCCTGCGCTGCGCCGCTGTTCCTCGGCCCGGTGGCGGAACTGTTCCCGGAGCGGCGCTGGCTGCTGAACGCGCTGGTGTGGATGAGTCCGCTCAGCCACCTCGCGCCGTTGCTCGACTTCGACTACCTGCGCACGCCCTGGTTCTACGAGCATGCGCGACTCGGCGGATACCGATTCGGCTACCCGCCGCTCACCGTCAGCGCGACCGGTGTCGCCGCGCTCGCCGCCTGGTGTCACCGGGCCGCACGGCTCCCCGTCCACTCGGAAAGGATCGATCAGTCATGAAGCGAACCCTCGCCCTGGCCCTGCTCGTCGCCGCCCCGGCCGTGCTGGCGGCTGAAGCCCCGATGGATCCGGTGCTGCGCGAGCGCGCCAGCCGCGCCATCGATGCCGGATTGCACTATCTCCGCTACCAGCAGAGCGAGAACGGCTCCTGGTCCGACTCCGTGGGCATCACCGGGCTGGCGTTACGGGCATTTCTGGAGAGCCCCCGGCGCTACGACGAGACGGACGGCGCCTTCATCATCCAGCCGGTCGAGTTCATGCTCCGGCACGTCAACGACGACGGCTCGATCAGCGAGTCTATCCAGAACCGAAGCTACAACACCGCCGTGGCCGTGGTCGCCCTCCAGGCCACCGGAAATCCGCGGCACGACACGGTGATCCGCAACGCCCAGGCGTTCCTCAAGGGACTGCAGATCGATCAGGGTGAGGGCTACACGCCCGAGCACCGCTATTACGGCGGCGTGGGGTACGGCGGCGACGAGCGCCCGGACATGTCGAACCAGTACATGGCCCTGGAAGCGCTGAGCGCCTCCAGGCTGGCGGAGGACGATCCCGTGTGGGAGCGGGCGCTCATCTTCATCTCGCGCTCCCAGAACCGCAGCGAAAGCAACGACCAGCCCTGGGCGGGCAACGACGGCGGCTTCACCTACATGCCCGGCTACAGTCCGCACGGCGGCACGGGCTCCTACGGCGGCATCACCCACGCCGGCCTCATCAGTCTGCTGTTCGCCGGGGTGGACCGGAACGATCCGCGGGTACAGGCCGCCTACGACTGGATTCGCGCCAACTACACCCTGGAGGACAATCCCGGCGCCCGGGACAAACAGGGGCTCTACTACTACTACGCCGCGTTCGCCAAGAGCATGAAGGCGTTCGGCGAGGTGGAGGTGACCGATACCAGCGGCGCGCGTCACAACTGGCGCAACGACCTGGCGGCCAAGCTGGTCAGCCTCCAGGGCGCCGACGGTTCCTGGGTCAACGAGTTCTCCCCGCGCTGGTGGGAGGGCAACCCGCACCTGTGCACCGCACGCGCGGTGATCGCGCTGAACCTGGCGCTGGCGGACTGAGCGTGTTCCGGGGGCTGGGGGGGCTCGCGGCCATGGGCGCCGCACTGCTGGCGCTCGGCGCCGCCGAGGCGAGCCGCGCGGCTCACGCCCAGGTGGAGGTGATCCCCGCCTGGAACGCCCGATTCCAGCCCGACCACCCCACGGAGATCCGCGTGCGGCTGGTACCGGAGCGCGGCGGCGGCACCGTTACCGCGGAGGTGCAGCAGAACGGCACGGCGTCGGTGCGCCGAACCGCGCGGGTCACCGCCCTGGGCGTCCTGGAGCTCCGGGTGCCGGTGCGCCCGGTGGCGCCGGAGCTGCGGGTAATCGTCAGCCTCGACGGACGTCCGCTGGCCGACCTGCCGGTGACCCTCGCTGCCCTGCCGGGCGGCCGTCCGGTTGCGGCCGTGGCCGCGGCGCCCGAGGTACCCATTTCCCTGGCCGAGATCAACACCCTGCACGTCGCCGCTCTGGATCTACCCCACCACGCGGACGCTTACCGCTCGGTGGACCTCGTCGTGCTCGATCGGCAGGCGCTGGCGGCCCTGGAGCCGCCCCAGCTCGAAGCCCTGGAGCAGCACGTCCGGTTCTGCGGCCGGCTGCTGCTGATCGGCATGACGGAACCGGAGCTCGCGCCCGTCCGCGGCGTGGCGGGATGCGGCGGCCGCTTCGTTCACGGGACCGCGATGCCGCAGCAGGTGACTGCCGCGGCCGCGCAGCTCCTGGCCGGTGCGCCGCGGCTGCCGCCGGCACCGGCGCGCCTCGTTCCGCTGCTCGACGACGCTCCGACCGGCGCGGCGACCCGCGCCTTCGCGCCGGTGGTGCTGTATCTGCTGATTCTCGCCGCCCTGCTCGCGCGGCGCACGAGGCCGCTGCCACTATTCCTCCTCCCTGTGGGCACCGCCGCCGCGCTGCTCGCCTGGAGCGGGCCGGGGTGGGGCGGCGCGGAGCCCAGCCGCCGCTGGGTGACCTGGGCGGAGGCCGCCGCCGGCGAGCCGGTGACCCGCCAGGCCGCGTTGCTTCGGGTCCGCAGCAACGGCGCCGGAGAGCTGCGGCTGCCCCTGCCCGAGCCTCTGCCGCTGCCCGAGCCTCTGGAGCCGGGTGCCGCGCCCCCTCGGATCCGCTACGGCGACGACGGCGCAGGATCGCTGGAGCTCGACGGCAGACTCCTCGGCAGGCACGACCTCGGCTTCACCGGACCCGCCGTCCTGCCGGCGGCGCCGTTGCGACTGGAGCTGAGGGACGGCGCCCCCCGGGTCGAGAACGTCGCCGCGGCGCCGTCGCAGCCGGCCCTGCTGGCCTGGCAGGACCAGAAGTACCCGGTTCCGCCGCTGCAATCCGGCCAGAGCTGGCGACCGTCGGTTGGAGCCGCCGTGCCGTGGCGCGCCGCGCCGGCGGAACGGCTGTTCCGGGAGCGGGCGCTGACCAGCGCCGCCGCGCTGCTGATCGGTGCGCCGAGGGCCGCCTACGGCGAAGGTCCGGGCTACCTGATGGTGAGGCCATGAGCGGCCGGGCCGCCTTCGTTCTCGCAACCGCCTATTGTGGCGTCTTCGTCATCTGGCTCGCCGGCGAGTGCGCTCTCGACTGCTCGGCCGCCGGCTTCGCCGCCCAGGCGGCGACCGTGCTGGTGCTGAGTCAGGCGCTGCTCGCCTGGATCGGTACCCACTGGCTGGTCCAGGGCAACCGGGACACCGGCATGCCGGCCGGCGTCCTGGCCCTGCTGGTACTGCCGCTGCCGCTGCACGTGCTGGTGCTGCTCATGGGCGGAACGAGCTGGCCCGCTCTGGCCCGGGCGCAGCTCGCGCTCGCCGGCCTGGCGATGCTGGCGCTGGGGCTCGGCCGCTGGCTGTGGCGCCGAACCCCGGGGCCCGTCGCGGCGCGGCTGGCGCTCTGCATCGTGCAGACCGTGCCGGCGCTGCTGCTCTGGCAGCAGCGCGCCCGGTGGCTGCCGCTGGCGGGCTTCTGACCATGGCTGGCCGGGACATGGTGTCGCTGATCCGCCTGGTCCGCCGCTGGCTGTGGGCACAGCAGGTGATCCGTTGCGGTCACCGGGGGCTGTGGCTGTCCGCCCTCGGCGTGGCGGTGCTGACCGCCGCGCATCTCTACATCGCACCGGTGGGCACGGTGCTGGCCTATGCGTTGGCGGGTCCGGCGCTGCTGGCCGGCCTGCTCTCCGGCCTGGTGCGGGGCCGGCCCAGCCTGGAGCAGGCCGCCACCGTCGTGGACCGGCGGCTCAACGCCGACGACCTGGTGGTCACCGCCTGGTACCTGCGCGGCCGGGACGAGGCGGATCGCATCGGCCATGCCGCGCTGATCGGGCGGACGGCCGAGGCGCTGTGCCGCCGGCGCGGCGCCGAGCTGCGCGAGCTGCGCCCCCGGCTGCCGGCGGGCACCCTGCCGCTGGCGGCCCTGCTGGCGGCCGCCGCCGTGCCCCTCGGCCAGGCCCATCCCAGCGCCACGCCGGATACGGCCGGGGCGGCTCTGCCGGGGCAGACCGCAGGACCGCCGACGGCGGCTTCGACGGCGCTTTCACCCCGCGGGCTGGCCGCGCTGCAGGAGGTGCTGCGCGCCACCGGCCCGGAGCACCGGCGCGGCCAGGCCTCCGGAGTTTCCAATGTCCGGGCGGTTGCCGCGTCCGCGCCGCGGCCCACGCAGACCATCGACACACCCGGAGTCACGGGGGCGCCTCGAGCCAGGAGCGCGGCCGCGAACACGGCGGCGGATTTCGGCGCGGCGTCTTCGTCCGGCGCGGCTGAAGGCGCCATACCCGAGCTGGCGGAAGTGATGCCGGTACCCGTGCCGCGACGCGCGGACGCTACCGGAGCTGAAGCCGTCTCCGGCGCGCCGGTGGCCCGGGCGGCGCTGATGGAGCCATCGCCAGCCGGCGGTGCCGCGGAATCGGCGGGGGTGGCGCCGCCGGCCGCCACCACCCCGCCCTTCCACAGACCACCCCGTCGCCCGTTCGCCGTCGCCGCGTACGCGCGCCGGGTCAGCGAGGTGTTGCCATGAGCGAGGCGGCCTTCCACCGCGCCCACGACGACCTGGGCAGATTCCGCGCCGCGCTGGAGTCGGAGATCCTGGGGCAGTCCCAGGTGGTAGACGAGGTTCTGACCGGCTTCTGCGCCGGCGGTCACCTGCTTCTGGAAGGGCTCCCGGGCCTGGGCAAGACGGCGCTGGTGAAGCGCCTGGCGGCCAGCCTGAACCTGCCCCTGTCGCGGATTCAGTGCACTCCCGACCTGCTGCCAGCGGACGTCATCGGCTCCGAGATGCAGGACGAGCACCAGAGGCTGACCTTCCGGCCGGGCCCGCTGTTCGCGCCCCTGGTCCTGGTGGACGAGATCAACCGGGCCACACCCCGCACCCAGGCGGCGTTTCTGGAGGCCATGCAGGAGGACCAGGTGACGTACCTGGGGCACCACTACCCGCTGCCCCGCCCCTTCCGGGTGCTCGCGACTCAGAACCCCATCGAGTTGGAGGGAACCTTTCCGTTGCCGGAGGCCCAGCTCGACCGCTTCATGATGAAGATCGTGGTGCCCGCGCCGTCGGCGGACACCCTGCTGGCCATCGCGGGCCGTACCCTCGAGCCCGACGCGGCGCCGCTGCCTCCGGTCCTGGACGGCCCGGGGCTGGAGAACGCGCTCGCTCAGGTGCAGACCGTCATCGTCGCAGAGCCGTTGCGCCGGGCCGCCGTGGACCTGGTGGTGGCGCTGCAGCCGGAAGCGCCCGCGGCGCATCCGCTGGCACGCCGCCATCTCCGGTACGGCCCGAGTCCCCGGGCCCTGCAGGCGTTGCTGCGCTGTGCCCGGGCCAGCGCCCTGCTCCGCGGCCGGGGTCACGTGGCGATTGCGGACCTGCGCCATGCCGCCCCCGGAGTGCTCCGCCACCGGCTGCTGCTGCGCTTCGAAAGCACCCTGGATGGCCTCGAGGCCGACGCGCTCCTGGCGTCGGTGGTCAGCGAGCGGCTGACGTGAGCGCCCCCCATCCACTCGACGCCGTACGCGAGGACGATCTGCGTCGCCTCGCGCGGGCCCGCGCGCCGCTGGACCGGATTGCTGGCAGCCGGGCGCGGGGCGGGCCGGCACGGGCCACCCGCGCCGGCGCAGGGCTCGAGTACCGGGAGCACCGGCCGTACCGCCCCGGAGACGACCTCCGCCGCCTGGACTGGCGGGTGAGCACCCGGCGGGCTCACCCCTACGTGCGCACCTTCGACGAGGAGCGCGCCAATGACTGGGTGGTGTGTCTCGATCACAGCGCTTCGATGAGCCGTCCCGACCCGCGGCGCTGGCACTTGGCGATTCAGCTCTGCGTCGTCATGGCCTATCTGCTGCTGGACGGCGGCGGTCGCGTGGGGCTGGCCCTGTTCGGCCCGCGCCCGGAGTCCTGGTGCCCGCCCGGCAGCGGCCGGCTTCAGTACCTGCGCCTCGCCCGGCGGCTGCGGGAGATCACCAACCCGCAGGCCCGAGGTGCGGCGGACCTCGGCGCGCTGGCCCGGCTGGTGCCGCCGCGCTGCCACGCCATGATCATCAGCGACTTTCTGGCGGAAGACGCCATGACCGGCGGCCTGACGGCGCTGCAACGGCCGCGGCGCCGGCTTCAGCTACTGCAGATCACGTCCCCGGCCGACGCCGACGCCGGCTCGGCCACCGTGCTGGAGGACGCCGAGTCCGGGCGCCGGCTGGTGGTGAGGGAAGGGGCGGCCCAGGCAGCCCGGCTCGCGCTGGCCGCCCACCACGCGACCCTGAGCCGGTACTGCCTCGGCGCCGGCGTCGGCCTCGGCCGCTGTCACAGCGGCCAGCCATGGAAGCACGCGCTCACGGGCATACTGGGGCCCGCCGATGATTGACGGGCCGCTGCACGGATGGCTGCTGGCGGCGGCCGTGGCAGCGCTGGCGTGGTGGCTGCACCGCCGTCAGCGGTGGCAGCCGCCGGCGGTGGTGGCGGCGCTATTCCTCTGGCAGCGGGCGGCCGAGCAGCCGGGTGGCCGCGGGCCGGCCCGCCGGGCGGCTCCGGCGTGGCTGCTTCGGGCCGCCGTCTGCGTGGCGCTCGTGCTGGCGCTGAGCGGCGTGTCGTGGCGGGATCTCACGCCTCCATCCGTGGTGGTCTGGTTCGACGACGCCCCGAGCATGCTGGCCCGGGAGCAAGGCGTGCGACGCGCCGAGCTGGCGCTGCAGCGCCTGGGCGGGATGGTTGGGGAGAGGGCGGCTGAGGTTCGCTTCCTCGGCAGCCCGGAGCACGCCCGGCCGCTGCGCGACATCGCCCGGCTCGGACCGGAGCCCTGGCCCGCACAGGCCGCGGCGGCGGCGCCGACCCTCGAGCTGCGGGTCGACCGGGAGCACTGGCTGGTCACGGACGGTGCCACCCCCCGGGTCCGGCTGGTGTCGGAGCGGCACCGGTTTGACCAGCTCGTGCAGGTGGGCGCCGCCACCGAGAACGTGGCCGTGGTGGGGCTGGCGTTGCGCCGCGCCCTGCATGCTCCGCGCATTCTGGGCGCAGTGCGGGTGGTCAACCTGGGACACCGCCCCGCCGCCCGAACCATCACCGTCGCTACCGGCGCCGGTGAGATCCTCCGCCAGCGGCTGCAGCTCGCTCCGGAGGCGGCGCGGACCCTGAGCTTCGGGATGCCCGCGGCGGCAACGGCCGAGGCAGTGGCGGCCCGGCTGGACCCCGCCGATGCGCTCCCCGAGGACGATGTCCTGTTCGCCGACACCGGCCCGTTGAAACCACTGGGGCTGCGGGTGGGCGACGCCTGCCCCATGCCGTTGCTCGAGGCGCTGACGGCCCATCCGGGGCTTCGTCCCGCGGCAGCCGGCACGGCCGCCGACCTCGCCGTCGAGTGCGCGATGCCGCCGGCGCCGGCCGGTGCCGCGGCCAGCGCCGGCTGGCGCCCCACCGGGGAACTGCTGGAATGGCTCGGCCCGGACGGCGCGACCCGCTACTTCCCCGGGCCGTGGCGGGCCATGGAGGTGTCGGCCCCGGCCCCCGGAGCGACGGTGCTGGTGCGGGATGCCACCAACGGCGCTCCGCTGGTCCTGGCTGCCCCGGGACGGATCCAGGTGCTCGCCGATCTGAATTCACGGCGGATGCCCCCGAGCATCGACTATCCGGATCTGGTGAGCGCCATCGTCGGCGCGGCTCGGCCGCCGGCCCTGCTGGACCCGGTGGTCAGCACCGAGCGACCCGCGGACGCCAGCCGCATCGCGCCCCGCGTCCTGGCGCTCCGGACCGCGCCCGGCAGCGCGCCGGCTGCCCGCAGCGTGGACTTGACGCCGGCGCTCCTGGCCCTGGCCATGGCGCTCGTGGCCGCTGATCTGGTCTTCCACGGATTGCGCAGACGGTATTCCGTCGCCGACCACCTCCGCACCGCGGCGGAAGGCTGACGTGATGGCGATGAGCCCGCCCGCCGTGGCCAGACTCGCGGCCCTGGGGCTTCTGGCCGCAGCGTCCACCTCCCCCGCCTGGCGGGCGCCGGCGATCCAGCAGCCCATCGTGCTGCTGGACGCTTCGGCCAGCATGGCCGTGCACCACCAGGACCCCCGAACGCTGCTGACCGCCTGGCTCCAGGCGAACCCGCAGCTGGAGACCGTGGCGCTGGGGACCTTCGCCGCCGTCGCCAGCCCCCCGGTGGCCCTGCCCGCCAACCACCCGATCCCCGATCTGCCCCCCGTGGACCGTTCCGCCACCCACATCGAAGCGGCATTGCGGCGGGCTCTCGAGGTGGCAGAGCCGCACCAGCCGGTGGTCCTGCTGAGCGACGGTGTGGAGACCACCGGCGATGCCACTAAGCTCCTGGGCCGCGCCGGGGAGCGCAGCATTCGAGTGTATGCGGTGGAGCCCGGCGCCGGCAGCGAGCCGTCCGCGGCCATCGACGACGTTCAGCTCCCCGACGTGGTGGCCCCCGGGGAAGCTTTCACCGCGGCGGTAGCCATCACCGGCACCGCCCGCCAGCCCGGGCGGCTCGAGGTCTACGGCAACCGGGCGTCCGCGTGGTCGGGACCGTTGACCGTCCCCGCCGGGCGCACGGTGCTGCCGGTGCCCCTCACCGCCCCGAGCACGGGCCCGCTGGAGCTGCGTTTCGCACTGCACGCGGACGCCGACGCCAGCGACGCCGACAACGGCTGGCAGGCGCTGGTGGAGGTCACCGGCGCCATCGAGGTGCATTACGTGGCCGCGCCCGGGGAAGAGCCGCCGCTGCTGGCCAGCCTGACCGCCGGCGGCTGGCCCGTCACCCGAATTCCGCCGGAACGGCTCGGCTGGAGCGTGAGCCGGCGACCGGCGGTTCTGGTGCTGGACGATGTCCCGGTGAGCGCGGCCGCCCCGGAGGCCTGGACGGCACTGACCCACGCCGTGCGTAACGAAGGAATGGGGCTGGTGGTGCTGGGCGGCGAGCGCGCCTTCGGCGGTGGCGGCTACCGGGGGTCCACCCTGGAGACCGTGCTGCCGGTGACGGCGGAAGCCGGCGTTCCCCTGCCACCGGCCGCGGCCGTGTTCGTCCTGGACCGCTCCGGCAGCATGGGGCGGCACGTGCAGGGCCGCTCCCCCTGGGCGTACGCGCGGGGCGCCGTCGTCCGCACCGCGGCGTCGCTGACCAGGGACCAGGTGGGCATCGTGGCTTTTCACCAGAACGCCGAGACGCTGCTACCCCTCGGGCGTCACGCCGACCTGGACCGGCACGTGCGGACCGCCCTGGAGCCCGTGGCCCCAGCCGGGCCCACCCGGCTGGCGGAAGGGCTCGAGCTGGCGCTGGATCACCTCGCCGGCAGCGAGGCCCGTCACCGGCTGCTGATCTTGCTGACGGACGGCTTCACCGCCACGGAAGACCTCGCCGGGGCACGCCGACGGATCCGGGATCTCGGTGTCGACGTGATCGGCCTGGCGGTGGGGGGCGACGCCGACCTGCGGGTCCTCGATTCTCTGTGCCGGCTCAACGACGGCCTGCTGCTGCGTCTGGACGACGTGGCCCGGCTGCCCCAGCTCATGGCGGAGGCGGTGGGTTCCCGGCGCGCCACCGTCACCCGGACCGCCACGGCTCCCGTGGCCGTGGCGCCGGTGCCGTTTCTCGCCGCCGCACCACCCTGGCCCCGCCTCGAAGGTTACGCCGTGACCCGAGCCCGGGACGACGCCACCGTGCACCTGCGCGCGCCGCGGGGCGATCCGCTGCTGGTGTCGGGCCGGGCCGGGCTCGGCACCGTGGTAGCGCTACCGGGGGGGTTGGGACCGTTCGCTGCACAGTGGCCCCGGTGGGCGGCCTGGAGCGACTTCGCCGGGGGACTGGTGGAATGGGCGGCCGGATCCCGGGACGCGGCGCCCGCTCGCCTGAGCTTGCACCTTCGAGGCCCGCAGCCGCGCGTGGAGCTCGACCTGGTCGACGACCGCGGCGACTGGCTGGCGGCGGACGCAGCGGACGCCATGGGCGCGGCGGCCTGGCTTGCGCCGCCCGGCGGCAGCCCCCTCAGCCGCGTGCACTTCACCGCCGTGGCCCCGGGACGCCTGGTCGCGCCCCTGCCGCTGCGGGAGCCGGGGCATCACCACCTGTCGGTGCGGATCGGCGATCTGTCGATTCGCCGCAGCTTCGTTCATCGGCCCCGTGCCGAGCTCCAGGGCGAGTCCATGCTCGAGCCCTGGCGCCGGGCCGGACTCGTTCATCCGTGGCCCTCCGGGGGCATCGCTCCGCAGCCGGGGCAGCAGCCCCTGGGTCCGCTGCTGATCGCGGCCGCCCTGGCGGGGTACGTACTTTCCATGTTGTTAGAAACAAGGAGATCCTCATGATTCGTCATCCCATGAGACCCACGGGAGGCCGCGCGCTCGGCACCTTCGCAGCCTGGGCCATGCTGGTCCACGTGCCGGTGAGCGGCGCCGCGGAAACCGCCGCCGCTGCGGACTCGGGCAGCAGCATGGAGACCCTGGTGGTCACCGGCACCCGTCTGGAGGGGCCGGTCACCGCCATCCCCGGACACGTCACCGTCATCGACCGGGCGCAGCTCGAAGCCCGCCAGGCGCGCAGCGTGCTCGACGTCCTGCGCTCCGTGGCCGGGCTCCAGGTCACCCAGTACGGCGGCCGCGGCGGTGTCTCGTCCGTCTATCTGCGAGGCGCCGAAGCCAACTTCACCCTGGTGTTCATCGACGGCGTCCAGGTCAACGATCCCAACAACACCCGCGGCGGCTCGTTCGACTTCTCCAGCATCAATCTGGCGGAGGTGGAACGTATCGAGGTGGTGCGCGGCGCGCACTCCTCGGTCTACGGCTCGGACGCGCTGGCCGGCATCATCAACATCGTCACCCGCGCCGCAGGCGCGGACCGCGGCGCAGGCGCG
>JAWLGU010000053.1:0-2696 GCA_041690675.1 Pseudomonadales bacterium | reverse complement strand
CGCAGGCGCGGACCGCGGCGCAGGCGCGACCCGCCGGCTCGACGCGGACGCCGAGGTCGGCGAGGACGACTATCGCCGCGGCGCCCTCCACCTCGGCGGCTCCCTGGGGCCGGCGACGGAGCTGGCTGTCACCGCCACCGCCACGGACGACGGCGACGGCATCGACGGCAATGCCTTCGACAACCGAACCATCGGCGCCCGACTGGTGAGCCGCCCCGGGGCGAAGCTGCGCCTGGCGGTGAGCGGCCGCCTCGCGGACGCCGATGCACAAGCGTTTCCGGAAGACAGCGGCGGACCGGAGCTCGCGGTGCTGCGGGCGGTGGATCGCCGGGAGCAGACCCAGCTTTCCACCGCGGCCCAGCTCCGTTACGCGCACTCGAATCGGACCACCGTGAACCTGGAGGCGGGCTTCGCACGCCATGAGGAGGACAGCGCGTCCCCGGGCATCGTTCCCGGCGTACGCGACGGCGTGCCGGCGAGCACCTCCAGCTCGGATCTGGAACGAACCACCCTGGGCGCGAACCTGGCGCTGGCGGCGACGCCGCTGGCGGACGTGGTGGTGGGCGTGGACTTCGAGAAAGAGCGGGGCGACCTGCAGGGTAGCCTGGAGCTCTTCCCGGGTTTCGAGCTGCCCACGGACTTCGAGCTCGAGCGGGAGATTCTGGGCGTGTTCGGCGAGCTGCGGCTCGGGCGCGACCAGGGGCCGTCCCTGAGCGCCTCGCTGCGGCACGACGACCCGGACGGGCACGACGCCGAGACCACCGCGCGCATCGGCATCCAGTACAGCCTGCCCGCGGCCCGACTGTTCGCGAGCTGGAGCGAAGGCTACAAGCAGCCCAGCTTCTTCGCCCTGGGGCACGCGCTGGTGGGCAACCCGGACCTGAGGCCGGAAACCAGCACCACCTGGGAGGTGGGGGTGACCAGATCGTTCGGCGCCGATCGCCTCGATCTCACGCTCGTGGGCTTTCGCTCCGAATACGAAGACCTCATCGACTTCGACCCGGCTCTGTTCACCAACGTGAACCGCAACCAGGTGGACACGAACGGCTTCGAGCTGGCGGGGACCGCACGGCCGTCCGACACCCTGGCGCTGCAGGCGCACCTGAGCTACGTGGACATCGACTTGGACGAGGCCGGCGCAACGCTGCGCCAGCGCCCCGATTGGCGGGGCGGCGTCTCGGCGGTGTGGGACGTGACCCCCACGGTGGCGGTCGCCGCGGAGTGGCTCTACGTGGGCGAGGTGTACGACACCGCCGTGCCCACCGGCGGACGGACCCTCGACGGCTATCACCGGGTGGACCTGGAGGTGTCCTGGCACGCGGTGTCGCGGCTGCGGCTGTGGCTGGCCGTGGACAACGTCCTGGACGAGAGCTACGAGGAGGCCATCGGCTTCCCGGGCCTGGGGTTGCGCGGCCGGGTGGGAGTCCGCTACCACCTGTAGTCCCGGCACCGCCCCGGGTTGAAACCGCCGTGTTGCACCACATTTAAAAAGCCCGGTACGATGCCGGGGTGCTGACCGTACGCCTGCCCGAGGTGCAGCCGAGAAAGCGGTCCCGCATCACCATCGAAAAAAGCTGACGATCCAGAAATCGGGCGGCGGCCCACCGGGGCCGCCGAGCCCCGTCGCGCGTCCGCGCATGCCGGCGTCCGCGCCCGCCCGCGCACCGGCGCGAAAACAAGCCGTGCCGACAGAGCACGCGCGCCTGCCGAGCCAGGCGTTGATCATCAACCGGAAAAAGACAGGAGGTAGCTGGCTATGTCCATGGAACGCGATCCCTATCCCACCCGGCTGAGCGAGAGACACAGCCCCATTCCGCGCCGTGACCCGGTGATCCACGCCACCGGGCGGCAGCGCCGGGAGGGGCCGCTCGGCGCCGAAGCGCTGGTGCGGTTCGAACGTGACGGCTTTCTGGTTCTGGAGAATTTCTTTCGCCCCCGGGAGGTACGGGCGTTCCTCGACGATCTCGAGGCGTATCGCCACGATGCAGAGCTGCTGGATCGGCCGGAGGTCATCACCGAAGCGGATTCCACCATCATCCGCTCCATCTTCGGCATCCATCGGCTCTCCGCCCGCTTCGACCAGCTCACTCGCGATTCGCGGCTCCTGGACATGGCCGGACAGCTTCTCGGCAGCGACGTCTACATCCACCAGTCGCGGCTGAACCGCAAGCCGGCCTTCCGCGGCCGAGGCTTCGACTGGCACAGCGACTTCGAGACCTGGCACGCGGAGGACGGCATGCCCCGCATGCGCTGCGTGAGCATCTCGGTGAGCCTCACCGAGAACAACGACATGAACGGACCGCTGATGCTGGTGCCGGGCTCTCACACCACCTTCTATCCCACCCTCGGCGCCACCCCCCAGCGCTACTGGGAAACCTCGCTCAAGCGCCAGCAGGTCGGCGTACCGCAGGTGGTCGACCTGGAAGCCGCCACGCGGGATCCCGGCGTGGTCACCGCCCGGGGCGGCCCGGGCACGGTGATCCTGTTCGAGTGCAACACCCTCCACGCGTCGTCGGACAACCTGTCGCCGTATCCCCGCTCGAACCTGTTCTTCGTCTACAACAGCGTGGAGAACCGCCTGCAGGCGCCGTTCGCCGCTCCCGAGCCGCGACCGGAATGGGTGGCCACCCGGGAAGACGTCCGGCCCCTCACCCGGCTGCGCAGCCAGAGCAGCGACGTGGCATAGACGTTGGCGA
>JAWLGU010000052.1:0-34567 GCA_041690675.1 Pseudomonadales bacterium | reverse complement strand
CCGACGCCGGGAATTCGAAGGGCGCGTACGCTACCAGAACCCTCCGGCGTTGACCATATACCGCGTGCAAGTTTTTGTGGAGGTTGGCAATGTTCGCACAGCGACTGCAGCGCATCGCGCCGTTCCGCGTAGTGGAGCTTCTGGAACGTGCCAAGGCGCTGGAGTCCCAGGGGACGCGGGTGGTGCATCTCGAGGTGGGTGAGCCAGACTTCCCCACCGCCGAGCCCATCGTCGAGGCGGGCCAGCGGGCCCTGAAGGCGGGGGCCACCAAGTACACCCAGGCGCTGGGCATCCCGGCGCTGCGCCGGCGCATCGCCCGCTACTACGCGGAAGCCTGCGGCGTGGAGGTCGCCCCGGAGTGCGTGGTGGTCACCAGCGGGGCCAGCGCCGGCCTGTTGCTCCTCGCTGCCCTTCTGCTGGATCCGGACGACGAGGTGCTGCTCACGGATCCGGGTTACCCCTGCAACGAGGTCTTCGTCCGACTGGTGAACGGTGTGCCCCGGCACATCCCGCTGAGTCCGGAAGCGGGCTTCATCCTCGGCCCGGCAGCGGTCGAGGCCGCCTGGACGCCGGCCACCCGGGGCCTGCTTGTGGCCTCTCCCGCCAATCCCACCGGGGCCGTTCTGCCCGCGGCGACGCTCGCCGCTCTGGCGGCCGTCATCCGGCGGCGCGGCGGCTTCCTGATCCTCGACGAGATCTACCAGGGGCTCTGCTACCCGGGCCGCGACGGCGAGACGCTCGACTACCACACGGGCCTGGCGGTGGACGACGGGCTCTACGTGCTGAACAGCTTTTCGAAGTACTTCGGCATGACCGGCTGGCGGCTCGGCTGGATGGTGGTGCCGGAGCAGGCGGTGGAGCCGGTTTCGCGGCTCGCCCAGAATCTTTACATCTCGCCCCCCAGTCTGGCGCAGCATGCAGCCCTGGCTGCCTTCGAGCCCGACGCCATGGCCATCCACGAGTCCCGGCGGCAGGCCTTCGCGGGCCGGTTGGCGCTGCTCCACGACGGCCTGGAAGCGCTGGGGTTCGTGATACCCGTGCGTCCGCGGGGCGCGTTCTACCTGTACGTCGACGTCTCCCACACCGGTCTCGGCAGTACCGACTTCTGCTGGAAGCTGCTGGAGGATTACGGCGTGGCCGCCACCCCGGGCGTGGATTTCGGCGGTCAGAACCCGGAGCGCTTCGTGCGCTTCGCCTTCACGACCGGGGAGGACGACATCCGTCTCGGCCTCGAGCGCCTGAGCCGGGCGCTCCGCGACTGGGGGGTGCGGTGAAGCTGTCCCCGCCGCTGGCCCGGGGCCGCCTGCTGCGCCGCTACAAGCGGTTTCTGGCCGATGTCGAGACTCCGGAGGGCATTTTGACCCTGCACTGCGCGAACACGGGCGCCATGGCGGGGTGCAGCGACCCGGGTCTCGAGGTCTGGTTCTCGACCTCCGCCAATCCGCGGCGCAAATACCCTCACACCCTGGAGGTGGTGTGCACCTCCAGGGGCCGGGTAGGGGTGAACACGGCGCGAGCCAACGCGCTGGTGGCCGAGGCGCTGGCGGAAGGCCGGGTGGCGGAGCTGCGGGGCTACGCGCGGCTGACGGCGGAAGCGGCCATTCCCCGGGAGCGGGGCCGTTTCGATTTCCTGCTGGAGGACGCAGGCGGGCGTTGCTGGGTGGAGGTGAAGAGCCTCACCCTGTGCGGCGAGGACGGACGGGGCGCGTTTCCGGACGCCGTCAGCGAGCGCGCCGTGCGTCACGTTCAGGCCCTGGAAGCTCAGCGGCGCCGGGGTGACCGGGCGGTGCTGCTGTTCTGTGTGCAGCACACGGGGGTGCGCTACGCCACCCCCGCGGACGAGATCCACCGGGCCTATGGCGAGGCGTTGCGCGCCGCGGCCGGCGTCGGGGTGGAGGTGCTCGCTTACGGCTGCCGCATCGAGCCCGATCGCCTCGAGCTCGGTGGCGCTATTCCCGTGCGGCTTTGAAGTCCGCCAGAGTGGCGGCGTAGTCGCTCACCTGGCGCAGCCGAGCCCCGTAGGTCTGCACCAGGCGCGCCGCCGCGTAGTTGCCGAACGCGGCGGCCTGGGCCGGGCTCATGCCCGCGCACGAGCCGTACAGGCAGGCCCCGGCGTACATGTCGCCCGCACCGTTGCTGTCGACGGCCAGAACTTCGAAACCGGGCACCAGGATACGGTCGTGCTCCGTCACCGCGAGGCTACCGCGCTTGCCCAGGGTCACGTTGAGTGCGCGGCCGATGTCCTTGAGCTCGGTGACCGCAATGTCCAGCCGGTCGGTGCGGGCCCACGCCAGGGCTTCTTCCTCGTTGCAGAACAGATGATCCACGCCGTTGCCGAGCATCCGGGTGAGGCCGTCGCGGAACAGCTCCACCATGCTCGGATCCGACAGGCTGATGGCGGTCCGGACCTGGTTCGACTCCGCCAGTTCCCGGCCGGCGACCGCGGCGGCCAGGCTGTCGGGTGAGGAGGACAAGTATCCCTCGGCGTAGAAGTACCGCGACTGCGCCAGCGCCTGCTCGTCCAGCTCGCTGACCCCGAGCTGGGTGGAGATGCCGAGGCAGGTGTTCATGGAGCGTTCCGTGTCCGCGGTCACCAGCACCACGCAGCGGCCGGATCTGCCGGCGCTCGCCGGCGCCGAGGCGTTGGCATTGGTGACCACCCCCGCCGCGCCCAGGTCTCGCAGGAAGTAGCCGCCCACCTCGTCGTCCGCCACCCGGCAGGAGTAGAACGTGCGACCGCCGAATCCCTGCACGGCGATGATGGTGTTGGCGGCGGAGCCGCCGCTCATGCGCTCGGGCTGGTAGTCCGCCAGTTCCGCCACGAGGGCGTTCAGACGCTCCTCGTCCACCAGGGTCATGTGGCCCTTGGGGATGTCGTGACGTCGCAGGAAGCCGTCGTCGATTCGATACTCCATGTCCACCAGGGCGTTGCCGAGCCCGTAGACGTCGTACATGAATCCTTCTCCTCAATCAGCGCGAGCGGACAGCGCGGCGAAGGCGCGATCCGCCGCGGCCAGGGTGGCGTCCAGGGCCTCGTCGTCGTGGGCGGCGGAGACGAAGCCGGCCTCGAAGGCGGAGGGCGCCAGGTACACCCCTTCGTCCAGCATGGCGTGGAAGAAGCGGTTGAAAGCGGCGACGTCGGTATTGGCTACGTGATCGAACTCGGTGACCCGGCTGCCGGTGAAGAACACGCTGAACATGCCGCAGACCCGGTTCACCGTCACCGCCACCCCGTGCCGCTCCGCGGCGGCTCGGAGGCCGTCGCCCAGACGCGCGGTCGAGGCGGCGATGCGTCCGTACAGACCGTCGTCGAGCAGTTTCAGCATGGCCAGCCCGGCCGCCGTGGCCAGCGGATTTCCCGACAGGGTGCCTGCCTGATAGACGCCGCCTTCCGGCGCCACGTGAGCCATGATGTCCGCCCGGCCGCCGAAGGCCCCCACCGGCAGGCCGCCGCCGATGATCTTGCCCAGGGTGGTCAGATCCGGGGTGACGCCGTACAGCGCCTGGGCCCCGCCCCGGGCTACGCGAAACCCGGTCATGACCTCGTCGAAGATGAGCACCGTGCCGTGCTCCTCGGTGAGCTCGCGCAACCCCTCCAGGAATCCCGGCTCCGGCGGAATGCAGCCCATGTTGCCCGCCACCGGCTCGAGGATCACCGCTGCGATCTGGTCGCGGTAGCGTTCCAGGGCCTCGGCCACCGGCGCCAGGCGGTTGAACGGCAGGGTCAGGGTCTGAGCGGCCACGGCCGCGGGTACACCCGGAGAGTTCGGGATGCCCAGGGTCAGCACCCCGGAGCCGGCCTTGACCAGCAGTGCGTCGGAGTGGCCGTGGTAGCAGCCGCTGAACTTGACGATCATGTCCCGGCCGGTGAAGCCGCGGGCGAGCCGAATGGCCGACATGGTTGCCTCGGTGCCCGAATTGACCAGCCGCACCCGGTCGACGCCGCGAACCATGCCCACCACCTGCTCGGCCAGCTCGATCTCGAGCTCGGTCGGCGCGCCGAAGCCCAGGCTCTTGTCCGCCTGGCGCTTCACCGCGTCCACCACCTCTGCGCGGCCGTGACCCAGGATCATGGGGCCCCAGGAGCCGACGTAGTCGATGTAGCGATTGCCGTCCACGTCGGTGAGGTAGGCGCCCTCGCCGTGATCGAAGAACACGGGATCGCCACCCACGCCCCGGAACGCGCGGACGGGGGAGTTGACGCCGCCGGGAATGCTGCGGGCGGCGCGGCGGATGAGCTCTGCGGATCTCGTTCGTTGCATGGTGTCTCTCAAAACGGTTTCACGACCACGAGGATGACGATCCCGATGAGCAGGAGTGCCGGCATCTCGTTGTAGATGCGCAGGAAACGTTCGCTGTGCGGGGTCTCGTCCTTCGCCAGGGCGCGGATCAGGCGGCCACAATAATGGTGATAGCCCAAGAGCGCCACCACACCCGTCAGCTTCAGCCACAGCCAGCCGCTGGCCGCGAATGCCGACCACGACAGCACGAGCATCCAGATACCGAACGTCAGGGTTGCGATCATGGAGGGGCGCATGATGATGCGGTAGAGCTTCTCCTCCATCACCTTGAAGCGCTCCCGGCTCGCCGCGTCCTCGGCGGTCACGTGGTATATGAACAGCCTCGGCAGGTAGAAGAGCCCCGCGAACCAGGTGACCACGCCGATGATGTGCAGGGCCTTCAGCCACAGATAACCGCTGCTCATAGAGCCGTTTCCCGATAGTTGTCGATGTCTTCCTGGGCGATGACGCCGCGGATGGGAGCGATCATGGGCGCCGAGGTACGGCGCACGCAGAGCGCTTCCACCCCCGGGGCCTGCAGCGCGATGTATGCTTCCTCCACGGTCGCACGATAGTCGATGTCCGCCGCGTCGCGCCGTTTGCCCGGAATCTGCAGGAGGTGGATCGGCTCGGCCGGCGATGCCGACTCGTCCAGGTACGCGCCGAGATCGGCGGCGTTCATCACGCTGCGCACCTGCCCCGGCGCCGATTCCACAACGATGAATCGCGGCTGCCCGGCCAGCGCCTCCCGGGCCTGGTCCAGGGTGCACACCGCGGGCAGGCGGGCGAAGCTGCGATTCATGATGGAGGCCACCCCGGCGCGCTGCAGGTGCAGCCGGACCGGACTGGGGGGATATTGCAGGCCCAGGGTTTCCAGCGTGGCGAGGAACACCGGTTTCTGGCGCAGCGGTACCGCGGCGGTCATGGTGGCCACCACGATGATGAGCATGGCCGGCAGGATCACGTTGGGGTTGGAGGTGAGCTCCAGCACCGCCACCAGCGCCGCCAGCGGCGCCTGCAGCGAGGCGGCCATCATCCCGGCCATGCCCAGCATGACGTACAGCCCCGCTCCGGCGGAATCCTGCGGTTGCAGCGCGGCGCCGGCCAGTCCCATGGCGCCGCCCAGAGCCGCGCCCACCACGAAGGTGGGGCCGATGAAGCCCACGGGCATGCCGAGCCCCAGGGCGGCGGCGCTGGTGACGATCTTCAGCGCCACCACCGCCAGCAGCGTGGCCAGGGCCAGCTGACCGGCCATGGCGGCATCCACGGTGTCGTATCCGACCCCCATGACCTGGGGCACGCCCACGGCGGCCACGGCCGTGATGCCTCCGGCCACCAGGGCGCGAAGCCAGAAGGGCCAGGCGTGGAGCCGGGCGAACAGCTGCACGAGCTGGTTGTATCCGGCGGCGATGGCACCGATCACCACGCCGCACAGCACGATGTAGGGAATCTCCAGCAGGGAGTGCAGGCGCACCGGCGCCACCTGGAAGGCGGCGTCGGGGCCGACGAAATAGTGGGTGAGCAGGGTGGCAATGACCGCGGAGACGATCACGGGAATGAAGGAGCCCATGGTGTACTCCATCATCACCACCTCCAGGGCGAAGATCACGCCGGCCATGGGGGTGTTGAAGGAGCCGGCAATGCCGGCAGCGGTGCCGCAGGCGACCAGGGTGCGAATGGTGTTGTTGGGGAGCTCGATGGCCTGACCCATCAGGCTCGCGCTGGCGGCGCCGAGGTGGATCGCCGGCCCTTCACGGCCGCCGGACATGCCGGTGGCGAGCGCCAGAAGCCCCCCGAAGAACTGCACCAGCGCCGTGCGCAGCGACATGTAGCCCTGGTGGCGGGTCAGCCGCTCGATCACGTGGGAGACGCCGAACCGCAGGTTTTCCGGTGGCAGCCGGGTCAACAGGATGCCCAGCAGCGCCGCCCCCGCCAGCGGCAGCGCCGCGCGTCCGGCATGGGACAGGGCCTCGAAGTCCTCGGCTCGCCCGCTCGGCAGATAGCGGATGGTGAGCGCGTCGATGGCACCGCGGAAGGCCAGGCTCACCACCCCCGTCACCAGGCCCGTGAGCACGGCCAGCACCACGAGGTCCGCGAGCGCCTGTCCGCTGGCGAGCCGCTGACGGACCCGATCCAGAGAGGGGGCGCGCAGGCGATTCGGAAACTTGAGCCGAGGGATTCGCGGATCCTTAGACTGGTGAGAGCTGATGTCTAGTATATGCTTGCGTGATGCTGTGGCAGAAGCTTCGAGCCCTGGCGCCGCCGCGCAGCGGCGGTGGCGGGGAGTACAAGGTCGTACCTCACCGGCCGGTGTGGCGTGTGGTCACGCTGACGTTGCTGGGAGGCGTGGTGGCGGGTGCCGTGGTCTTCGGCTATTGGCTCGGGGCCGGGACCGCCGCGCTGGACCGCAGCCATCTGGTGTCGTTGCAGATGCGCGACCGCGCCAACGAGAGGCGCATCGGCGAGCTCCATCGACTGCTCGCCGACGCCCGTCTGGCACAGTCCGTGGACGCTCAGGCGGCCCGGTCGCTGCGGGAGACCATCAGCGGCCTGCGCAACGAGATCGCCGGCCTTCAGGAGGAGGTGACCTTCTACAAGAGCCTGATGGCGCCTTCCAGTGTCGAGCGTGGGCTGCAGATCGCCGAGTTCGAGCTGGCGCCGGGGGGCGACGACAGGGAGTTCGTCTACCACATCCTGCTCACTCAGGTGGCCGAGCGGCGGGACTGGGTTCAGGGAAAGGTGGAGGTGGAGGTTCACGGCGTCCGGGAGGGGGCACAGGGGCCGGGTGGTCAGGAGGTGCTGCCGCTCACGGATCTGGGCGCCCTGGAGTCCTATCCTCTCAAGTTCCGGTTTCGTTACTTCCAGGATCTGTCCGGGACGGTGACGTTGCCGGCAGGCTTCCAGCCGCAGGCGGTGTCCATCAAGGTCACGTCGGCGGGCCGGAGCGGCAACGGCGCGCAGCGTAGCTTCGACTGGGTGGTCCGAGCGGGATGACCCGAGCGGGATGACCAGGCGGGGCTATGATTGTATGGCAGGACGACGGTAGCGGGGTGGATTCATGGCACGACTGAAGCTCGACAAAGGGGTGACCCTCATCGCGGCGAACACGGAGGTGGTGGGTGACATCCGCTTCAAGGATCAGCTCTTCGTCAACGGCCACGTGGACGGCAACATCCTGGCGGGAACCGGCGAGGCGGGCAAAGACGCCACGACCCTGGTGATCAGCGAGGAAGGCTCGGTGAGCGGCGAGATTCGCGTGCCCAACGTGGTGATCAATGGACGCGTCGAGGGCAACGTCTACGCCAGCGCCCGGGTGGAGCTGGCGGCGAAGGCCCGAGTCAAGGGCAACGTCTATTATCGGCTCATCGAGATGCAGCTCGGGGCCATGGTCGACGGGCAGCTGCTGCACGAGGACGCGCCGGCGTCCGCGAAGGTCCATCCTTTCCCGGCCGAAGGTGGCGGCGACGCCGAGCCCGCGCGGGGTGCGGGTGGCAGCGCCGAGCAGGGCTGACGCCGCCATCGTTGCGGTCGAGACGCTTCGGGAGGCTCGCTGACGAGGCTGCGAGCTTGCGCTGCATGGCCGATGCCGCCATGCTGAACCGTAGGCTCCGACTACCGTCGAATCAGGCATGGAAACCCAGATCGTTTTTTCCGAGCGTGCTGCCGAGAAAGTCCGGCGTTTGATGGACGCTGAGGGCAACTCTGCGCTCAAGCTGCGGGTGTTCATCACCGGTGGTGGCTGCAGCGGTTTTTCCTACGGCTTCACCTTCGACGAGGAGGTGGCCGAGGACGACGCCGTGGTGGAGCGGGACGGCGTGACCATGCTAGTGGACTCGTTGAGCTATCAGTATCTGTTGGGTGCCCAGGTCGACTACCAGGAAGGCCTGCAGGGCGCTCAGTTCGTAGTGGCCAATCCCAACGCCGCTGCCACCTGCGGCTGCGGAAACTCCTTCGCCATCTGAGAGGCGCCGCGCTCGATCCCGGCTAGCCGTGGTAGTACACGGCGCCCAGCACCCGGGGCCCCTTGGCACCGGTGACCGCAGGCTCGTTCCCGGGCTGGCCGTTGAGGGTCTGGTGCGCCAGCCAGGCGAATGCCGCGGCCTCGATGCTGTCGCCGTCCACGCCGTGCTCTTCCGTGGTCTCCACCGGGCAGCGGACCCGGGCGGCGATGGCAGCCAGTAGCGCCCGGTTGTGGCGTCCGCCCCCGCACACCAGCACCCGATCCACCGGCCCGCCCCAGGCGCGCAGCGCCGCCGCCACCGTTTCCGCCGTGAACGCGCATAGCGTCGCCTGCACGTCGGTGTCGGAGATCCGCCGGCCCTTCAGGTGCCGGTCGAGCTGCTCGTTCAGCCACGCCAGGTTGAAGTGCTCGCGCCCCGTGCTCTTGGGCGGCGGTGCCGCCAGGTACGGGTCGGACAGCAGGCGCTCGAGGAGCTCCTCATCCACGCGCCCCGACGCCGCCCATTCGCCGTGGCGATCGTAAGGCTGCTGCCGGGCGTGGAGAATCCAGTCGTCCATCAGCGCGTTGCCCGGTCCGGTGTCGAAGCCGGTGATGGGGGTCTCGAAATCCGCCGGAAGGAAGGTGAAGTTGCCGATGCCGCCCAGGTTCAGGACAGCCCGGTTCTCCTCCCGGTCGCGGAACAGGGCCGCGTGAAAGGGGGGCACCAGCGGCGCACCCTGCCCGCCCGCGGCGAGGTCCCGGCGACGGAAGTCCGCCACGGTAGTGATGCCGGTGAGCTCGACGATGCGGTTCGGGTCGCCGATCTGCAGCGTGAAGGGGTCGGCCCCGGCAGGTCGATGACGAACGGTCTGGCCGTGGCTGCCGACCGCGGTCACGCTCGCCGGCTGCTGATCGGCGTCGGCCAGGAACTCGAGGATGCTCATGCCGATGAATTCGCCCAGCGCCGCGTCGGCGCGCCCCAGGGTGTCCAGGTCGTCGTTGCCGGGTTGACCGAGCTCGCGCAGGGTACGCTGCAGCGGCGGGGGCATGGCGACCGTCACTGCCTGCATCACCTTGATGGTGCGGCTGATCTCTAAGAGCGCCAGGTCCAGTCCGTCGACGCTGGTTCCGGAGATCGCGCCGATGTACAGCTGGCCCTGCATGGTCGTCAGCGGCTCGAGGCGAGCTGTAGCCGCTGCTTGAAGTCGTCGAGCATGGCGAGCAGCGGCGCGGCCCGCTGGTTGAAGCGATCGAGCTCCTTGGCGGGAATGGGCTCCGCATCGGGCAACTGCACCGTGCGGGGATTCTGATGTACGCCGTTCACCAGGAACTCGTAGTGCAGATGGGGGCCCGATGCCCAGCCGGTGGCGCCCACGTAGCCGATGATCTGGCCCTGCTTTACGCGGGCGCCGGCCTTGATGCCGCGGCCGAACTTCGACATGTGCAGGTACTTGGTGGTGAACTGCTCGCCGTGCTGTATGACGACGTAGTTGCCGTTGGGCCCGGTGCGCGCGGCGGTGACCACCCGGCCGTCGCCGGAGGCGAGGATGGGGGTGCCGGTGGGCGCGGCGTAGTCGATGCCCCGGTGCGGCATGTTGCGCTTGAACAGCGGGTGAACGCGTCGCAGATTGAAGTTCGAGCTGATGCGTGAGAACTCCACCGGAGCGCGCAGGAACGCCTTGCGCATGGAATCGCCCTGGGGGTCGTAGTAGTCCGACCGGCCCTTGGAGTCGGTGTAGCGGATGGCGCGGTAGGTCTGGCCCTGGTTGATGAACTCCGCCGCCAGAATGTCGCCGTAGCCCACGAATTCGTCGCCCACATAGAGCTCCTCGTAGACCACATGAAACTCGTCGCCGCGGCGAATGTCGAGGACGAAATCCACGTCCCACTGGAAGATCTGGGCCAGCCGCATGGTGACGGAATCGGCCAGTCCCGCCCGCTGGCTGGCCACGAACAGGCTGTGATCGATGACCCCGTGCTTGTAGGCGGTGCTGCGCTCGGGCTCCTGGATCGTCTCCCGGGCGACGAAGGCCTCACCCACCCGCTCGAACTCCAGAGTTTCCAGGGGGCCCGGGGCGTAGGCGAGTTTGAGCAGGGTGCCGTCTTCCGCCCGGGTGAACGTGAGTCCGTGGCCGGGGAAGATGTTCTTCAGTCGCTTGCCCAGCGGTTCGCTGGCCAGCAATCGGTGGACCTCCCGGGCGGAAATGCCCTCGCGCTTGAAGATCACGGAGAGGTTGTCCCCGGGCCGGACCTGAACCGTGCGCACGTCGTGAGCCGCGGCCGGCGCCTCCTCGGTGGCGGGCGCGAACGGCGGCTCCTCCGTGGGCGGGGCCAGGGTCGGCAACGTCAGCGGCACGAGGGTGTCGGCGAGCGGCGCGGTGGCTCCCGGGCTCAACGGCTGGATGCGCGCGGGCTGGGGCATCGGCTGACCGGAGGCGGGCAGATCGAGAAGCACCGCTTCGGTGGTGAAGCGGTCGGCCTCGTCGGCCGAGAACTGCCCCAGTGCCAGGGCCGTCAGCAGCAGGGTCAGCACGCAGGACAGGACGAGATGGGGCTTGGGGAAGGAGCCGGGGTTCACGGTGCCTGTAACATCCTCTTGCCGGACGGGGTTGTCGACAATTTTCATTCTAAAACGGACGGTTACGGGACTTTTGTGATGTCCGGCCCACCCTGTGGCTAGTATATGTATTTCAGCAGCCGTGAAAACCCTGGTGCGGCCGGGTTCGGCCGCTTTGGGGCGCCGGGTGCTTCTGGTAAGGTTCGCGCTCCCTCAACAGGCGGGATCAGCCATGGAGACACCATTGCTCGACGAGCTGCGCCAGCGCGGACTGGTGGCCCAGACGTCGGACGAAGAGGGCCTCGCCCGTCATCTCCAGGAAGGCAGCCGCACCGTCTATTGCGGGTTCGATCCCACCGCCGAGAGTCTGCACATCGGCAATCTCGTGCCCCTGATCACCTTGCGGCGCTTCCAGCAACACGGCCACCGGCCCGTTCTGCTGCTGGGTGGTGCGACGGGCATGATCGGCGACCCGTCGGGTCGGAGCGCCGAGCGCAACCTCAACACCTCGGAGGTCGTGGCGCAGTGGCTGGAGCGGATTCGCCGGCAGGTCGAGGGGTTCGTGGAGTTCCATGGGAACAATGCCGCCGTGGTGGTGAACAACCTGGACTGGACCGCGAGCCTCGACGTGATCACCTTCCTGCGTGACGTGGGGAAGCACTTCTCGGTGAATCAGATGATCCAGCGGGAGTCGGTGCGCTCGCGGCTGGAGCGGGAAGGTGAGGGCATCTCCTACACCGAGTTCAGCTACATGCTGCTGCAGGCTATGGATTACCTCGAGCTGGCTCAGCGCTACGACTGTACGGTGCAGGTGGGGGGCAGCGACCAGTGGGGCAACATCGTCTCCGGGATGGATCTGGTGCGTCGCAAGCTGGGTCGGGAGACCTTCGCCCTTACCCTGCCGCTCATCACCAAGGCCGACGGCAGCAAGTTCGGCAAGACGGCGGCGGGCGCCGTGTGGCTGGATCCCGGCAAGACCTCGCCGTACAGCTTTTACCAGTTCTGGTTGAACTCTGCCGACGCCGACGTGGTCAGATTCCTGCGCGTGTTCACCTTCCTCGATCTCGCGGAGATCGCAGCCCTGGAACGACAGGTGGCGGAGGCGCCCGAGGAGCGCTCGGCGCAACGTCGGCTGGCCGGGGAAGTCACCGCCATGGTGCACGGGGAGGAGGCGCTGGCTTCGGCGGAGCGTATTACCCGGGCCCTGTTCGACGGCGAGCTGGGCGAGCTGTCGGAGAGCGATCTGGCGCAACTGGAGCAGGATGGTATTGATTGCACGCCGGTTGTAGATGATAATATCGGGCTCCTCTCGGCACTGGCCGATTCCGGCCTCGCCAAATCCAGAAGCGACGCTAGGAAGCTGGTGCAGAGCAGGGGCGTGCGCGTCAATGGCCAGGTGCAGACCGATGTCGAGCGGGAGCTCGACTGGCAAGACGCGCTGTTCGGCCGCTTCTACCTGCTCAGGCGGGGGAAGAAGAACTGGCACATGCTGGTTCGCAGGCCGGGCTGACGGGCACCGGGCGGAAACCTGAAAAAAGTTTTCGCGGGGTGCTTGCCAAGACCCGGCGCCTGTGTAGAATACGCAGCCCTCGCCCCGGGGGACACTGAACGGGGTCGCTCTTTAAAAGCTTAAGAACTGAACAAGCCATTCGTGTGGGTGCCTGTAATTCACCGTCGGATGCGCGTCGCGAGGCGAAGCATTCGAATGGGTTTTACTAAGCATTCAGCTAAGTGAATTCATTGAGCTGGAATGATCGATTCGTGGTTTGTGGACGTTGTCCGGGCGCGAGCTCGGGCAGGGAAAGCAGGCCGCAAAACTCTTATAAACCGAAGAGTTTGATCATGGCTCAGATTGAACGTTGGCGGCAGGCCTAACACATGCAAGTCGCACGAGAAAGCACCTTCGGGTGTGAGTAAAGTGGCGGACGGGTGAGTAACGCGTAGGAATCTACCCAGTAGCGGGGGATAACCCGGGGAAACTCGGGCTAATACCGCATACGCTCTACGGAGGAAAGAGGGCCTCTACTTGTAAGCTCTCACTATTGGAGGAGCCTGCGTTGGATTAGCTTGTTGGTGAGGTAACTGCTCACCAAGGCGACGATCCATAGCTGGTCTGAGAGGACGATCAGCCACACCGGAACTGAGACACGGTCCGGACTCCTACGGGAGGCAGCAGTGGGGAATCTTGGGCAATGGGCGCAAGCCTGACCCAGCCATGCCGCGTGTGTGAAGAAGGCCTTCGGGTTGTAAAGCACTTTCAGTGGTGAAGAAAAGCCTGGGGCTAATACCCCCGGGTCTTGACGTTAGCCACAGAAGAAGCACCGGCTAACTCCGTGCCAGCAGCCGCGGTAATACGGAGGGTGCGAACGTTAATCGGAATTACTGGGCGTAAAGCGCGCGTAGGCGGTTCGATAAGTGGGATGTGAAAGCCCCGGGCTCAACCTGGGAATTGCATTCCAAACTGTCGGGCTAGAGTATGGTAGAGGGAGGTGGAATTTCCTGTGTAGCGGTGAAATGCGTAGATATAGGAAGGAACACCAGTGGCGAAGGCGGCCTCCTGGACCAATACTGACGCTGAGGCGCGAAAGCGTGGGGAGCAAACAGGATTAGATACCCTGGTAGTCCACGCCGTAAACGATGAGAACTAGCCGTTGGGGCCCTTGAGGTCTTAGTGGCGCAGCTAACGCGATAAGTTCTCCGCCTGGGGAGTACGGCCGCAAGGTTAAAACTCAAATGAATTGACGGGGGCCCGCACAAGCGGTGGAGCATGTTGTTTAATTCGATGCAACGCGAAGAACCTTACCACCCCTTGACATCCTCGGAACCTCCCAGAGATGGGAGGGTGCCTTCGGGAACCGAGTGACAGGTGCTGCATGGCTGTCGTCAGCTCGTGTCGTGAGATGTTGGGTTAAGTCCCGTAACGAGCGCAACCCTTGTCCTTATTTGCCAGCGGGTCATGCCGGGAACTTTAAGGAGACTGCCGGTGACAAACCGGAGGAAGGTGGGGATGACGTCAAGTCATCATGGCCCTTACGGGGTGGGCTACAAACGTGCTACAATGGGGCGCACAATGGGCTGCAAACCCGCGAGGGGGAGCGAATCCCAAAAAACGTCTCGTAGTCCGGATCGGAGTCTGCAACTCGACTCCGTGAAGTCGGAATCGCTAGTAATCGCGAATCAGAATGTCGCGGTGAATACGTTCCCGGGCCTTGTACACACCGCCCGTCACGTCATGGGAGTGAATTGCACCAGAAGTAGCTAGTCTAACCTTCGGGAGGACGGTTACCACGGTGTGGTTCATGACTGGGACGAAGTCGTAACAAGGTAGCCGTAGGGGAACCTGCGGCTGGATCACCTCCTTAACCAAGATAGCCTGAGCAGGCCGCGTTTCGTGGTTCTGCAAGATCGGCTCATGCTCACGGTGAATTACAGATGCTGCCCCTTCCTCGGAAGGACGCAGCCCCCACACGAATGGCTTGCGTCTATGGCTGGCCGGCGACCGATGGTCGTCGGTGCCAGAGCCAGAGCACAGAGAGGACGAGCGTTGACTAAGCCCTGTTGCAGGGTCTGTAGCTCAGTTGGTTAGAGCGCACCCCTGATAAGGGTGAGGTCGGTGGTTCAAATCCACCCAGACCCACCAGCGCTTTCGCTTGCAGCGCTTTTGCTCGAGGGCCGTAGGTGCCCCTCGCGCAGGGCGACGAAGAGCGCAGAGGTCCAGGGGCCGTAGCTCAGCTGGGAGAGCGCCTGCCTTGCACGCAGGAGGTCAGGAGTTCGATCCTCCTCGGCTCCACCATTGGTCGAATCGACGGTTCAGTTCGAGAACTATTGAGAGGTTGTAGAGTCAACATCCAAGCAGCGGCGAAGCGCGGCTGTTTCGATGTTGACTCGGTAGCGCCGCCTGCGGTGCCACCGATTGCGGCTTACCAGGTAAGCCGCCAGCTCTTTAACAATTCAGAGATATGAAGCCGCATTGTTATTCCTGAAACAGCTTTGCCAGGGTTCGCCCGGGCGAGCGAATTTCAGTCGATAACAACGCGGGTACTGATCGGTTGTGCGTGCTTCGGCATGTGCAGTCGATCGACTCAAGATGCGTCTTGGATATGACTTGCGCCAAGCAAGTCATCGGCAAACGTTACCAGCCCGACGTGAATGGTCTGTGAAGACAGGCCTCACACATTGGGTTATATGGTCAAGCGTTTAAGTGCATCTGGTGGATGCCTTGGCAGCTGAAGGCGATGAAGGACGTCGTAGCCTGCGATAAGCCTCGGGGAGTCGGCAAACAGACTTTGATCCGGGGATTTCCGAATGGGGAAACCCACCGCTCTCGAGCGGTATCCTCACCTGAATAAAATAGGGTGTGGAGGCGAACCCGGGGAACTGAAATATCTAAGTACCCGGAGGAAAAGAAATCAACCGAGATTCCCTCAGTAGCGACGAGCGAACGGGGACCAGCCCTTAAGCATCCGGTTCGTTAGCAGAAGTGTCTGGAAAGTCACGCCATAGCGGGTGATAGCCCCGTATGCGAAAACGAGCCGAATGTGAAATCGAGTAGGACGGGACACGTGAAACCCTGTCTGAACATGGGGGGACCATCCTCCAAGGCTAAATACTCTCAGCTGACCGATAGTGAACCAGTACCGTGAGGGAAAGGCGAAAAGAACCCCTGTGAGGGGAGTGAAATAGAACCTGAAACCAGATGCATACAAGCAGTGGGAGCAGGGCTACGGCCTTGTGACTGCGTACCTTTTGTATAATGGGTCAGCGAGTTACTTTTACTGGCAAGGTTAACCGTATAGGGGAGCCGTAGGGAAACCGAGTCTTAAATGGGCGAACAGTCGGTAAGAGTAGACCCGAAACCGAGCGATCTAGCCATGGGCAGGTTGAAGGTTGAGTAACATCAACTGGAGGACCGAACCCACTGATGTTGAAAAATCAGGGGATGACCTGTGGCTCGGAGTGAAAGGCTAATCAAGCTCGGAGATAGCTGGTTCTCCCCGAAAGCTATTTAGGTAGTGCCTCTTGTTTCACCACCGGGGGTAGAGCACTGTTTGGGCTAGGGGGTCGCCTAGACTTACCAAACCCATGCAAACTCCGAATACCGGTGAGTGCAATCAAGGGAGACAGACGGCGGGTGCTAACGTCCGTCGTCGAGAGGGAAACAACCCAGACCGCCAGCTAAGGTCCCAAAATCACAGTTAAGTGGGAAACGATGTGGGAAGGCACAGACAGCCAGGAGGTTGGCTTAGAAGCAGCCATCCTTTAAAGAAAGCGTAATAGCTCACTGGTCGAGTCGGCCTGCGCGGAAGATGTAACGGGGCTCAAACTGTGTACCGAAGCTGCGGATGCGGCATCCCTTCGGGGTTGTCGCATGGTAGGGGAGCGTTCTGTACGCCTGCGAAGGTGAACCGGAAGGTTTGCTGGAGGTATCAGAAGTGCGAATGCTGACATGAGTAACGATAAAGGAGGTGAAAATCCTCCTCGCCGAAAGACCAAGGGTTCCTGCGCAACGCTCATCGGCGCAGGGTGAGTCGGCCCCTAAGGCGAGGCCGAAAGGCGTAGTCGATGGGAAACAGGTTAATATTCCTGTACCGGTCGTTATTGCGACGGGGTGACGGAGAAGGCTAGGCGGGCCTGGTGTTGGTTATCCAGGTTTAAGCCCGTAGGCTGAGATCTCAGGCAAATCCGGGATCTCAAGGCCGAGAGGTGATGACGAACCGCCCTTATACGGGCGGGAAGCCGTTGATGCCATGCTTCCAAGAAAAACCTCTAAGCTTCAGATAACGATCGACCGTACCCCAAACCGACACAGGTGGTCAGGTAGAGAATACCAAGGCGCTTGAGAGAACTCGGGTGAAGGAACTAGGCAAAATGGCACCGTAACTTCGGGAGAAGGTGCGCCGCTTTTGGTGACGGGACTTGCTCCCCGAGCTGAGGGCGGTCGAAGATACCAGGTGGCTGCGACTGTTTAGTAAAAACACAGCACTCTGCAAACTCGTAAGAGGACGTATAGGGTGTGACGCCTGCCCGGTGCCGGAAGGTTAATTGATGGGGTTAGCTTCGGCGAAGCTCCTGATCGAAGCCCCGGTAAACGGCGGCCGTAACTATAACGGTCCTAAGGTAGCGAAATTCCTTGTCGGGTAAGTTCCGACCTGCACGAATGGCGTAACGATGGCCACACTGTCTCCACCCGAGACTCAGTGAAATTGAAATCGCGGTGAAGATGCCGTGTACCCGCGGCTAGACGGAAAGACCCCGTGAACCTTTACTACAGCTTCACAGTGGACTTTGACGTAACTTGTGTAGGATAGGTGGGAGACTTTGAAGCGGTGACGCCAGTCATCGTGGAGTCGTCCTTGAAATACCACCCTGGTTACGTTGGGGTTCTAACTCCGGCCCGTTATCCGGGTCGAGGACATTGTGTGGTGGGTAGTTTGACTGGGGCGGTCTCCTCCCAAAGAGTAACGGAGGAGCACGAAGGTGCACTCAGCATGGTCGGAAATCATGCATTGCGTGTAAAGGCAGAAGTGCGCTTGACTGCGAGGCCGACGGGCCGAGCAGGGTCGAAAGACGGTCTTAGTGATCCGGTGGTTCTGTATGGAAGGGCCATCGCTCAACGGATAAAAGGTACTCCGGGGATAACAGGCTGATACCGCCCAAGAGTTCACATCGACGGCGGTGTTTGGCACCTCGATGTCGGCTCATCACATCCTGGGGCTGAAGCCGGTCCCAAGGGTATGGCTGTTCGCCATTTAAAGTGGTACGCGAGCTGGGTTTAGAACGTCGTGAGACAGTTCGGTCCCTATCTGCCGTGGGCGTATGAGATTTGAGAGGAGCTGCTCCTAGTACGAGAGGACCGGAGTGGACGAACCTCTGGTGTTCCGGTTGTCACGCCAGTGGCACTGCCGGGTAGCTATGTTCGGACGGGATAACCGCTGAAAGCATCTAAGCGGGAAGCCCCCCTCGAGATGAGATCTCACCGGACCTTCGGGTCCCTGAAGGGCCCTCGTAGACTACGAGGTTGATAGGCAGGGTGTGTAAGCGCTGTGAGGCGTTGAGCTAACCTGTACTAATTGCCCGTGCGGCTTGACCATATAACCGAGTGTGTGTCGTGTTTGCTTCGCAAACACTTACACGAAGATTGCGCAGCAATCTTCCAAGCTCCACGACAGTGGAGCCGTGGTCGAGCTGGTAATGAGTTGGCCGCAAGACGCATCAAGACTTCGTATCTCTGATTGTTGATTTGGCGCCCCGAGGTCTCCTCGGGACGGCAAACCGAACGCCCGCGCGCGCGAGCAACCGGCAGTTTTGCAGAGCAAAACTGCTAAGTTGTCCGCTCCGCGGACAACCGTTTGCCTGACGACAATAGCGAATCGGAACCACCTGATCCCATCCCGAACTCAGCAGTGAAACGGTTCAGCGCCGATGGTAGTGTGGGGTCTCCCCATGTGAGAGTAGGTCATCGTCAGGCTTCTATCGAAAAGGCCCAGCCGTCACGGCTGGGCCTTTTTTCGTTGCGCAGGCTGGACGCGTCAGTCATCACAATCCCCCTGCACCACCGATGACGCGACGGCGTCGCGTATACTGGCGGCTCCGAGGCGTTCTGGTTCCATGGCACCCCGCAACCCCGCAGATTCTCCGGCGCTCAGGCGTCTTCACGTGGTGGGCTGCCACCGCAGCGGCACCACCTTGATGACCGAGCTGCTCGGCAACTGTTTCGCCGTCGACGGCCGCGCCGATCACGAGCAATCCCTGTGGGACCCGGTGCCGTCCGGATGCGCCGTCTACCTGACGAAGAAGCCGCCGGACACCATCCGCATCCGCCGCGCGTTCCTGTTGGACCCCGAGCTCTACGTGGTCGCCATGATCCGCGATCCCAGAGGGGTCATCACCAGCCGCCATCCTTCCAAACCGGACGTCTATTTCTCGAGCTTCTGGCGCTGGGAGACCTACGCCCGCGAGATCATGAGCCTCCGGGAACATCCGCGGTACCTGGTGGTTCGGTACGAGGATCTGGTGGGTGATCCCGACGGCGTGCAGCGGCGAATCGCCGACGGGTTTCCTTTTCTCCACGCGACCCGGCCCTTCAGCACCTTCCCCGACGGTGCGGCTGTGCACGAACGCGCGCGGGTATCGCTCAACGGCGTGCGATCCATCGACCCCAGTGGGCTGGAGCGTTGGCGCGGCGAGTTGCCCCGCGTCAAGGGAGAGCTCGAGCGGCATCCGGAGCTGGTGGACTGGTTGATCCGTCTCGGCTACGAGCCGGACGCTGGCTGGACGCGGTGTCTGGAAGGGGTTCAGCCCTACTTCGGCGACTACAAGAACGAGCGCCCGCACCTGCTGCGCCGGGCCGAGACGGCCTTGCGGTTCGCCGGGAAGACGGCCCGCTACCTGTGGCGGCGCCGGGTGCGGGAAGTCCGCGGCCGCGCCGGCGCGGGAAGCGCGTGAGGGCGACGGCATGAATCCGGAAATCTTCGTCGAGCTCGCGCGCACCGGCAGCGCTCCCTGGTCGGCGTGGCCCGACGACGAGGATCCTGCAAGCTATGGTCTGGAGCGGCGTGGAGACCGGATCGTCCCGGCGGGTAGGTTCGACCCGCTGTCCGCGTCCGCGATCCGCGAGGCCATGTCGTCCCGGGCCCGAAGCTGGCTCGTGGAGGTGGATGTGCGCCCGGTGGTGGGCTCCACCAATGCCGAGCTCATGGCTCGCGCCGAGCGCGGCTCGGTGGCCGGGAGGGTGTGCACGGCGGAGCTGCAACTCGCCGGCCGGGGCCGCCGCGGCCGGACCTGGCTCAGCCCCTTCGGCGCCAACCTGGCCCTGTCGCTGGGCGTACGCCTGGCCCGCCCGCCGGCAGAGCTGGGCGGCGCCAGCCTCGTGGTCGGCCTGGCGGTGCTGGACGCACTGGAAGGCCTGGGGGTGCCGGGCCTGGCGCTCAAATGGCCGAACGACGTGCTCGCCGGCGACGCCAAGCTCGGCGGCATCCTCATAGAGATGACCCGGGCTCCGGCCGTGGAGCTGGTGGTCGGCATCGGCCTGAACGTAATGCTCCCGGACGTCGTGCGCGCGAGGGTTCCGCAGCAAGTCACCGACCTCGCCGCCCTGGGGCCGCCGCCGTCACGGAGCCTGCTGGCGGGGCGGGTGCTCTCGGCGGTGGTGGAGTTTCTGAGCGAGTTCGACAGGCTGGGATTCCAACCTTTCAGACGCGCCTTCGACCAGCGCCATCGCTACCAGGGGCAGACCTGTCGAGTGCTGCAGCCCGGCGGGGCGGCGGTGGCGGGCACCGTGGTGGGCGTTTCCGAGCAGGGCGGTCTGCTGATCGATACCGGCGAGGAGATCCGCGAGTTCCACGGTGGCGAGGTATCGCTGCGCCAGCCGGTTGAGGCGGGCGGCTCGCGGTGACACCATAGCAGCGCCTCGGGGTACGGGCGTTCGACCAGATTCACCCATGTCATCCGCTGCTGCCGACTGGATCCGACCGTCCACCATACTCCTGGTCCTGGTGCTGCTCGCCAATGTGGCGTTGCCGGTGAGTCGGCTCTGGGGCGGGGCCGAGGAGCCCGCGGAACCGGCGACCGAAGCGGTTCCCCGGCGTCCGCCGGATCCCGTGCCCCGGCTCACCCTGTCGCCGCAACGGGCCGGCGGCGATGGCTCGATCGACCGCCCCGCTGCCCTGCGGGACGAACCCTCTGGCGTCGTGCGCGGCGCCGCCGAGGTGCGGCCCTCCGTGGCGTCCGACTGCCGTGCCTGGGGGCCGTTCGACGCGGTGGAGCCGGCGGAAGCCGCGGCGGCCCGGTTGCAGCTCGTCCCCGGCAGCTTCGAGGTGGTCGGCTCCGACGTCCGGGCTGCCCCGGAGCATCTGGTCTACGTTCCCACCGAAGGCTCCCGCGGGGTGGCGCGCCGCATCGCGGGCGCGTTGGAGCGCCACGGCATCGACAGCTACATCATGGGTGGCACGCGGTTGGCCAACGCCGTAGCGGTCGGGGTCTTCAGCGATCCGGAGCGGGCCCGGGCGCAGCAGCGACGGGTCGCCGACTTGGGTTACGATGCGCTGGTCGAGGCCCTGGAGCGCTCCCAGCGGGTGTACCATCTGACGGCCCGGGTGCCGGCGGACTTCGAGACGCAAATTCCCTCGACGGGGGCCTGTGACGACATTGCACCCATGCAGCGGTTTCTATAGAATTCCGCTCCCATTTTGGCCGCCATAGCTCAGCTGGTAGAGCAGCTCACTTGTAATGAGAAGGTCCAGGGTTCAAGTCCTTGTGGCGGCACCAGGATGTGGAAGGCAACCCAAGTGGTTGCATTGAAAAGAGAATTTCGACGGCACCTCGTCTGAGCGCGGCGCGCGGGACGAAGGGTGCATTTTGCGTTTCAACGACGGAGTCATTCGAGGCGATCAAGGGTGGGGTTCCCGAGTGGTCAAAGGGATCAGACTGTAAATCTGACGGCTTAGCCTTCGAAGGTTCGAATCCTTCCCCCACCACCAGATACAGCGCACAAGTGAAGGCGGTTACACGAGCGCGGCGGGTATAGTTCAGAGGTAGAACCTCAGCCTTCCAAGCTGATGACGCGGGTTCGATTCCCGCTACCCGCTCCATGCCGTGTTTGCTCGGGGCGCAAACACGGCCGCGACGGAGACGCAACGGGGCGGCCGAGGTGGCCGCCGATGCAGTAGAGGTTGGAAACGGTTCGGCTCACATAGCTCAGTAGGTAGAGCACTTCCTTGGTAAGGAAGAGGTCATCGGTTCGAATCCGATTGTGAGCACCATTTTTCTAGGGTGCAGCTTGAAGCGGCGGCGCGTCGCAAACGTCAACAACGTCAAGATCGAGTAAGGGAAGCAAACCATGTCCAAAGCGAAATTTGAGCGTACGAAGCCGCACGTGAACGTGGGGACGATTGGTCACGTGGACCATGGGAAGACGACGTTGACGGCGGCGCTGACGAAGGTGTGCGCGGAGGAGTTTGGGGGTGAGGCGCGGGCGTTCGACCAGATCGACAATGCGCCGGAGGAGCGGGAGCGTGGGATCACGATTGCGACGGCGCACGTGGAGTACGAGTCGCCGAACCGGCACTACGCGCACGTGGACTGTCCGGGTCACGCGGACTACGTGAAGAACATGATCACGGGTGCTGCGCAGATGGACGGAGCGATTCTGGTGGTGTCGGCGGCGGACGGTCCGATGCCGCAGACGCGGGAGCACATTCTGCTGTCGCGGCAGGTGGGTGTTCCGCGGATCGTGGTGTACATGAACAAGGCGGACATGGTCGACGACGAGGAGCTCCTGGAGCTGGTTGAGATGGAAGTACGTGAGCTTCTGGACCAGTACGAGTTTCCGGGTGACGACACGCCGATCATCGTGGGCAGTGCGCTGAAGGCGCTGGAAGGCGAGCAGAGCGAGATTGGCGTCGAGTCGGTGAAGAAGCTGGTGGCGACGCTGGACGAGTACATTCCGGAGCCGGAGCGGGCGATTGACCAGCCGTTCTTGATGCCGATCGAGGACGTGTTCTCGATTGCGGGCCGGGGCACGGTGGTGACGGGCCGCGTGGAGCGGGGCATCGTGAAGGTTGGGGACGAGGTTGAGATCGTCGGCATCCGTGACACGTCGAAGACGACGGTGACGGGTGTGGAGATGTTCCGCAAGCTTCTGGACGAGGGGCGTGCGGGAGAGAACATCGGCGTGCTGCTTCGCGGCACGAAGCGAGACGAGGTGGAACGGGGCCAGGTGCTGTCGAAGCCGGGCGCGATCACGCCGCACACGAAGTTCGAGGCGGAGGTGTACGTGCTGTCGAAGGACGAAGGCGGCCGTCACACGCCGTTCTTCAAGGGGTACCGGCCGCAGTTCTACTTCCGGACGACGGACGTAACGGGGACGGTGGAGCTGCCGGAAGGTGTGGAGATGGTGATGCCGGGTGACAACGTGAACATGGAGGTCACCCTGATCAGCCCCATCGCCATGGACGAGGGTCTGCGCTTCGCCATCCGCGAAGGCGGCCGAACGGTCGGCGCCGGCGTAGTCGTGAAGATCATCGAGTAAGGCTCGGGCGGGCGAAGTCGAGGAAATAGGCCAGTAGCTCAATTGGTAGAGCAGCGGTCTCCAAAACCGCAGGTTGGGGGTTCGATTCCCTCCTGGCCTGCCATTTGAGCAGGTAATCGTCTTGAGTACAGGTTCGTCAGAGGCTACGCAGTCACCCCTGGACTGGTTCAAGTGGCTGATCGTCGTCGCGCTTCTGGGCGGCGGCGTGTTCGGCAACTGGTACTACCAGAACGAGTCCCTGCTCTACCGGGTGGCCGCCCTCATCGTCGTCGCGGCGCTGGCTGCGGTCGTGGCCGGGCAGACGGGCAAGGGCCGGGCGGCCTGGACCCTGATGAAGGAGTCGCGCGGCGAAATCCGCCGGGTCGTGTGGCCCAAGCGCGAGGAGACCATCCAGACCACCTTGATCGTGCTGGTTCTGGTGCTGCTCTTCGCGCTGATTCTGTGGCTGCTGGATACCGGGCTCTCCTGGCTCGTGTCCGGAATCATTGGCTAGCGGGCTGGGCGAACGAGGTTATCGATGGCGAAGAAATGGTACGTGGTGCACGCCTATTCCGGGTTCGAGAAGAACGTAGCCCGGGCGCTCAAGGAGCGGGTTCAGCTCTCCCAGCTGGAGGAGTACTTCGGCGACATTCTGGTGCCCACCGAAGAAGTGGTGGAGATGCGTGGTGGCCAGAAGCGCCGCAGCGAGCGCAAGTTCTTTCCCGGCTACGTGCTGGTGCAAATGGAGTTGAACGATGACACCTGGCACCTGGTCAAAGAAACACCCCGGGTGATGGGCTTCATCGGCGGCAAGGCGGATCAGCCGGCGCCGCTGTCGGACGGGGAGGCGAACGCCATTCTCGACCGTGTGGCGGCGGGCAGCGAAAAAGCCACGCCGAAGACCATTTTCGAGCCCGGGGAGGTGGTCCGGGTCATCGATGGCCCCTTCAACGACTTCAACGGCGTCGTGGAAGAGGTGAACTACGAGAAGAACCGCCTGCACGTGGCGGTCACCATCTTCGGCCGCTCCACGCCCGTGGAGCTGGATTTCGGCCAGGTGGAAAAGGGCTGACGGGATCGTCGGAGGCGCTCCGTCCGGCGGCGGCATGGCTGCTGCCGCCGCGAGGGACCGCCGCCGGGGGCTCGCTCGGTAAATGAGCACGGGGAGTGGCTGCCGCACGGGTGTGGTCCCGGGTCGGCCCACGATGGCACCCGATAGGAGACAGCGATGGCGAAGAAAGTAGAGGCCTACATCAAGCTGCAGGTGGCAGCCGGGCAGGCCAACCCGAGTCCACCCGTGGGCCCCGCGCTGGGCCAGCACGGGGTCAACATCATGGATTTCTGCAAGGCGTTCAACGCCCAGACCCAGAATCTGGAGCAGGGGCTGCCCACGCCGGTGGTGATCACGGTCTATTCCGACCGCAGCTTCACCTTCATTACCAAGACGCCGCCGGCCTCCGTGCTGCTCAAGAAGGCGGCCAAGATCAGCAAGGGCAGCGCCACGCCGCACTCGGACAAGGTGGCCAAGCTGACGCGGGAGCAACTCGAGGAGATCGCCCGTATCAAGATGCCGGATCTGACCGCGTCCGACATGGAGGCCGCGTTGCGCACCATCGCCGGCACTGCCCGCAGCTCCGGCATCGAGGTGGAGGGTCTGTAATGGCGAAGATGACCAGACGTAGGCGCGCGATCATGGAGAAGCTGGATCGTGAGCGGGCATATCCGGTGGAGGAAGCGGTGAGTCTGCTCGCCGAGTTCGCCCGCAGCAAGTTCAAGGAGAGCTTCGACGTCGCCGTGAACCTCGGGGTCGACCCGCGTAAGTCGGACCAGGCGGTGCGCGGCGCCACCACCCTGCCTCACGGCACCGGCAAGACGGTCCGGGTGGCGGTGTTCGCCCAGGGCGAGGCGGCGGACAAGGCCAGGGCCGCCGGGGCGGATCTGGTGGGCTTCGACGATCTGGCCGATCAGATCAAGGCGGGCCAGCTCAACTTCGACGTGGTCGTCGCCACCCCGGATGCCATGCGCATCGTCGGCCAGCTCGGCAAGGTGCTCGGGCCGCGGGGGCTCATGCCCAACCCGAAGACCGGCACCGTGACCCCGGATGTGGAGACGGCGGTGAAGAACGCCAAGTCCGGGCAGATCCAGTATCGGGCGGACCGCGGCGGCATCATCCACGGCAGCGTGGGCCAGGTGGGCTTCGAGCCCGTTCAGATCAAGGAGAACATTCAGGCTCTCATCGACGATCTGAGGAAGGCCAAGCCCGCGTCCGCCAAGGGCCAGTATCTGAAGAAAATCACCCTGTCCACCACCATGGGGCCGGGTGTCACGCTGGATCAGGCTTCCCTGGAGGGCTGAGTCGCGGGCGGCGATCCGGCCCGACAGCGAACGGATCGATGATTTTGAAGGTGTGCCCGTTGCGGGTCTCCCGCAGGGGGCAGCCGTCAAAAACCGTAGGTGGCGGCCACTCGTCTCGAGCGGACCGCCTTAATGGCCTACGCAGACGGTGGAACCTCAGGAGCGTGCACGATGAATGTCGTTCGTCTCCCGGGGCCGAGCCGTTGCCGTCCACGCGGTGAACACGTTCATCTCGTGAACGGTCGGGCCTCCCGCATGGTGCGGGAGGCATGTGGATATCGGCGATATCCGAGGAGAAAACATGGCACTGAGACTTGAAGAAAAGCAAGCCATCGTTGCCGAAGTCAACCAGGCCGCTGCCAGCGCATTGTCCGCGGTAGTCAGCGACTACCGCGGCCTGACCGTGAGCGAGATGACCGACCTGCGCAGCAAAGCGCGGCAGTCGGGGGTCTACCTCAGGGTGATCCGCAATACGCTGGCGCGACGCGCCGTGGAGGGCACCGAGTACGCGTGCCTGGTGGAGGCTTTCACCGGCCCGACGCTGCTGGCGTTCTCGAACGAGGACCCCGGCGCTGCGGCTCGGCTGCTGAAGGACTACGCCAAGGAGCACAGTGCGCTGCAGGTCAGGGCGCTGTCGGTGGGTGGTCAGCTGTTCGGAGCGGAAGACATCGACCGCCTGGCGAAGCTGCCGACCCGCGACGAGGCGCTCTCGCTGCTCATGGCCGTCATGCTGGCGCCCGTGACCAAGCTGGTCCGTACGTTCAACGACGTGCCCGGCCGGGTTGTTCGGGTGGTGGCCGCGGTGCGCGACCAGAAGCAGGAAGCGGCCTGACCCCGGGTCGGCCGCGGTTGATTCGGTTACGGGCCGACTCGAGGTCGGCCGAACAAACGACATCAGGAGACTAACAGAATGGCACTCTCGAAAGACGACATCCTGAACGCCATCGCCGAGATGAGCGTGATGGAAGTGGTGGAGCTGGTCTCCGCCATGGAAGAGAAGTTCGGCGTATCCGCCGCCGCCGCCGTGGCGGCCGCTCCGGTGGCCGCCGGCGGTGAAGGCGCTGCCGCTGCAGAGGAGAAGGACGAGTTCGAAGTGGTCCTGGCTTCTGCGGGCGAAAAGAAGGTGAACGTAATCAAGGTGGTTCGGGCGCTCACCGGCCTGGGGCTGAAGGAAGCCAAGGCGCTGGTGGACGAAGCACCTTCCTCGCTGAAAGAAGGCGTTACCAAGGACGAAGCTGAAGACATCAAGAAGCAGCTGGAAGAAGCCGGCGCAACTGTTGAGCTCAAGTAAGAGCGGCTTCCGCCGTGGGGGCGAGCTCGTTGGTGGAGGCGATTGTCTGATCGCTCTCGAAGCTCGCTCCCGCAGGCTCGTCCGGGCTGGGCATCCTCGCGGTGCCCGGCCTGTCGTTGCTGGTAGACCGGCAACGGCGCTTCGCTGGGAGGAGCCCAGCAACACAAGTCAATCAGGCCAGGCTAGCAGCCGCGGGAGAAACTAATGGCGTACAGCTTTACCGAGAAGAAGCGGATTCGCAAGGACTTCGGGAAACTCCCGGAGTTCATGGAGATTCCGTATCTTCTCTCCATCCAGATCGATTCGTACAACCAGTTTCTGCAGCTAGACCGCAAGCCGGAGGGTCGTGAGGAAACGGGTCTGCACGCAGCGTTCCGCTCCGTGTTCCCCATCGTCAGCTACTCCGGCAGCGCCGCTCTGGAGTACGTGGACTACCGGCTCGGCGAGCCCGCCTTCGACGTCAAGGAATGCGTGCTGCGCGGCATCACCTACGCCGCCCCGCTGCGGGTGAAGGTGCGCCTGATCATCTACGACAAGGATTCGTCGAGCAAGGCCGTCAAGGACGTGAAGGAGCAGGAAGTGTACATGGGCGAGATTCCGCTCATGACCGAGAACGGCACCTTCGTCATCAACGGCACCGAGCGGGTGGTGGTCTCCCAGCTGCACCGCTCGCCCGGCGTGTTCTTCGATCACGACCGCGGCAAGACCCACTCTTCGGGTAAGCTGCTTTACTCCGCCCGGGTGATTCCCTACCGCGGCTCGTGGCTGGACTTCGAGTTCGATCCCAAGGACGCGGTGTTCGTGCGCATCGACCGGCGCCGCAAGCTGCCGGCAACCATCATTCTCCGGGCGCTGGGGTTCAGCTCCGAAGAAATCCTCGACATGTTCTTCGAGACCAACATCTTCCACGTGAAGAAGGACGGCTTCTCGGTGGACCTGATTCCCGAGCGCATGCGCGGGGACGTGGCCACCTTCGACATCGTCGACAAGAAGGGCAAGGTCATCGTCGAGGTGGGCCGCCGGATCACCGCCCGGCACGTACGTCTGCTCGAAGAAAGCGGCATCAAGCGTCTGGACGTGCCGCGCGAGTATCTCATCGACCGGGTGATCGCCCGCGACATCGTGGACGAGTCGTCGGGTGAGATCGTGGTCGCCTGCAACACCGTCATCACCGAAGAAGTGATCGAGAAGCTGCTGGCGGCGGGGGTGACGGAGATCGCCACCATCTACACCAACGATCTGGACTGCGGGCCCTACATCGCCGACACGCTGCGGATCGACCCCACCACCAGCCGCCTCGAGGCGTTGGTGGAGATCTACCGCATGATGCGTCCCGGTGAGCCCCCCACCAAGGAAGCGGCGGAGAACCTGTTCAACAACCTGTTCTTCTCGAGCGAGCGCTACGACCTTTCGGCCGTGGGGCGGATGAAGTTCAATCGCCGCCTCGGGCGCGAGGACATCACCGGCGAGGGCACCCTCACCAACGAGGACATCATCGACGTGCTCCGCACCCTGGTGGACATCCGCAACGGCAAGGGCTCGGTGGACGACATCGACCACCTGGGCAACCGTCGGGTGCGCTCGGTGGGCGAGATGGCCGAGAACCAGTTCCGCGTGGGGCTGATCCGGGTGGAGCGCGCCGTGAAGGAGCGGCTGTCGCTGGCGGAGTCCGAGGGCCTCATGCCCCAGGACATGATCAACGCCAAGCCCGTGGCGGCCGCCATCAAGGAATTCTTCGGCTCGAGCCAGCTGTCGCAGTTCATGGATCAGAACAACCCGCTGTCCGAGGTGACCCACAAGCGGCGGGTGTCGGCGCTGGGCCCGGGGGGTCTGACCCGGGAGCGGGCCGGCTTCGAGGTCCGCGACGTGCACCCCACCCACTACGGCCGGGTGTGCCCCATCGAGACGCCGGAAGGTCCCAACATCGGTCTGATCAACAGCCTGGCGACCTACGCGCGCACCAACGAGTACGGCTTCCTGGAGACGCCGTATCGGAAGGTGGAGAACGGGCGAGTCACCGAGAAGGTGGAATACCTGTCGGCCATCGACGAGGCGGAGTACGTGATCGCCCAGGCCAGCGCGCCGCTCAACGAGAAGGGAGAATTCATCGGCGAACTGGTGGACGTGCGGCATCAGAACGAGTTCCAGAAGACCACCGCCGACAAGGTGGACTACATGGACGTGTCGCCGAAGCAGGTGGTTTCGGTGGCGGCGTCGCTGATTCCGTTCCTCGAGCACGACGACGCCAACCGGGCGCTCATGGGCTCCAACATGCAGCGGCAGGCGGTGCCGACGCTGCGCGCCGAAAAGCCTCTGGTGGGCACCGGCATGGAGCGGCACGTGGCCCGGGATTCCGGGGTCTGCGTCATCGCCGGCCGCGGCGGTGTGGTGGACAGCGTGGACGCCAGCCGGATCGTGGTACGGGTGAACGACGACGAGATCCAGGCCGGTGAAGCCGGGGTGGATATCTACAACCTGACCAAGTTCACCCGGTCCAATCAGAACACCTGTATCAATCAGCGGCCGCTGGTGAAGCCGGGGGACGTGATCGCCCGCGGAGACGTGCTGGCAGACGGCCCGTCCTGCGACATGGGCGAGCTGGCGCTGGGCCAGAACATGCGCATCGCCTTCATGCCGTGGAACGGCTACAACTACGAGGACTCCATCCTGGTGTCCGAGCGCGTGGTGCAGGAAGACCGTTTCACCAGCATCCACATCCAGGAGCTGACCTGCATCGCCCGCGACACCAAGCTGGGGCCGGAGGAGATCACCTGCGACATTCCCAACGTGGGGGAAGGCGCACTGGCGAAGCTGGACGAATCCGGCATCGTCTACATCGGCGCCGAGGTGAAGTCCGGGGACATCCTGGTGGGCAAGGTGACGCCGAAGGGCGAAACCCAGCTCACCCCGGAGGAGAAGCTGCTGCGCGCCATCTTCGGCGAGAAGGCCTCCGACGTGAAGGACACCTCGCTCAGGGTGCCCACCAGCGTGAAGGGCACGGTCATCGACGTACGGGTATTCACCCGCGACGGCGTGGAGAAGGACCAGCGGGCGAAGGACATCGAGAAGGCGGAGTTGGCGCAGATCCGCAAGGACCTGGACGACCAGTACCGCATCGTCGAGACCGCCACGTACGAGCGGCTTCGCGCCGCGCTCGTCGGCCAGCAAGCGGCCAGCGCCCCCGGCCGGGCCAAGGGCCTGACGCTCGATGACGAGTATCTGGGCTCGCTCGGCAAGGACGACTGGTTCAAGATCCGTATGGCGGACGACGAGCTGAACACCCTGCTCGAGCGCGCCGAGGCGCAGCTCAAAGAACGCAAGGAGATGCTCGACGCCCGCTACGTGGACAAGCGATCCAAGCTCGAGACCGGCGACGACCTCGCTCCCGGGGTGTTGAAGATCGTCAAGGTGTACCTCGCCATCAAGCGCCGCATTCAACCCGGCGACAAGATGGCCGGCCGCCACGGGAACAAGGGTGTGATCTCGGTGATCATGCCCGTGGAAGACATGCCGTTCGACGAGAACGGCGAGCCGGTGGACGTGGTCCTCAACCCTCTCGGCGTGCCGTCGCGCATGAACGTGGGGCAGGTGCTGGAGACCCACCTCGGGTGGGCCGCCAAGGGCATCGGCCACAGGATCGACCAGATGCTCGCCGAGCAGCGGAAAGTGGCCGAGGTGAGGGAGTACCTCGAGCAGGTCTACAACGCCGTGGGCGAGTCCCGTGTGGCTCTGGCCTCGCTCTCCGACGCGGAGCTCATCGAGCTGGCGGGAAATCTCAGGGACGGTCTGCCCATGTCCACCCCGGTGTTCGACGGGGCCTCCGAGCCGGAGATCAAGAAGCTGCTGGAGCTCGCCGATCTGCCTACCACGGGCCAGTCGATCCTCTACGACGGACGCACCGGGAACAAGTTCGATCGGCCGGTGACCGTGGGCTACATGTACATGCTGAAGCTCAACCACCTCGTGGACGACAAGATGCACGCGCGCTCCACCGGGTCCTACAGCCTGGTGACCCAGCAGCCGCTGGGGGGCAAGGCGCAGTTCGGTGGTCAGCGATTCGGCGAGATGGAAGTGTGGGCTCTGGAAGCCTACGGGGCGGCATACACCCTGCAGGAGATGCTCACGGTGAAGTCGGACGACGTCAGCGGCCGGACCAAGATGTACAAGAACATCGTGGACGGCGACTACCGCATGGAGCCCGGCATGCCGGAATCCTTCAACGTGCTGGTCAAGGAGATTCGCTCGCTGGGCATCGACATGGAATTGGAAAGCGAATGAGCGCCGCGGGGCGGGGCACTGGCGAAACGCCATGCGATCGAATTGATTTGCTACTCCCATCGAAGATGGAGGAGAGATTTTGAAAGACCTACTCAATCTGCTGAAGGCACAGGGAAGCGTCGACGAGTTCGACAGCTTGCGCATCGGTTTGGCCTCACCGGACATGATCCGCTCCTGGTCTTTCGGCGAGGTCAAGAAGCCGGAAACCATCAACTACCGCACGTTCAAGCCGGAGCGCGACGGGCTGTTCTGCGCCCGCATCTTCGGCCCGATCAAGGACTACGAGTGCCTGTGCGGCAAGTACAAGCGCCTGAAGCACCGGGGTGTGATCTGCGAGAAGTGCGGCGTCGAGGTGACCCTCACCAAGGTGCGCCGTGAGCGCATGGGGCACATCGAGCTGGCGAGCCCGGTGGCCCACATCTGGTTCCTCAAGTCGTTGCCGTCCCGCATCGGTTTGCTGCTGGACATGACCCTTCGGGACATCGAGCGGGTGCTGTACTTCGAGTCCTTCGTAGTGGTGGATCCGGGTCTCACCGACCTGGAGGTGGGCCAGCTGCTCACCGACGAGGACTACTACCAGAAGCTCGAGGAGTTCGGCGACGAGTTCGACGCCCGCATGGGGGCGGAAGCGATCCAGGCGCTGCTGCGCAACCTGGATCTGGAGGCCGAGGTGGCGCGACTCCGGGAAGAAATCCCCGCCACCAACTCCGAGACCAAGATCAAGAAGCTTTCCAAGCGGTTGAAGCTGATGGAGGCCTTCATGGCCTCGGGCAACAACCCGGAGTGGATGATCATGGCGGTGCTTCCGGTGCTGCCGCCGGACCTGCGCCCGCTGGTACCGCTGGACGGCGGCCGCTTCGCCACCTCCGACCTGAACGATCTGTACCGCCGGGTGATCAACCGCAACAACCGGCTGAAGCGTCTGCTCGACCTGTCGGCGCCGGACATCATCGTCCGCAACGAGAAGCGGATGCTGCAGGAAGCGGTGGACGCGCTGCTGGACAACGGCCGCCGCGGCCGCGCCATCACCGGCTCCAACAAGCGCCCGCTGAAATCGCTGGCGGACATGATCAAGGGCAAGCAGGGCCGTTTCCGGCAGAACCTGCTCGGCAAGCGCGTGGATTACTCCGGCCGCTCCGTGATCGTGGTGGGTCCGACTCTGCGCCTGCACCAGTGCGGACTGCCGAAGAAGATGGCTCTGGAGCTGTTCAAGCCCTTCATCTTCGGCAAGCTGGAAGCCCGAGGCCTCGCCACCACCATCAAGGCTGCCAAGAAGATGGTGGAGCGCGAGACGCCGGAGGTGTGGGACATCCTGGCGGAAGTCATCCGCGAGCATCCGGTGCTGCTGAACCGGGCGCCGACCCTGCACCGCCTGGGGATTCAGGCGTTCGAGCCGGTGCTCATCGAAGGTAAGGCCATTCAGCTCCATCCGCTGGTCTGCACCGCGTACAACGCCGACTTCGACGGCGACCAGATGGCCGTGCACGTGCCGTTGACCCTGGAGGCGCAGCTGGAAAGCCGGGCGCTGATGATGTCCACCAACAACATCCTCTCCCCGGCCAGCGGTGAGCCCATCATCGTGCCGTCCCAGGACGTGGTGCTGGGCCTGTACTACATGACCCGGGAGAAGGCGGGCGCCAAGGGCGAAGGTCGAGCGTTCGCCGACATCGAGGAGGTGCATCGTGCCTACCACGCCGGCCTCGTGGACCTGCACGCGCGGGTGAAGGTTCGCATCGAGGAGCACCGCCTGGGCGAGGATGGCGACATCACTCCCGTGCGCAATCTGGTGGAGACCACGGTGGGTCGGGCGCTGTTCTACGAGATCGTGCCCAAGGCCCTGCCGTACGAGATGGTCAACCGTCCGTTGGACAAGAAGACCATCTCCGGGCTCATCAATGCCTGCTACCGGAACGTGGGGCTGAAGGAGACGGTGATCTTCGCCGACCAGCTCATGTACACCGGCTTCGCCCACTCTACGGCCTCCGGCGCCTCCATCGGCGTGGAAGACTTCGTGATTCCCGAGGACAAGTCGCGGATCATCGCCGAGGCGGAAGCCGAGGTGGCGGAGATCGAGGCGCAGTACGCGTCTGGCCTGGTGACCGCTGGCGAGAAGTACAACAAGGTGGTGGACATCTGGTCCCGGGCCAACGACCTGGTGGCCCGGTCCATGATGGACGGCATCTCCAAGGAGCGGGTCACCACCCCGGACGGGGAAGAGGTGGAGCAGGAGTCCTTCAACTCCGTCTACATCTACGCCGACTCGGGTGCCCGGGGCTCGCCGGCGCAGATCCGGCAGCTCGCCGGCATGCGCGGCCTGATGACCCGGCCGGACGGCAGCATCATCGAGAACGCGATCACCGCCAACTTCCGTGAAGGCCTGTCGGTGAACGAGTACTTCATCTCCACCCACGGCGCCCGCAAGGGCCTGGCGGACACGGCGCTCAAGACCGCCAACTCCGGCTATCTGACCCGGCGCCTGGTGGACGTGGCTCAGGACGTGGTCATCACCGAGCACGACTGCGGCACCCAGAACGGCCTGCTGGTGGCAGCCATCATCGAGGGTGGCGACGTGGTCGAGCCCCTGGGTGACCGGGTGCTGGGCCGCGTGGTGGCCTCGAACGTCTACGACACCGACGGTAAGACGGTGCTCATCGAGCAGGGCACCATGCTGGACGAGGCCTGGGTGGAAAGGCTCGATCAGCTGGGGGTGGACCAGCTCCTGGTGCGCTCGCCCATCACTTGTGAGACCCGCCACGGCGTCTGCAGCAACTGCTACGGCCGCGATCTGGCGCGGGGCCATGTGGTGAACGTGGGTGAGGCCGTGGGGGTGATCGCCGCCCAGTCCATCGGCGAGCCCGGCACTCAGCTCACCATGCGCACCTTCCACATCGGTGGTGCGGCCTCCCGGGCCACGGCCATCGACAGCATTCAGGTCAAGCACGGCGGCACCGTACGTCTGCACAACCTGAAGACGGTGACCCGGGAATCCGGGGAACTGGTGGCGGTGTCCCGCTCCGGCGAGATCGCCATCGCCGACAGCCACGGCCGGGAGCGCGAGCGCTACAAGCTGCCGTACGGGGCCGTGATCAGCGTGGGCGAAAGTGACGAGGTGGAGGCCGGTCAGGTGATCGCGCAGTGGGACCCCCACACCCACCCCATCGTCACCGAGGTGACGGGAACCGTGCACATGCGGGACATGGAGGAAGGTCTCTCCATCAACCGGCAGACGGACGAGCTCACTGGCTTGACCAACATCCTGGTGCTGGATCCGAAGGACCGGCCCAGTGCCGGCAAGGATTTGCGCCCGGCAGTGACCCTGGTGGACGACAAGGGCGAGCCCGTCAATCTGCCGGGCAGCGACCTGCCGGCGCACTACTTCCTGCCGAACAACGCCATCGTCAACCTGGAGGACGGCGAGAAGGTGGGCGTGGGCGACATCATCGCCCGTATCCCCCAGGAAGGATCGAAGACCCGGGACATCACCGGCGGTCTGCCGCGGGTGGCGGACCTGTTCGAGGCCCGCAAGCCCAAGGAGCCGGCGATTCTGGCGGAGTCCTCCGGCACCGTGAGCTTCGGCAAGGAGACCAAGGGCAAGCGCCGGCTGGTGATCACGCCGGCCGATGGCGACCCCGTGGAAACCCTGATCCCGAAGTGGCGCACCATCGGCGTGTTCGAAGGCGAGCACGTGGAGAAGGGCGAGGTAGTCTGCGACGGTCCGCCGAGCCCCCACGACATCCTGCGGCTGAAGAGCGTGGCGGATCTGGCCGAGTACATCACCAACGAGATTCAGGAGGTGTACCGGTTGCAGGGCGTGACCATCAACGACAAGCACATCGAGGTCATCGTCCGGCAGATGCTG
>JAWLGU010000051.1:0-34734 GCA_041690675.1 Pseudomonadales bacterium | reverse complement strand
CGCCATGGCGCACGGTTGCAGCGCGTTCGCGATCGTCGCCAGCACGAACACAGCCAGGGCCCGGCTGGTCCAGGCAAATCTCCTTCTGCGAGAGCGTGCGATCATTGGCTCGGTCCCAACCATCAGACACTGTGGCAGAAAACGTCTCGCGGGGAAACACTCCGTTGAACGGCTGGATTCTCGTCATCTCCATCGCGCTGACGGGCTGTGCGTCACTGGCGGGCGACACGGCAGTCGAGTACGAACACGTCCTGCCGGTGGACGGAGCGGGTCTCTACATGATCGTCCGTGGCGAGCACGAGACCGCGCCGCTGCTGATCCGGCTGCACGGAGGCCCGGGCGGCGCCGAGCGCCCGCTGTTCAGACTGTACAACTCGCCACTCGAGGAACGGTTCCCGAACGGCCACGCTTGACGCCTGTGTTCCCCGCGCGCATTATATGTGAGCGATTAATCACTCACATATTTCCCGTGCGAAAATCTCACATTCAACGGCGAGAGGAGATCATCCAGGCGGCGCTCGATATCGCCGCGGAAAAAGGCTCCCGTGATGCGACTACGCAGGCTATTGCCGACCGGGTGGGAATCGCGCAGGCGACCGTGTTCCGCCATTTCCGAAGCCGGGACGAAATCTTCGCCAGCTCGCTGGAATGGATCGGCGACTCGCTGTTCGGTGCGCTGCGCGATGTGCTCACCAGCGGGGAGCCCCCACCGCTCAGGCTCCGGTTGCTGATTCGCCGGCACCTCGGGTTCATCAGCCGGCATAAGGGGATTCCCCGGCTCTTGCTGTCGGACAGGCTGCATCTTGAAAGTCCGCACCTGAAGCGGATCGTTCTCGGAATCATGAGCCGCTACACGGCCGAGCTCCGTCACGTGATCGAAGAAGGCATCGAGCGGGGCGAGTTTCGCGATGATGTGGACGCGGATTTGATCGCCGACATGTTGATCGCCTTGATTCAGGGCGTGGTCCTCCGGTGGTCACTCACCGACTTCTCGCTCTCGCTCGACGGGATGGCGGATCAGATGTGGCACTTCCTCCAGCCTCTGTTGGTCCCGGCTGATGCGGCAGGAAGTAAGTGAGTAATCGCGTGTTTACCGGCTTGCGCTCCGCCGCGAACCAGTTGCCGTGGAAGCTGCGGTGGCTGCCCGTCCTTCTGGCATTGCTGATCGGCGCGGCGTTCGTGGTGGCGATGCTTCTGCTGAGACAGGGGCCGGATCGTCAAGCCGGGGCCGAGAGCGTCCGCGCGGTCCGTGTAATCGAGGCGTCGCGGTTGCCCTTCACGATTCAGGTGAGTGGCTTCGGCGCCGCGCAGCCCGCGCGGAGCTGGCGGGCGGTGGCCAACGTCAGCGGTCGCATCGTCTACCGTGATGACCGGTTGGAAAGCGGTAGGATCATCGCGGCTGGAACGCGCTTGCTGGAGATCGATCCGACCCGCTACAAGCTGGCCGTCGCCGCGGCTGAGGCCGACGTCGCCCTCACCCGGACGGAGATTCGCAGGCTCGAGCAGGAAGAGGAGAACGTCGGGGCGCTGCTCGCGCTCGAGCGCGAGCGCCTGGCGCTGGCGGAGCGGGAGCTCGAGCGCGCCCAGACCCTGGCCAGGCGCGATGCCCTGTCCGCCACACGCCTGGACGAGCAAACCCGCGCGACCCTTCAGCAACGCCAGGCGGTGGTGTCACTCGAGAACCAACTGCGCTTGATGCCGAGCCGCCATGAGAACCTGGCTGCGTTGTTATCGAGGAACACGGCCGCCTTGGAGCGCGCCCGGCAGGATCTCGAGGATACTCTCATCGCCGCCCCCTACGCCGTGCGGGTTCATCAGGCCGAGGTGGAACTGCATCAGCAGGTCGGTGTGGGCCAGACGCTGGTGGTGGCCGACGGTATCGAAGCTGCCGAGGTGGCGGTGCAGGTGCAGATACGGGAGCTTCGGCAACTGCTGGTGGCCAACGGCGACCTGCCGAACGGCAGTGACCTCGATCTGGGGGCGCGGCTCGATTTCGGTGCCGTTGACGCCCGTTTGACGCTGACGGCGGATCCGGAGGTTAGCTGGACGGCGCGCGTCGACCGCGTCGCCAGTGGTATCGATCCGCGCACCCGGACAGTGCAGGTCGTGCTGGCGGTGGACGAGCCGTACCGCGGTGCTCGACCGCCCGTTCGGCCCCCGCTGGTTGCGGGCATGTTCGTAGAAGCGCTTATGAGTAGGCCCTCCGGCGATGCCCAACTGGTAGTTCCGATGTCGGCGGTGCATCAGGGCAACGTCTTTCTGGCAGCCGAAGGCGACCGGCTGCAACGGCAGCCGGTGGAGCTGGGTCTGATTCAGCGGGACCTCGCCGTCGTGACCGGCGGCTTGAGCGCCGGCGATCGCGTCATTCTCGATGACCTGGTGCCAGCTGCCGAGGGGATGCGGCTCCACGTCCATCACGATCAGAACGCTCAGCTCGAGCTTGCCGAACGCGCGGCAGGACGCCAGCCGTGATCACCTGGTTCGCTGGTCATCCCACGGCCAGCAATCTCCTGCTCGTTCTATTGCTGGCGATTGGCGCCTTCTCGGCTCCCACGCTGACGCGGGAGACGTTCCCGGAATACCGGGTTCCCGAGGTCAGCATCACCATCGAGTATCGCGGTGCCGCGGCCGCCGATGTGGAGGAGGCCATCTGCCAACGCCTCGGCGACGTTCTCATCGGCGTGGATTTCATGACCGAGTTCAGCTGTACCGCTCGCGACAGCATGGCGAGCGCGACGGCCACGATGTCGCCGGACGGTGACATGGGGCGGTTCCTCGATGACATCCGGACCGAGATCGAAGCGATTTCGGATCTGCCCGCCCAGGCCGAGGATCCCGTCATCCGCGAATTGCATCGCTCCGACCTGGTCGTGGCCGTGGCGGTGTCGGGTGAGATGGCATTCACACACCTCGAGACTTTGGGCGATGACCTGAAGGATCGGCTGCTGGCGTTGCCCGGTGTGGCGGACGTGGTGACCCAGGGGCTGTCCCAACGGCAGTGGCAGATCGAGGTGTCGCTGGACCTTCTGCGTCAGTACGGCCTGGGCGTGGAAGACATCGCCCAGGCAGTTCGGCGGCAGAACGTGGACATGCCGGTAGGCACGCTCGAGACCCCCGAGGTTGATGTTCAGCTCAGGTTCACGAGCCAGAGCCGCCGGCTGAACGAGCTCGGAGATCTGGTGGTGATCGCTGCCCCGGCGGGCGGTGAGCTGCGTATCCGCGACATAGCGACTCTCCTCGAAGCCCATGAGCGCGACGAGCAGCAGGTGTGGTTCAACGGGGACAGGGCTCTGATTCTCGAGGTCTACAAGAGCCGGAGGGACGATGCGCTGGACGTGATCTCGAGCGTTCGCAGGCTCGTCGAAGAGGAGCGCTCGCGGCTGGGTCCGTCGGTTCGCCTCGATCTGACCCAGGACATGACCTCCATCGTGCGGGACCGGCTGCGGATGCTGGTCGAGAACGGCGTGTTCGGGCTGGCGCTGGTAGGCCTGGTGCTCAGCGCATTCTTCCGCCCCCGGCTGGCTTGGTGGGCGCTATTCGGACTGCCGGTGGCGTTTGCGGGTGGATTCGCCTTCATGGCCATTGCCGGCGCATCGCTCAACATGATCACCTTGGTCGCGCTTCTCATGGCGATCGGCATCGTGATGGACGATTCCGTGGTCATCACCGACAACATCGCCAGGCATGCAGCGGACGGAGCACAACCTCTGGAAGCCGCCATCCGCGGCAGCCGGGAGGTGCTTCCCGGTGTGATGTCGTCGTTTCTCACCACGGGGGCGGTGTTTCTTCCGCTGTCGTTCCTGTCTGGAGAGCTCGGGTCGGTGCTCGAAGTGCTGCCCATCGTTCTCGTAGCGGCACTGCTCGCCAGCCTGGTCGAGGCGTTCTGGGTGCTGCCCCATCACCTGAAGGCGGGATTGCAGCAGGCGCCTGCGTCGCGCAGTTCCCCGATCCGTCGAGCCGTCGACCGGGGGTTCGAACGCATCCGTGACGGCGTCGGCCGGCTGGCCGACGGCGGTATCCGCTACCGCTATGGGGTGCTGGCCGGGGTGCTGCTGTTTCTGCTGGTATCGGGCGGATACATGGCGGGCGGACACGTGCAGATGGAAGCCATGCCGGAGATCGACGGAGACGTGCTGGAGGCTCGCGTCCTGTTGCCGCAAGGAACGCCGCTGTCGAGAACCCGGCAGGTCACCGATCGGGTCGTTGCAGCAATGGAGTCGTTGAATGCGGAGCTGTCCCCCCGCCAACCGGCCGGAGCGGAGCTGGTCAAGGCCGTTCAGGTCAGGTTCGATTACAACCCGAGCGCCGGAGAGAGCGGCGCTCATGTGGCCACCGTCGTGGTCGATCTGCTCAGCGCCGAGGCGCGCAGTATCGATCTGGATTCGCTGAGTCGAATGTGGCGGGAAGCCATCGGCGAGGTTCCGGGGCTGATCAGCCTGGTCATTCAGGAGCCGGGATTCGGTCCAGCCGGGATTCCGATCGAGTTGCGGCTGGCGGGGCGCGATCTCGAGACGCTGAGGACTGCAGCTGAACACCTGGCCGCACGGCTTTCGACTTACACGGGCGTCAGCAACATCATCCACGATCTTCGGCCGGGCAAGCCGCAGCGGAGCCTGGAACTGGCAGCTGGCGCCTCGCCGCTCGGTATCACGGCCGGGTCAGTAGCGGAGCAGCTTCGCTCGGGACTGCTGGGCGACGTGGTGGACACGGTGCAGGTCGGAGACCAGCATATCGAGATCCTGGTGCGTCAGCCCGCCGGCGAGCGAAGCAGCCTGGATTTCCTGAAGGACCAGGTGGTGATGGATGCGGATGGCAACGGCATCCCACTCGCGGAAGTGGTGGAGGCTCGCGAAACGCGTGGCTGGGGGCAGATCACCCGGATCGATGGGCGGAGAACCGTCACGGTCACAGCGGACGTCGACAGCGCGGTGACGAATGCCGAGGCGATTCTCAGCGATCTGCACGACCAGTGGTTCGGTCCCTTCCTGGAGCAGTATCCGGGCGTTCAGCTGGAGGTCGAGGGCCAGGCGGCGCGTTCCAGGGAAACAGGCCAATCCATCGCTCGAGGCCTGCTCATCGGTCTGCTCGGCATTTTTCTCATACTCTCCTTTCAGTTCCGCAGCTACATCGAGCCTCTCATCGTGATGGTATCCATCCCCGTCGCGCTCATGGGCGCCGTCTGGGGCCACGAGCTCATGGGCTACGATCTGTCCATGCCGTCGCTGATCGGTGCGGCATCGCTGGCAGGCATCGTTGTCAACAACGCCATACTTCTCATTCAGTTCATCAAACAGTTCAGCGAGTCAGGGGAAGCCGTCGCCCGGGCCGCCGGGCGGGCCAGCCGGGAGCGGACTCGGGCCATCTTCATTACGTCGTCGACGACGATTGCGGGGCTGCTACCGTTGTTGTTCGAAACCAGCACCCAGGCGATGGCCATCATTCCCCTGGTCATCTCGGTCGTGTTCGGGCTGCTCGTCGCGACCGTCCTGGTGCTGGTGGTCCTGCCGGCCCTGTACGTGATTCTCGACGACCTCGGCAAGGCGAAGGCGCCGGCCCCATGATCGCGGGCCGGCGCCGCGAACGACGATCACCCGGAACCATCCCGCTTGCGTCTGAACCGCTCCCGGGCGGCGCGGGCATCGCCGCTGGCCGCGGTGAGCTGGCTCTGGTCGGCATCGGCGAAGCTGGCTACGCGGTTCAGCGCCGTCACCTGGGCGTTGACGGCCTCCTTGATCATGCGGGTGGCGACCGCAGGCATCCCGGCGGCGGCTCGGGCGAGCTCCAGGGCCTTCGCCGCCGCCTCGCCATCCGCGCTCACCTCGTCCACGAGCCCCCACTCCAGGGCGGTGGCCGATGTCATCCGCTCGCAGAGGATGCAGATGCGCTTGGCTCGGGCCGGGCCCACCAGGTTCACCAGGCGGGGCAGGGCGCCCCACTGCAGGTTCAGCCCGATCTGCACCTCCGGCACCCACAGATAGCAGCCTTCACCCATCACCCGCCAGTCGCATGCCAGCGGCAGCGCGACCCCGGCCCCTACGGCCAGTCGCTCCATGGCCGCGATGGTGATCTGCGGCATGGCTTCCCAGGCCTCGCACAGGCGCACGCCGCGATAGAAGATCTGACGCCGTTCCAGATCCGAGAGCGCGGGATCGTCGCGGCTGGCCATGTCCTCCAGATCGGCGCCGGCGGAGAAATAGTCCTTGCTGCCGGTGAGCACCACTGCACGAGTGCTCACGTCGTCGTGAAACGACCGGGCCGCCTCGGTGAGCTCGAGTATCAGCTGGCCGTCGAAGGCGTTCAGGTTCTTCTGGCGGTCGAATGTGACTCGGGCGACGGCCCCGTCGCGTTCGACATTGACGTAGCTCCCCGTCATGGTTTCCCCCCGTGCTGCCGATGAAAGCCAGAAGGTACCCGGATTACCTCTCCATCGGAATGTTGTCGTAATACGGAATCGCGATGGCGTCCGCCGCCTGGACGTCTCCCACCATCGCCGGGGTGACCGGGTGCACCACGTCCGGGTCGATGATCAGGTTGACGCAGGCCGGCTTGCCGGCTGCCTGGGATCAAGCGTTGCGGTGTTCAACCGCGGGTGCTGTCACTCCCATCCTCCACGGCGCCGGCCACCGGCAGGGCGTTCAGGCGCTGCGCGATGAAGTCGACGAAGGTGTCGGCATACCTGCGGTGGCTGTGGTTCCAGTAGGCGCGCAGGCCCCGGCGCGTCAGCAGTTGGTCCGGGAAGCGGTGGGCGCTTTCGAACAGGGAGGCATCCACCAGGCCCGCCTCGTACTGCAGGAACAGCACCTCGTACATGCGGAAGAACTTGTGGGCGATGTTGTTGAACAGTATCCGGTCGACGGGGTCCAGGTCGGCCTCCTGGTTCAGGCCCTTGATCCAGACGGTTCCCAGCCGGTCGTTCTCCAGCAGCAGGTCCTCGAAGTCGCTGAAGGTGTTCGAGAAGTTCTGAAATGTGCTGGCGCGGATGGCCTTGGTGTTGAAGTCGATGTGGTGCGTGTTCTGGCGGATCTGCACGGCCAGGTAGGCGAGGGAGGCGACCACACCCACCGCGCCCACCAGCTCGGCGACGGCGCCGACGGCGTCCCAGTTCACGGCGTGTCCCTGGCGTGGATGAGCCACCGATTACACAGGACGGGTACCGTGAGCGCAACGGGAGTCGCCGGATCATGTACTGTGCATGATAAATGACATGTGAGACTTGTATACTGATGGACGATCGCCCTATAGTGCGCGCCTGAACATCACAATGGATGTACAGCGCATGATATCAGCCGGACAAATCCGTGCCGCGCGCGCCCTGCTGGGTCTCGATCAACGTCGCCTCGCGGAGCTGGCCGGGCTGTCTCTGCCTACGGTTCAGCGCATGGAGGCGAGCACGGGCGCCCAGGTCCGTGGCAACGTCGAGTCGTTGATGAAGATCGTCGACGCGCTGGAGAAGGCCGGCGTGGAGCTCATCGCCGAGGGTGCCGTCAGTCCCGCCGGCGGGCGGGGTGTACGCCTCAGGGCGGCTCCGGCAGCGGAGGAACCGTCATAGCCATGGACCTCGCTCTCTGGCTCGCGGCGGCGGCGGTCGCCCTGGCTCTGGCATCTTCGGGAGTGTCCCTGGCGGCGCCCTGGATGCCGCGCCTGCTGCGCCTGGTGGCCATGCCGCTGGTCGGGCTCGCCGGGCTGGCCGCCACCGTGGCGGGGCTCATCGCTCTGACCCAGGGCGGGGTGATCACGGCCGAGCTGCCCATGGGCCTGCCGTGGCTGCCGTGGCAGGTGCGCCTGGACGTCCTGTCCGGCTTCTTTCTCGTGGTGATCGGCATCGTCACCCTCGCGGTCGGCATCTACGGGCCGGCGTACGTGCGCGGCTTCGAGCACGGCCGCGACTCCCTGGCGGCGCTGGGCGGCTTCGCCGGCGTGTTTCTCACCGGCATGCTGCTGGTGGTGCTCGCCGACGACGCCTTCCTGTTCATGGTGGCGTGGGAGGTGATGTCGCTCGCGTCCTACTTCCTGGTGGCCTTCCACCACGAGGCCGCCGCCAATCGTCGGGCGGCGTTCCTGTATCTGCTGATGGCCCACATTGGCGGGCTGGCGATCCTGCTCGGCTACGGCGTGCTGGCGTCCTTCGGCGGCGGATTCGACTTCGGCGCCATGAGGGCGGCGGAGCTCTCCGGGGGCTGGGCCAGCGTGGCCTTCGTGCTGGCGTTTCTCGGCTTCGGCATGAAGGCGGGCCTGGTACCGTTGCACGCCTGGCTGCCCGAGGCGCACCCGGTGGCGCCGTCCCACATCTCCGCCCTGATGTCGGGGGTGATGCTCAAGGTGGCGGTCTACGGCTTCATCCGCTTCGTCTTCGATCTCATCGGCGAGTTTCACTGGCAGTGGGGCGTGGCGGTGCTGGCGGTGGGCAGCGGCTCCGCGCTCATGGGCGTGCTGTACGCGCTCATGCAGAACGATCTCAAACGCCTGCTGGCGTACTCCTCCGTGGAGAACATCGGCATCATCTTCATCGCCCTGGGCCTGTCGCTTTTGTACCTGGGCGCGGGGAGCCCACTGCTCGGCGCGGTGGCGCTGGTGGCGGCCCTGTACCACGCCATCAACCACGCGCTGTTCAAGGGGCTGTTGTTCCTGGGCGCGGGAGCGGTTCTGCAGAGCACCCACGAGCACGATCTCGAGCAGATGGGCGGCTTGCTGCGGCGCATGCCGTGGACGGGGCTGTTCTTCCTGGTCGGCTGTATCTCCATCTCCGCCTTGCCGCCGTTCAACGGGTTCGTGTCCGAGTGGCTCACGTTCCAGTCGGCGCTGCAGGCGTGGCAACTGGAAAGCGGCGTTCTGCGCAGCCTGGTTCCCGTCGCGGCGGCGGTGCTCGCGCTCACCGGCGCGCTGGCGGCGGCGTGCTTCGTGAAGGTCTACGGCGTGGCCTTCCTCGGCCGGGCCCGCAGCCGCCACGTTCGGCGCGCGCGGCGCGTACCCTTCGGCATGCGGGCCGGTCAGGGGCTGCTGGCGGTGCTGTGCCTGGCCCTGGGCGTGTGGCCCAGCGGAGTCGTTGCCCTGCTCGGTGTCATACCCGAGCACGTGCTCGGGGTCGGGCTTTCCCAGGCCACGGCCCGCGGCTGGCTGTGGCTCACGCCGGTGGCCGCCGAGACGGCCAGCTACAGCGCGCCGCTGGTGGTGCTTCTACTGGCGGCGTTGACGGCGCTGTCGGTGCTGGTGTGGCGGCGCAAGGCGTTGCGCCGGGCACGCCGCAGCGACCCCTGGGACTGCGGCTTCGCGCCACCCGAGCCTCACATGCAGTACACCTCCACGGCGTTCGCCCAGCCCATCCGGCGGGTGTTCAGCCTGGTCTTCCAGATCGACGAAGGCATGGAGCCGGGAACCGGAGGCGCGGCGCGCTACCGCCTGCGGGTGCAGGATCGCGCCTGGGAGGCGTTGTACCTTCCGGCGGCACGAATCGTCGAGGCCTCGTCCCGCCGGGTCGCGCGCCTGCAGTCCGGCAATCTGCGCCGCTACCTCGGTTGGACCCTCGTAACCGTCCTGGTGCTGTTGTGGATCATCTCCTGAGTTCCTCCGCCTGGCTGCTCGCCCTGGGGCAGGCGCTGCTGTTCGCGGCGCTGGCACCCGGGCTCACCGGCTGGATCCGCAAGGCGAAGGCACGCCTGCAGAATCGCCGGGGCGCGCCGGTGCTGCAGCCCTACCGCGACCTCTACAAGCTGCTCGGCAAGGAGGTGCGGGTGGCTCACACGGCCTCGCCGCTGTTCCGTGCCGCGCCGTACGTGGTTTTCGTGGCCACGTGGCTGGCGGCGGCCACGGTGCCGCTGATCACCGTGGACCTGCCCACCGCCATGATCGCCGACATCATCGTGCTGGTGGGGCTGCTGGCGCTGGCTCGCTTCTTCCTGGCCCTCGCCGGCATGGACGTGGGCACCGCCTTCGGCGGCATGGGCGCCTCGCGGGAGATGCTGGTTTCCGCGCTGGCGGAGCCGGCCATGCTGCTGGCGGTGTTCACCCTGGCCATGACCGCCCACAGCACCAACCTGGCCAGCGTCATCGACGCCCATCTGCACGGCCCCCTGGTGCTGCGGCCGTCGTTCCTGTTCGCCCTGGGCGCTCTGGTGCTGGTGGCCATCGCCGAGACGGGCCGCATTCCCGTGGACAATCCCAGCACCCACCTGGAGCTGACCATGATCCACGAGGCCATGATCCTCGAGTACTCGGGCCGGCATCTGGCGCTGATGGAGTGGGCGGCGCAGATCAAGCTGTTGCTCTACGGCTCGCTCATCGCCAACGTGTTCTTTCCGTGGGGCATCGCCACCGGGCTGGAGCCCGGCGCGCTTGCAGTGGGGCTCGCGGCGGTGGTGCTGAAGCTGGCGGCTCTCGGCGCGCTGCTCGCCACCGCCGAGACCGTGCTCGCGAAGATGCGCCTGTTTCGGGTGCCCGCGTTCCTGAATCTGGCGCTGCTGCTGGCCCTGCTCGGACTTCTGGGGCACGTCATTCTGGAAGTGGGCTCGTGAACATCGTCGACCTTCCCCTCCAGGAGCAGCTGGTGCTGGTGCTCGCCGCGCTGGTGTTGCTCTCCTCGTTCGTCCTGCTGGAGCAGGCCCGGCTGGTATCGGCGATCCACGCCTTCGCCTGGCAGGGAGGCCTGGTGGCTGCGGTGACGGGGCTGGTGGCCACGGCGGGTCACCTGCCGCACCTGTACATCTCGGCGCTGCTCACGCTGGTGCTGAAGGCGCTGCTGATTCCCTGGATGCTGCATCGCCTGGTTCGGCGCCTGGCGCTGGAGCGCCACGCCGAGGCGTTGCACCGGCCCGCGCTGGTGATCATGGCGGCGGTGGCGCTGGTGATCTTCAGCTATTGGCTGGTGATCCCCATCGTCGAGCAGGAGCTCGCGTTCACCCGCAACATGGTGGCCATCAGCCTGGCCGCGGTGCTCATCGGTCTGTTGATGATGGCCTCCCGGCCCCAGGCGGTTCTGCAGGTGCTGGGCTTCATGGCCATGGAGAACGGCCTGTTCCTCGCTGCGGTTTCGGCCACCGGCGGCATGCCGCTGGTGGTGGAGCTCGGGGTGGCCTTCGACGTGCTCGTGGCCATGGTGCTGTTCGGGGTCTTCTTCCTGCAGATCCGCGAGAGCATCGACTCCCTCGACGTCGACCGGCTCAACCGCCTGACGGAGACGCCTGAGGAGGACCGATGATCGCGCTGCTGCTCACGGTGTTCACGCCGCTGGCCGGCGCCCTGTCGCTTTCCCTGCTGCGCTCGCCGGACCGGGCCGGCTGGCTGAACGTGGCCGTCTCCGGGCTCGGGCTCGGCGCCGCGATCTGGTTGGCCTGGGGGGTGGCCGCCGCGGGGGAGGTGGCGGGGCTCAGCTTTCGCGTGGACGCCTTCAACGTCTACCTGATCGTGCTCACCGCATTCGTGGGGCTGACCACCTCCATCTTCTCGCGGCCGTACATGCGCTACGTTCAGGAATCCGGCCGCACCGGAGAGCGGGGGTTGCGCATCTATCACGCCATGTACCAGGCGTTCATGTTCACCATGCTGCTCGCCCTGGCGACGGACAACCTGGGGATTCTGTGGGTGGCGGTGGAGGGCGCGACCCTGAGCACCGTGCTGCTGGTGTCGCTGTACCGGACACCCGAGGCTGTGGAAGCCGCCTGGAAGTACTTCATTCTCTGCGGCGTGGGCATCGCCCTGGCGCTGTTCGGCACGGTGCTCACGTACTTCGCCGCCCAGCACGTGCTCGGCGAGTCCGAAGCCGGCCTGACGTGGAGCGTGCTGTACCGCCATGCCGGCGGCCTCGAGCCTGCGGTGATGAGCCTGGCCTTCGTGTTCCTGCTCGTGGGTTACGGAACCAAGGTCGGGCTCGTGCCACTGCATCAGTGGCTGCCCGACGCGCACTCCGAGGGCCCCACGCCCATGTCCGCCGTGCTGTCGGGATTGCTGCTCAACGTCGCCCTGTACGCCGTGGTCCGGGTGAAAATGCTGGTGGACGGTTCGCTGGCGGTTACGGCGACACCGCACATGGCGGGGTACCTGCTGATGGGTTTCGGCATGCTCTCGTTTCTGGTGGCGGGCCTGTTCCTGCATCGCCAGCGCGACATCAAGCGCATGTTCAGCTACTCGTCCATCGAGCACATGGGGCTGATGACCTTCGCCTTCGGCCTCGGCGGTCCCCTGGCCACGTTCGGCGCGCTCCTGCACATGCTGGTGCACTCGCTCACCAAGTCGGCGATCTTCGTCACCGTCGGCCACGCTGCCCACATCGCCGGCACTCAGAACATCGATCACATTCGCGGCCTGATTCGAACCCAGCCCGCGGTGGGGTGGTCGCTGCTCATCGCGGTGGCCGCCATCGCCGGTTTCCCGCCCTTCGGTGTCTTCACCAGCGAGTTCCTGCTGCTCACCGCCACCATGCAGTCGCAGCCCTGGCTCACGGTGGCCCTGCTGGTGGGGCTGGCCGTGGCCTTCGCCGGGCTGTTCCGCCACCTCCATCCCATGGTCTACGGCGCGGCGCCCCAGGGGCAGCGGCCCGTGTCCGCCAACATGCTGCCCGTGCTGGTGCACCTGGGGCTGGTGCTCTGGCTCGGGCTTTCGGTGCCGGACTTCCTGGCCCGCTGGCTCGATCGGGCGACCCAACTGATTACCGGGGGCAACCTGCTGTGAGCGACCTTCTGACGGATCTTCGTGCGGAGCACCTCGAGGTCGTCGAGGGCGCCGCCCGGGCACTGGTCCCCGCCCGGCGGCTCGACGTGAGCGTCGGCGACTGGGGCCGGGCCGCGGCCATCGCGGCGCTCGCCGGCTTCCGCTGGGCGGGCGCGTGGGGCGATGCGCGGGGAGAGGACATCGTGATTCAGGCGTGTCTCGAGCGGTGCGGCGAGTACGTGGTGCTCGAGACCCGGGTGCCGCTGAACGATCCTTCCCTGCCTGCCCACACCCCGAGCTTCCCGGGCGCCGACCGGCTGGAGCGCCACATGCGGGATCTCCTCGGCGTCGTCTGGATCGATCATCCCGACGATCGCCGCTGGACGCGGCACCAGGCCTGGGACGAAGGCGACTACCCGTTGCGTCCCGACTATCCCCTGGCGGGGCGCGCGCCGAAACGTGCGCCGGCGGACAAGGATTATCCGTTCCGCCGGGTGCAGGGCAACGGCGTGTACGAGATTCCCGTCGGTCCGGTGCATGCCGGAATCATCGAGCCGGGACACTTCCGTTTTCAGGCAGTGGGGGAGGAGATCCTGCGCCTGGAGGCGCGCCTGGGATATACCCACAAGGGCACGGAGAAGCTCGCGGTGGGGCGTGACCCCGCGGAGCTGGCACGGCTGGCCGGTCGCGTTTCCGGGGATTCCACCGTGGCACACGCCTGGGCCGCGTGCATGGCCATGGAACGCGCGAGCGGCTGCACGGTGCCGGCGCGGGGCGTGTACCTGCGCGGGCTTCTGGCAGAGCGGGAGCGGGTGGCCAATCACCTCGGCGACATCGGCGCCATCTGCAACGACGTGGGATTCACCTTCGCTCACGTTCACTGCGCTCGGCTGCGGGAGCGCTGGCAGCGCCGCAGCGGCGAGCTGTTCGGGCATCGTCTGCTGATGGACGTGGTGGTCCCAGGCGGTACGGCGCGGGATCTCCCGAGCAGCGCGGTAGAGACGCTGCGCGCCGACCACGCCGAGTTGCTGAAGGCCGTAGAGCCGGTATTCGCCGTCATCGGGGACTATCCCTCGCTGGAAGATCGATTGCAGGGGGCGGGGCGCCTGGGCGCGGAGAACGCCCGCGCACTGGGTTGCACCGGGTACGTGGGCAAAGCCAGCGGGCAGAGCTTCGACGTGCGCAGCGCGTGTCCCTATCCGCCCTACGACGCCCACCCCATCGAGGTGCCGGTGCTCCACGAGGGTGACATCGCCGCACGGCTGGCGGTACGGGTGCGGGAGGTGAGAATCAGCGTCGCGTGGATGGATGCCCTGCTCGGGGCGTTGCCCGCCGGGCCCTGCTTCGAACCGATGTCCGCCGCTGAGGCGGGGGCCGAGGGGATCGGCATCGTCGAGGGCTGGCGTGGCGAGGTGCTCAGCTACGTGCGCTTCGGCGAGGACGGCCGCATCGCCCGGTTCTTCCCCCGCGACCCGAGCTGGTTCACCTGGCCCGCGCTCGAGCGGCTGATCGACGGCAACATCGTTCCCGACTTTCCCGTCTGCAACAAATCTGTGAACGGGTCCTATTCGGGGCAGGATCTCTAGGAGGTGCGATCATGTTTCGGGTGCTGAGGCAATCGCTGATCGTCGGCAACGTCACCGAGGAAGCGCCGGCGCTGGACGACCCCGACGTCGAGGCGGTGGGTGCGCAGCTACGCCGGGTGATCGATCGCCGGTTCCGCCGCAGCCTGGCCATCCGCCAGGTGGATGCCGGTTCGTGCAACGGTTGCGAGCTGGAGATCCACGCCCTGAACAATCCGTACCACGACGTGGCGCGGTTCGGCATCCAGTTCGTGGCGTCGCCCCGTCACGCCGACGCGCTGCTGGTCACCGGTCCCGTTTCCCGGCACATGGAAACCGCCCTGCGCAGGACCTGGCGTGCCATGCCGGCGCCCAAGCTCGTTCTGGCCGCCGGCACCTGTGCCTGCAGCGGCGGAGAGTTCGGCGTTTCCTACGCCAGCTGCGGGGCCGTCGAGAACGTGATCCCCGTGGATGCCAGGATCAGCGGCTGCCCGCCGTCGCCGCTGGCGCTGATGAAAGGCCTGCTCGCCGTGCTGAGCGCCGGCGATCGCCTCCCGCAGCGCGCCTGACACCCGTTCATCGGCCCGCACCCCGCGCTGCGGGCAGCGGAAGCGTGTTACTGGGCGACCCCCGTACTGGCCGCCAGCACGGGCGCCGGCTGACAGTTGCTCAGCCGCAACGTGGGCGGATCCATGGAGAACTCGAACGGCGACGTCCGACGCAGGGCGCTCAGCCCGAACAATCCTCGCGAGGCGCCGGGGAGCACGGCGGCTTCCACGTCCCTCAGAACGCAGCTGTTGCCGATGACGATCTCGTCGATCACGTAGACGGGCACGCGGAGCACCGTGCCGTCGGCCAGATGTCCCTGGATGACCCTGAGAAAACGCACACGGCCGGCGTTCTCGAGACCGGACAGCGTGGATTCCGTGATGGTCATGTATCCGGCGCCCGTGTCCACCAGGTACTCCTCGATCGTGCCTTGGCCCATGTCCACCGGGAGGTAGTACGTGGCGAAGCCGTTGTGCGCGTTGAGGGGGACCACCGTGTCCGCCACCGCCGCGGACAAACCTACGAACGGAACACAGACGGCGACGCGCAGCAGCACCGCTGCCAGGGCGGCGAGCCGGGCTCGGGCGGCGCGGGATCCGCTTGTCGCGCATCGGGCTTTCATGTTCCGTTCACCTGAATGAGTGTCCGGCGGGGGAGAGCAAAGGGTGTGCCAGCGGGCGGAACCGCGTGCCGGCGCCGGTTCCACGGGGGTCAGGCGGAGCCGGTGTCGGATCGGCGCCGACTTTCAGGTCGGGCGGCGTCGGCCGGGCGCCGACTCCAGAATCAGCGCGATTCCACCAGAAACGCCCACCAGCCGTCCTGGCGTGGGCTGTTGGCGCCTCGGCCGGTCTTCGCCGCCCGGGCCTGCCAGGCCTCGTCGAGCACGGCGGGGTCGCGTACCCGGCTCACCCGTACCGGGTAGACCCGGTCGCCGATGCGCAGGCGCGCCTCGGGATGGGCGAGGGCGGCGGAAGACCAGACTTTGCCGTCGCAGCTCGCGCAGCTCAGAAACAGGGTGTCGGCGGACGCCATGCAGTTGAGGTTCACCGAGTGGGGCCATAGCCCCCGGCTCACCTGAATCTGGCAGAGCGGCACACTGTTGGCGAAGCCCCAGTCGCTGACCGGCTCGTCGAACTGCCGGCCCAGCAGCCAGCCTCCCGGAGTGCGTTCGCAGGGACAGTAGAAGAAGTAGACCAGGAAGGCCGCCAGGGCTACGGCCGCAAGCACGGGCAGGACCACGCCCGCCACGGCTCCCCTCGCTGGCATCGGAGTCTCACTCATGCAGTAGCTCCCTTGCGCGCGCCGGATGATACCAGACCGCGCCGGTGCGGCCGGTTGGGAGATTTACCGGGCGTGTCCCTGGCCCTATGATGCGCGGCTTCCGTTTCCACCGGCAGGAGTAGCCGATGCGCTGGGTCATGCGCTCGAAGATTCACAAGGCCACGGTAACTCAGGCCGACCTGGACTATGTAGGCAGCATCACCATCGACCAGGATCTGCTGGACGCCACGGGCCTGTGGGCGGGCGAAAAGGTCCTGGTGGTCAGCAACACCAGCGGTGCGCGGCTGGAGACTTACACCATCGCGGGGACCCGGGGTGGCGGCGACATCTGCGTGAACGGCGCCGCGGCCCATCTCATCGGGAAGGGGGAGGAGGTGATCATCATGGGTTTCGAGCTGAGCGCGGAGCCGGTGACTCCCCGGGTAGTGCTGGTCACCTCCCGGGACAACCGCTGTTTTCGGGCGCTCGAGGAAGCCCCGGGGATGCGGGCCTGACGCCGAGATCAGAAGTACAGCACCAGCGCCACGGACAGCCCGCCGTAGATGGCGATGACGTACCAGAAGTAGCGCGGCTCGTCGCTGCGAAGCACGGTCCGGCCCCAGGCGCGGTGGCGCGTGTACACGCGTCCGGAATGGGCGGCGTAGGCGGTGTAGAGGGCCAGAACCACCCCCAGCGTGTCGAAGAACCCGAGCGTCATCATTCCAGGTTTTCGAGCCACGCCGTCGCCACGCGGCGTGCGGCGGCCTCGACGAGCCGCTGGGCGATCAGGTCTCCGCCCATGGTCGCGGGCCCGCCGCCGCAACCGGCCAGCGGCAGGACGAACCAGGTCGGGGCAGTCGCGGGTCGCATTGTCCAGTTCCTTGCGAATCGTGGCGCGAAGCTTAGCGCGATGCGCGCACTCTAAAAAGTGCGTTCGCGCACCGCGCGTTGACGCCGTTCGCGCAGGATCTCCAGTCGCCGGATCAGTTCTCCTGGGCTGATGGCCCCGTACATCACGGTCCCATCGTCCGTGATCCAGGCGGGCGTGCCTTTCAACCCTAGGCGCTGGGCCAGCTCGTAGTGCTGCAGCACCGGGTGCTCACAACCCGAGGCTGTCAGGGTCGTGCCGGCGAACGCGCGATCGAGGGCAGCGCTCGGGTCTCGGGCACACCAGGCGGCCACAGCCTGCTCGAAGGCCGGAGACCCGGGACCCGAGCGGGGATAGAAAAGGTACTCGATGCGGATGCCCAGACGCAGGTAGTCGGGTATGCGGTGGTGCAGCACCGCGCAGTAGGGACAGTGCAGGTCCGTGAAGACGATCAACCGGTGCCGGGTCCCGCCCGGCGGCGCGAGCGCCACCCCTTCGGCCGCAGCCAGACGTGCCAGGAGGTCGGCTTCGCCGTGGTCACCGAGCGGGCTGGCGGTTGCCGATGGGGCAACGGCCAGCCAGATGCAGAGTGACAGGCCGCAGATACGAACGATCATGCGCCCCTCATTCCCCTTGAACGACTTCTGCGATCTCGTCGCTCACCAGGCCGTGGGCCTGGCGGTGGGTTTCCAGCACGGCTTGGGCGTTGGGCGCCTCCGACAGGCAGAAGATGTCGCCGCTCTCCGGGTCCACCCAGTAGTTGATGAAGTTCACCCCGTGCTTCCCCTGGGTCTCCAGATCCTGCTCGTGGGCACGCGCCACGTCCCGAGCGGTGACCGTTCCCGGGCCCACTCGGTGCAGGTCGAGGAAGAGCTTTCGTCCGCCGAGCGCATGGGCTTCCTCACCTTCGGACACCGCGTGCACGCGCTGGGGAACGAGGCCGTGGGCGTGACGATGTGCCTCGCTCACCGCGTGGGGTTCGTCGGCCTCGGCCAGGCAATAGACGCGGGCATTCTCCTCGTCGACCCAGTACTTGATGAAGCGCACACCGAATCGCTCCTGAACGGCCAGGTCCTTCTCGTGGGCGGCGGCGACATCGGTGGCGGTGACCGCGTCCAGCTGATGCACGTCCATGTACAGGCGCTTCGGCGTCTGCTCGGCAGTGGTGGCGCAGCCGCAGAGCGCGCCGGCACACAACAGCGTGGTGGTGACTCGTTTCATGGGTTTCTCCTGAATGCCAAGACAAAGCGGCGGTAGTGGCCGCGACGGAGGGCATGCTAGGGGGACCTGCCTGCGGAGTCCTGCGCCGCACCTTACCAAACGCTTATCTTTCGCTGATGTCTCGGCGCGGCTCCGCCGCGAGCGGTCAGTCGTTGTACTTCCAGTTGCCGTGGAAACCGAACGGCACTCGGTGCGGCAACTCCGCCAGAGCGATCGGGCCGTGCGCGACGTCCCCGGCGTCGAAGACCGCAAGGTCGCTCCTGTTCTCGGCGCCGCGATAGATCACGCAGAGCAGATAGCCGTCGCCTTCCGGCGCGTCCTTCGACCGCGGCACGAATACGGGCTCCCCGGTGGCGTCGCCGCCGGGCAGGCGGTACAGGCTGCGCCGGCCGTCGACGAAGTCGTGGTGCACGACCGCATCGAACCCCGATCCGCCGTTCTTCACCGTGGAGCCGCAGTAGTAGCCGTGACGATGCGGGAGCCCCGCGAAGCGTTCGTCCAGCCGCGGGAACTCGCCGGTGAGGTCGTCCAGGTAGCGGCGGTTGATGCTGCCCGACGCCAGATCGATGTGCCACTCGCACAGGCGGGCGTTGGCCTTGGCCGGGTCCGGAGCGCTGCCGTCGGCATGGGGGAACAGGGGCGCTTCCTCGAACTGCATCACCCGGGCGACGATGCGGCCGCCGTCCGTGTAGGCGTTCACGGGGTGAAACACGTAGCACGGGTCCGTCTCCAGCCAGCGTATGTCGTCCACCGCACCGGTGCGCGGCATGACACCCACACAGGTGGGCCTGTCGGGCTCCCAGGCGAAGGGGGGCTGGCCCGCCATAGCCCGCTTCAGGCTGCCGGTGAGCGGGAAGATGGGAAAGATCACGTGCTCCTCGGTGGCGATGAAGTCGTGCACCATGCTGGGGTAGGGTGCCTGGAACCGTTCCGATCGGGTCAGCCGTCCCCGGGCATCGACGACCTGATAGCTCATGCCGGCGCCGAACGGGCCGTCCACCATGTAGCCGAAGAACAGCATCTCTGCGGATTTCGGGTCCATCTTCGGGTGGGCCGTCATCGGTCCCTGCAGCTTGCCGTCGAATCGCCATGAACCCAGCGAATCCAGGGTGACCGGATCGACCTCGAAGGGCGCGTGCCCTTCCTCGAGCGCCAGCAGTCGGTTGCCGTGCCAAACCACGTTGGTGTTGGCCAGGCCGTCTTCGTCCACACCGGCCACCGAGGGGTCGTTGCTCAGTGGATCGAAGGGGCTGAACAGGGAGCGCCGTGCTTCGTGCTCGAGCCGCCATTTCACCGTGCGCAACCAGCGGTTCCGGTAGCTGACCCGGCCATCCTCGATGCGAAACATGTGCAGCATGCCGTCTCCGGCGAACCAGTGGTGCTGGCCACGCGGCGGATACTGCGGGTCCGGCCCGTTGCGGTAGTAGGTGACCGAAAGCTCCCGGGGCATCCTGCCCCGAATGATCACGTCCGCGAGGTCGCACTCCATGCGCAGCGGCGCGAAGTTGCCGCGGAGCTGCGGATGGTCCGGATAGGGCTTCGCCATGGTCGCCTCTCCTTGAGGTAAGCTTGCAGGCACATGTTACCGGGTCGCGGGCCCGAGGGGGATTCATGTCGCAACTGAAGCGCTGGAGCATCGTCGGAGGGGGCGTCGTGGCCGCCGCCCTCGTGATGGTACTCGGCAGCCTTCCGTATCTGCCGGTGGTTCACGGCAGCGACGCTGACGAGGTGGAGCAACTGGTGGCGTGGCTGAAGCTGGCTCCCGGATCGGTGGTGGCGGATGTCGGCGCCGGCGACGGCGCGCTGGCCATGGGGCTCGCGGAGCAGGTGGGTCCTTCGGGGCGCGTCTACGCGACGGAGATTTCCTCCGCCCGGCTGGAAGAGATGCGGGCTGCCGTGGCGCGGGCGCAGCTCGACAACGTCTCGGTGATTGAAGGGGCCGTCTCGCGCACCCATCTTCCGGCAGGCTGCTGCGACGCCGCGTACAGCCGCAACGTCTATCACCACCTCACCGAGCCGGACGCCATCAACGCCGACATCCGTCGCGCCCTGCGTCCGGGCGGGCGCCTGCTGGTCATCGACTTCGAGCCAGGTGGATTCATGGATCGTATCAGCCCGCCGGAGACCGCGGAGCGCCACGGCGGACACGGCACGCCCACCGAGACCGTGGTGAACGAGGTCACCGCCGCCGGCTTCCGGCTGCTGCGTGGTCCCGAGCGGTGGCGCGGGCGCCTGTACGCCGTGCTGTTCGAGAAGGCGGACTGATCACCCGACGCCGCTCGGTTACGCGTTGGGTTTGCCGAAGTGGCCGTGCAGCGCCGGCTGCATCAGCCGGTGGAAGTCGTCGTGTGAGAGCCGCATCAGCGCTTCGTGATCTCCCGCCTCCAGATACACCTCGGGTTCCCGGTCGAGCTCGTCGTCGACGATGGTCTGCATGCCGTAGGCTGGCCCCAGCGGGGGGACGGCTCCCAGCGCGCAGTCCGGAAATCGCGCGGCCACGTCGCGCTCGGTCGCGAGACCCACGTTGCGTCCAAGCTGCGTGCGCAGGGTCCCGAGCTGCACCCGCCGGTCGGCCGGAAGCACCGCCATCAGGTACTCGTCACCGTCCTCCAGCACCACGGCTTTGGCCAGCCGGTGAGGCGAAATGCTGGCTACCGTCGCGGTTCTCAGGCTGCTGCCGGTGCGCAGGTGCGTGGTCAGGTCGTAGGCGATATGGTGGTCGTCCAGATACCGTTTCACAGTGGCTGCCATGGTCATGGCCGTGTCCTCGAGGAGGTTGAAGCCCTGAGTCTACGCCGTCGGGAACGTGCGGGGCATCGATGCTCGTCGATTCGCACGATGATCGGTGGCACGGGGCTTGCGGGCATCCGTCAAATCGCAGCCGAGCGGCGCCTGGCATGATGCTGAACTCGCACCAGGCGTCAGTTGTGATGGAAGCAGTCGACCGCGTTCCCGCCGTACTCCTCGACGTCAACCTACCGGCACTCAAGGTCGCTCGCAGCCTCGGTAGACGGGGTATTCCCGTCATCGGTGTGGTGGCCAGGCGCGGGGCCTGGGCTCAGAGCTCGCGCTACCTCGATGTTCGCGTGGAGCCCGCTGCCGGAGACCGTGATGCGGCGTTCCTGGACTACCTGATCGCCCTGTCGGCCGAGCTGGGCTCCTGGCCGGTGCTGATACCGCTGAACGACGAGCACGTGCTGTTCGTCTCGAGGCACCGCGCGCAGCTCTCCCCACACTACCGGTTTCTCATGGCGGAACCGGACGTGATGGAAGCCGTAGTGAGCAAATCCGGGGTGGCCGAGTTGGCACAGCGGTGCCAGGTCCGGCAGCCTGCCGTGTTCCCACTGAGCTCGCTGGCGGATGTGGACGCCGTCGCGGATCGGGTCGACTTCCCTGCATTGGTCAAGCCGCGGTACTCCATGAGCTGGCAGTCGCGGGACGCCTCACGGGTCGTATCCGGACGGAAGGTGGTGGTCGTAGGTGACGCGGCAGAGCTCAGGGAGGTGTTCCGTCGCCTGGCGCCCCTGGATAGCAGACTCATCCTTCAAGAGCTGATTCCGGGGCCGGACGAGAACTTCCACTACTACGTCGGTTTCTTCGATGCGGACTCGGACCCGCTGGCGTCGTTCGTGGGTGTGAAGCGGCGGGTCACCCCCATCCATTTCGGCAGCGCCAGCTACGTGACCAGCGTTATCGAGCCCGATCTCGTCGACGCCAGCGTCGCCTTCATGAAGCGGATCCGCTACCGCGGCCACGTGGGCATCGAGTACAAGCTCGATCCTCGGGATGGAAACTACAAGCTCATCGAGATCAATGCCCGGTTCGGGCTCTGGGACGGCATGGCGTCGCTCGCTGGCATCGACTTCGCCTATCTCGGCTACGCCCGGCTGACCGGTTCCCCTTATCAGCCGAGCCCCACCTACCCGGACGGCATCAAGTGGATTTCCTTCGAGCGGGACTGGTCCGCGTGGCGGCACATCCGCCGCGAGGGTGGCCTGGGTGTCTGGAGCTGGGCCCGATCGATCACCACCGGCAGTCGGGATTACGCCGTGTTTGCGCTCGACGATCTTGGACCGTTCTGGGGGTCCACCCAGGCATTTCTCGGTCGACGCCTGCAGTATCTCACTCGAAGGCGTGATCGATCCGCTCGCCGTCACGACGGAGGATCAGCCGCCGGGAAGTCGCCGATCTGATCTCCACGTCAGGGATCGGCACGTCGCCGTCCACCGTGTGCACCTCGAGGGTGTAGCGCCCGGGCGGCGCAGAGACGGGCTGGTCGCCCGTGGTGCCGCTGACCACCACCTCCCCTCGGTGGTTCACCAGATCGAAGGGCACTGCCAACGCGCTGCGGATGGCGCTGGCCAGCCCCTGAGTGTCCTCGGCATCGAAGTACGACCCTCCGCCGGCTGCCGCCATGGTCTCCATGGCGGCTTTCACCGCGGGGTCGGCCAGGGCGAAGCCGGCCACGTTGACCTGCACGTCCAAGCCCTGGCCGCGCAACCGCTCGGCGGTGGCTGCGGGGTCGCCGGCGCATTCCTCCTCGCCGTCGGTCACCAGCAGGATCATCTTGGGCCCGTCGACGCCGGCGAAGTCGCTGGCGGCCTGTTCCAGGGAATAGGCGATGGCGGTGGTGCCCAGGGCCTCGAGGGCTTCGACCTGCGCCAGCAGCCGCGGCCGATCCAGGGGGGCCACGTCCACCATCAGCTCTGAATCGGTGCAGTCCCCCGGCTGGCCTTCGCGAATGCGGTGGCCGTAGGCACGCAGGCCCACCCGCGCGTCGTCCGGCAGCTCCGCGATAACACCTCGCAGCACGTCCTTGGCCACGTCCATCTTGAGGCGGCCGTCGATGAGGTGCTTGCGGGAGCGCATGGAGCCGGAGGCGTCCAGGATCAGCTCCACGCTGGCACCGGCGGCGGCCTTGCCCTTTTCCCACTGCACCAGCAGGGCACCCGGCTCGGGCGGTGTTTCGTAGCGGGGCGTTACGGTGAGGGTGTAGTCCGCCGGGCGCCGCATCAGGCAAGCCGCCCGGGCGAAGGCCCGATCCAGGTCCGCCTGGGTGCGGAACCAGGCGTAGCGGCCCTGGCTCGTGGCGGACCAATCCTGCATCAGATCCTGATTGTGGGCGACGTTCTGCTCCTGCAGGTGCAGCTCCAAGGTGAAGATGCCGGGGCGCAGCCGATCCAGCGCCTGCCACAGCTCCGCGGATCGGTCGAAGCCGTTGGATGCGGCGTCGGTGATGAGAACGACGGCCCGGTTGCCGGGTTGGTCGTCCAGCGCCTGCAGGGCTCCGAGCAGGCTGGCTTCGGCGTTGCTGGAGCCGTCCGCGCGGTCGTAGTCGTTCAGCGCCCGGCGCAGGACACGGGGGTCGTCCGTCCAGTCTTCGACCAGGGTCCGCACGTCCCGATCCCGGAACGGCAGGAGGTTCACCTGCTCGGTGCCCGGTTGAATGTCGTCGAAGAACTGTTCCAGCGCCCGGTAGATGGCAGGGCGGTAAGGCCCCACGCTGCCGCTGTTGTCCCAGGCCACCATGATCGATCGTGGCGGCTCGGTCACCTGCAGTCGGTAGCGCTCTCCACCGGCGACCTCGGCCAGCAGAACCCGGCCACCGTCGTCGGTGCGCTGCTCCGTCACGGGTACGGCGACGCCTCCCGCGTCCGTGAGCCGTGCCGTCACCCGGCCGGCGTCCGGGCCACCGAGCACCAGCTCGAGGCGGTTGTCGCCCTCGGGCACCTCGATCTCGTACCAGTCCTCGTCGGCGCCGATGCTGACCTGGTCGCGGTGGGGCGTCCCCGGCGACAGTGCCAGCGCCCGGGACGGTTCGTCGCCGGCGTCGGCTCCGGGCCGCGCCGCTGCCGGGGGCGGCGCCTGTTCCTCGTACGCGGCGGCCCGGGCGTACAGGCCCCACTCGCCGAGAATGCTCCGATAATCCGCCTCGGCAGGCTGCTCGAGGATCCGCAAGGTCTCCGGCAGCAGCCAGGTTGCCGGCCCGGGCCCCGGGCTCCGGCGGAAGCGCAGGTAGCGGGCCCACTGGGGCGATTCCAGGCGCAGGGTGGCGGTCTCTCCGGGAGCCACGCCCAGGTTCCAGACGCCGAGGGATCGCCAGGGACCCAGCGGGCTGTCGACGCTGGTCCACACCTCCATGTGCGTGATCCGCTGCCCCGCCGGCGCGGAGGCCTGCTCCCGCCACTCCAGGGCCGTGATACGGGCCGCCCGGTCGTGGTGAAAGCCGATCACCCACTCCAGCGGCCACTGCGGGTCGCCTTGAACGAGGGTGGGACGTTCTTCAGCCTCGGTGAGCATGGCTTCGAGGTTCCGGTAGCTGCCCGCTTGCGGCAGCGCCCGCACCACGTGACCGCCGTGAACGGGTGCGGCGATGTTGGGGGCGTTGCCGAGCGGGCGCCCACCGGGAGCGGCGATGACCTTCAGCTCGCGAAGCGCCACCTCGCCCTGAGGCTCGATGGGATTCGCTGCCTCGAGGCGCAGCTTGACGACGCGGGCGGGCACCGGCGTTTGGAACGAAAAGTACTGCTCCGCGTCGCCCGGGCGCAGCCGCCCCCGCAAGGCCTCGGTGAAGGTCTCCCCGTCTGTGGACGTCAGAATGACGAAAGGACCCAGGGGCGCCTGGTTGCCGCCGGCCGGCGTGATGGCGACGCCGGCGATGGGGCTGGCCGCGTCCCCGGCCAGGCGCACGCCTGCCTCGGCCGGCAAGGCGCCGGCGGGCGCCCGCCACTCGCCGCCCAGGGCGACGTGGCCGTCGAACAGCGGTGCTGCATTGACCCCACCTGTCATCGGCTCCGCGCCGAGCGCCTGCCGGGCCACGTTGATGCCGCCGCGCAGGATGTCCGGCACGGGCCGGTAGGGTGTTGCCGAGAGGGGTAGCGCGCTGCAGGCGGCGGAGAGCGGTACGTCGCGGGACGAACTGGCAGCGCCGTCCGACGCCACCGCGCGCAGGTAGAGAGCGGCGGCATCGGTGGCCGGGAGGTCCGGGTTCGCCGCCACCCGCAGCGTCAGGTCACGGGCTTCGTCCGTCGCGAGTCGCAGCGGCGCGTCGGGGAGCTCGACGGTCCAGGCTTCGCTGCTGGCCCAGGCCTCGAGCCGGTAGTCGCGGGCGACGGGTCCGGGGTTGTAAAGCCTGATGGGTAGGTCGGTGTGCTGGGCCTCCGCCCGGAAGGCGGCGAATCGGGGCGGAGTCGTGCCCACCGTCAGCTCCGGTGCCGTTGCCTCGTCCGGGCCGGCATCGGCGACGGGATCCGGTGTGAGGCGCAGCTCCAGGTGATAGGGGCCGCGCCCCGCCACGTTCAACAGGTAGGCTTCAGCGGCCTGCAGCGTCGCCAGGTAGACGTGGCCGCGTTCGCTGCGCTGCTGATAATCCTCCTGGAGCGTTTCCCATTGCGTACCTTTGCCCACGCCCCGCTTCAGGCTCGCCTGAGCGTGATTGCCGTCGCTGCTCAGGCGGATCTCCAGCGCCGTCTCGACATCCAGCGGCGGCAGGGCGAACCAGTCGGCGTCCCCGGTTTCCCCCACGTGGCCGTCGAAGACGCGAACCCGGCCGAGCTCGCTGGCCGCGCCCGGCCAGTCATTGGGCTCGAGATCCGCTGGGCGTCGGAAGGGATCCTGCAGATCCAGGGTCAGCACGTAGGGCGTCCGGCTCTTGCTCGCGCCGTCGGAGCTCACCTGCACCTGGTATTCACCCGGAGGCAGCGCCGCCTGGTAGGCCACCGGCTCCCCGGGTGCGGCCATCGCGCCCATGAGCAGGGCCCGCGGCCCGCCGTCGAGACGTAGCTGGAGCTTGCTCTCGGGGGGGCGCTCGAGGCGCAGGGAGACGTGACTCGCCACTTCCAGATCGAAGCGGTAGAAGTCGCGATCCTGGGTGTGGGCGATGAGCCCGGTGCGGCGCTGGCCGGGGCGCAGCACGTTGGCCCGGGTGGCATCGTTGTTGGGCTCCCGCTCGTCGCCGGCCGTGGGGGCTCCCAGGCGTACGGCGCGCAGGACGTAGTCGCCGCCGGCCTGGGTCCCGTGCAGGGCGATCCAGTGCCGGCCCGGAGCCAGATAGAGATTGTCGAGCCACAGGGTGTCTGAGCCGGGCTCCATGGCGCGCTCGCTCTGGGGCCAGCGGGTGGCGTCCACGTAGGCCGCCCGAGCCACCCCGGCGCCTTGCGCTTCGAGCACCCACATGCCCGGCTCGTCCACGTCGAAGAACAAGTAGTCCGGATCGGCCGGCGAGAGCGTGCCGCGAATGCTCAGATCCGGCCCCAGCGGCTGGGCCCGGTCGAAGGTGCTGTTCGGTTCCTGATCCTCGCCGGCGCGGCTGGGATCGTAGGGAGGCAGCTCCACGGCCTGCATCGATCCGTGCGCCGCGATGCCGGCGGGCGGGGCTGCGGGAGCCGGCCCGGCCGGTGGCGGCGCCCCAACCGGGGGCGCCACCGGGGTCGGCCGGGCGATCTTCGGGAACGCGGTGAGGCCGGCAGCGCTCGGCTGTCCGCGCGTGCCGGTGACCGGGAGCCCGGAGAGGTCCAGGCGCAGGTCCTGGGCGAACCCGAGGAAGCGCAGGGCGTCTGGAGTGGCTCCTGCGGGGAGCGCGTACGCCAGCTCGAAGCGCAACGGCGTGCCGGGGGGCACGACCAGGGGATCGGGCCCTCGACGTGACAGCCGTCGGCTCATCGCAGCATCCGGGGGAATCTCCTGGCTGCCGGAGAGCAGCAGGAACTGGCGCCCGGAATCCGCCTCCAGGCCCTCGTTGCCGCCGGCCGCCGGGCGCAGCCCCAGATCGAGAACGACATGGCTGCCTTCCCAGCGGGCGCCGAAAACCGCTACGCGGAGCGAGGAACCATCGGCTTGCTCCACGACGCCCGGCGGCATGGGTGCAGGGGCTCCCGTAGTCGCCGCCAGGGTGGCCGCCCCGCTGCGGTCGCGCAGCCCCAGGCGAAGCCTCTGCGCCTCCTCCGGTATCAGGAACACGGCTTCTTGGCGCTGGAACAGGTCGGGGGTGAACGACAGCGTCGGCTGACCGTCCGCAGGCGGCAGTGCGTACCACAGCGCCCCGCCGTCGCCGCTGAGCCAGACGAAGCGGGTGGGATCGATTCTCACCCGATCGTCGGCGGCTCCGGGAGCGCCGGCCCCACGGCCGAGCAGCCGTACGGCGGCGAAGTGCCAGCCGTCGGGCGCAGTGACGTCCCCGTAGGTCCGGCGGAACTCCATGCCGGCGGTGGCCAGCTCCAGGGTGCCGATACGCGCACGGTCGATCATGCCGGCGGGCACCGCGTCCAGGGCGGCAGCCGCATCGCCGTGCACGGCCACGGTGATGCTGCCGTAGCTGTTGTCGAAGAAGCGCAGCGCCAGGTTGCTCGTGCCCTCGGGCACGCGAAACGCCAGCCGCCTTACCCGGGTGTCACCGGGGCGGGTCAGGGTGAACGGCTCGTGCAGGGGCAGGCCATCGGGCAGCTTCGCGCCGGCGGGGTCCAGGGTCTCCGCCAGGCCGTCGGCGGCCAGATACAGGTGCTCGCCGGGGTCGGGGATCTGGTAGGGCACGTCCACCTCCACCAGCTCCCTGGGGCCGGTGGCGGCGCCGCCGAACAGGCCGCCGGCGCCCATGGTGCGGTCGGCCTTGCCCTCCAGCGCCGCGCGCTCCACCTTCTGTCGAGGCAGCACGTGGATCCAGCGGGTGACCAGGGTGATGGCCTCCCAGCCTTCTCCCACCGGCTCGCCGCCGATCTCGGGTCCGCGAACCACCTTGAGCACTTCGATGCGCACCGCGCGGTTCGCCGCCTGCGCCAGGGCCGGTGCATCCGCGGCCACCCGCGCCAGGGAGTCGTGGCGGGTCACGCGGGGCAGGCGCTTCACGGTCTCGACCGGCGTCGGCTTCGGGTAGAGCGTGGGGTCACCCGTGATGTACGGGTCGGCTGCAGCGGATGAACCGGCGAGAAGCAGGGCCAGGGTGCTGGCGAAGCGAAGAGCGATCACGGTCTACAGCTCGCAGATCAGTTTCTTGTCGATGGCATCGGTGACGGTCCATTCGGGTGCGGTGGGATTGCCCCGCAGCCCGCTGAGGATCATGGCCGCAGAGCAGCTCATGCCGTTGGTGTACGCCTGGCAGAACTTGAGTCCCGAGTTCGTGTAGCCGATGCCGTAGCTTTTCGACCAGCACGAATCGCCGAGCTGGATCTTCACCTGCCGCTTGAAATCCACCTGAGGGCACGAGAAGCACTTGAGGTCCTTGATGGTCTTCTCGATGTCCTTGATGAGCTGCTCGGTCACTTCCCCGTACTCGAGGATGCCCGCCGCCAGCCGGAAATGGGTGGCCACGCCGCCGACGATCATCCCCAGGGTGAAGCCGGTGTGATCGTTGAGGCCGATCTGATCGGAAGCCAGGGAATGGTCCACCAGGGCCTGATGCAGCCCGTCGTCCATGACGCCGATGGTGCGGCCGGTGTCCCGGTCGATGTCCCACCAGCCGTAGCGGGCGCGGCCCGCCAGCTCCACGGGCTCGGACGGGATCGCTACCAGATGGCCGCGCGCCAGGCTCGCCTCGATCAGCCGGCGGGCGTACGGGGAGAGCGCCGGCAGGGCGTTCAGCGCGTCCTGCTGATCCGCGTGCAGGGCCAACAGGCCGGACATGCCGCCGGGAATCCGGGCCATGAGCTGACCGGTATTGGCGGCGGGGGTCTGCTCACCGGTGATCCGCTCCAGCACCCGCGCTTCCAGCAGAGTGTTCTGCAGGCCCCGCGCCTCGTGGAATCGGACGGCGGCCGCGTTGGCGTGGCCGGGGAACGGCCACGCTTCCACCTGATCGAGACGCAGATCCAGGGCCGTGCGGTAACGGCCGCTGCGGGAGTCACCTTCTACCGAGGCGATGAGCACCCGGGGAATTCTCTGGGTCACGGCTACGCCGTTGCCGAGCGCCACCCGCCGTGCCAGGACGTCGGATTCGGCGGCGAATCGCAATGCCATCAGGTGTCCGAGCAGCGGCGCCGCCTCGTCGTCGAGCTGCCGCGCCTCGGCCGCCCCCTCTGCCGACGCTGCGCCACTTTCGAGACGTTGCAGGCGCTGCCGGGCACCGGGCACGTCCAGCCGGGCGGAGACCCGGCGGGCGAAGGCTTCCACCGCGTCGGTCGCCACCGGCCCCGGCAGCACCGCCAGGGCGTAGCGCCGATAATCGGCCGGCTGGCGGTCGTCGGCGCCCGGCGCATCGGCCACGAACAGGTCCCGCTCGACTGAGATGGCTGCTTCTCCGGGCACCTGCACGGTGATCTGCAGCCACTCGCGGTGCAGCCGGGAGCCGGGGTCGGCGTCCAGCACCAGACTGGACTGCCAGGTCATCCGCTCCGGACCGACCTGCAGGTAGCGGCGATAGCGGGTGCCCACCGGGTCCGCGGGGTCGTCCGGCTGCTCCTCCGCCGGGGTGTCGGGTTCCTCACCGGCGAGGATGGCGCCAAACCCCCCCATGGGGCTGGCGGAGGCAGGCTTCTCGTCGTCCGCCGGGAGCTGCGCCGCGCCCTGGATCGCCAGCGACAGGGTGGTCTGGCCCAGGACGGCCACGGGCGCGTCGAAGCGGCCGAGCTCCCGAGTGGCTCCGCTGGCCGTCTGCTCCCGCAGCACCAGCGACAGCCGCTGGTGCATGGCGTCCGGCAACTCGTCGAGGCGCTCCTCGGCCTCGGCGTAGGCTTCGCCCATCACGGCCCGCGGGAACGACGGGTCCAGGGGCAGCCAGCTGCCGTCCCCTTGATCCACCTCCAGCCACACGTGCTCGGCCGCGGCGGCGGCCGCGGCGCTCGCGTCACCCAGGGCGAACGGGTCGAGCTCGGCGGGAAGGTCGATGTCCGGGAGCTCGGGCGGGTACAGGCCCCGCAGCAGAATGTTCAGGTTATCGCCGGCGAGCCGGCCCCGTACGAAGCGCATCCGGTAGCCCTGGCCGCGCAGCAGGTCCGCGAGCAGCAGCGCCTGGTCGGTGGCATTGCCGGCCCGCGACAGGGCGGTACCCGCTGCGCCGCGGAGGATGCCGCGATAGGGCTCGTAGCGCACGCCGGTCGCCACCGCGGCGAAGGCCTGGTCGAGGTCGAGTCGGCGCAGGGATTCCAGATGCTCGGCGCCCGGCGGCACGGGCAGTGGCGTGGCGGCGAGTGCCGGCACGGTGGCCAGCAGGATCACGGGCAGCCACCGCAGGGGGCTCCCGGGCCGTCGGCCGGCCAGCGCCGCCTGTTTCCGGCCGATCCACCGGATGCGCATCCACAGCTTGCCCACGACGGCCCCCTGTCTCCTTGTTGTTCTGCTTCCGCCCGAGGGTCCGGCGGGGCCGGGACGATTCGTGGCAGGAGTCGCCGCCGCCTCTATGGCCGGCGGCGAGCGCGCGCTATTGTAGGGGGGCGTTCTGGAGAAGTTAAAGCCGATGGTGTGGGATGGCGAAGGCGGTCACGGGCACGGGCCCCACCGCCGCGTGCTGCGGCTCGCGGCGCGGCTTGCGGTGCTGGCGGCGCTGATCCTCGGTGGCGTGGCGCTGGCGCGCGACGAGCTGCCGATCCCCCGGGCCGTGGACGTGGAGATCAGCGGGCAGACGTTTCGACTGGAGATCGCCGACAGCCAGGAACGGCGGGTGAGGGGGCTCAGTGGGCGGGCCACCCTGGCCGAGACCGGGGGCATGCTGTTCGTGTTCCCGTCTAACGACCTGCGCGAGCGGAGCTTCGTCATGCGCGACTGCTCGCTGCCCCTGGACCTCGTCTTCCTCGACGAGGAGGGGCGGGTGGTGGCCCTGCACGAGATGGAGCCGGAGCCGCGGCGGCCGGGAGAGGGTCGGCCGGGCGAGTACGTTCCCCGTTACGAGGAGCGGCTCACCCGCTATTCCAGCGGCGAGCCGGTGCAGTTCGCCATCGAGCTCCGGGGTGGCACGGCGCGCCGCCTCGGCGTGGCAGTGGGGGATCGCGTTCACTTTCCACGCCAGGCGCTGGCGGCGCGGGCTCGCTAGCGCGGCCGCCCCGCCGTCCCGCGATTCAGCGTCGTGCTCGGCGAATGTCGACCGCGCGCAGGGAGCGAGGGGGGCATATGATGCGGGCCATTGCGGCGCGCATCGAGACCTCATGAGCTCCCGTCCATCGCCCCAACAGGTATCCGCAGCGGCCCACGCCGGTCTGCCTCATGCCAATCCGCTGTCGGCTCGGCAGATGGCCAGCCTGGTGCGGTGGGCGTCGGCAGCACGGCCGCGCACGGCATTGGACATCGGCTGCGGTTCCGGCTCCTTCGCGCTGGCGCTGGCGGCCCGTGCCGATGTCACGGTTCTGGCCATGGACACGAACCCGGAGTTTCTGGCGCGGGCGCGGGCGGCGGCGGTGGGTTCGGAGCTCACAGGCCGGGTGGAGTTCAGGCTGCAGGACGCCGCGAGCCATGCCGGCGGCGCCGTTGATCTGGTTGTGTGTATCGGCTCGTCTCATGCCCTCGGCCCTCCGCGCGAGGCGCTTCGCCGGCTCGCGCGGAGGGCCGCGCCGGGTGGAGCCGTGCTGGTTGCGGAGCTGGTCTGGACGGCACCGCCGCCGCGCGCCTACCTGGAGTTTCTGGGTACGCCCGAGGACCACTACTGGCGGCTCGAGGATTCAGCGTCTGTCCTAGGGGAGTGCGGGCTCGTACAGGTTGGTCAGCTCTGCGCCACCCGGAGGGGATGGGACCGCTACGAAAAGGCGGTGCTGCGCGGGCGTTTGGCCTTCGCTGCCTCTCTGTCGGCAGATCAGGCGGAGTCGCTTCGCGAGCGTGCGCGGGCCTGGTACCAGACTTACCGGCAGTATGGCCGTCGCTGCCTGGGCTTCGCGGCCTATTGGGCGAGGCCGAGCAACTGATCCACCGCGGGGGCGGCGAACTCGATGGCGGCCAGCTGCTCGTCGCTCGCCCCGACCCGCTCGAGGAACGCGTCCCAGCGCGGATCGTGGTGGAGATTCTGGTACAGATGCATGAGCCGCCACTCGCCCCAGCCCGCCGCGCCAGCCACGGCAAAATCTTTCTCGAGCCATTCGAACGCCGCATCGACGTCGCCCCGATAGGCGTAAACCTGCGCCACCTCGGACGGCCACTGGTCACCCCAGCCGTCGATGAGCGCCTCCAGCGCGGCGTCGGCCTCGTCCCGGCGGCCCAGCGCGAACAGGGCCAGCGCCCGGCCCTTGATCCGAAACTCCGGGTCCGGTTCCCGCTCGAACTCGGCCAGCGCGGTCTCGCGCTGACCCTGACGCAGGGCGATGGTGCCGAGACGGTAATGGGCGCCTCGATAGTCCGGGGAGAGCTGCAGGACCCGGCGTAGCTGCGCGGCGGCGGCCTCCAGCCGATCGGCGAAATAGTAGGCGAGCCCCAGGTTGAACAGCCCGATGGGATCCAGAGGATCGCGCTCGACGCTGAACTCGTGCAGGGGCAGGGCCTGGGGCAGCCGGCCGATGGATTGCAGCAGCACCGCCGCGTGACCCACCACGTCCGGATTGCGGGGCGCCAGGGCCAGCGCCTTCTCCAGATAATGGGCTGCGGCGGGTACGTCTCCCTGGTAGGCGCGGGCGATCCAGGCGAGCTGATCGTAGGCGCCGGGCAGATCCGTATCGAGCTCGAGGGAGCGCTTGGCTGCTGCCAGCGCCTGCTGGTGCCCGGTATCCCAGTCCACCATGCCGGTGGCGGCGAGGTTGTTGTACGTGACGCTGAGCCCGAGCCAGGCGCGGGCGTAGCTCGGGTCGAGATCCAGAGCCGCCTGGAACCGCTGCACGGCCTGGCTCAAGGTCTCGGGGGTGACCTGGCCCGCCAGGTACTCGGCCTCCAGCACCAGGGCGTGGGCCTCGGGATCCGCCCGCTGCACCGGAGGCAGGCGGGCGAGCAGGGTCGGCTCGATGATCCGCACCACCCGGCTGGCGACGTCCTCCTGAATCTCGAACAGATCGCCGCTGGCGCTGTCGTAGTTCTCCGACCACACGTGGTAGCCGGTGGTGGCGTCGATGAGCTGAGCGGTGATGCGCAGCCGTTCCCCGGACGTTCGCACGCTGCCCTCGAGCACGTAGCGCACGTTCAGCCTGGCGGCGATGTCGCTGATGGGAACGTCCTTGCCCTTGAAGGAGAACGACGACGTGCGCGCCGCCACGTCCAGCCCGGGCAGGCGGGTCAGCAGGTTGAGGAGCTCCTCGGCGATGCCGCTGGCGAAGTGGTCCTGATCGCCTGCCGGCGAAAGGTCGAGAAAGGGCAGGACAGCGATGGAAGGCCGCTGTGCCGCGGTGGCCGGCGCGGCGTCCTGCGACCCTACGGCGCCGTCAGCCGTTTCCTCTGCCGGCTCGAGGAGGAAACGGTCCACGGCCAGCACGACCAGGCCCAGGGCGAGCAGGGCGATGAGGATGCGATCGAGCCGCCCGCCGCTGGCGCGCTCCTCGGCCGCGGTGTGGCGGATCTCGGACTCGCGCTTGAGACCGGAGGGGGTGAACTCGAATATCCAGGCCAACGCCATGGCGGGAACGAAGCCGACGGCCAGAACCGCCACGATCCACTGAGCGGCGCCCTGATCGAGGTCGTAGATCTCCATCATGACCTCGGCCAGCTGCAGCACGATCCAGCTCATGGCCAGATACCCGGCTGCCGCTCGATGGACATTGCGCCGGCGAACTTCACGGATGAGCCGCTGCATGTTGTCGATCGACGAGCCGTGATTACCGGGCCGCTATGATACTCCGTCGCGGAGGATCAAACCTTCTGCGCCGCGAAGATGGACCATATCGCCCACCTGCTCGGCCTGGCCGGCGCTGGCGCCAAGCATGCCTGCAAACCTGGCGTCGCGACATGGCGGCCGTCCGCGAGCGCCATGAGCGCCTGCGCTTTCTCATGGTCGCCGCCCAGCGCGCCTGGCACGCTGCCTGTGCGCGGGAATCGAGGGAGCGACCATGTTCGAGGAAGGTACCGTGGCTCTGGTCACCGGCGCGTCTGCCGGCATCGGTCGAGAAACCGCCCTCGCGTTCGCCCGGGCCGGCTGCGACGTGGTGCTGGCCGATCTGGACGAGGCGCGCGGCGAGCCGGCCATGGAGGAAGTCCAGGTCATCGGCCGCCGCGCACGGTTCGTGAAGACCGACGTGGCGGACCCGGATTCCGTGGCCCACCTGCATCGCATCGCGGTGGGGGAGTTCGGAGCTCTGCACGTGGCCTGTAACAATGCGGGCATCGAGGGCGAGCAGGCACCCACCGGAGAGTGCAGCGTCGAGAACTTCGATCGGGTGATCGGCATCAATCTGCGGGGTGTGTTCCTGTGTCTGCGGGAGCAGACCGGCATCATGAGCGCGCAAGGCTCGGGTGCCGTGGTCAACGTGGCATCGGTGGCGGGGCTGGTGGGGTTCGCGGGGTTGCCCGCCTATTGCGCGTCGAAAGGCGGCGTGGTGCAGCTAACCCGTGCCGCGGCGCTGGAGTACGCGACTCGTGGCGTCCGGGTCAACGCGGTGTGTCCCGGCGCGGTTCGCACGGAGATGATCGACCGGATTACCCGCAAGGATCCTGAGACGGAGGCGGAGTTCACGCACATGCACCCCATGGAGCGGATGGGCACGCCTCGGGAGATCGCCGAGGCCATCGTCTGGCTGTGCTCGCCGGCCGCCAGCTTCGTCACCGGCCAGGCCCTGGCCGTGGACGGCGGTCTGGTAGCCCGCTGAAGGC
>JAWLGU010000050.1:0-35596 GCA_041690675.1 Pseudomonadales bacterium | reverse complement strand
CCGGTGCTGGACGTAGAGGTGAGCCTCGAGGACCTGCAGATCGGTGCAGCCGAGGTCGGTGACATTCGCGGTCGGGTTCGAGGCCCCCTCGAGGAACTGACGGCGGAGGGCGGCGCCCGCCTGTCGGTGCCGGAGCTGGAGCCGTTCCCGGTCCGGGTCAGCGCCGAAGGCCCCGTCACCGGACCGGTGATCTTGCGGGAGGTCGTCGCCCGCGCGCTCGGCGGCAGCCAGCGTGGCGACGGCCTGGTGAGCTGGACGGACGGCCTGGCCTTGGATCTGGCGGGTCGTACCGAGGGGGTGGATCTGGCGGCCCTGCGGGAGGGGGTGGAAGGGCAGGTGGACGCGGCGTTTCAGCTCGCCTACCGGCACCCGCAGCAGGTGACCCTGTCGCTCCAGGACATTTCCGGCACGGTCAACGGCCGCCCCCTGAGAGGCGACGTGGACATCGCCCGGGTGGGGGACGGCTGGGCGTTCGACCCGGTGCGGCTCAGGGCAGGCGAGAACCGGTTGACCGGAAGCGTGACCTTGCGGGAGGGCGGGGTGGACGCAGACGCCACGGTGAGCGCTCCGGAGCTGGCGAGCCTCGGCCTCGGGGTCGCAGGGGACGTGTCCGGCCAGGTCCGGCTCTCCGGCCGCTGGCCGCAGCTCGATGGCCGGCTGGCGCTCACCAGCACGTCGCTGTCCGCGTTCGATGCCCATCTAGAGGCCGCGGTGTTGGAAGGCCAGCTCGATGCGGGCACCCTCACCGCCACCGCCAGCGCCGCCGCTGCGCGCCGCGGTCCGGTGGCCGTGGAGCAGGCACGGCTCGAGGCCCAGGGACCGCTGGAGGCGGTGGGCTGGCGCCTGACGTGGCAGGAGGGGGAGAGTCGTGGCGAGCTCCGGCGCGGCGATGAGGGGCTGGAGCTGAACGTTGCCGTCGCGCGGGTGAACGCTCTCGGGCAGCAATGGCGGCTGGAAGACCCGGCGCGGCTGCTGCTGGCGGACGAGGGGATGATCCTGGGAACCACCTGCATCATCGCGGGCGAGGCCCGGGGATGCATCGAGTCCTTCGGCTACCGGGCTGGCCGTTTCGACACCCAGGGTGTCATCGATCGGGTGCCGGTGGCGCTGCTGCGGCCGTGGGTGCCAGCGGTGTTCGCGGAAGATGGCTATCTCGAGGGTGAGTGGAGCGTGACCGGCGGACCCGGCGACTGGCGCGGTGGAATCCGTCTCGACGCGCATCAGCTCGCCTACCTGCCGGGACCGGATCAGGACCCGTTGAGCCTGCCGGACCTGCTGACCACCGCCAGCCTGGACGGCGACACCCTGCGGGTGAGCCTGGCGGCCCTGGCGGAGGAGTTCGCGGTGTCGGGGGAGGGCACGCTTCAGCCCGTAGCGTTCGACGGCGTGCTCGATGGCCGCGCATCCGCCACGGTGGGCCGGCTGGAGCCGCTCGAGGTCTTCGACCAGCGCATCGAGGAGCTGGCCGGGGCGCTGGTGGCTCGTCTCGAGGTGTCGGGCACCCTCGGCTCGCCGCGCCTGGAGGGGCGCGTGGAGCTGGTGGACGGTACCGTGGCGCTGCGCGATCCGGGCCTGCGATTGACCGACATGGGCGTCGAGCTCCAGCTCGACGAAACCGGCCGCTTCTCGCTTCGCGGCGAAGCCCGGCAGCGCGACGACGAGGTGCTTCTCACCGCCAGCGGAACCGGGTTGTTTCGGGACGAGCTCGCTTTCCAGGCCTCGCTGCAAGGCGAGCGCGTACGCGTTGATCACCCGGACTGGGAGATGCGGGTGAGTCCGGATCTCTCCCTGCGCTACGCCGACGGCCAGGGGCGGCTCACGGGCCGGGTGGTGGTGCCCCAGGCCGAGGTGCGGCTGAAGACGCTTCCCACCACGGTTCCGCGGCCGTCCGAGGACGTGGTGGTGGTGGGTCGGGAGCCGGCGGCCGCCGGCGCCGCGCCGCCCATCCAGGCGGACGTGGAGCTGGTGCTGGGCGAGGACGTGGTGCTGCGGGCCCTGGCCGCCACCGCCGAGCTGGAAGGGCGCCTGCAGGCGCGGCTGGACGCCCGGGGTCGCACCACTCTGCGTGGCACCCTGGACGTGACCGGCGGCGTGGTATCGGCCCAGGGGCAGACCCTGACCATCGAATCCGGCACGGTGGTCTACAACGGTCCCGTCACCCGGCCGTACATCGACGTACGCGCGGTGCGGGTCATCGAAGACGCCACGCCCGAGATCCGGGTGGGGCTGCGCATCCGCGGCGACGCCGACAACCTGACCTCGAGCGTGTTCTCGGAACCCCCCATGGCGGAAACCCGGGCGCTCAGCTACCTGGTGCTGGGCCGGGACTTCGACGAGGCCTCCAGGGGAGGCGACAGCGGCGAGCTGGCGGCCGCCGCCATCAACCTGGGGCTCAGCCGCTCCGAGAACATCATCTCCGATCTGCGGCGGGCCACCGGGCTCGACGAGCTTTCCGCCACCGCGGAAACCGAGAGCAGCTTCGCCATCGTCGCCGGCAAGCGTATCAGCGATGACCTCTACGTCCGCTACACCTACGATACCCTGGCGGCGGTGGGGGAATTTCTGCTGCGCTACGACCTTGGCCGGCACTGGCTGTTGGAGGCGCGCTCCGGGGAAACGTCCGCCATGGATCTGATGTACAGCTTCGAGAAGTGACCGGCGCCGCTTGCCGCTACCGCTCCGGGTGGTCGTCCGCGTCCGCCGGCGCCTCCGCGAGCGCCTCGCCGTTGTCCGCGGCACCGTCCACCTCCGCCTCGCCGTCCCCTTCCACCAGCCGGTCCAGGGGGTAGTCGGTGCTGGCGCGCAGTCCCGCCACCGTGGAGAGGTTGCGCAAGGTGCGGCGGGCGCCGGCGCGCAGGTGATCGAGCACCACGCTCTCGTGCACCTCGCCCTCTTCCTGAACCAGGCTCAGCCGGTGCAGGGCATAGATGCCGATGGCGGTGGCGAAGAAGAAAAAGAAGTCCCAGTGGGTGAAGTCCAGGGCGTTGAACTCGGTGGCGCCGCGCTCGCTGTGCCAGCGCAGCACGAACGACAGCTCCTTCGAGGCGAACAGATCCGCCGTCAGCCCGCCCGCCATGGCGGCCGCGCCCGCGGCGATGGCGTTCACCGTGGAGCTGGTGGCGAGGAACGCGGTGGCGTTGCCCTTTGGGGCGAGCTTCAGCGATATGTTGCCGGAGGCCAGGGTCACCCCCGCGTTGGCGAGGCCCGTGGCGGCGTGGATCAGCACCAGCAGCGGATAGGTGAGCAGGTGCTTCTCCGGCATGGTGGTGAAGGTCCACAGGAAGATGCAGGCGATGAACAGCGGCGCGCAGACCCTGAGCACCGCCTTGTTGCTGAAGCGGTCGGCGATGTCACCCCAGCGGTTGACCGTGACGTAGGCGGCGAGCTGGGAGAGGGTGGCCAGGGCGATCACCACCACCAGGTCCAGGTGCATGGTTCGGAGCATGTGCACGGTGAAGAAGGGCGCGGCCAGGTTCACGGCGAAGTTCCAGCTGCCGTGAAAGACCATGAGGCGGCGGAAGTTCTTGTGATTGAACGGCTCCCTGAGCCGCGCCAGCAGGTGCGGGTGCTGGTGGGGCCGGGCGGGCATGTCGGCGATGCGCCGGGAGGTGATCACCGCGTACATGCCGCCGAAGAACGCGAGGGTGTAGACCACCGAGAAGGCGTACGTGTCGGGATACGGCGCCCAGCGTGACCAGGCGTCGATGAACCCGGCCGCCAGCAGGCTCGCCACCATGCCGATGCCGAGCATCTTCTTCTGCCGCTCGCCGAACACCTTGCCCATCACCTGATCCGGCACGAGATCGCGCATCCAGGTGTTCCAGGCGCAGGTGAGGTAGGCGCCGGCCACGTAGCGGATGCTGAACGCGACGACGATCACCCACAGCGCCAGGTCGTTGGAGGGGATGAACACGGTCAAGGCGATGACCAGGAACATGGGCCGGGCCACGTAGCCCGACCAGGTGTACACCTTGCGCCGGGAGGTCACCCGGTCGACGGTGTGCATGGCTGGTAGCTGAGCGAGCTGGGAGAGGTGGGGGATGGCCGCCAGCAGGCCGATGACGAAGTTGCTGGCGCCGAGCTGAATGGCGAAGGCGGTGAGGATGGCGCCCACCGCCATGGTTTCCATGATCTGAATGCCGATCCCGTTCTTCTGGATCCACGGGATGCTGGCTTCGAGGTCCGGGTTCAGGATGGCTCTCCGGGGGGCACGTAGCCTTCGGCCCGGTCCACCGGCTGATTGTCGAGGAAGCGCTCCCGTTGCTCCGCGAGGTAACGTCGCGCCGCCGGGTCGCGCATGTCCAAATGCTTCTCGTTGATGAGCATGGTCTGCAAGGCCTGCCATTCCGACCAGGCCCGCCGGGAAACGGTGGCGAACAGCTCCTCCCCCTTGGGCCCGGGCATGGGCGGGGTGTCCAGGCCCTCGAGCTCGCGCTGGTACTTCCTGCAGTGCACGGTCCGGGTCATGGGGGATCGCTCCTTTCGGTGGCTGCCGAGAGTAGTCTAGCCGCCGGCGCGGAGAGTCCAAGGGCGGGCCGGTCGCCACCGTCCCCGGGCAGGTACCAGCACACCCCGTCGCCCTCGGCCACGCCGCTCGCGCGGCGACCGAGGCGGACGAACACCGGCTCGATGTCCAGGTGGAAGTGGCTGAAGGTGTGGCGGAACACCGGGGCCGTCCGGGTGTCTTGGATGTCCTCGGCGGCGATGCCGTACTGGCGGCACAGCGCCTCCACGGTGTCGTCAGCGCCGCGCTCCGGCGGCGTCCACAGGCCGCCCCACAGCCCGTCTGCCGGCCGCTGCTCCAGCAGGCAGCGGCCGGCGGGATCGGTGACCACGAACATGCGCGCAGCGCGCACCGGCTTGGCGCGCTGGGCTCGCGGCGCGGGATAGCTGGCCACCGCATCCTGTTCCCGCGCGGCGCAGCGCAGCCGCACCGGACAGGCGTCGCAGCGCGGCCGGGCGCGGGTGCACAGGGTGGCGCCCAGATCCATCACGGCCTGGGTGTACTCGCCCACCCGGCGCGTCGGCGTGTGGGCCTCGGCGTGGGCCCAGAGCGTCTTCAGCGGCCCCGCGTCCCCCGGGTAGCCGGGCACGGCGTGGAAGCGCGCCAGCACCCGCTTCACGTTGCCGTCGAGGATGGGCGCGCGGCGGCCGAAGGCGATGGCGGCGATGGCGCCGGCGGTGGAGCGGCCGATTCCGGGCAGCGCCACCAGCTCGGCCACGTCGTCGGGGAAGCGTCCGCCGTGGCGGCCCATGATCTCGCGGGCCGCCGCATGCAGATTGCGGCCCCGGGCGTAGTAGCCGAGGCCGGTCCACAGATGCAGCACCTCGTCGCGCTCCGCCGCGGCGAGGCTCGCCACGTCCGGAAACCGGGCCATGAAGCGCTCGAAGTAGGGGATCACCGTGGCAACCTGGGTCTGCTGCAGCATGATCTCCGAGACCCAGATCCGGTAGGGGTCCCGGTTCTGCTGCCAGGGGAGGTCCGTGCGGCCGTGGCGGAGGAACCACTCCAGCAGGCGGTCGGCGAACCAGTCCACCCTCAGTTCCGCTTCAGGGCCCCGCCCAGGGCGTCCAGCAGCGAGCGGGCGGCGTCCCGGTACTCTTCGGGCACCTCCCGGTCGATCTTCTCTTCGAGCTTGGCGCGCAGCTCGGAGTCTTCGCCGCTGAGAGCCCGGGCGGCGATGCGCTGAGCTGCGTCCTGGTCCAGGCGACAGCTCGGGCTCGACAGGGTGCCCCGGCAGCGGACGGGGATCGGCACGTCGTAGAGCAGCGGGTTCATCTCGAAAATGGGCCAGGCGGGGTCGTTGCCGAACACCAGCTCCGCCAGCATGTCGATCTCATCGTCCTTGGCGGCGTAGTCGCCCCGGGCGCTGACCTGCAGGTTGTCCAGCGCCAGGTCGAGCACGTGATGCTGCCGCTCGATGCGCCAGTCTCCCACCAGGCGCTGGTACTGCCAGGTCTCCGGCCAGCGCTGGATGCGCTCGCCCTCGTTGAACAGGGCGGCGAGCTCGAGCAAACGTGCCTTGACGGCGGAGATGTCGATGCTGCCCTGGCCGCCGTCGAAGCGGGTCTCACCGGACAGGGAGGCGAGCATCGCCTCCGGGGTGTTGCCCTCGAAACGCAGGGTGCCGCCGTAGGCCAGCGGCGCAGCCCAGGTGAGGCGCTGGTCCAGCCAGCGGAGCAGCTCCTGGCTGTCCACCCCGGTGAGGGTGGGTACCACGGTCCAGGTCACGGGATCGCGGCGGGCGTCGATGGTCAGGTCGATGGCCGCGTTTCCGCCGAAGAATTGCGGGACCGCCACGTTTACCTGGCTGTCGCCGGCATGGTTCGTCAGGGCGACAGTCACCGCTTCGAAACGCCGGTCGGCCACCTGGACCCAGTCCAGCAGGCACTCGCCGCGCCAGTCGAATGCCAGGAACAGCTCCACGGGGATCACGTCCTCGTCGCCGGCCGGAGGTGCCGGGGCCGGGTCGGGGATCGGGGCGGCCTGGGCCCGGCACGTCCCTTCGGCGTCGCTGGTCTCCACCCGGGTGTCGGCGAGGACGAGGTCCAGGGTGTCCGGGTCGAGGCTGAGGCTGCCGCGCACCTGCACGGGCCGCGGTTCCTGCCCTTCGGCGGTGTAGGTGAGCTCGGCGCTGAGCGGCGCGGGCTGGCGCGGCGCCAGATCCCGCAGCCGCGCACCGTGGACCTCGAGCAGACCGCTGGCGTCCCGGAGAGTCGCGTCGTTCACGGTCAGCGATTCCACCTGCCACCGCTGCGGATCCCGGAGCAGCTTCAGGGCGTCGAGCTGCAGGGTCAGCTGCTCCACGTACCAGGACTGCCCCTGGTGCTCGGCGCTGAGCTGCGTGGCGCTGAGCGACAGCGGTGGCCACAGGCGCCATTTCAGGTCGCCGCCGATCCGCAGCGGTACTCCGGCATGGGTCTCGATGAGGCCTTCGAGCTGGGGCTTGAAGCGGTTGGCGTCCTGCAGCACGACCATAACGCCCGCGACACCGATGATCAGCACGATCACCAGCGCGACGAGCGCGAAGCGCAACACTCTCGTCATGAATTCACCGTCCGCAGCAGCAGTGGTACGTCAGGGACGGCAGGGTAGCCGAAAATGCGGCGAATTAGCGATCAGCTTTCAGCTGTCGGCTTTCAGCAAGAAGGGTATCGCCAGATTCTGGCGACGGCGCTCTTGCCGAAAGCTGAAGGCTGAAAGCTGATAGCTCAATCGCCGACAGCTGAAAGCCGATCGCTTTTCTTACGGCCGCGCCGCCGACTGCGACCGCCGCAGCAGCCGGGAGGGGGTCCACTCCCGGGGCCAGGGCAGGGTGAAATCCGTGCGCCGCTTGCACACCTTCACGTGCCGGGCGAGGGCGTCAGCCGCGTCCTTGGCGGACGGGAACGGCCCTGCGGCTTGATTGCCGCGCATGTTGAAATACCATTGCTGGTCTTCCCCTTGGAATATTCGTTCGGTGATCATGAGGCTGTTTCTTTGTGTCAGCCGGGCGGTGTTCAGCGGGATCGCGGGGCCTGCCCGGTCGTAGCTTTCAAGTGCGGGGGCCATTGCACCACATCCCGCGGAATCTGTTGTATCGGCTATGTAACGTCGGGGGTCAGGAAGATGACGGTAGAGCAGTGGAACCCGGGCGCGGACCGGTCCTCGCTGCAGCCGGCGCAGCTGCGCCGGCTGCTCGAAGCGGCGCGCTGCCTCGAGCAGCCGCGGTTCGGGCTGGATGCCGAGACGGCGGGCGAGCTGGCCGCGGTGGCTCGTCACGCCCGCGGGCCCTCCCGCCCCGGTATCGACTGGCGCAGGGCGGCGGAGCCCCTCGACGACGAGGAGGTGGTGGCGCTGATCCGGCTGTTCACCCGGGCGGAATCGACGCTGTCCGGCTGGGAGGCCGGTGACGCCTCGCCAGTGATCCCGCTGGTGGCGCTGCTCAAGGTGCGGGGCAGCTACCCGCCGGAGCTCACGGCCTGGATCAAAACCAACAGCGATAACCGGTTTCTCCCTTACGGCAACCTCATGGACCGGCTGTCGTGACGCCCGCCGCGACAGCCGCGCGCGCCGTCCGTATACTTCCGCCATGACCATCGCGCGCACAGCCAGCGTCCATCGCGACACCGAAGAGACCAAGATCAGCCTGGAGCTGAACCTGGACGGCAGCGGCCGCGCCGAGCTCCGTACCGGGCTGCCGTTCCTCGAGCACATGCTCACCCAGATCGCCCGCCACGGCCTGGTGGATCTGACCCTGGATGCCACCGGCGACCTGGAGGTGGACGCCCACCACACGGTGGAGGACGTGGGCATCGTGCTCGGTCAGGCGGTGGCCAAGGCGCTGGGCGACAAGCGCGGGATCTGCCGTTACGGCCACGCCTACGTGCCGCTGGACGAAGCGCTCTCCCGGGCGGTGATCGACTTCTCCGGGCGGCCCGGGCTCAGCTACCACGTGGACTACGTGCGCCCCCGCATCGGCGACTTCGACGTGGATCTGCTGCGCGAATTCTTCCAGGGCTTCGTCAACCACGCTCAGGTCACGGTGCATCTGGACAACCTGCGCGGCGACAACGCCCACCATCAGGCGGAGACGCTGTTCAAGGCCTTCGGCCGGGCGCTGCGCATGGCGGCGGCCCCGGACCCGCGGATGTCGGGGCAGATTCCCTCCACCAAAGGCATGCTCTGACCGGGCCGGCGGCCGTGCTGCTCATTCCCGCCATCGACCTCAAGGACGGCAAGTGCGTGCGCCTTAAGCAGGGCCGCATGAGCGATGTCACCGTGTTCTCGGACGATCCCCTGGCCATGGCCCGCCACTGGGCGGAGCAGGGCTGCCGGCGCCTGCACCTGGTGGACCTGGACGGTGCGTTCGCCGGAGAGCCGCGCAACCGCGAGCTCGTGGCGGCCATCACCGCGGCCCTGCCCGGCGTTCCGGTTCAGGTGGGCGGCGGCATCCGCAGCGAGGCGGTGATCGAGTCGTACCTGAACGCCGGCATCGCCCAGGTGATCGTCGGCACCCGGGCCATCGAGGAACCGGCGTTTCTGGAGCGGATCTGCGACGAATACCCGGGGCGCGTGATCCTCGGGCTCGACGCCCGGGACGGCCGTCTCGCCACCGACGGCTGGGACGCCACCTCCGCGGTCTCGGCGGTGGAGTTCGCCCGCTGGGCCGGGGGGCTCGCCATCGCCGCCATCGTCTACACCGACATTGCCCGCGACGGCATGCTCTCCGGGGTCAACACGGCGGCCACGGTAGCCCTGGCGGAGGCGGCCCGCGTGCCGGTGATCGCCTCCGGCGGCGTCTCGGATCTCGACGATCTGCGGGCGCTCAAGGCGGCGTTCGCGGCCAGCAGCGGCGAGCTGCTGGGGGCCATCACTGGCCGAGCGATCTATGCGGGGACGCTGGATTTTCCGCTTGGGCAAGCGTTGCTGGACGATCCCGGCTGATCAGCCGGGTCAGCGGCACCAGCGTCACGTCGCCCGGGAGCTGCGTCAGGGTGCGCTGCAGATACGTCAGGCTCTCGTCGTACGGATGGGCGATGATCACCGCGTAACCCCTGCGCCGGGCGATGGCCAGCGCCCGGCGGAACTCCGCGTCGATGGCGTCGGCGTTCGCCACGTGGTCGAGAAACACGTCCCGCTGCAGGGCCGGGATCCGCGCCTCCCGGGCCATGGCGTAGGCGACCGTGTCGGCGGTGGTGCGGCTGTCGAGGAACAGCAGGTTCCGCGCCGCGATGTGACCCATGAGCCGGCGCATGGCGTCCGCATCCTGGGTCAGGCGGCTGCCCGTGTGATTGTTCACGCCGACGATACCGGGCACCGCCTGCAGCGCCTCGTCGATCTGCGCCGCGAAGCGCTCGGGCGACATGTCCATGGTGAGGGTGCCGCGGGCGGCGTGGTGGCGGTTCGCCGGTAGCGGCTCCATGGGTTGGTGGAGAATGATCTCGTGGCCGGTGAACCGCGCCCGCCGCACGATCTCCCCGGTCATGGGCGCGAACGGCAGCATGCCCAGTACCACCGACTCCGGCAGGGCGAGCACCCGCTCGGCGCGCTCCAGGCTGTAGCCCAGATCGTCCACCACCACCGCCAGCTCGGCGGCCTGCAGCTGCGTCCCCAGCAGCCACCCCGCCAGCAAAGCCAACCCCCGCTTCATCGGGATGTGCGTGACCCCATTATCGTTGTTGTTGCGCGGGCGCCTTTTTCATGCGCTCCGGACGCAAGCATACGGACGCCGTGGCGCCGGCGCCAGCCCGGGATCAGATGCGGGCGTGCAGGCTCTCGGCGCGGTGCTGCTTCAGCACCGCCAGCGCATCCGTCACCAGTCGCTCGTCGAAGGCCTCGCTGGGGACGTCCGGCTGGATGCCCGAACGGTGAATGGAGCGCCCGCTGGGGGTGAAGTAGTAGGCCGTGGTGAGCTTGATGGCCTGATCGCCGGCCAGGGGGACCACCGACTGAACCGACCCCTTGCCGTAGCTGCGCGCGCCCATCACCGTGGCCCGGGCATGGTCCTGCAGCGCCCCGGCGACGATCTCCGCGGCGGAGGCCGAGCCCTCGTTGATCAGCACCACCACCGGTGCCGCGTTCATCAGATCGCCACCGGCCGCCCGGTACTTGAGCTTGCTGGAAGGCAGCCGACCTTCGGTGTAGACGATGAGGCCTTCCTCGAGCAGCGCGTCCGCCACCGACACCGAAGCCTGGAGCACGCCACCGGGATTGTTGCGCAGGTCGAGCACCAGCCCGTCCAGCTCCCCGCCCGCCTGGCGCTTCAGGTCCTCGAGGGCCGCCTCGAAGGCGCCCCCGGTGCCGATCTGAAACTGCGAGATACGCACGTAGCCGTAGCGGGGCTCCAGCAGCCGCGCGCTGACGCTGGCCAGCGAGATGGTGGCCCGATGCAGCTCCAGCTCCCGGCGCTCCTCGCCTCGCTGGAGGCGCAGGTGCACCGGGGTGCCCGGCGGCCCCCGCAGAGCCTCCACGACGTCCACCAGGGTGAAGTGCTGGAGCGGTTGGTGGTCGATCTCGAGGATCCGGTCGCCGGTCCGAAGCCCCGCGCGCTGCGCCGGGGTGTCGTCCATGGGGGCGATCACGGTGAAGTGGTCGTCGTCGAGACCCACCTCGATGCCGATGCCGCCGAAATGCCCGGTGGTTTCCGCCTGCAGGTCGTGAAACTCGGCGCTGTCGAGAAACAGGGAATGGTCGTCCAACTCCTCGAGCATGCCCTTCAAGGCGTTGCGCACGAGCTCGTGCTTGTCGACCTCGTCCACGTACTGGGCGTGAACCTGCGCGAGCACCTCGCGGAAGGCCCGGGAGTAGTCGTCCTCGCCGTGCTCCTCCTCGAGCCACGAGCGATAGCTGACGATGCCGAGGGCGATGCCCGTGACCATGCTGATCACGATGCCGATCAGGGTGATGGGACGAAGGTTCATCTCGGCAAGTCTGGCACCTTCCGGGGCCTGCGTCAGCGCTTCTCGAGCCAGGTTATCGGATCAGCGGCCTGGCCTTCATGACGGACCTCAAAATACAGGCCACTCTCGGCCTGGCCGCCGCTGCGGCCGGCCCGGGCTATGACCTCGCCGCTTTCCACCCAGTCGCCCACCCGCTTCACCAGCGCGTCGGCGTGGCCGTAGAGCGTCATGTAGCCGCTGCCGTGATCGACGATGGTCAGCAGCCCGAACCCGCGGAGCCAGTCGGCGAACACCACCCGGCCCCGGAACACGGCGGTGACGGGGCTGCCTTCCTCCGCTTCCAGCATCAGGCCGTGCCACACCAGGCGCCCGTCCGCGCGGTGTTGCCCGAAGGCGTTCGAGACACGCCCAGAGAGCGGCCACGGCAGCGACCCCTTGCGGGCCGCGAAGGCCCGGCCGTCCAGGGTGCGGGCACGGCGCGCCAGCTCCGCCAGCAGGCTTTCCAGCCGCTGTTGATCCTGAACCAGGCGTTCCCGTTCCGCCGTCTTCGACTCCGCCTCGCGGTTCAGCCGCGCCAGCAGGCTGCGGCGCTCGTCGCGCTTGGCCACCAGGCTCGCCTGCTCCCGGCGCAAGGCTTCGCGGCGGCGCTCCGCCTCGGCCTCCCGAGCTTCCAGGCGGGTCCGGTTCTCCTGCAGCCGTGCCAGTATCCCCTGATACTCCTCCACCGTGGCGAGCCGGACGGCGGCGAAGTAGCGGTGATAGCGGATCATGCGCTCGAACGTGTCCGGCGACTGCTGGTCGAGAAGCTGCTTGACGAAATCGGCGCCGCTCAGCCGGTAGGCGGAGCTCAGGTGGTCGGCGATGTGGCGCGCCTGCTCGGCCCGCCGGGCCTCGAGCCGCGCTTGCTCCTCGGTGAGGGAGTGGAGCTCCCGGCGCACGGCGGTGAGCGCCTCGGCGGCGGCATCCACCTCGCGGCTCAGCTTCGCCACCTCGCGGTCGCTCGCCTGGATCTCGCGCTGCCATTGGGCCCGCTTGCGCTCCGCGCCCCCCAGCCAGACGTTCAGATCGTTGAGCTGCTCGGTGATCTGCTTGAGCGCGGCCTCGGTCTCGGCGCGATCCGCCGGAGCGGATTCAGCCCGAACGGGTTCGGGCGCCGCCGCGTTGAGCCCCGCCCATGCCAGGGCCCCCATCAGCAGCCAGCGGGGCGTCACGCAGTCCGGCGCTCCCGGGTCTTCACCAGCGACCGCCCGGTCATCTCCGGGGGAATCTCCAGATGCATGAGCGAGAGCAGGGTGGGCGCCACGTCCGCCAGGGTGCCGCCGTCTTCGATCTCCACCTGCTGCGGCCCGAGGTACACCAGCGGAACCGGATCGGAGGTGTGGGCGGTGTGCGGCTGACCGGTGCTGTCGTCACGCATCTGCTCCGCGTTACCGTGGTCGGCAGTGACGAGCATCTGGCCACCCACCCCGGTCATGGCTTCTTCGAGGCGCCCCAGGCACTCGTCCAGGGTCTCCACGGCCCGCACCGCCGCGTCGAAGTCGCCGGTGTGGCCCACCATGTCGCCGTTGGCGTAGTTGCAGACGATCAGATCGTATTCTCGGGATCGGATGGCCGCTACCAGCTCGTCGGTGACCTTCAGCGCGCTCATCTCGGGGCATTGGTCGTAGGTGCTCACCTTGGGCGACGGGATGAGAATGCGCCGTTCGCCTTCGAAGGGATCTTCGCGGCCGCCGGAGAAGAAGAAGGTGACGTGCGCGTACTTTTCCGTCTCGGCGATGCGAAGCTGGGTCTTGCCCAGGCGCGACAGGTATTCGCCCAGGGTGTTGGTGAGCACCGCGGGCTCGAAGGCGCAGGAGGTCTTGATGTCGTCGGCGTAGCGGGTGAGCATGACGAAGTCCGCCAGGCGCACGGTGCTGCGCCGCTCGAAGCCGTCGAAGTCGGCGTCCACCAAGGCCCGGGTGAGCTGGCGCGCCCGGTCGGCGCGAAAGTTCATGAACACCACCCCATCGCCGTCCTGAATGCGCACCGGCAGCTCACCTTCCGGATGCACGGAAGTGGGCTGGACGAACTCGTCGTTCTCGCCCCGGCCGTAGGCCAGTTCCAGGGCCTCGGTGGCGCTGGCGGCGTGGAAGGGTGCCTCGCCGCGCACCAGCAGGTTGTAGGCGCGCTCGACGCGGTCCCAGCGGCGGTCCCGGTCCATGGCGAAGTAGCGGCCGACGATGGACGCCACCGCGCCGCGGCCGAGACGCTTCATCAGCGTCTGGGCCTTCTCCAGGGACGCCTGGGCGCTGCGCGGAGGCGTGTCCCGGCCGTCCAGGAACGCATGCAGGTAGAAGCGCTCGATGCCGGCGTCCGCCGCCATCTCGATGCAGGTGGAGATCTGATCTTCATGGCTGTGCACGCCGCCGGGGGAGAGCAGGCCCATGACGTGCAGCGCGCCGCCGCTCTTCTTCACCCGGTCGAAGGCCCGGTTCAGGGTGCGGTTGCGCTTGAACTCGCTCTGCTCGATGGCGCGGTTGATACGGGTCAGATCCTGATACACCACCCGGCCGGCGCCGAGGTTCATGTGGCCGACCTCCGAGTTGCCCATCTGACCTTCCGGCAGCCCCACGTCGAGGCCGGAACCGGAGATCAGGGTGTGAGGCTGCTCGGACCAGTAGCGGTCCCAGTGGGGGGTGTTCGCGGCGGCGATGGCGTTGCCGTCTTCGTTCTCGCTGTACCCGAACCCGTCGAGAACCACCAGCAGAGTGACATTCTTCATCGGCTTGGCTCTGCAACTGCAGGGCCGCGGAGTGTAGCAGATTCGCGGCGGCGGGGGCCCAGGCTACGCCTGCGCTACGCCTGGGGCCGGGATGTGTATAATCCCGCGGTTTCGTCCTCCCCCGAATCCGGAATCCGCCCTCGAGCATGCAAAAGTTCTTCGAGTTCATCGCCAATCACCCCTTCCTGGTAGGAACGTTCCTGCTGCTGCTGATGCTGTTCATCCGCAACGAGACCAAGCGGGGCGGCGCCTCGGTCAGCCCGCAGCAGCTGGTGGACATGGTGAATCGGCACGATGCGGTGGTCCTCGACGTGCGCGAGCGCAAGGACTTCCAGTCGGGTCATATCGTCGATGCCCTCAACATCCCCCACTCGGCGCTGGAGAGCCGCCTGGACGAGCTCAAGAAGTATCGCCAGCGGCCCATCATCCTGGTGTGCCGCATCGGCCAGCAGGCCGGCGCGGCGGGCACCCTGCTGCGCAAGAAGGGGTTCGAGAACGTCTGCCGGCTGACCGGAGGCATGACGGAATGGCGCAATCAGAATCTGCCGGTCGTGAAAGGATGAGCCGATGAGTGAAGAAGGAAGTACGCCCGCGGGCGAGGCCGGCGCGAACAAGGTGCAGGGTCAGGGCCAGATCCTCCTGGAGCGCCTGTACCTGAAGGATGCATCCTTCGAAAACCCGCAGTCCCCGACGGTGTTCGGCCAGCGCTGGCAGCCCGAGTTCAATCTCGACATCAACACCCGCACCAGCGGCCTGGGCAGCGACCGGTTCGAGGTGGTGCTTTCCGCCACCCTGCGGGCCCGGGTCGAGGACAACACCGTCTACATCGCCGAGGTGCAGCAGGCCGGGGTGTTCCAGGTGACCGGGCTGGACGACGCCGCCCGGCAGCGGGTGCTCGGGACCCTGTGCCCGGGAACCCTGTTTCCCTACGTCCGCGAGACCGTGGACAGCCTGGTGGTGCGCGGCGGCTTTCCCGCCGTGCATCTCGCCCCGGTGAACTTCGAGGCCCTGTACGCGGAAGCGCTGCGCAAGCAGGCGGAAGCCGCCCACTGACCCTGGACTAAGGGCCGCGCGGGTTCGGCGTGGCGCCGGTGAACGCCTGCTGGCGCCAGGCCTCGAAGACCGCCACGGCCACGGCATTGGAGAGGTTGAGGCTGCGCGAGCCCGGCACCATGGGGATGCGCAGCCGATGCTCCGCCGCCACCGAATCCAGCACCTCTGCCGGAAGCCCCCGGGTCTCGGGCCCGAACAGGATCATGTCGTCGGGCGCGAAGCGGGCGTCCACGTGGTGCACGTTTCCCCGGGTGGTGAAGGCGTACAGCCGCCGCGGCGCGACGCGCTCCACGCACTCCGTCAGCTGCTCGTGGACTTCCACCCGGGCCCATTCGTGGTAGTCGAGGCCGGCGCGTTTGAGCCGGCTGTCGTCCAGCTCGAACCCCAGCGGCCGGATCAGGTGCAGCGTGGCCCCCGTGTTGGCGCACAGCCGGATCACGTTGCCCGTGTTGGGGGGAATCTCCGGCTGGTACAGGGCGACGTGCAGCGGCATGGTTAGGGATCCGGCGGCGGGTGACCGGCACGGATGGTCGAGCGCGCCGCGGCCGGATGCAAGCGCCGGTGCGGCTTGTGCGGGTCGGGCGAAAATGCGTAGTATGGCTCCGCAATCCGCACAGAAAGGAAGGGAGAGAGAGTCATGACCGAAGCCGTCGACACCACTCGTGCTCCGCGCGATGCGTGGTCCGTGCCGCTCGACGAGATCGACGTCGCGGACAGCAGCCTGTTCGAGCACGAGGCCCACTGGCCGTACTTCGAGCGCCTGCGCCGGGAAGACCCGGTGCACTACACCGCCGAGAGTCCCTTCGGCGCTTACTGGTCCGTCACCCGCTTCGATGACATCAAGTACGTGGACACGCACCACGACCTGTTCTCCTCGGTGCCCACCATCGTCATCGGTGATCCGGCGGAGGATTTCACCCTGCCCATGTTCATCGCCATGGATCCGCCCAAGCACGACGAGCAGCGCAAGGGGGTGGTGGGCGCGGTGTCGCCGAAGAACCTGGCGCTGCTCGAGCCCACCATACGGCGTCGGGTACGGGACATTCTGGACGCGCTGCCGGTGGGCGAAGAGTTCGACTGGGTGGATCGGGTTTCCATCGAGCTGACCACCCAGATGCTGGCCACCCTGTTCGATTTTCCCTTCGAGGAGCGCCGCAAGCTCACCCACTGGTCCGACTGCGCCACCTCGTCGCCGGAGCAGACCGGCGCCACCAGCATGACCGAGGAAGAGCGCCAGGCCGAGCTCATGGAGTGCCTAAACTACTTCAACCGCCTGTGGGCGGAACGCAAGAGCAAGCCGGGCAACGATTTCGTGTCCATGATGGCCCACAACGAGGCCTTCCAGAAGATGGAGCCGCTGGAGTACCTGGGCAACCTGGTGCTGCTCATCGTCGGCGGCAACGACACCACCCGCAATTCCCTGTCCGGCGGCGTCTACGCGCTGAACCGGTTCCCGGACCAGTTCGAGAAGCTGCGGCAGAACCCGTCGCTCATCCCCAACATGGTGTCGGAGATCATCCGCTGGCAGACCCCGCTGGCTCACATGCGGCGCACCGCGGCGGTGGACACGGAGCTCGCCGGCAAGCGGATCGGCAAGGGCGACCGCGTGGTGATGTGGTACGTCTCCGGCAATCGCGACGAGACCGTGTTCGACGATGCCGACAAGCTGATCATCGACCGTCCCAACGCGCGCCAGCACGTCTCCTTCGGCTTCGGCGTCCATCGCTGCATGGGCAATCGGCTGGCGGAGATGCAGCTGCGCATCGTCTGGGAGGAGATCCTCGCGCGCTTCCGCGACGTGGAGGTGGTGGGCGAGCCCGTGCGGGTGTGCTCCAACTTCGTCCACGGCTATGCCCGCATGCCGGTTCGATTGCACCCGCGGTGATCACGGGCTCCATGAGCGGCAACGCGCGACTCAAGATGAAGGACCTGGAGGCGAGGACCGGTGTGGGCCGGGAAGCCATCCGCTACTACATCAGCGAAGGGCTTCTGCCGGAGCCGGACAAGCCCCGGCGCAACGTGGCGTACTACAACGAGGCGCACGTGGCGCGCATCCGCGCCATCAAGCAGCTTCAGGAGAAGCGTTACCTGCCGCTGGCGGTGATCAAGGCGGTGCTCGACCAGGAGAACCTCCAGACCCTCACTGCCGGCAACGCCATACCGGGCATCGAGCACCTGCTGCCCGCCCTGCTGGACGGAGCCCAGCCCGCGGCGCCGCGTCCGCTGGCGGAGGTGGCAGCGCAGGCCGGGCTCGCGGAGGCGGAAGTGCGGGAGATGGCGGAGCTCGGCGTCGTCACCATCTCGGCGCAGGACACCGTGGATTTCCGTGACGCCGCCATCGTCGGGGTGTGGGGCAGGCTGCGTGCCGCCGGGTTCCGCCGCGAGGATGGCTACGGCCCGGAGACGCTGGTGCTGTACGTGCAGATGACCCGGCTGCTCGCCGAGGAAGAGGTGGGACTCTTCCTCGCCCGCTACTCCGGGCGGCTGGACAATCATCGGGCGGCCCGGCTCGGCGCGGAAGGCGTGCGGCTCGGCAACGAGCTGGTCGCCCTGCTCAGAACCCGGGCCATCATCGAGGCGCTGAACGCCGCGGGGGAGTGAGGCGGCCGAAGCCTCAGGGGGCGGCCACGGTCACCTCGTTGGAATAGGCGCTTTCGTGGCCATCGGCGTCCAGGGCGGTCATGGCGACGAAGAACGTGCCCGACGGGAGGCTAACCGTCTGGCGCACGTGCTCCGGATCCGGCACGTTCACCTGCTGATCGTAGCGGCGGCTTTCCTCCCCGTAGTAGATGCGAAACCCCGCCAGATCGTCGATGGCGCTGCCGTCCACATTGGCGGTGGGCGGGATCCAGCGAATGGTGATCGGGCTGATTACGTCGACGCTCAGCATCTCCACGCTGCTGCCGCCGGGACCCGCGCAGCTCAGGGTGAAGGTGGTGGCGGCCTCGAGCGGCCCCACCAGGGCGGACCCGGCGGTGGGCCTCTCACCGAACCAGCCGCCGGTGGCTTCACAGGTTTCCGCGTCCTGAGCGGTCCAGGTCAGGCGCACGAGCTCGCCGGCCTGAGGCGATTCGTCCGCTACCGCTATGATCACCTCGGGCGGCTCAACGTCCGGCGGCGGCTCTCCACCGGGCGGCTCGGGTGCCGGAGACGGCGGTGCGGGCGCGGCTGGCTCGGGCCCCTCGGGGCCGTTTACGGGTGGGGTCTCCCCGGCGGCGGGCGTGTTTTGCGGCGCTGTTTCCTCGGGCGCGGGAGACGCAGGATCACCGGCCGCGGGGGACGGCGTCTCCTCGCCCCCTCCGCCCGCCCCGGAGCAGGCGCAGAGCAGGCCGAGCACACCACCCAGCAGCATTCCGCGCAAATCCGTGGCGCCGGCGGCGGTTCTTCCCCCGTCGTTCACTCGACCTCCCCGACCAGCGATGGCGCTGCCATTGTTGGCTTGTCATAGGCGATGGGCATTGCGAACGGTCAAGAGCGCGGATGATCACGAGGTGACGCACGCAGTGTTCCCTGTCAGTCGCACTCCCGCTCGATGCTGCAGCGCTGCTCGCGGCCCTCGGGCTCCGGCTCGCTGGAGAGCACGGCGCCGGTGACGGCGTTGGGGCGGAACGTGGTGCATCCCTTGAGACCGAGTCGGAAGGCCTCGCGGTACACCGACTGGAACTCGTCGAAAGGCAGGCTCTCAGGCACGTTGATGGTCTTGGAGATGGCGTTGTCGACGTACGGTTGCACCGCCGCTTCCATGAGCAGGTGCTCCTGGGGCGTGAGCTGGGGGGCGGTCACCAGCGCATCGGGCAGCGGCGCGTGGCGATGCTCGACGCGCCATACGCGGTGGGCGTAGTTCTCCAGCACGTGCTCCGCCCAGCCGCCGTTGGCGGCCAGCACGCGCCGGCGGTAATGCAGCTCGTAGGCCGGCTCGATGCCGCTGGAAACGTTCTCGGCGAGCAAGCTGATGGTGCCCGTGGGCGCGATCGTGGTGAGGTGGCTGTTGCGGATGCCGTGCCGGGCGATGGCATCGCGGATGTCGTCCGGCAACGAGGCCGGCCCCGGCGCCGCCAGGTAGTCGTCGCCGAGGAACAGCGGGAACGGCCCCTTCTCCCGCGCCAGTTCCACGCTCGCCCGATAGGCTGCATTTCGGATGGTCTCCATGATCCGGGCCGCCAGGGTGCGGCCCTCGTCGGAACCGTAGTGCGCGCCCACCATGGCGAGCGCATCCGCGAGGCCGGTGAAGCCGAGGCCGATGCGGCGGCTGCGTCGCGCCTGGTCTGCCTGGGCGGGGATGGGAAACAGGGAGGCGTCGATGACGTTGTCGAGCAGCCGAACCGCGACGGGAACCAGCGCCTCGATACCTTTCAGGTTCAGGCGCGCCCGGGGCGTGAAGGGCCGCTCCACGAAGCGAACCAGATTCACCGAGCCCAGATCGCAGGCGCCGTACGGCGGCAGGGGCAGCTCGCCGCAGGGGTTGGTGGCGCTGATCTCCTCGCAGTAGCGCAGATTGTTGCGCTCGTTGATGCGGTCGATGAACAGCACCCCCGGCTCGGCGTACTCGTAGGTGGCTCGCATGATGCGGCTCCACAGCTCCCGGGCCCGCACGGTGCGGACCACCCGGCACGGCACGGGGCCGCCGCTGCCGGGCCAGGAGCGCTTGATCACGGCGCCGCCGCCGCTGTCCGTGAGCTTGGCGGCGGGGAACACCAGCGTCCAGTCGGCGTCGGCCTCCACCGCCTCCATGAAGTCATCCGTCACCAGCACGGAGCAGTTGAAGTGGCGAAGCTCCAGCGGATCGGCTTTGGCGGCGACGAAGTCGTCGATGTCCGGGTGATCGCAGCGCAGGGTGGCCATCATGGCGCCGCGGCGTGCGCCGGTGGAGAGCACGGTGGCGCACATGGCGTCCCAGATGCGCATGAACGACACCGGTCCGGATGCGATGTTCCCGGTCTCGCTGGCGTGGGTGCCCGAGGGGCGCAGGGTGGAGAAGTCGTAGCCGACGCCGCCGCCGGCCTGCATGGTGAGGGCGCCTTCCTTCAACCCATCGAAGATCGCCTCCATGGAGTCTTCGATCCGCCCCATGACGAAGCAGTTGAACAGGGTGACGTGGCGCGTGGTTCCGGCGCCGGCGAGGATCCTGCCGCCGGGAAGGAAGCGGAAGCCGGCGAGGAGCCCTGCGAACCGCCGGGTCCATGCATCCACATCGTGGTGTTCCACAGCGGCCAGCGCTGCCGCCACCCGATGCCAGGTGTCCTCGACGCTCTCATCCACCACGTCGCCGCCTTCGACGTAGCGGTACTTCGTCTCCCAGATGTGGCGGGCGATGTCCGTCTCGAAGCGGTACCGGCTCACGTGGGCATCCTCGTCCGCGTGCGGTGGATACAGGCTAACGCTGCGGCGTGCCCCGGACAATCCGGCGGCTCAGAGGTCGGTCATCTCCAGCTCCGCGATCTTACGGGTGAGGGTGTTCCGGCCCCAGCCCAGCAGCTCCGCCGCATCGCGCCGGCGCCCGCCGGTGTGCTTGAGCGCGGTGCGGATCATGATGCGCTCGAACCGGGGTACGGCCAGGTCCAGAAGCGGCGGGTGCTCCGGGCGGCCGAGCAGGGCGTCGGCCCAATGCTCGAGCGCTCCCTCCCAGTCATCGGCCCCGGATGGCTCGCGCACGGGGTCGGCGCGCAGCTCCGGCGGCAGATCGTCCACGTGAATCTCCCGTCCCGAGGCCATCACCGTGAGCCACCGGCAGGTGTTCTCGAGCTGGCGGACGTTGCCGGGCCAGGGCAGGGTGCAGAGGTACTCCAGTGTCTCCGGACGCATGATCTTCGGCTCGCCGCCCAGCTCGTCCGCGGCCTTGTCGAGAAAGTACCGGGTCAGCAGCGGTATGTCGGATCGCCGCTCGGCAAGCGTGGGCACGTGCACGCTGATGACGTTCAGGCGATGGAACAGGTCTTCCCGGAAGCTGCCGTCCTTGACCCGTTCCTCCAGGTTCTGGTGAGTGGCGGCGATGATGCGGACGTTCACCCGCACCGGCGCGTGCCCCCCCACCCGGTAGAACTCGCCGTCGGCGAGTACCCTGAGCAGCCGGGTCTGGGTGTCGGGGGGCATGTCGCCGATCTCGTCGAGAAACAGGGTGCCGCCGTTGGCTTGCTCGAACCGCCCGACGCGCTGGCTGTTGGCGCCGGTGAACGCGCCCTTTTCGTGACCGAACAGCTCCGATTCCACCAGCTCGCGGGGGATGGCCGCCATGTTCAACGCCACGAAGGTGCCGTTCGCGCGGGGGCTGTGCCGGTGCAGGGCCCGCGCCACCAGTTCCTTGCCGGACCCCGATGCGCCGCGGATCAGCACCGTCACATTGGAATTGGCGAGGCGGCCGATGGCGCGGAACACCTCCTGCATGGCCGGAGCTTGGCCGATGATTTCCTGGGCCGGCTCGGGCTCCGGAAGCGGCGCGGGGGTTTCCGCCTCTTCGGCGAAGGTGATGGCCCGGCGCACGATTGCCACTGCCTCGTCCACGTCGAATGGTTTGGGCAGGTACTCGAAGGCGCCGCTCTGATAGGCGTTGACGGCGCTGTCCAGGTCCGAGTGCGCCGTCATGACGATGACCGGCAGTTCCGGATACGCGGCGTGGATGCGGTCGATGAACTCCATGCCGTCCATGCCGGGCATGCGCACGTCGGTGATCACCGCGATGGGGCGGTCGTCGTCCAGATGGTGCAGGGCGTGGTCGGCGGAGGCGAAGGCGGTGATGGGGATACCGGCCTGGGACATGGCCCGTTCCAGCACCCAGCGGATGGAGCGGTCGTCGTCCACGACCCAGACTCGATTACTCATCGGCATCCTCGACAGGCAGAAATACGGAAAAACAGGTGTGGCCGGGCCGGCTCTCGCACTCGATGACGCCGCCATGCTGGCCGATGATGGCCTGGGTGATGGCGAGTCCGAGACCGGTGCCCTCCGGGCGTCCACTGATCATCGGCACGAAGATGCGCTCGAGCATGTCCTCGGGAACGCCGGGGCCGTTGTCGACGATGTCGATCTTCACCGCCATGCGATGCAGGCGGGTGCCGATGGTGAACTGGCGCATGATCCGCGTGCGCACGCAGATCATCGGGTGAGCGCGCCCCTCCAGGGCCTGGGACGCATTCATGGCGATGTTCAGGATGGCCTGCACGAGCTGTGCTTCATCCGCCAGCACCGGCGGCAGGCTGGGGTCGTAGTCGCGGCGGATGTCGATGCGCCCCTGGTCCTGCGCATCCACCAGGCGGATCACGTGCTCGATCACCGCGTGCACGTTCACCGGCTTTTTCTTCGGTTTTCGGTTGGGGCCGAGCATGCGGTCGACCAGGGTCTTCAGGCGGTCCGCCTCATCGATGATCACGCGGGTGTACTCCTTGTGCTGCTCGTTCTCGAGCTCCCGCTCGAGCAGTTGAGCGGCTCCGCGCACACCCCCAAGAGGATTCTTGATCTCGTGGGCCAGACCGCGCACCAGCTTGCGGGTGGTTTCGCGGGAGAACACCGCGTGATCGTCACGGTTGATGCGGATGAGCCGGTTGATGGGCTGAAGCTCCACGATCAGGCAGCCGCTGGCCTGCTCGAGCGACACGGTGAGGTCCGCCACCACCTCGGTGCCGTCCCGGGTGTGGAACCGGATCGCGCGACGGGTGAGGGATTGCCCGGTGTGCAGCACCACGTCCAGGCCATCGAAGACGTGGCTGTCGCCGTGGCTCACCAGCTCGGCCGCCCGTGCGCCGGTGGAGCGGGCCTCGCTGGAGCCGAGCAGCGCTTCGGCCGCGGAGTTCAGATACTGCACCCGCAGCTCGCCGTCGAGGACCATCACCGCGGTGGAAAGACAGTCCAGTACGTCGACCTTGTTGAGATCCGTCATCGAGGAGAATCGACTCACGACCCGCGCCCACTCCTTGACCAGCAAAAAACGGTCCAACACCATGAGCGCCGGTGATGCACCGGGACGTGAGTACTAACTAACCTCAGAGCACCCGTGACTTGGGTTAGAACGGCGTCCGAGCGGCAGCAGGATCAGCACCGTCTCCAGCGATCACCGGGGCATTGCACGCTGTTGGGGCGCAAGTGTGCACCAAAATGGTGCGAACCGCTACCGTGGGATCAGCCTCCGGAGGCGCGGGGCAGGGGGCGCGGGGGCTGCAGGATCACGGAGCGGCGCTGCAGGTGAAACACCGATGGCTCGCTGGTGATGAGAGGATTACCCGCCTCGTCCACCACGCGCAGCTCCACGCTGTGGGTGCCACGATCGAGGTTGACGAGTTGAATGGTCGTGTCGTGCGCGGTCTGGCGCAATGCTCCGTCCAGGTACACCTGCACGGCGTGCCCGGGCCGCAGATCCGGCTGCAGATCCGCGCGGATCACCACGTTCCCGGCGTTCTCGCGGATGGCCGCGTCGTGGGGCGGCTCTGCCACCCGCAGGCGCTCATAGCCCACCGTCGCCGCCTCGTCGGGCTCCGACTCGGCCTGGGACTCGAGCCACGCCTCCAGGCTGATCCCGGTGGCGCGCTGCGGCGGCGTTTCGAAGAAATTGGGCGCCTGCAGCTCGACGGTCTCGCCGGGTTGCCCCGGGCGCGGCGGCACGTCGGTGAAGACCACGTTGCCGTGCTCGTCCACGGTGCGGTAGATCTCGGCGGCGTCGGTGACCGCCGGAGCGGCCAGGGCCAGCGCCCAGAGGGCCCCCGCTACCGGCAACCAGCCGCGTCCAGCGGGCCGGCGGGGAGGCGGGTATCGGCGGGGCGTGCGCATGGTCATTGGCGGTCTCGCATGGGCGGTCCGGATCCTGTTATACACCAGTGATGGGCCCCGGGAATGCGAAAAAAAGCCCCGATTCGTAAGAACCGGGGCTGGTGCCGAGAAAGGGCCTGGTCGACGGCGATCAGACGCTGTAGTACATCTCGAACTCGGCGGGGTGGGTCAGCATCCGCAGGTAGTCCACCTCCTCGCGCTTGATCGCCAGGTAGCCGTCGATGGCGCCATCGGTGAACACGCCGCCGGCCTTCAGGAAGTCACGATCCTGATCCAGGGCGTTCAGTGCTTCCTCCAGGGAGTGAGCCACCGTGGGGATGTCCTTCAGCTCTTCCGGGGGCAGGTCGTAGAGGTCCTTGTCCAGCGCGTCGCCGGGGTGGATCTCGTTCTGGATCCCGTCCAGGCCCGCCATGAGCATGGCGGCGAAGGTGAGGTAGGGATTGCCGGTGCTGTCCGGGAAGCGGACTTCCACCCGGTAGGCCCGCGGGTTGCCGCCCTGGATGTAGGGCACCCGGATGGACGCCGAACGGTTGCGGGCGGAGTACGCCAGCAGCACCGGCGCCTCGAACCCGGGCACCAGGCGCTTGTAGGAGTTGGTGCTGCCGTTGGCGAAGGCGTTCAGGGCCTTGGCGTGCTTGATGATGCCGCCGATGTAGTACAGGGCCGTGTCGGAAAGCCCTGCGTACTTGTCCCCGTAGAAGAGGTTGGTGTCGCCCTTGGCGATGGACTGGTGCACGTGCATGCCGTTGCCGTTGTCGCCCACCAGCGGCTTCGGCATGAAGGTGGCGGTCTTGCCGTAGGCGTCCGCCACGTTGTGCACGCAGTACTTGTAGATCTGCACCTCGTCGGCCTTCTTGACCAGCGTGTTGAAGCGCACGCCGATCTCGTTCTGGCAGGCGGTGGCCACCTCGTGGTGGTGCACCTCGGTGACGAGCCCCATGGCCTCCATGGCGTTGCACATGGCGGCCCGCAGGTCGGCGGCGGAATCCACGGGTGGCACCGGGAAGTAGCCGCCCTTGACCCGGGGCCGGTGGCCTAGGTTGCCGCCCTCGAACTCGGAGTGGGAGGACCACGCCGCTTCCTCGGCGCCGATGGAATAGAACGAGCCGCTGATCTCCACCTTCCAGCGCACGTCGTCGAAGACGAAGAACTCGTTCTCCGGGCCGAAGTAGGCGGTGTCGCCTATGCCCGAGGACTTCAGGTACGCCTCCGCCTTCTTGGCGATGGAGCGGGGGTCCCGGTCGTAGGGCTGCATGGTGCTGGGCTCGACGATGTCGCAGCGCAGAATCAGGGTGGTGTCGTCGCGGAACGGGTCCAGCACCGAGGTGTCGTCGTCGGGCATGAGGATCATGTCGGACTCGTTGATGGCCTTCCAGCCGGCGATGGACGAGCCGTCGAACATGAAGCCGTCCTGCATGGCGTCGGCGTCGACCTTGGAGGCCGGAACGGTGGTGTGCTGCTCCTTCCCCTTGGGATCGGTGAATCGCAGATCCACCCATTTGACCTCGTGGTCTTTGATCATCTTCAGTGTCTTGTCGGACATTGCGTTCGCTGCTCCTGCTCGTCGTTTTGGGTTCCCGAAGCGGGCGCGGTGATCGAAACTGGCTCACCCTCTGCCCCAACGTTCCGTCCTGGTGCGCAATAACTGTGCCAGGGAAAAAGCCTTGCCTCGCGCCTGCTGTGGGGTTTGTGATTGCTCACATTCGCACCAGGATGGGGCATAGCTGCGGTGCTCCTGATAGCAATGCACCGTTGTGGTGCGTCAAGCTCGCTCCGCGACCCGCAAGCGGATGTGGTAGTGCTTCTGGGAGGTCTCGCCGCAACCGAGGTCGAGGCACTCCCGGTCGTCGAGGTAGTCGTGGCCGTGCACCCGGCACCAGGCGCGGATGTCGTGCAGCGCGCCCGGGTCGGTGGCAAGCACCTCCAGCACCGTGCCGGGCTCCAGTTGGCCCACCCTGTCCTGGGTGCGGATCACGGGCATGGGGCACAACAGTCCCAGTGCGTCCAGCCTCGCCTGCCGGGCCGCCGTCACACCCACCACTCGTCGCGGATGCCGTGGGGCGGCAGCGGCGCCACCTTCAGGACCTCGCCGGTGCCCGCGGGCCGTTCCACGGCCACCTGGACCTCCTCGGCGTCCCGGCCCTGACTGTAGCGCGCCAGGATCCGTGCCGCCAGACGCACCTGAGAGTCATCCGGCGTGCCGTCGATCATGGCGAGCGGCCCCTTGTGGCTCAGGGTGCGCAGGGTGATGAAGCGTTTGCGATAGCCTTCCAGGTAGCGGTTCTCGCCCTCCTCCCGGCCGAGGATAAGCTTGAAGGCGGGATCCGGGCGCAGATGCCGGCCCACCTTCAGCAGCATGATGTCGTCCAGGTCGTACTCCCGGTGACCGCGGGAAGCCCACAGGTCCTGAAGCTTGGCGGAGTAGTCGGCGTTGGTGAGGAAGCAGCAACCGCCGGCGGGCTGTGCCCACTCGCTGAAACCAAGGCTCCGGGCCAGCTCGAGCTGGGGCTTGCGGTTGCGGCCGTGGAAATCGAACAGCCTTTCGCGATCCACCCAGCCCTCGCGTTCCGGCAGGGTCTCGGGCAGATGCTTGGCGCAAAGCGGTCGAAGCAGGCGGTCCTCGGCGCCGGATTCCCGGGCAATGATGGGCATGGTTTCGCGGCGCTGGCTCTTCGGCCGCTGGCCCACCACCTCGCCGGTGATGATGAAGTCGAAGCCGTGCTCCTCCATGAACGCCCACGCCAGAGCCTTCTTCACCATGAAGATCTTGCAGTCGAGGCAGGGATTCAGGTTCGCCCCGTAGCCGTGCTTCGGGTTGAGGACGATGTCCTTGTATTCGTCGATGACGTCGATGATGTGCAGCTTGATGCCCAGCTGCTCAGCCACCCACAGGGCGTTGTTGCGTTTCGGCGCCTTGGACTTCCTGCGCTCGCGGATGGCGTGGGTGTGGCCCTCGACGCAGAACCCGGTGAAAAAGTTGAGCCCCTCCACGTGCACACCCTGGTCCATGACCACCCGGGCGGCCAGCATGGAGTCGAGACCGCCGGAGATCAGCGCCACCGCCTTCGGCGCGACAACTTTCGTCTGTTCCGTCATAATCGCCGCCCCCGCGCGGGCTGCCCTCGAGAAGAATCGTTTCCAGGAAGTGATCGAATCATGAGCGATCAGGTCTAATCGGCCTGATCGGGCGAGCTCGGGCCGCGCAGTTTAGTAGGATATCTTCGGTGTCGCAAAGAGATACGAATCACGACCGCCTTCGCAACGTGGCTATCATCGCCCACGTCGACCACGGCAAGACCACCCTGGTGGACCGGCTGCTGCAGCAGACCGGCACCCTGGACCGGGAGGGTCCCGAGCGGGTGATGGATTCCAACGAGCTCGAGCGCGAGCGTGGCATCACCATTCTTTCCAAGAACACGGCCATCGAGTACGCCGGCTACCGCATCAATATCGTCGACACGCCGGGGCACGCGGATTTCGGCGGCGAGGTGGAGCGGATCCTGTCCATGGTGGACTCGGTGCTGCTGCTGGTGGACGCGGTGGACGGCCCCATGCCGCAGACCCGGTTCGTCACCCAGAAGGCCTTCGCCGCGGGGCTGAACCCGATCGTGGTGGTGAACAAGGTGGACCGCACCGGCGCGGAACCTTATCGGGTCATCGACCAGGTGTTCGACCTGTTCGACAGTCTGGGCGCCACGGACCAGCAGCTCGATTTTCCGGTGATCTACGCCTCGGCGCTGCTCGGTCAGGCCGGCCCGGAGCCGGATCAGCTGTCCGACGACATGACGCCCCTGCTCGACGCCATCCTGACCCACGTGCCGCCCCCGGACGTGGACGAGGAGGGGCCCTTTCAGATGCAGATCAGCTCGCTCGCCTATTCCAGCTATCTCGGGGTCATGGGCGTGGGCCGCATCCGCCGCGGCCGCATCGAGCGCAACACGCCGGTGGTGGTGGTGGATCGGCAGGGTCACACGCGCCGCGCCCGGGTGCTCTCCATTCTCGGCTATCACGGCCTCGAGCGGGTGGAGCGGCCTGCCGCATCGGCCGGGGACATCGTCTGCGTCACCGGCGTGGAGGACATCGGCATCTCCGACACCCTGTGCGCGCCGGACAAGGTGGAAGCATTGCCGCCGCTGATAGTGGACGAGCCCACCCTCACCATGATGTTCTGCGTCAACACCTCGCCCTTCGCCGGCCGCGAAGGCGACTTCCTCACCAGCCGCCAGCTCAAGGAGCGTCTGTGGCGGGAGGCCTCCCACAACGTGGCGCTGTCGGTCAAGGAGACCGAGGACCGGGATCGCTTCGAGGTTTCCGGGCGCGGCGAGCTCCACTTGTCGGTGCTCATCGAGACCATGCGCAGGGAAGGCTACGAGCTGGCCGTGTCCCGGCCTCACGTCATCACTCGCGAGGTGGACGGGCAGGTGATGGAGCCCTACGAGAGCCTCACGGTGGACATCGAGGAAGCCCATCAGGGCAAGGTCATGGAAAGCCTGGGCGAGCGGCGTGGGGAGCTCACGGACATGCGCCCCGACGGCCAGGGCCGGGTGGTGCTGCGCTATCGCATTCCCACCCGCGGACTCATGGGTTACCGGCCGCTGTTTCTCTCCATGACGTCGGGCACCGGCATCCTCACCTTCGGCTCCGCCGGCTACGGCCCGCGGGCGGAGTCCGATCTGGGCCGCCGCAGCAGCGGCGTGCTGGTGGCCAACGCGGAAGGCAAGGCGGTGGCCTATGCCCTCTTCAACCTGCAGAACCGGGGCCGGCTCATGATCGGCCCCGGCGACGAGGTCTACGAGGGCATGGTGGTGGGCATCCACAGCCGCGACAACGACCTCACCGTGAACCCCATGAAGGAGAAGAAGCTCACCAACATACGGGCGGCCGGTAGCGATGAGAACATCCTGCTCACCTCGCCGGTGCGCATGACGCTGGAGCAGGCGCTGGAGTTCATCGACGAGGACGAGCTGGTGGAGGTGACGCCGAAGGCCATCCGCATCCGCAAACAGTTCTTGAAGGAGCATGAGCGGAAGCGGGGGAGTCAGGCGAGGGTCGCGGGGTGACTTGTCCGTTCGCTATCCGCTGTCCGCTATCCGCTGTCCGCAGGAAATCCACCGCCGGATCCTCGCGAAAGCCCTCTTGCGGAAGGCGGAAAGCGGACAGCGGACAGCGCACCAGCGCATAGCGCCGTTCCCATGCGCCTTCTCCTCCAGCGCGTCTCCGAGGCCCGGGTCGACGTCGACGGCCGGACCGTGGCGGCCATCGGCCGGGGGCTGCTGGTGTTCGTCGGGGTGGAGCCCGGCGACGGCGCCGCGGAGGCGGCGTGGCTGGCGGGCAAGGTGCTGGCGCTGCGCATCTTTCCGGACGCCGAGAAACCCATGAACCGCTCCGTCACCGACGTGGAGGGCGAGCTGCTGGTGGTTTCTCAGTTCACGCTGGCGGCGGATACCCGGCGCGGCAACCGTCCCGGCTTCAGCACCGCTGCGCCCCCCGGCGAGGCCCAGCGCGTCTACGAGACCTTCGTCGAGGAACTCAGCGCCCGCTATCCCAAGGTGGCGACCGGCGTGTTCGGCGCGGACATGCAGGTGGGGCTGGTGAATGACGGGCCGGTGACATTCCTATTGGATCGCTGAGAGGGGGAGCTGTCCGCTGTCCGCTGTCCGCTGGAAGCTAGCGATCAGCGATCAGCGGTCGGCGATCAGCAAGAAGCGCTGCGCCAGAATCTGGCGACGACCCTCTTGCCGACAGCCGAAAGCCGATAGCCGAAAGCCCTCCAGCGGACAGCGGATAGCGACCATCACTCTTGCCGACCGCTGACAGCCGATGGCTGATCGCCGGCGCCTTCGCGCCGCCCCAGGAATCTCGCCAGATACACCCCCGCCTCGAACAGCAGCCACATGGGCCCGGCCAGCAGGATCTGGGAGAGCACGTCGGGTGGCGTGAGCAGCATGCCGGCGACGAAGCAGCCGACGATCACGTAGGGCCGATGCCGGGCCAGGCTGTCGGCGGTGGTGAGGCCCGACCAGATCATCAGCAGGATGGCGATGGGGATCTCGAACGCCAGGCCGAAGGCGAAGAACATCTTCAGCACGAAGCTCAGGTAGGCGTTGATGTCCGTCATCCAGGTGACGTTGCTCGGCGCCACGGTGGCGAAGAACTGGAACACCAGCGGAAAGACCAGGAAGTAGGCGAAGGCCATGCCGCCGTAGAACAGCAACACGCTGGAGACCAGCAGCGGCAGGGCGAAGCGTTTCTCGTGGAGGTACAGCCCCGGCGAGACGAAGGCCCAGGCCTGATGGAGGATGAAGGGCATGGCGGCCAGCACCGCGGTGAATATCGCCAGCTTGAACGGGGTGAGAAACGGCGACGCCACCTCCGTGGCGATCATGGTGGAGTGGCTCGGCAGATGGGCCAGCAGTGGCGCCGCCACGAACTCGTAGATGTCGTTGGCGAAGTAGTAGATGGGGAAGAACAGGACCAGCACGACCACCAGGGAGCGCAGAATGCGGCTTCGGAGCTCGATGAGGTGGTCGAGGAACGGCTGCTCGTTGCTGTCGACCTCGTCGTCGTGGTCTCGCGGGTCCGGGTCAGCCATGGCGTTCGCGGTGGTCCGTGTCGGATTCGTCGGAGGCGGGCCCCTCGGGCACCTCGGGTGCGCCGGCCGCGGGGGGGCCGGCATCGGGCGCGGTGGGCGCCGTCGGCTTCGGGTCCTGCTCGGGGTCGATGGATCGGCGCACGTCCCGCTCGATGCGCTTCATCTCCTCCATCACCGCTTCGTTGTGGAGCTGGCGGCGCACCTCGTCCATGCCGATCTCCCGCTCGATCTCGGCCTTGACGCTGGTGAAGCTGCGGCGCAGGCGGCCGATCCACAGACCGAGGGTGCGCAGCGCCTCCGGCAGACGCTCCGGGCCGATCACCAGGAGCCCGACGATGGCGATTACCAGCAGCTCCGGAAAGCCGATGTCAAACATTCGAGTCTTGCTTGCGCTCCGTCTTCTGGGCCTGATTCACCTCGCCCTCGATGACCCGCGGGTCCTGCTCGGCCTCGGCCTTCTTCTCGTCCTCGCTCACGGCCGTGCGAAAGCCTTTGATGGCGGACCCCAGGTCGGACCCCAGGGTCTTCAGGCGCTTGGGCCCGAATATGAGGAGCACGATGGCCAGGATGACCAGCAGCTCCGTGAGTCCGAATCCTCCGAACATGATCTAACTCCGTTTGCCTGCGCCGGCAGCTTCGCGGCGGCGCGATGAGGTAATTATGACACCGCCGGGGCTCCGGGTATCCGTCACCCGTCAGAAGGCGTCGGCGTCCCGGCGCCCGCGGCTCGCCTTCTCCACGTGCCCCGAGGTGCCGAATCGGGACGCCAGCTCCTCGAGCACCCAGTGCGGTTCCTGGTTCAGGTGCACCAGCAGCACCAGACTGTGAAACCAGAGATCCGCCACCTCGCCGATCAGGGCCTGGTTGCGATCCCCGGATCCCGCGGCATCGGCATCCTTGCCGGCGAGGATCACCTCCACCGCCTCCTCGCCCACCTTCTCGAGGATCTTGTTCACGCCGCGGGCGTACAGGGAGGCCACGTAGGAGGCTCCGGGATCGCCGCCGCGGCGCGACTTCAGCACCTCGACCAGGTCGTCCAGGATGTCGTTTCGGGTGGTGGTCACGAATGCCCCCTCATGGCCGCACCAGGAGCACAGCTCCCAGGGCGGCGCTGATCAGGCCTGCCACGGTGCCGAGTTCCAGGCCCGTGTGCAGGGATTGGGAAATGGGCACCCATAGTAGGACGCCGGCGAGCACGAGCAAAGCGGCGCCCGACATCCGCCGCGTGCGGGAGCGGCGATCGAGACGTTCCAGGCGTTCCTCCAGGGCGCGCACCGCCTCACCCTGGCGGCTCAGGGTGCGCTCCATGCGCCTCTGCTGTGCGCCGGTACGGGCCAGGATGGCGGGCAGCCGGGGGAGCTGGGCCAGGATATCCGGAACGTACTCCGCCAGCTCCCGCAGCGCCGCCGCCGGCCCCACGTGCTCCGCCATCCAGCGCTCCATGTACGGCTTCGCCGTCTCCCACAGGTCCAGCTCCGGATACAGCTCCCGTCCCAGGCCCTCGATGTACAGCAAAGTCTTCTGCAGCAGCACGAGCTGGGGCTGGATCTCCATGTCGAAGGTGCGGGCGGTATCGAAGAGCTGCACCAGAAACAGCCCGAAGGAGATCTCGTTCAGGGGCTTGGCGAAGATGGGCTCGCAGAGGTCCTTGATGACCCGCTCGAACTCGTGCGGGTCGGTGTGCTCGGGCACCCATCCGGATTCCAGGTGCAGCCTGGCCACCTCGGCGTAGTCGCGGTTGAAGAAGGCCAGGATGTTGCGCGCCAGGTACTCCTGATCCTCGCGGGTCAGGGAGCCGATGATGGCGCAGTCGATGGCGATGTAGCTGGGGTTCTCCGGGTCGCGGGCGTCGACGAAGATGTTGCCCGGGTGCATGTCGGCGTGAAAGAAGTTGTGCTCGAACACCTGGGTGAAGAACGTCTCCACCCCCCGGTCCGCCAGCTTCTTCAGGTCGGTGCCGCGGGCCTTCAACGCCTCGATGTCGCCGATGGGAATGCCGTAGATGCGCTCCAGCACCAGCACGTTGGGGCGGGTGAGCTCCCAGTACACCCGGGGCACGTACAAGAGCGGCGAGCCGGCGAAGTTGGCGCGCAGGCGCGCGGTGTTGGCCGCCTCCTGCTCGAGATTCAGCTCGTCGGTAATGGTGCGCTCGTAGTCCGCTACCACCTCCTTGAGGTGCAGGCGCCGGGCGTCCCGCGAGTGCTCTTCCAGGAAATCGGCCAGCAGCCGCAGCAGCTCGATGTCGTTTCTGATCACGGCGTCGATGCCGGGCCGCACCACCTTCACCACCACCTCGGTGCCGTCGCGCAGCGTCGCGGCGTGCACCTGGGCCACCGAGGCCGAGGCCATGGGCACCGGGTCGAAGGTGCCGAACGCCTCCTCGATGGGCCGGCCGACCGCCTGCTCCACCAGGGCCCTGGCTTCCGGGCCCGGAAACGGCGGCACGTGATCCTGCAGGCGCGCCAGCTCGTCGGCGATGTCCAGGGGAATCAGGTCCCGCCGGGTGGAGAGGAGCTGGCCAAACTTGATGAACACCGGGCCCAGGTGCTCCAGCGCCAGGCGCAGGCGGGCGCCCCGGGATTGCTGGCCCGCCGGAATGAGACGCGACGGTGACAGTCGCAGCAGGGCGCGGTAGCGCGGCGGCAGAGGGCTCTCGGTGTCTCCGTCGCCTTCGAGCAGGGTGTCGAGCCGATAGCGGCTGACGGTCCAGATCACCTGGACGAGGCGCTTGAGCACCCTCACGGCGTGGTCCTGCGTCGCTCCTCGGCAGTCATCCGGGCCGCCAGCCGGTCGATGCGGAGGCGCAGGTCGTCCAGGTCGTCCAGGAAGCGCTCGGCGCCGGCACGGTCGACGAAGACCCGGGCGCCGCCTTCCCGCACCGTTTGGCCGACCCCCTCGAGGGCTGAGCGCAGGGCGGCGCCGGCCAGCTCCAGGGTGCCGAGCGCCGTCCCCGCGAGCTCCGGCCCCAGCAGACGTTCCAGGGGGCCGCCCAGGTCCGGCCGGTAGCTGCGCAGCAGCTCGCCCAGCTCCTGCGCCACGGCCACGTCACCGTCGATCTGCAGGCCGGCGGCGAGGCGTCCAGCGTTGTCTGCGCCGCCGAGTGCCCAAGCAGCGAGGGCGAGCGGCGCGCCGCGAATCACCGCGTGGGGCGATTCCGGTGCATGCGGGAAGAAGCGTAGCCGTTCGGCCAGCACCGTCAGGCCCAGTTCCCGCGCGGCCAGGGGGGGCGGCATTTCCACCGTGATCAGCAGGCGCCTGCCTTCCAGGGCACCGAGGCGGGCCCGGCTCACCGGGTCGAGATCGAGGCCTTTGTTGGCCAGCTCCGCCAGGGTGTCGGCGAGCACGGAGTCGAGGCCCCCCCGCCGGGCGCTCACGGTCGCACGCCCCGATGAATGGCGGCGATGCCGCCCACCAGATTGTGGTACTCGACGCCGACGAAGTCGGCATCCTCCATCATCAGCTTCAGGGCCTGCTGGGGCGGATGCATGCGAATGGATTCCACCAGGTAGCGGTAGCTGCCGGCATCTCCGGCCACGAGCTGCCCCATGGCCGGCCACAGCGCCTGGAAGGCGGCGTAGGCGGATTCCAGCAGCGGGTTCTCCGGCTTGGAGAACTCCAGCACCAGCAGTACCCCGCCCGGCGCCAGCACCCGCCGTATCTCCCGCAGGGCGCCCTCCTTGTCGGTGAAGTTGCGCAGACCGAAGCCGATGACCACGCAGTCGAAGCTGGCGTCGGCGAACGCCAGCTGCTCGGCGCTGGTCTGGCAGAACGCCACCTGGGCCAGGCCCTGGTCCAGCAGCCGGTCCCGTCCCACCCGCATCATGGCGGGATTGATGTCGGCGAGCACCACCGATCCGGTCTCGCCCACCGCGGCGGCGAACAACGCCGAGAGATCGCCGGTGCCGCCGGCCAGGTCCAGCACCCGCATGCCGGGCCGTACCCCCGACATCTCCACGGTCATGCGCTTGAACAGCCGGTGGGTGCCCAGGGACATGAGATCGTTCATGACGTCGTAACGCGCGGCCACACGCTCGAACACCCCGCCCACGAGTTGGGTCTTCTCGCGAGGGCTCACCTTTCGATAGCCGAAATCAACCGGACGGTCTCGCGACATCCCGATGCGAATCCCTTTGGAATGGGGGGCAGTTTACGCCTTGGGGTTCCATTGGCCCACCGGTATCGTGGGCAGACGGGAGGCGTTGGCGGCCTTCAGCTCCGTGAGGTAGTCCTGCCAGTAGCGGTCCAGGTGGCTTCCCAGGTCCTCCAGGTACTCCCAGGCGTACAGCCCCGAATCGTGGCCGTCGTCGAAGGTGAGGCGAATGGCGTAGTTCCCCACCGGCTCGATGCCGGTGATGGCCACGTACTTCTTCCCGGTCTGTAACCGCCGCTCCTCGGGCGAGTGGCCCCGCACCTCCGCGGAGGGCGAGAACACCCGCAGGATCTCGGCGGGAATCTCCACCGTGCGGTGGGCGAACGTCACCTCCAGAACCCGGGACTTCCGGTGGTAGGTGATCTTCTGCGGTCGGCTCATGGGTGCTGGTCAGCCTCAGAGGATGTAGCGCGAAAGATCCTGATCCTTGACCAGCTCGGCGAGCTGCCCGTCCACGTAGGCCGCATCGATGGCGAGGCGCTGACCGCTCTGCTCCGCGGCGCGGAACGACACGTCCTCGAGCAGCCGTTCCATCACCGTATGCAGGCGCCGAGCGCCGATGTTCTCCGTACCCTCGTTCACCTGCCAGGCCAGCTCGGCTATGCGCGCCAGACCGTCGTCGGTGAAGGTGATGTCGACGCCCTCGGTGGCCAGCAGTTCCCGGTACTGCTCGGTGAGGGACGCGCTCGGCTCCACCAGGATGCGACGGAAGTCTTCCGGGGTGAGCGCGGCCAGCTCCACCCGGATGGGCAGGCGGCCCTGGAGCTCGGGGATGAGATCCGAGGGCTTCGAGAGGTGGAAGGCCCCGGAGGCGATGAACAGGATGTGGTCGGTGCGGATCATGCCGTACTTGGTGGAGACGGTGCAGCCTTCGATGAGCGGCAGCAGATCGCGCTGCACGCCT